>NC_009615.1:1347500-1947500 GCF_000012845.1 Parabacteroides distasonis ATCC 8503
TCGACAATAAGTTTTCTTGTACATCTGATAAAGGGACTTCTTGCTGACGTTTATCTCTTAAATAATTCAGGCAATAATTACGTACCGAGCGAATTAAATAAGCGTTTACCGGATGTATTAACGCCGAATGGTGATTCCATACATTCATAAAAACATCATTAACGATCTCACGTGCCGCCTCCGAATTATAGACATATTTAGTCGCTACGGCGCACAAGTACACGTAGAAGGTCGTATATAATTGTTCAAATGCTTTGGCATCGCCATTATTGATCCGAGATATTATGTCCTCCTTTACAATCAGCACAAACGTCAACCCTTAAGTTTCACTCACAATTGAATCACAAAAATAATGAAATATTCCAGAGATTACCTCATTTTAAAAGAAAGTATAGGGTAATAGCGCCAAACAGCTCGCTAAAGCGGACTGTTTGGATACTTAGGTGACGAACCGGGTGGCATATGGGTGGCATAGCTGTGCCATCCTTATGGCACGCCCTTGCCATCGTTGTGGCACGGCTATGCCACCAGCATGGCACGACTGTGCCAATGCTATGGAAATGACTGGCACTATACGTCGTTACAATACAACAACTTAGATTACTTAGAAGAATTGGCGGCACGCTTCTTGTTACGCCAGTAACTACCGTCACGTTTGCTTCCGAACATATTACGGCGTTTCGACTCTTGCTTGATCGCTTCTTTCTTCTCGGCTACGGCGGCTTTCACCTCCTTGGTCTCATACATATGGCCACCGGCTATGGGGACTTCCTTGCCGATCAGTTTCTGGATATCTTTCAACAAAGGTACCTCCTCGGCGTCGCAGAAAGAGAACGCCACACCTTCACGGCCCGCACGACCCGTACGCCCGATCCGATGTACATAAGTCTCGGGTACGTTAGGAAGCTCATAGTTAATGACGTGTGTCAGATGATCCACGTCGATTCCACGGGCGGCGATATCCGTAGCGATCAGCACACGGGTCGTATGATCCTTGAAATTCGTCAAGGCACGCTGGCGGGCAGTCTGGCTCTTGTTGCCATGGATCGCCTCCGCCCCTATCTCCGCTTTCGACAAGACACGGGCCACCTTGTCCGCCCCGTGTTTCGTACGGGTAAAGATCAATACGGATTCCAGTTCCGGGTTCTCCAACAAGCTTTTCAGCAAGTTGATCTTCTCGGCCTTCTCGACGAAATAAACGGATTGGTCGATCGCGTCCACGGTCGATGAGGCCGGGGTTACTTCCACCTTTTGCGGCTCGCTCAAGATCGTACCTGCCAAGCGCTCGATCTCAGGGGGCATGGTAGCGGAGAAGAACAAGGACTGGCGTTTCTTGGGCAATAGCGGTAAAATACGCTTGATGTCATGGATAAAGCCCATGTCCAACATACGGTCCGCCTCGTCTAAGACGAAATACTCCAAGGTATCCAAGTGGATGAATCCTTGTCCGATCAAGTCCAGCAGACGTCCCGGCGTAGCGATTAATATATCGATGCCTCTTTCCAAGGCTTCCGTCTGGGGCTTCTGCCCTACTCCCCCGAATATCACCGTATGGCGTAATCCAGCGAAACGGCCGTAAGCGGCAAAGCTCTCTCCGATCTGGATGGCAAGCTCACGGGTAGGCGTAAGGATCAATGCCTTGATACCCCGTTTGTAACCTTTCTTCTTCTGGAGATATAACCGCTGGATAATCGGGATGGAGAAGGCCGCCGTCTTACCGGTTCCTGTCTGGGCGCAACCCAATAAATCATAACCTTGCGAAACGATGGGAATCGCTTCTGATTGTATAGGTGTTGGAGTCGTATAACCTTCTTGCACAAGAGCCTTACGTATCGGTTCTATCAAATCTAAATCTTCAAATGTCATTCTAAAATAGGGTGAGCCATCACGGCTCGTTATGTAAATAATGTGGGCAAAGGTAGTAAAACTTTATGATATAAACTATCTTTGCGCTTTTTATGCCCGTAAAGCGATATGAAAGAATTATTACTACTACTGAAAAAGTTCTTCGGATATACCTCCTTCCGTCCCTTGCAGGCGGACATCATACAGCGTATCTTACAGAAAGAGGACTCGTTGGTGCTGATGCCCACGGGTGGAGGCAAGTCGATCTGTTTTCAGCTACCGGCTATCTATCTGCCGGGTACGGCTTTGGTGGTGTCCCCCTTGATCGCCTTGATGAAGGATCAAGTAGAGGGGTTGATCGCCAACGGCATCCCTGCGGCGGCGTTGAACAGTATGATGCCGGAAGAGGAGCAACAACAGGTGAAGCAACTTTGCGTGCAGGGCAAGATCAAATTATTGTATATCTCCCCGGAACGGATCAAGATGGAAGCGGACTGGTTCCTGCCCCGGCTGGACATCTCGCTCATCGCTATCGACGAGGCGCATTGCGTATCGCATTGGGGACATGACTTCCGTCCGGAATACACGCAACTGGCGATCTTGAAGGAGCGTTTCCCGAAAGTCCCGGTCGTGGCCCTGACCGCTACCGCCGATAAAATCACCCGGAAGGATATCCTAGAGCAGTTACGACTTCGCACGCCCCAAACGTTCATATCGTCATTCGACCGCCCGAACATCTCCCTCACGGTACGCCGGGGGCTTAACAAGAAAGAGAAGATCGCCGCCATCGTCCATTTCATCCGGGGGCACCGGGAGCAGAGCGGTATCATCTATTGCATGCGCCGCAACGATACGACCGAGCTGGCTGATGAGTTGGCGATGTATAATATCAAGGCGATCGCCTACCACGCCGGCCTCCTGCCCGCCCAACGGGAACAGGCCCAGAACGACTTCATCAACGACCGGGTGGACGTGGTGTGCGCCACGGTAGCTTTCGGGATGGGTATCGACAAGAGCAATGTCCGCTGGGTCGTGCATTACAGCATGCCGGGGAGTATCGAGAATTACTACCAAGAGATCGGCCGTGCCGGAAGGGACGGGATGAAAAGCGATACCCTCCTGTTCTATTCCTTGAGCGACTTGATCGTACTTCGTCGTTTCGCCGAGGAGAGTGGCCAAAGCGAGGTGAACTTGGAGAAGCTAAACCGGATGAGACGGTATTGCGAGTCCGATATGTGCCGCCGCCGTGTCCTGCTCAGTTACTTCGGCGAGGAGGCGGACCATGATTGCGGCAACTGCGACGTGTGCAAGAACCCTCCGCAACGTTTCGACGGCAGTGTCTTGATACAAAAGGCGCTGAGCGCCGTTATCCGGACCGGCGAGCACGTGGGCATGCAGATGCTGATCGACATACTCCGTGCCTCCGCCCGCACGGAGCTGCTGGAGAGAGGATACGATAAGCTAAAGACGTACGGAGCCGGACGGGATCTCTCTTATAAAGAATGGAAGGAGTACATTTACCAGATGATCCAACTCGGGTACATGGAGATCGACTACGCCGCCGAGCGTGTCTTGCGGATGACCCCGCTAGGCAGGCGTGTCCTGTACGGGGAGCAAAAGGCCCAGCTCGTCATCTATCGGGAACCGGATGAGCTGACACGCCCCGTCCGGAGAGGCGAGCGGAAATCCTCCTTCAAGGCCCAGCCGATCCGGCCGATCCGGTCCGCCTCTACGGACGAGACCTTGCTGGACTCCCTCCGCCAACTTCGCAAGCAAATCGCCGAGCGAGAGCATACGCCGGCTTATATCATCTTCTCCGACGATTCTTTGGAAGACATGGTGGAGAAGAAACCGGTCACCTTGGACCAGTTCAGCGACATCCGGGGCGTGGGGCAAATCAAGCTGGACCGGTATGGGAAGGTGTTCGTGGCCTTGATCCGGTTCGTGCTGAAGCTACCGAAATAAGAAGAACACATGTTAATGTTTTTAGCTCCTAAATGGAAATATAAAAAAATCACATATATTTGTCTACAATTATTAAGCACAATGCCTCATATTCATGATAGACAAACATTTTTCTCTCCTCACCCACCTGCTCTGTCTGTGTTTTCTGGCAGGATGCGAGAATGAGTATTTCAAAACGGGGAGTATCCATATCCAATTGAAGAAACCTTCCGGATACGTAGATATCTCCTTGGCGAATATCCCGGTCACACTAATCAATCAAAGTATAGGCTGTGTCTACACCACGACCACCGACACAAATGGACTAGCTCTATTTGAACTAACCGCTGGCATATGCGCAATCTCCGCAAATCAGGAAACCACGACTGGCAACAGGGATTATATATTGAGTGGTAGCCTCTCCAATATCCAGTTCGAGGCCAATGGAGAAGAACGATCCGTGGAAATACCTTTGGAAGTGTCCGAACGAGGCCGTCTACTGATTAGCGAGATTTATTTCAGCGGTTGTCTCTGGCCTGACGGGAAAAATGTCTATAACAAAGATCAATACCTCACGTTGGTCAATAACTCCGATGACTTGATTTTCCTAGATGGCCTATGTATCGCACAAGCAGGACCCGTAAGCGTGACAAAGCCTTCCGGATGGATGCTCCATACCGATATGAAAGAAATACCTTTATTCATGATGTGCTGGGAGTTTCCGGGAACGGGAACCGAATATCCCATTCAACCGGGGGAGCGACAAACAATAACGATTAACGCCATAAACCATACCAATAGCGAAGTGGGAGTTCCGGCCTCGCTCGATTTATCCAGCGTGGAATGGGCTTTTTGGGATCCTATCTTGACCGGAAGCCAAATCTCCGCCGGTGTAAAACCTCTAAACTTGGTATGGCGTGGCACTGGTTTCTCCTATCTGTTTTCCATGAACGGCCCGACGATCCTCTTGTTCCGTCCCAAAACGGACTTAAGAGAATGGATCGCCAATCCGGATCACATCCAAAAAGAACCAGAGAGTTTCAATACGCTAAAATACCTCCATATACCCGCT
Source organism: Parabacteroides distasonis ATCC 8503 (assembly GCF_000012845.1). Lineage (NCBI taxonomy): Bacteria > Pseudomonadati > Bacteroidota > Bacteroidia > Bacteroidales > Tannerellaceae > Parabacteroides > Parabacteroides distasonis. The sequence goes on from NC_009615.1 coordinate 1,352,362, forward strand.
GATTGGGTGCTGGATATCGCGAATTTCGTCTCTTCAACCTCTACGGTAGCTTACACACGTATCCCATCTTCTATGGATGTGAGTCCGGGTATAGCCACGTCCGGCGGTTCCGGCCTGGCAATGCGTCGGAAATATGAGCAAGAGGGGAAACGCTTCCGCTGGAAAGATTCCAATAACACCGCCGAGGATTTCGAGAAAACTCCACCTTCCTTAAAACGGTAAGCCTCTATGAAGATCACTATCATTCTATATATGATATCACTATCTGTCTATGCCTCACGGTCATGGGCTCAACAAGAGAGCGCATGGGCTTTATCCGCCAATCCTGTCAGCATCAGCTATGTACCTAAGGACAGCGCTATGGAAGCTGGTTTAAGTTATTTGATCCATCAAGCCTCCTTACCTGCCAGCGACCAGCCGGATCAAACACAGACCTATAGGGCTTATGTATCCGGTAACCGAAAGCTGGGTCTGCTTTGGCTGGCGGGTGGTATCGATTGGTCGCAAAGCCTACTGGAAGGGAGAAAATGGAATTTATTATCGCAACCGGACTATCTGATTACGGCCGGCGATTCCTTGGGAGAGCCACAACGCATCGAGAAATACAGGATCTACGGACAAGCGGCTTACGTCTTATCCCCGAAAATCAAGGTCGGGATAGATGGAGACTATACAGCTACAAGCAACGAGGATCGCTCCTCTTACCATATCTACCATGGGATGGCACACTTAATCCGGATATCAGGAGGTATCGTTTACGAACAAGTACGCAGACGTTTTGGAGCCTCGATCCATTATACCCATCGAACAGAGGAATTAACGTATGATACGGATAGTAAAGATAAACTTTATACATTTCCTCTGGGTTATTGGCTTCCGATGCAAGAATTATCGGGAAGTTTCCTGTTTCGCAGCCAAGGAAAACGCCTAGGTGTTTCCTTGCAAACGGAAACCCTAAAAGAGCATTGGAGTCTTTTCCATGATCTCTCCTACGAGACCCAGCAATTAGCGGACAATCCAAATAACTCCGGCAACTTGAGAGGCTGGGAAGAACGGCTGCACCAAATCTGTTACCAAGGTCGTTTTACCCGAACGAATAAATCGTGGACGCATATCTGGTCGCCCACAGCCCGATTCAACCAAACTACGGCCAACCGCATATTACAACGGAATCCCACCACAAGCTCGTCTGCCATATGGACTACATTCGCCACCTATCGCCTAGCAAGGCAACGGATGTTATCTACCCAACTAAGTTACGAGGCGACAAAGAATGATACTTCGGGCGGAAAGGCATCCACATGGCAAATGACTGTCGGATGGAATCGTTTGGAAAATGATTTCTACATATATCCTTTTACGGTCAAACAATATACAGGGCTCTTCCACGGAGAGATTGCGTTTTTTCGACAAATCCGCCTACCTAAAGAAAACAAGCTAAGTATCCGCCCGTCCGTGTATATCGTATCGGGCTATGGTACCGAGATCAAATGGGAGAAGGAAACGCAGAAGGATGAGAATGGCTCAGCAGAAATCAAGCTAGAGCAGAACATGCAAAAAGTGAACGAGGATTTTATTGCTCGCACGGCAACCCGTCTGGGTATCGGTACGGAAATGGAATATCGGCATCCCATTCATTCCGCCTTATCAGCGGGATTTCGTTTAAAGGGTAGTCTCGAACAAACGACAAGTCCTCAATCGACCCTCGGAGGGGGTGGAAACTTCAGTATTGTCATCTGGCTATAAATAGGTCTAATACTATGCGTTACTCAACTTTGTACAAAATACCAATAAGGATCGTGACGATATTTCTCTTATTATCATCACTTCATCCGGGCAATTACCTTCACGGGCAAGAGCAACCGGATACTCTGTCCTTCTATTTACCCAACATTTTGGTAACAGCCATCGAGTCTAAGACTCCGGGTACGGTTTCCTTGCTTCCTGCATCAACATTGGAACACACGCAACCGATCACGATCGCTGATCTGACACAGTTATTACCAGGAGGTCTCACCAATAATTCTGGGGTGACAGACGCACAATATTTCTCAGTGCGGGAGGTTTCTTTAAAGAACGGGGTAAACCAATTTCATAAAAACGCAGCTATGGGTGCCCAAATATGGGTAGACGGCTCTCCTCTTCATTTCAACACCGGCATCAACGAGCCTTACGAAGGATATGATGCCCGTTTTCTATCTCTCAACCAAGTGAAAGAGGCGGAAATCATCCGGGGAATACCTTCTGCCCGGTACGGAAACTTAACAAATAGCGTATTATTACTCAAGACTCATCAAGGTAGAATGCCTCTCTCCACCAGCATACGTTACAATCCGAAACTGAAACAATATATGCTTGGAAAAGGCTTCTGTATCTCCCCACAAGGCCATACGCTCAACCTGTTAGCGGACTATACCAGCCAAGGCGATTTCCATACCGGCGGCATACGCTTGGCAAACCTTTACCATTGGTTGCCCGCAGGGAAAAAACTAGAATTAAGCCTTACTTACACCTCTCGCATAGGAAAGGAAAAGCAATTCGTCAACGAGCAGAATCATACACAAAGACAACGATTGGATCAGCGATTTTCCATACAAGGGGAATGGCAACCCGACCGACGTTGGCTCAAGAAGCTGTCTCTGAGAATAGACGGTTCCCTTCAAAAAAGCAAACAAACAAAGAGTCAGGTCAACAATGCCTCTAGCCAGCTTTATACAGACCAGAAAGAGAGCGGCGAATGGGAAGCCCATGTTTTATCCTCAAACTACATGTACACATTAGTCAATGAAAGCCGACCTTTTTATGTAGAAACCGAGATGCTGGCGTCTACCTCATTTCCGCTACGGCAGAGACGTGAAATCAGCTTAGCCGCCGGATTCTCATGGCGTGGTGAGGGCAACGAAGGGCGAGGCAGGGATTTCGATCGGCAAAGGCCTCCTTCCACATCTATCCGTCCCCGCTCATTCCGGGAAATCCCATCCTTGCATACGTTCGGTGGCTTCATTGAGGCCACATACCGGACTCCCAACCTCCATGTAGAAGCCGGATTAAGAAATCAAGGATTGAAAAGCCGGGATTATGCCTTAATCTATCAGACAGAACCTCGCCTGAATCTCTTATGGTCTCTCTGCTCCTCTCCCTCCGGCTATACATTGAGTTTAAAAGCCGGGGTCGGATGGATCAGTTTCATGCCGACATTGGAAAAACTCTACCCGGAAGCTATTTATAATGATAAGGTCTCTTTCTATTATAATGATAGCAATGAAAGTGGAAACACCCTTGGTATTCTCACGACACATGCCCCCGGAATGGAACGAAATATGAAATTAAAACCTACCGTAAATCGAAAGATAGAGGTTGGCCTTATAGGGAAGACTCCGGCCATCCGACTAGACATGACCGTTTTTTTCGAGAAACAAACGGATGGCTTTTCCTCCTCGGCGCAATATATTCCGTTCAGCTATCGGGAATATGATTATCTATCAACCGCCCAACTTCGTCCTGAATACAAAGATGGACAGGTATGGGTGAACGGTAAGGCTGTCCCTTATCAAGAGAAATATAGTTACACGCCGGTATCTGTACCAGTCAATACACTCCATAGGAAGAAACATGGGATTGAGATGGTAGCGGACCTCGGGACTTTCTCACCCTTGCGTACCTCCCTAATCGTAGACGGGATTTGGTTATATGTACGAGAAAAGAATACGGTCCTTAACGGGATCTGGCCGATCCAGTACACAGATAAAACAGAATACCCCTACGTAGGTTTTTACGACAGGCAAGGCGGACCGGGAAATGAAAGTCGTTCGGAGATCATCTCCACGAACTTCCGTTTCATCACCCGCATCCCCAGAATCGGACTGGTCACTACCCTTACGTGGCAAATGATATGGCTCTATAAATATCGTACGCTCTACAACGGTAGCACTGGCGAGAATGTATGGCCCCTATATTGGTGTGGAACAGACGGAATCATACATCCGTTCACCGAGGCACAGAAAGAGGATCCAGCCTTTGCGCCTTTACTCTCCACCACCGCACCGGAACGATTCCTACCAAACTCTTATAAACCATATGGTATGCTGAATATTCGGGTAAACAAAGCTTTCGGAGAGCACATCACGCTGGCATTCTTTGCCAACAACCTCGCCGATTTACGCCCCACTCGCTATTCAGCCAGCACGAGATCTTACCTTCAACAAAATACCCAGCCTTTTTTCGGTCTGGAATTACAAATAAAACTATGACATCATGAAAACAAGCATACTTTACATATTCCTACTGTCAGTCCTTTACGCCTGCGACTCCCACTCTCTTCTTCCACCCAAGCAGCAATTGGATCAGCAAATAGCGCAACTGAATGATTATTCTTTGTTGAGCGGTCGCTTGAACGACCAGCTATGCGAAGAGATAGAAACCCATGCCCAAGAAATAGGGAATGACTCGCTTTTGCTGGCAACCCGCCAAATCATATACACTCGCTATTGCAGATTACAGGACACGGCTCATGCGAGAATGCTACTCGACCGCATGAAACCTTATGCCATCCGCATAAAAGACAAGCACCTTCTCATGAATCACCTGCGTATGGCATTTCTTCACGCACAGACACGCCAACCCGCAGAATGCGAGCGATGGATAAACGAGGCACGAAAATATGCATATATAAATCCTCAAAACTGGTATATCACGGCGGCTAACGCTTGTCTTGAATGTGGATTATATCCCCAAGCACTCATCTATGCGGATTCAGCATTGGTGAACTTGAAATATAAAGTGATAAGCTCTCCTCACTTAGTAAAAGCTATAGCATTAAGCCGTACGGGAAAGACCGCCGAAGCGGAGGAATGGACCAAACGATGCATTACCGATATCCGCCACTTTCAGGCGAAACACCAAATACACACGATCAGCTATCTGCAATATCAACTCTTCATGGAATACGCCGTCTCTCTCCGGAAACATGGAAAAAACAAAGAGGCACTATCCGTATTGGAGGAATTAGACAGAGTCTCATTCAATAATGTCGCCACGCCTCTCTTGAGGAACAAAGACAATATCGAGGAATATAAGGTGCGTGTGGCACGTATGTTGTCCGAATGCTATTATACGACCGGAAATCAATCGGAAGCCATCCAACAGGCAAACCGGGCTGACTCCCTACAATCCCATTATGCCCAAGAGCAAATGAACATACGCAGAAAGATGATCAGCGAAAGCCTACAAAACGAACTATTATCCACCCGCTTAAAAAGTCAGAAGGTGGAGGCGGAACAGGCACGGCTCATCCAGTATATCCTAACCGGAATCATTATTTTACTCATGGCTATCCTAACCGGAGGATATCTTTGGTGGAGAAATCATCGCCGTAGCCTACGCCAGTTATTCGATTTATTGATAAGCCATCATGCAGCTTGGTTGCTAATACACGATCCACTTCCGCTAATCTCCCGGCCACAAATAAAGTTACCAGATCATTCAGAGGCAAACACCGAGGTCGCAACAAAAGCTGATAATCTCCTATATCAACGAATCCTATCAGTTATGAAAGAGCAAAAGCCTTTCTTAAATCCTAATCTCGACCTTGTGACCCTCTCCCGTCTAGTGGGTACTAACCGAACACAACTATCCACCACCCTCAATAGGCAGACGGGAATGAACTTTAGCCGTTGGCTGGCTGAATACAGGGTACACCACCTCCTCTCGCTCGTCACCCTACACCCCGACAGTGACATCACCGCACTGGCCTCCGAATCAGGCTTCACCTCCCGAACCTCCTTCTTCCGGCAGTTCCGGCAAGTCACCGGACTTACGCCCAACCAATACAGAAACGTACGAAAAGAGACCGACAAATAATCTGTTAAAGTACGTGTCTAGCCTTTGATGCAGGGGCTTTACGGCCCTTGGTGTACCAGATCGTTCGGATCAAGTTTCAATACGTTCGCATCTTTTCCCTTCCTTTGGTATACCAAATGGGACTGTCTATATTTGATCTCGCAAATCCCTTTTATGCGGGTCACTCAAGATAGTACCAATATGGAAGAAAAGCAAAAGCCATCCCTAATCGAACGCAGGCTATATGCCCGCATCTTACAAATCATGGAGGATAAGAAGCCTTATCTCGATCCACAGTTCAATTTGTGCCAGTTGGCCAACCTCGCTTGCACGAACCGTACCCGGCTATCCTCCACCTTGAACAATCAGACGGGTATGAACTTCAGTCGCTGGCTAGCCAACTATCGGGTAAAGCATCTTATACGGGAGTTCTCCAAATGCCTCACACAAGAACCTAAGGAGCTATACAAGAAGGCAGGTTTTACCTCCCGTACCTCTTTTTATCGCCAGTTTAAGGAGGTGACGGGTAATACCCCCATTGAGTACTTTGCCAACCTATATTACGACAATGTAAATCATTCAACTAAATAAGTAGCGATATGAGACATCTTACACTTCTACTCTTATCCGTTTTTACTGTCCATCAAGCCAAGGCGGATATATTGATCCCCTTAGACAAATATCCTACGGGGGAAAAACGTTTCAACTTACAGATCAACGGAAGTCACGATACCAGTACCCCTTGGCTCTCCACCACGTCATTTGGCGTGGATGAAGATGGGCAGATGGGAAACCCGGAGAATTGGACATCCGAACAAATCGACGAGGACAATCAGTCGGTAAGTCACCGACTCATTATGAACAGTATTTCCCTGCGTCTCTCCTACCGTATATGGGATAATCTCAGCCTATGGGCAGGTATTGGCACCACCAACTTCACCCACGAGGAGACTTTCCGAGATGATGACGACCTAAGCAGTACCATCTTCAGCAAGAACATGGTACCCATCTACAGCGGAGGGCTAGGTTACGGCCATGCCTTCACCGACCGCTTTTTCATGTCTACCCAACCCGGCGTGCGCTATGCCAACAGCGATAACATGACCACCGAGGTGTATTACCAAGGCAAGACCATCCCCTTGCGAGACCTCAGCCTCAACCGCCGTTACCTAGAGTGGGCCGTGCCCGTGGTGGCCGGATACGCACTGGGGAATTTCGTGCCCTATGCCGGCATCCTCTACAAGGACTACACGATGAAAGACCGGTACGAGTTCACCAAGACATATGCCGGCGAGGACTATACCGTTCGTATCGACGAGACTTTCCACGCCCGTCACAAGCTGTACGCTTTGGCTGGGGTGAACTATTTCCTCGCTGACAACATCTCGCTCGGAGTAAACGGAAGCTTCGGCAACAGGCAGTCCGTACAGTTACAATTCAATATCAGTTTCTAAACCTCTTAAACAGATATATACATGAGAACGACACTCAAAGCACAAGCGATACGGCTGATCGCCATATTTTTGCTTATCTGTGCCTCTACCACCATCGTCAAGGCACAGATCAGCCAACATCCCGAACTGTATAAGGTGAAAGAATTCCACAATATGGATAAAGACGGAGGTGCCTATTACTGCTTCACCGACGCACAATACTACCAAGGGAAGCTCTACGGGGTCTACATAGATAATAACGGCCCCTCATCCATACGCCTCATCGCTTTCGAGGTGAACGGCGAGACCCGGACAATGGAACAATCCACCGTTGGCGACACCGGTAAGAAAATGATCTTTCTCAATGATTTCGGCGTATACCAAGATGCCGAGATCATCGTATACCGCAATCGCTTCTACGTGCTCTGGAAGAATAATACCAATGGCCAGATATGGATCGGCGAGGTGGATATGAAAAAGGGAGAATACAAGAAAACTCGTATGCTCGATGACGGGAAAACTTACGCCAACTTCGCCGCCACCATCTACCGTGACAAGATCTGCGTCATCCTACACCGCCGCACCAACAAGAAACTGCAAGTCTACCAATACGGCGACCCCGAGCTGAACAGCGGCTGGGACTGGTGCGGCACCGTGCGCAACGCCGGACACGATAATATCGAGCTAAAAGGCTCAACAGGCATATCAATGGAATACGATCCCGACGACCACTGGGACGCCACCTCGTGGTACGGCTACGACGACACCGAGAAAAAGAACGTGGAGAAACTCATCGTAGGCCGACTCAAGAGCGGTACCTTCGAGGCATTCAGCTACAGCGGCGAATATGGCAAGGATAACACATGGCCCTCCAACTGGGAAGAATACGCACATCACGACATAGGCCGCTCGAAGACCTTCTCACTCAAGCTCATCCAAGCCGACATCGAAGGCTATGCGGCCGACAATACTGATGGCTACAAAGCTTCCTCAAATCCCCTAATCTTCAGCTACTGTTCCTATGATGGCAAAGGGACGGGTGAACACTTCCTAAAGAAATTCTACCCCGGCAGCAACAGCTTCGCCGCCGACGCACCCATCTACACCGACCTGCCCTACGGCTACACGGCCGTAGCCACCGCAGCAGATCCTACCACTGAGACAGCTCCCGGCGGAGGACTCTACTACAAGCAATATATCTATCTACTACGGGGTAACCAGCAACCATACCACTGGTTCAAGCACTCCTACGTCGCCTCCATCCGATCTAACGAGATCGTGGAGAGACGCAGTTCTTTCAACGACGAGAAGGCCTTATTCGGCAACAGCGAGTTACGCAATCTCGTGCGCCTCGTCGGCATCATCGAAGGACCACCTCCAACGGTAGTGGATAATAACGAGTGGTTCGGCGACCTCGGCGTAGCCTCAAGCCTTGCCTTCACCATGGGATCGGGCACCAGCAACTCCGTGAGCCGACTCTATAAAAGCGACCTCAAATGCTCCTTCGGACCGCATACGGATAAACTCACGGCAGCATTCGGCGGCGGATACTCCTTCCAGAAACAACACGAGGAAGTAACAAGCCAGTCCGAGTCCATCACCGTTACCTTCGAAGCAAACGACACAGCAGACTACCGGGCCATCGCCCTCTACTCTGTACCCATTCTGACCCGTTGCGACCTAGAATACCTCTCCCCCACCCGGAGACAGAGTGTACGAATGCCCATATTCAGCTATACTTACATGACACGGCAGAGTATCAAACAAGTAGAAGTGCCTCTCGACCTAGAGCCTTTCCGCATAGACAATCCAAGCAAACTTGGAGACTGGGAGGCCCGTGAGATCCTCACCATGACCGCCAGCGAGCCAAATGTCAGCAAGTCCGTCAACTTCAGCCTCAACTCCGAACGGATCGACATGACGCTGGAAACCAGCGGCACAATCTCCGACAGTCAGACCAAAGGTGCCATCAGCCTTATGGATTTGAAATTCCCCTTCTTCCAACTGGAGAACCAAAGTTCTTGGGAATGGACAGACCAGACCACAGCGACAACCTCGCAGGGTATCAGCGCATCCTATTCGAAGATACGACGCACGGACAAGCACGTCAGGCCGGAAGAGACAGCCGAGTCCTTCTCATCCACCCTCTATCTGCTCACTGCCGAGAAGTCGAACACGCTCCGTGACCAGTACTACCCCAAGCTACCCGAACGGAAGATTAGCTTCGGCACCGATACCTTTCCCTTCATGGTAAACAGCGACAAACCCTTCGTATTGGCGTGGGACATCAACAACATCACCTATGTACGAGGTGACGTGAGCGCCACTGGCAATGAGGAGGTAACGACCGACGAGCCCCTGTCTATCCGCTTCCTCGACGGCATGCTTACGGTAGATTGCCTGCCGGGAGCCACCGTCAACGTCTACAGCATGAACGGCACGTTGGCTGGTCACCAGCAAGCGGTATCCGGAAAAGCAATCTTCAGCCTGCCCGGACACCTGTACACCGTGGAGGTCGTGACCGAACGTTACCGGAAAGTACAGAAAGTAGTGAGATAATACAGTTAGAAGCCATGAAGACAAACCTCCTCCAGAGAAAACGCCTCCTAACGGAAGAATCGAATCGCTGTTATCTGTGCGATGCCCCTGTCTGCACAAAGGCATGCAAGCCCGGACTAGATCCGGGCCGCTTGCTGCGGGCCTGTAAAATGGACAACCTAGCGGGAGCTATCCTCCGGGCCTACCAGATGGAAGCCTGCAGGGATTGCGACGGGTATCCTTGCGAGAAGGCCTGCCTCCGCGGACGAACCGACCGGGCGATATCCATCACTCAAATCGTACGGCAATTGCAAGATATGCCAAACCCGACGGATAGTTCTCCCCTCACTTCGTCTCCGGACTTGGCGATCGACTTTTGCGGCATCCGCTGCGCCAACCCCTTTATACTGGCCTCCTCGCCCGTAGCCCATAATTACGAGATGTGCGTCCGGGCCCTCGAAGCCGGTTGGGCCGGTATCTGCTTCAAGACGATATCATTCTATCCGAGCCATGAGGTATCCCCCCGCTTCGACCAAATGGAGGTGGATGGCGTGCCTTTCATCGGATTCAAGAACATGGAACAATTGTCGGAAGCCTCTGTCGAAGAGAATTTCGATACTCTCTATCGCCTCAAGCAACGCTATCCTGACAAATTAATCATCTCCTCCATTATGGGACGGACAGACGATGAGTGGACACGGCTTGCCCAATATTCCACGCAGGCTGGGGCCGATATCATTGAGTGCAACTTCTCTTGCCCACAAATGACGCAAGAAGGGATGGGCAGCGACGTAGGACAAAGCCCGGAACTGGTACGCCGGTTCACCGCCGCCACACGCCGGGGTACCCATCTGCCGATACTAGCGAAGATGACACCGAATATCGGGCAGATGACACCCGTGGCGCTCGCCGCCCACGAAGGAGGAGCCACCGGGATAGCCGCCATCAACACCATCAAATGTATCACCCGTATCGATGAGAAAGCACTTACGGCCCGGCCCGTTGTCTGCGGACTGAGCAGCGTGTCCGGCTATTCGGGGAAAGCCGTGCGCCCTATCGCTCTCCGGTTCATACATGAGCTGGCGAGCGATCCTTCTGCCGGCAAGATGCCTATCAGCGGGATAGGCGGTATAGAGACTTGGCGGGATGCCCTCGATTTCCTGCTACTAGGCTGCACGAACCTACAGATATGTACCGCCGTGATGCAATACGGCTTCCGGATCATCGACGATCTATGCGAAGGGTTACGACTGTTCATGCAAGAGAACGGATATAAAACCCTATCCGACCTCATAGGTATCGCTTTACCGAACATCGTACCCCCCGAGAAACTGGAACGTACGCAGATACACCGCCCGACAGTAGATAACAGCCTATGCCTCGGCTGCGGACGCTGTTTCGTTTCCTGTAACGACGGTGGACATCAAGCTATCCGTTTCACCTCTATGCGCAAACCGGTGATAGACGAGCAAAAATGTGTCGGCTGCCATCTTTGCGCATTAGTATGCCCAACCTTCGCCATACATTGACAGGATGAGGATCGAGACGGGACACCTTATTCTACTATCCATACTTCTTCTGTGCCCGCTAGTCCATTCAGACCTGCGGGCACAAGAGAAGACACCCGTCACACGAGCCGACTCCATCATGCGGCAGGTAATCCATCAAGCCCCCATCTACGAGCACGTCCTCGAGAGCTATGAAGCGGAGACCTACGTGAAAGGCCGTACGCACGTTCCCCGGAAGAACAAGCTGCTACGATACGCCTATCTGGTCTTCCCGATAGAGCGTCATCCCCGCGATGCCTTCTTCGAGATGAGTGGCCTCACCCGCTACGACGCTCCCAACCATTATCGCAACGAGATCGTAACCATCAACAGCAGCCATCTCGCCGCCGGAAGGCATTACAAGGAGATAGCCTCGTTCGTCAACTTGAACGTCTACTCTCCCACGATCTACAATAAGGGAATGATCATGCCACTCTCGCCCGATGCTTTCAAATATTACACGTTTCGGCAGGAAGGCACGGACACGATCTCCGGCACCCTTGTGTATAACATCCGTTTCACCCCTCGCCAATGGAGCCAGAAACTACTATCCGGAAACCTGTACGTAACCGACGAACTCTGGACCATCGACCGTATCGAGATACAAGGGCACTCCTCTTTCTCCGAGTTCAACCTAAGCATACGTTTCAACCGTGACGAGAAGCATTTCATCCTCCCGGAAGAGGCTGACCTGCAAGTCTGCTACCATGCCCTAGGCAACCGGATAGAGAGCGACATCCACGCCGCTTTCCGCTATAAATCGATCTCTTGGGTAGAGGAAGACCATGAGAGCAGGAAATTATACTCGCTTGATCAAACCCAATACTATACGATCACCTCCGACACACTCTCCTTTACCCAAGACAGCGCTTATTGGAACAGCCGGAGGGACAAGCCGCTCACTACCGACGAGAAAGCCTTGTACACCACCGGAACGAACGCGGTGAGGACGGAAGCGGACAGCAGCGTTCTCACCCGCTACCTCCAACTCGGCGAGCGGCTCACCAGCACGGTCAACAAGGATTACAAGAGTACTCGCGTGAAGTATTCCGGCCTTCTCAACCCGTTCCAGCTATCTTTCGGAAGCAACGGGATCACCTATAAGCAAGAAGCACGTATCAGTAAGACATTCGAGCATGACCGTCAGCTACGCTTCCACCCCGAGATCGGTTTCCTATTCAAGGAGAAAGAGCTACGCCTACGGCTAACAACCGACTGGGAGTATCACCCCGAGCGTCAAGGCATCCTCAACCTCACGATAGCCAATGACAACCAAAGCTATTCCTCCGAAGTGATCCACCAGATCAACGAGATCCTAAAAGATACCCCAATCCGTTTCGACGATCTCAACTTGAAGTATTTCCAGCACTACTATGCCAAGCTGATGAACCAGATAGAACTGATGAACGGCTTCCGGCTCTCGGCCGGACTCGCATACCACTATCGTACGCCCATGAAAAAGAACAAGGATACCGGATTGGATATTAAGGATCATAATGAGTTCACCCCGGTTATCGGCCTTACCTACACGCCCCGGCAATATTACTGGATGGACGGCTACCGGAAAGAGTACCTGCATTCCCATTACCCGACCTTCCGGATTGAGCTGGCACGAAGCATACCGGACCTACTCGGCTGTACGGGAAATTACTGGCGGATGGAGGCCGGCATGAACCAGACCGTACGGCTGGGCTTATCCGAACGACTGAGTTACAACCTGAGCGGTGGACTCTTTTTTAACCAGCATAACATGTACTTCGCCGATTTCAGCTATTTCGCCAAACGTTATTTCCCCGAGCCTTGGGGCGACCGGTTTGGCGGGATCTTTCATAATCTGGGTGGGGATTGGTACAATGCCTCCGACAAATATATTCAAGGGCACCTCATGTACGAGAGCCCATTCATTCTATTGCGATTCCTCAAGCCCAATCCCAAGGCGCATAAATACCTCGTGTCCGAACGTTTCTACCTCAGCCAGCTATGGACTCCCGTATTGCCGAATTACAGCGAGCTCGGGTATGGTATCGGTAGCGACCTTTTTCATATAGCGTTTTTCCTAGGCTTCGAGGAGTTCAAGTATCAAAGCGTCGGGTTGAAGTTCGCGCTTGAGTTATTCAGATAATTATAAACAAGTATAGATATGAACAAGAGAAACACTATTAAACAACTTCTTCACCGCGGATGCCTACTTATGGGTATCAGCGCAATAACAAGTTCGGCCTTCGCATGGGATTTCGCCGAGCACCGTAAGATCGGCGACCGTGCCATGAGCCTTCTCCCACGTTATCTGGTGGAAAATGGGATCTTCCCCAACGAGGCCGTCGCTGATAGCGCCTTGCTGCAGATCCTCAACATGTCGCATATGCCCGGCTCGAACGCCTACGTCATGAATGAGCTGACGCAGTTGCCGAATATCGTGACCTACGGTACGCTTTGCGGATTGGCCGGCGACCATGTGGAAAATCCCATGCTCTTGGAGACAGGCCTGCAGACCCATTTCTCCAAGACGAACCGTACGCTGGCTTTGGAGACACAAGCCATGAACGAGTTCCTCACCGGAGCCAACAGCAAGGAGTTGCTCGACATCAATCTGGCTTACGGTATCCTAGCGATCAAGGACCTCTCCCACTTCTACGCCTATGGCAAGGGATTGAACGAGCATCTGAAGATGATCGGCCCCGAGCTGATCCGCCGCCTTCAACGCCCCTCGGAAGTAAACAAGGTCTTCGATAAATTAAATCAGTTGCCCTCCATGAGCAAGTATTTCTGCATCCACATCTTCGCCATCTATCTAGCACAAGAGGCAGGCAAAGAGATGTGTAAAGGAGATACGCAAACGGCGAGCAACCTTATGTTCTACGCCACGATGTACGAGGCTTTCGCCGAGCATTTCCTACAAGACTCCTTCGCCTCCGGACACCAAATGGTACGTAGGGGCTTCTCCGCCTCCGCCGTATCCAACAATAAGAGCCTGCACGATTTCTACAATACCATCCCCGTACAGACCGCTAACCTAAAAGGCGAGACATGGAGTGCTTACGGCGATAAACGTCTGAACCAAAACATGATGGAGTACAACGAGGCCGATGATTACCGGCATATCCGGGTAACGGAGAAACATCCTTATTCCTTGGAGAAAGGCGATAGCTACGAGCGGGAGACGAAGGTATTCTACCAAGTCGTGACCGCCACCTGCGAGTCTATCGTAGAAGTCTGGAAAGCCTACCAGAATGCCTTGGAAGGATCAGACGAGAATATCTTGAACGAGATCCCTTCCGAACGAGACGACCTACCTCAGTTCGTCTACGATCGTTTCCCGGTAATCAAGGATTTCCCGATCCCCTTCGGGACGAATTTGGATGACATCCCCTTGGAAGCTTCCGTCGCCGACCGCAAGGATGAGCTACAGCTGATCGTACAAGAGCCTTTTACCCGCAACTTTATCCGGTCGAGGGTAGCCAACTCCTTCATGTTCCTGATCGGCACGCCGATCCATAGCAACCGGGATGGTGTCATGACGTATGGCGGTCGCTTGAACGTCAGCATGATCAATTGGCATAAGTTCGGGAAAGGGAAAGGCATGATCATGGAGCCGGGCGACATCGCTCATTGGGTATCCCCTACGATCTCCGGTTATTATATGCACGCCCCTTCCTCCTCCTACACGATCAAGAACTGGAACGTGAAGGCGGGCGCCAATTATAACATGGATATATTCGTTTCCCCGAAACGTTTCCTCGGCCTGTATAGTTATTTCGAGATGGGTATAGACCGCCGTAATGACGAGACCCGTTTCTTGGTAGCTCCCTCGGTCGGTATCCAGCTAGGTTCCCTGATCGGTGTCCATAATTTCAATATGCCGGGATGGTTACGCATCCCGTTGGGAATTATCCTCCCCTTGAAATTCGCCGTCACTTGCAATAAGGTGGCCGGCCGTCCGGTAGAATGGATCAGCAATATGGAGGTGGATATATTGTTCTAGGAAACACCTTGATTCATGCCTATATAGGTAAGAGGCCACACGGATATCGGCGTAACCCCTTACCTATATAGGCACAGGGCCACGCCGATACTCGCGTAGTGTCATACGTATATACGTGTGATCTCATCGATTTCGCCGAACCCGATCAAGGCGTTAAACAGACGGATCCGGGTATACTTAGGCAGATCCTCTACCGGGATATCCTCGGCCTGTACCAAGCCTTTATCCAATAAGTAAGCACGCATCGTACCACATAACAAAGGGCGTGCGGGAGTGATCCAAGAGGTGCCATTCCAAAGGGCGACATTGCAAATGGAAGTATCGGTCAGCAAACCGTCACGGATGATCAGGATATCGTCATGCCCCCCTCGTTGGGCGAATAAATCATTTAAGCATTGGCGATCCGTACTCTTATAGGAATAATCGATCTCATCGCATGTAACCAATCGCAAGGAATGAACCGGACGCATACGGTAAGGAACGTATTCTACCTGTAAGACCTCGCGGGTATATTCCACCCGGCATTTGGTACGTTCTTGATGAGGCCCCGGATGAATATAACCCGCGAGATCAATTTCTTCTCTCGCTCCGAATAGCTCCCTGCGGGTACGGTTCATACGGGCATTATGGTACGGAAGGTTATGTATCCGTCCCCTCTCGATACGGATCGTCTCCACAAACGGACTCCCTGATAAGGTCTCAATAGATGGGCACATATACTTTTTGTTTCATCTCGTTATACTCCGATCTCACATCACTTTTAGAGGTGATTCCCCCACCGCTCTTGAAAACAAACGAACGGGGAGAGACTTGTTCCATAAAACGGATCATCACGGCGCTGTCTAAATCTTGGCCGTCAAAATACCCCATCACCCCCGTATAGAAGCCCCGCTCATAGGTTTCCGCCTCGGCGATGATCTCCAAGGTCTTTTTCTTGGGAGCGCCCGTGATGGAGCCGGCAGGCAAGAGGCTGAACAAAATCTCCCCGACATGTCCGTTCCATCCCTCCGGCAACCGGCCTCTTATCTCAGAGCTGACCTGCAACAAACTTCCGTTATGCGTACGCAATTCATCGATATAACGATACCGGGGAACACAAACCTCGGAGGCTAGGATACTCAAGTCATTCCGGATCAAATCCACGATCGTGGCATGCTCCGCCGCTTCCTTGGGATCATCGAGGATACGTCTCCGGGCATCGGGCAGCGTAGCGTCAATCGTACCTTTCATGGGATACGAATAGATGAGACCATCCCGCGTCCGCACGAATATCTCGGGCGAGAATACCACGAAACGATCCCGCATCCAAAGCTTATACATCGCCTTGGAATGGTAAAAGATATCTTTCAAGGAGAGGTTCGTATATACCGGAGTAGCGCATGTCAAGTTTACCAAATAAGAATTACCCGCATGGATATGCCGGGAAACGGTCTCGAATGAATGGACATACTCCTCGAAAGAAACATACGAGGGTTGCCATTCAACAGGTTCTCCGGATATAAGATGAGAGGAATCCCGCAAGTTACATTCGTGATTTATATTCGTAAAGCCGTTCAAATCGTACAATAACTCGGAGGGAGCGATCTCTTCCGGACTCTCCACGTAGATCCGCTCTCGTTTATAATCAATGATAAAAAGGAAAGGCCGTCCCGCTTTCCCCATTTCGTTCATGCGGAAGATGGCCTCTTCTTGCGTGTATTCGGTCATTATACTAAAAATCGTTCTGTCAAACCACCAAACGCATCGATACGGCGATCCCGGAAGAAAGGCCACCAACGACGCACGTTCTCACCGCGAGTCTTGTCGATCTCTATCACACGTACCTCCTCCTCGTCATTCGGGAATACGGTTAATAGCTCACCTTGGGGACCGGCCGCGAAACTGTTTCCCCAAAACCGGATACCGCCCGTTTGTCCCGAAGGGTCCGGCTCATGCCCGGTACGATTTACGGAAATGACCGGGAGTCCGTTCGCCACGGCATGTCCCCGCTGTATGGTCACCCACGCACCCAGCTGACGGTCCTTCTCTTCCTGCGTATCGCTACTTTCCCAGCCGATAGCGGTCGGATAGATCAACATCTCGGCGCCACGCATAGCCATCAAACGGGCTGCTTCCGGATACCATTGATCCCAGCAAACCAACACACCAAGACGCCCCACAGAGGTATCGATAGGCTCAAAGCCTAAATCACCGGGGGTAAAATAGAACTTCTCGTAATAAGCGGGGTCATCCGGGATATGCATCTTGCGGTATTTTCCGGCGATCGTACCGTCTTTCTCCAAGACGACGGCCGTGTTATGGTACAGGCCCGGGGCACGCTTCTCGAAAAGGGAAAGTACCAAGACGATACCCAATTCTTTCGCCAAGGCACCGAAGGTTTCCGTCGATGGGCCGGGGATCGTCTCTGCCAAGTCAAACATACTCGTATCTTCCGTCTGGCAGAAATACAGGCCGTTATGCAGTTCTTGCAAGACGACCAATTCCGCTCCCTCCCGGGCAGCCTTACGGATATTTACCTTTAGCTTCTCTATATTCGCCGCTCTGTCAGCGGTATTCTTTTGTTGTATTAATCCTACTTTCATATTTAATTGGTTGTAGTTGTTATTCGATAAAACCTTCCGGATACTGCATCGTTACGCAATGCAGGGAACCGTGTTGCTTGATAAGCGGAAGGCAATTGATACCCACGATCTCACGGTCCGGGAACGCTTCCCGCAAAGCAGCTTTAGCGATCTCATCTTTCGGTGAGTCATAGAACGGAACCAATACGGCCCCATTCATGATCAGGAAATTAGCGTAGGTAGCGGGCAAGCGCTCCCCTTCCCATTCCACCTTATCGGCCATCGGAAGTGGAATCAGACGATAAGGCTCACCATTCGCCCTAGTAAACTCCTTGATCTCCTCCTCCATCGCCTTCAATTCCTCATAATGCTCATCTTCCTCATCCTCGCAACGGACATAAGCGATCGTATCCTCGCTACAGAAACGGGCGAGCGTATCCACGTGGCTATCCGTATCGTCTCCGGCTAAATAACCGCTGGTAATCCAAAGGATACGATCCAAGCCAAATACGTCTTTCAAATAACGTTCCAATTCCTCCTGTTGCAAATACTCATTACGGTTTACGGATGCCAGACACTCAACGGTAGTCATCAACGTACCTTTCCCATCCGATTCGATACTACCGCCTTCCAGCACGAAAGGTTGCATATTAGCGGGCACCACCTCACCGGAGAAGGTCTTCATATGACAAAGATTACGGGTAATCAAATTATCATGATTGGCGGCGAACTTCATTCCCCAGCCATTGAACACGAAATCATAAAGCATGGGCGTTCCCTCATCGAAGACGGAGATCCCCCCGTGATCCCGTGCCCACGTATCGTTCGTATCCATCTCACGGAAAATGACACGGTCGTAATCAACCTCACCCAATTGTTCACGTACGGCGGTCTCGTCCGGACAGACAATCAATAACTTCTCTCGCTTGATCACTTCCTTGGCGATAGCCACGAAGCAAGGAATCACCTCGTCCAATATCGGGGCCCAATCCGTATTCTCATGCGGCCACGTAAGCTGCACGGCACTTTGCGGATACCATTCCGCAGGTAATATCACGTTATGTTCCATATTTGAATTGTTTAAATTGTTTCACAAGCACGATCGCCGTCACGATCGCCGCCACCGTATCGGCGATAGGCATACTGATCCAGACACCGAGAGTTCCGAATAACGGGGGGAGGAGGATTAAACAGGGTATCAAGAAAAGCATCTGCCGGGTCAAGGAGAGAAAGATCGCTTTCTTAGACATGCCGATGGAAAGGAAGAAGTTAGTCGCCACCATCTGGAAGCCCACGATCGGGAATACGGCGAAGACGATGTGCAGGCCATAAGAGGCGGCACTGATCAACTCCCCGTCACTCGTAAACATACGGACGATCCACGACGGCACCAACTGGCAAAGCAAGAACCCCAGCGTAGCCACTCCTACCGCCCAGCGCATCGTCAGCCGGGTCACGTCCGTCACCCGGGAATAGAGTCGGGCACCATAATTATAACCGGCTATCGGTTGCATACCCTGATTAAATCCCATGATAATCATCACGAAAAGAAAAGCGATACGGTTCACGATACCATAAGCGCCAATCGCCATATCTCCCCCATGCTCTTTCAATCCCCGGTTGATAAGGATCACGATCAAGCAGGAACAAAGGTTCATCAAGAACGGAGATAAACCGATCGACAAGATACCTTTCACGATCTCCGAGCGCAGCCTATAAATACCTTTCTTGAAATGAAGGAGTTGCTTTGGTCCCGAGAAATGAATCAACTGCCCGGTAAGCGAGATCACCTGCGAGATCACCGTCGCCCAAGCCGACCCTTTGATACCCCATCCAAACCCAAAGATAAACAACGGATTCAAGGCGCAATTGATAACGACCGACGCTAACGTAGCATACATCGCCATCTTCGGGAACCCCGAGGAGCGCAAGACCGCGTTTAATCCCAGATACATATGCGTAACCACATTGCCATACAGAATAATCCGCATATAATCACGGGCATATGAGATCGTGTTCTCACTAGCACCGAAAAAGTACAGTACGGGATCAAGCAAGAACAAGAAAGCGATCGTGAAAGCGACGCCCAAAACCACATTCAAGATCAACACATTCCCCAACACCTTATTCGCCCCCTCATAATCTTTCTGCCCCAACTTCACGGCAACCAACGTAGAGGCGCCGACTCCCACCAACGAACCGAAGGCGGCCGCCAAGTTCATCAACGGAAAGGTCAAGGCTAGGCCGGAAATCGCTAACGCCCCCACTCCATGGCCAATAAAAATACTATCGGCCATATTATATAAAGAAGAAGCTGTCATAGCGATAATCGCAGGAATCGCATATTGCGTAAGTAATTTACCGATAGGCTCGGTCCCTAATACCAATGGAGAATTTTGTTTTGCCATGCCGCGAAGATACGGATATTTCGATTTATTTTCCTACTTTTGTAAGGTATAACCTTATGAATCTAATCAAATGGAAACAGAGAAACAGTTGATATCCCATTTATACCAAAACAAAGAAAATGGAAAATGGATAATACAAACCAACGATGAACATCAAAGGGGTGTTGCAGAAATGGCAACCTCCTTTTCTGGACTGTTCGGACTTCCATCTTGGGGGCATACGCTTGGAATGCTTCACGACAAAGGAAAAGAGCGTGATGCATTTCAGCAATATATCCGTACGACAAGCGGTCTGCCTGTGACTGACGAAAAATCGTATGGAGAGCATCATCATGCGTTTGTAGGTGGAATATTGGTAACGAACCTTATGGGGAAGAGTGTATTCAATCTTCTTGCCAACCAGATAATCTCTCATCATACAGGCCTACATGATTATGTAGATGCGGAGAGCGTCATAGAGAAAAGGCAACTTCCCGAAGAGATAAACAAAGGGGACATAGCTCTGAATATACCCCAGTTGAGAAAAGAACTTCTTGAATCTCCTTTTTCTAAACTTAAGGTGGACATGAAGCATTTTCATCACCTTTCCCGCATGCTTTTTTCCTGTCTTGTGGATGCCGACAGACTCAATACAGAGCAATTTATGGATGTAGAATCGTGGGAAAAACGGGGATGCTCGTCTACACTCACTGACTTATTGCCAAAATTGGAGGCGCATTTACGTGAACTGCAATTGTATGCACCCGATACAGAAGTGAACCACATTCGCAAGAAAGTACAGGAACGATGCCGTAAAGCTTCTTCTGAAGAGAAAGGATTCTATAGCCTTACGGTACCAACGGGAGGCGGCAAGACTCTTTCATCGTTGTTGTGGGCCATGAAGCATGCTGTAAATCACGGTATGAATCGTATTATCATTGCCATCCCATACACTAGTATTATTGTGCAGACGGCAGGCCTCTTGAAAGAAATCTTCGGCGAAGAGCACGTACTGGAGCATCATAGTAACTTTAATCCTGATGAGATAAAGAATGAAGAGGTACGTGAGAAGGCAAAGCTGGCCACGGAAAACTGGGATTATCCGATTATCGTTACGACCAATGTTCAGCTGTTTGAGTCAATGTTTAGCAACAAACCGTCCGATTGCCGTAAATTGCACAATATCGTGAATTCAGTTCTTATTTTGGATGAAGCGCAGACATTGCCGACTGATTTCTTACAACCGATAGTGGATGCACTTAAAGCATATCAGAAAATATTCGGAGTGTCGGTACTGTTTACCACTGCCAGTCAGCCGGTACTTAGCGGACTGATAGAAGGAACTAATCCTAAGGCCAATTTTGAGGGAATAGACCGTATTATTGAAATCATACCGAATGAGTTTGCTTTGCATGACAAGCTTCGTCGTGTGAAGTTAGTAATAGACAACACAGGAAAGACATACGATGAGATTGCCGCCGAAGTTGCTATATATAATAAGGTATTATGTATCGTAAATACCCGAAAGGATGCCAAGGAACTGTATGACCGTTTACCTAATGAAGGAATAAAGCTCCATCTATCGAGAATGATGTGTCCCGCCCATATCAGTGAAACCATACGGAAGGTCAAGGCATTGCTGAAAGATAAATCACATCCGATTGTCAGAGTGATAGCTACCCAGCTTGTAGAGGCAGGGGTGGATATAGATTTCCCTGTTGTATTTCGACAGGAATCAGGTCTTGACTCTATTTTACAGGCAGCGGGGCGTTGTAACCGTGAAGGAAGAAATACTGTTGGTACCACATTTGTGTTCAGTCTCGCCGCAGAGAAACGTATTCCATTTGGGGCAATGAAGGCTGCAAACAATGCACGATTGAATTTGCCTGCAAATAGTGATTGGTTTGACCCTTCTACGATGACAGAGTATTTTTATCAGTTGTATTGCAGGAAAAACACGTTTGACGATAAGGATATGAAACATTATCTTTATAACCCTAATGAGTTATGTTTTGAAACGGCATCAAAGAAGTTCAGATTGATTGATGATGATTGTATGAATATCATTGTAAATTGGGGGAACAGCATGGAGCTTGTGGAAAAACTGAAAGAATCTGGCTGTACCTATCCCTTGATGAAGCAACTGGCTAAATTTACAGTAGGCGTTCATAGTTCCGATTTTGACAAGTTGGTCAGCTATGGTGCTATTGAAGAAGTATTAGAGGGTATCTATGTGTTGACAGACAGGGTACAGTATGACAAAAATACGGGTCTTAGCCTTGATAACCACTGGATGGAAGAGCTATTAATGATATAAAAAAAATGAATAATATGGACTATACAGATAAAGAATATTGCTTGGAAGTATGGGGTGACTGGGCTTGTTTCAGTCGCCCTGAATTGAAAGTAGAGCGTGTGAGCTATGATGTTATTACACCTTCTGCGGCACGTGCCATTTTTGAAGCAATACTTTTCAAACGCTATGCCATGCGTTGGCAAGTGACGAAAATAGAAGTTCTTAATCCTATCAAGTGGACTACCATCAGGAGAAATGAGGTAGGAGCATTGGCGGGTAAGTCCTCAATCTTTATTGAAGATAAACGACAACAGAAGAATTCTTTGCTTTTGCAAGGTGTGCGCTATCGTATTCACGCAAAGCTGGTTTTTATTCCGGTAAAAGATCGACCAAAGGAGGCTTTTATCAAACATCAGCCAAGTGATGATGAGAATCCGATGAAATATTATCAGATGTTTGAACGCAGAGCATCGCAAGGACAATGTTTCACCCAGCCGTATCTTGGTTGCCGTGAGTTTGCCGCAAATTGGAAGTATATTGATAATACGGAACAACTTGCCCCTCCTTTGGCTGAAGATAGGGATTTGGGTATCATGCTTTATGATATGGATTTTGAAGGGAATGTACAGAAACCTAATGCCATGTTTTATCGTGTAAGAATGGAGCAAGGTGTGATTGTCGTACCAGATAAAGATAGCGAGGAGGTGCTGAGATGATACTAAAAGCATTGTATGATTATTACCATCGGAGTGGTAATTTACCCATTATGGGAATGGAGTTAAAGGAAATAGGTTTTATCATCGTTATTGATAAGTGTGGTAATTTCTTACGTTTTGAAGACAGGCGTATAGACAAAAAGTCTGCGCAACAGTTTCTTGTTAAGAAGAGTGTAGGTCGTTCAAGTGCCCCTGTTGCAAACTATTTGTACGACAATAGCCAATATGTATTTGGTTATTCCGACAAAGGGGACATGGAAAGCATGCGCAAGTATTTTGATACATTCAAAGCGAAGGTTGAAGAAATATACGACATGTTTTCAGATAATGAAACCATGCAGGCTGTTTATGCGTTTTATCAACAAGAGCCTTCAGATATAGTTGAAGCCATGCAGAATGATTCTCTTTGGGATGATATAAACAAGAATCTCAATAAAAAATATTCCACTTTCTCTTTTCTTATAGAAGGAGATACGGAAATAGTGGCTTCTAAGCGCAAACTAATAAACTTAGAATCGGGTGGTAATGATGTTGGTGGAGGTCTTTGTTTAGTAATAGGCAAACATTCAAAAACCGTAGAGGTTACAACCGCTACAATGATTCCGGGAAGTCAGGCTACAGCTAAACTTGTCGCTTTTCAAGTCAATTCCGGATATGATTCGTATGGTAAGTCAAAGGGGCATAATGCTCCTATATCTGAAGAGGCTGAATTTGCTTATACTACAGCATTGAATCATTTATTGCGTTCTGATTCGCATAATAAATTTATGGTAGGTTCACGCACATACCTGTTTTGGGCTTCTTCTGATAGTGAGGCTGCAAAGAAATCTGAAGATAGTTTGTTTGCTTTGTTGGGGCGTACAGAAGAAAACGATGATCCTAACATGCTCATAAAATTGGTGCGACGTACATTCATGTCTATCTATAACGGAGTATTGTTCGCAAACAAAGATGACAAATTCTTTATATTAGGTTTGGCTCCCAATTCAGCCCGAATAGCGGTGGTGTATTGGAATGAATTGCCATTGCGTGAGTTTGCCGGCTTAATCAGTAAACATTTCGCAGATATGGAGATTGTTGATACACGTAAAGACAAGAAACCGTATGTAGGATTACATTCCATCCTCGGAAATGTTACTCTTGGAGGGAAGTCAAGCGATGCTACGCCCAATCTTCCAGATGCTGTAGTGAAAAGCATCTTCCAAGGACTTCCGTATCCGGCTTCTCTGTTTCAGGCTTGCATTCGCCGCATACGTGCTGAACAATCAGTCAACATTGGTCGTGCAGCCATCATCAAGGCTTATCTTAATCGATTAAATGATAATAATAACAATAAAAAACTCGATATTATGTTAGACAAAGAAAATCAAAATCAAGGGTATCTTTGTGGAAGGTTGTTTGCTGTTCTCGACAAGATACAGGAAGACGCAAATAACATTCATTCCATTCGTGAGCGTTACATGAATTCCGCATCGGCCACTCCGGCTATGATTTTTGCCACTATCCTAAATCTTTCCACTCATCATCAGGAGAAGCTGAATGAGGGTAAACAGGTGTTTTATGAGAAATTGAAACAGGAAATCATTTCCAAACTTGACGCAAACGGTTTTCCTGCACATCTAGATCTTCAAGACCAAGGGCGCTTTTTTGTAGGATATTATCATCAGCGGCAAGCGTTCTTCATGGGTAAAGAGAACAGAGAAACAGAAGAGTAATAACAAACAATTAAAAATATACAGTTATGTCAGAAATTAAGAACAGAATCGATTTCGTTTACATCTTTGATGTGCAAGACGGTAATCCGAATGGAGACCCTGATGCAGGTAATCTTCCCCGTGTAGATGCAGAAACGGGTATGGGGCTTGTTACAGATGTTTGCCTTAAACGTAAGGTACGTAATTATGTACAAGTGGCAAAAGGTTTGGAAGATGGCTACGATATATTCATTAAGGAGAAGGCTGTTTTAAACACTTTGATTGATAAAGCGCATGATGATTCTGAGGTAAAAAATGCTAAAGATAAGACTGATGCTGCACGTCGTTTTATGTGCAAGAACTATTTTGATGTTAGAACATTTGGTGCTGTGATGTCAACCGGCAAGAATGCAGGGCAGGTACGTGGCCCAATCCAGTTTACCTTTGCCCGTTCTGTAGATCCAATTGCTGCGGCAGAACATTCTATAACCCGTATGGCTGTGGCAACAGACGCTGAAGCTAAGAAACAAAGTGGTGACAACCGCACAATGGGACGTAAAGCTACCGTACCTTACGGTCTCTACATCTGTCACGGCTTCATTTCTGCCAACCTTGCCCAACAAACAGGCTTTTCAGAAGAAGACCTTGCGCTGTTCTGGGAAGCCCTGAAGAACATGTTCGATATGGATCGTTCGGCTGCACGCGGATTGATGAGTGCACAGAAATTGATTGTTTTCAAACATGATTCTGTATTGGGTAATGCCCCTGCCAACAAACTATTTGACTTGGTTAAGGTAGAGAAGGTGTGCGATGGAGCACCACGTTCATTCGGTGATTACCATGTCACGATAGACAAGGAACATGTCCCATCAAATGTTACTGTAGAGGAACTGATATAAAACAAAAGACAATGTATAGCGAAGACGATATGCTCATGTTGTCGGGGATTCAGCACTTCAGGTTCTGTCCCCGGCAATGGGCTTTGATTCACATTGAGCAGCAATGGGATGATAACCGTCTCACCATAGAGGGACAGATTCTGCATAAACATGTGGATGACCCGTTCTATAGACAGAAATGTGGAGATCAAATAACATTGCGTGCAGTGAATATCGCTTCGCGTGAGTTGGGGCTCTATGGCATTTCCGATGCCATAGAGTTGCTACCTTCTCCATCTTTGGAAGATACGATCTTGCATCCTAAATATCCAGGACGTTGGCGACCGGTGGCTGTGGAGTATAAGCATGGCAGACCCAAAAAGGATGAAGTGGATGAAGTGCAGTTGGCGGCACAAACGATGTGTCTTGAAGAAATGTACGCAATCCATATACCCTACGGTGTGTTCTTTTATGGAGAACTTCGTCATCGGATAGAGGTGGCTATAACAGATGAGTTGCGCAATATCGTCAGACAATGCGCCAGGGATATGCATGAAATATTCAGTAAGGCTGTTATCCCAAAAGCAAAATATGAACGACATTGCGACAAATGCTCATTGAAAGAAATCTGTATGCCGACGATAGCCAAGAATTGTACCACGGTAGATACTTACCTCAATAAACACTTATATACATGAGAAAATTGTTGAATACTTTGTATGTGACGACACCTGAAGCCTATCTGAGTAAGGATGGGCAGAATGTCGTAGTATCAGTCAAGCAAGAGGAAGTGTTCCGTATTCCTGCGATAAACATAGAAGGCATTGTGACGTTCGGATATATGGGCGCAAGTCCGGGCGTGATGAAATTGTGTAGTGACAATAGCATATCACTTACATTCCTATCTCCTCATGGCAGATTTATCAGCAGGGTACAGAGCGCAACGAAAGGGAATGTACTGTTACGCAAGAGACAATATCAATTGTCGGATGATGAATCCTGGTCATTACATGTGGCACGACTGATGATTGGTGGTAAGATTCAAAACTATCGTAATATATTAAAGAGATATATTCGTGATTATGGAGAGAATGAAAACATTAATCGGGCGGTACAAGTGTTGGAACATGCCAAGCGTGAAGCTTTGGCGACCCAAGATAAGACGACCCTAATAGGGTATGAAGGCATGGCTTCAAATGCCTATTTTGAAGTGTTGCCTGTTTTGATACTTAATCAGAAGGCTGATTTCCCGTTTCATGGCCGGAATCGCCGTCCTCCTAAAGATGCAGTGAATGCCATGTTGTCTTTTGCTTATACTTTGATTGCTAATGATACATCTGCCGCACTCGAAACAGTTGGCCTTGATCCATACGTAGGATTTCTCCATACACTTCGTCCGGGACGTACATCCTTAGCATTGGATATGATGGAAGAATTGCGAGCCTATCTTGGTGATCGTTTTGTCTTGTCGTTGATTAATAAAAGACAGATAACATCCAAGGATTTTTTGTTTCAAGGTGATAATGGGGTTGTTATGACGGATAAAGGGAAAAAGACATTTATTTCCGCATGGCAGGCAAGGAAAAGGGAGGTGATAATCCATCCTTATCTTAATGAAAAAATAGAGATAGGGCTTCTGCCTTATGTACAGGCCATGTTGATGGCAAGATATATCAGGCAAGATATTGATAATTATCCGGTATTTCTAATAAAATGATTTACGATTATGCATATTCTTGTGACTTATGATGTGGATACTACGAGCAAAGAAGGAGCTCGCCGCCTACGACATGTGGCTAAGGCTTGCATAGATTATGGCCAAAGGGTACAGAATTCTGTCTTTGAGTGTGAGGTGACAGAAGCACAATATTGTCTCTTGATTGAACGAATCAAGCGTATTATTGATATGTCTCTTGATAGCGTTAGATTTTATATTCTCAATAAAAACGAGAATAAAAGGGTAAAAGTGATAGGTGTTGAAACTGCTTACAAAGTTAATAATGCTCTTATCATATAATTTATGCGAATGTAGAGTATTACGAAAAAAGTAGTATTTTCGCACCCCTTAATAATTAGCAGATTAACCCGTCTTTAAGGCGATTGCAGCCATTAAGCTGAAATAAAAATGAGAATTCGCATATTAATAGGTCTAATTTATTGACTTATAATATGTAACTTTGCACAGTGTCGCACCCCGTGTGGGTGCGTGGATTGAAACCAATGTCTTCGGGGTATATTCCTTGCCTTGATAGGTCGCACCCCGTGTGGGTGCGTGGATTGAAACTTGCCATGATATTAGTTTTTAATGTTATTTATTGTCGCACCCCGTGTGGGTGCGTGGATTGAAACCTCCAGTACCTTTTTAAGCTGATATAGGCTCAAGTCGCACCCCGTGTGGGTGCGTGGATTGAAACATGGCCTTGAGGTCGTTGTGCCCTGTCCATCTCGTCGCACCCCGTGTGGGTGCGTGGATTGAAACATTTGTAAAGCGCAAGCTTTTTCATAAAAGATATACTTACGTGATGAAGTATATCTTCTATGGGACTTGAAGTGTTCTTCTGCGACGAAGGGATTAGTACTTCGTAAAAATAACTTTTTAAAGTCACTGACACTGACATATAATTTCGCTTAGTTATTTCTGCAAAAATCATTCATATGTAAACAAGTTTCGTATATTCGCGACCTTATAATAGTTTAAATATGGCAGAGGAACTACGGATTAAAAATGGTGATAAACAGGAAATGTATGAGACGTTGCTCCCGCAAATCGCCTCATTGGTAGGTAACGAGACCGACCTAATCGCTAACATGGCGAACGTCGCCGCAGCACTCAAGCAAACTTTCGGTTTCTTTTGGGTGGGTTTCTACCGGGTCATAGACAATCAGTTGGTATTAGCGCCTTTTCAAGGCCCTATCGCCTGTACACGAATCAAATACGGAAAAGGGGTATGCGGCACGGCTTGGAAGGAGACCCGTACGATCATCGTACCGGATGTAGACGCTTTCCCGGGACATATCGCTTGTAGCTCGGCGTCACGCTCTGAGATCGTAGTTCCCGTGATATGGGCGGATAAGGTAATCGCTGTCCTTGATATAGACAGTGATCAACCGGATAGTTTCGATGAGACTGATCAGATCTTTTTGGAAAAGATAGTGGAATTGCTTCCTCATCAGTAAGCCTCGCCTCAGTACTTCCCAAGAAGTACTGTAGTACTGCCTAAGAGGTACTGCAGTACTTTGTAAGGAGTACTCCAGTACTCTCCGAAGAAATACCACAGTACTTCGCAAGGAGTACTCCGGTACTCTCCCTGAAGTACCGGGACAAATGCTACTTACCGCAAATACCCTTAAATGGACAATAAGAACAAGCCTTCCCCGTAGGGGTTTGCGTAAAGGGAATTTCCGGATTGAAGATCTCGTCCAAGCAGCCCCGCAGCCCCTCCTCGAACGCTTGGGCATAACCGGAGAAATCCTCTACCTTCTCCGACTTCCCCCGTTCGATACGGTGGTAGACCGATGGGTCGAACGGATCGGCGAAAAGGGAACGGACGTAATAAATGCCCGGTTGTATCGTCTTTCCTTTGTTCTCGGTGAGATGGGCGTACATCCAGCAATACATGAATACCTGCATCACGGCTTTCGCACGATCTTTCTCCTCCTTGTTGAATAGGCTCTCGATACTACTGAAAGTCGTAGTTCCGCTACCGCTCTTGTAATCGATGATACGGATAGCGTCGCGAACCTCGTCCACACGGTCGATAAAGCCTTTCAACCGGATCTCGGAATAGTCGGAAAGGCTGATCAGACCGTTTATCTTACGCTCGGACTCGATGTAAACGAAAGGGGTCAGCTTGCCGTCACGCTCCAAGATTTTCTCCACGTATTTGCGGATCATCTCGCCGATCAGGTAGTTTTGTCCGGTAAGGGAGCGAACCACCTCTGTCTTGAAAAACTCGCTGGCGAAAGCCCGGGCGATAGCTCCGGTAAGCAAGGCCGTATCCTTACGGATCGCTTTCAGCAAATCCACAGTAACCATCTTCCCTTGGAACGGCTTGTAAAGCTCCTCCATCACTTTATGTAAGATACTTCCGAATACATCGCTCTCGATCGTCTCGCTCACCTCCTCTTCCTCTCGAATGCCTTCCACAACGGAAAAATAGAATTTCAACGGGCAATCCAGATACGTATTGATAGCGCTCGCCGAGATCGCCTTGCTCCCCCCTTTCCGGTAAGCGTCTAAACGGCGCATGATATCCTCCCTTTTCGGCACGGCCAATGGCGGGGTCTTGGAGGAAGATACGTTATAGACCACCAATTTATCTCGCATCGGCACCTCGTAATGATAATGCAGCTGGTGAACAAAGCGACTTACCTCTCCCGTCTGCAATCCGTTGCTGCGGGTATCGTATAAAAGGCTCACGTGGCTGGCACGCTCTATCAAACGATAGAAATGGTAGGCCCATACGCTATCTTGATGCTCGTAGGTAGGCAACCCGAAACCCCTGCGTAGGTTATAAGGGATAAAGGAGTTCGCCGCTTTCCGCTGCGGGAAAATACCCTCGTTCATGGATAAGATAATCAGACGGTCGAAATCCAAGGCACGGGTCTCGAGCACACCCATAATCTGGAGGCCGGAAAGCGGCTCGCCGTGGAAGGGGATCGTGATCGTATCAGTCACCCGCTTCAATAGGCGGAAGAAGGTATCTATTTTCATCTCTATACGAGCGTCTTTCATTACCTCTTTCATGCGGTTTACCGTGGTGAAATAATGGAAGATGAACTCTTGCTCCAAATCGTTCGTCCGCTGGGGTGCGTCCTCCTCTTCCTCATCGGAAAGGGCGGACATAACCTTGTTCAGCTCTTCCAACACCTTGATCAGATAGTCCGAGAAGGCCTCCACCCCGGTCACCGGCGTGAACAGGATTTCTAGCAAAGGCGTTTTCCCTAACTCCGTATGCGAGATATAGATCTTGTTGTTCTCCGTGATCTCTTTCACCAAGGAGGAAATAATCTCCGGTGAGGTGGAGAGGATGTAGCGATGGTTCAATACCGGCAGCACGTCGCGGAAATAGAACAACGGATTCCGGTCTATGTAGCGTACGTTCTTCTGCAACGCCAAGATATACTCGATCAACGAGGCGACCGGGGTTCCCGCCAAGGGATAACCCATCGTGACGTTGATACGCCGGATTTGCTCCGGTATGGCGTTCAGCACCGGGATCAGCAGATGTTCATCGGGCAAGATCACCGCCGTACGCAGGGCTTCTTCCGAACTCATCTCCGCTTCCTTGCACCAATCGCTCAACAGGGTGTAGACGTGCTTGGCCTGCCCGATACCGGAAGGGATGCCGATCACCTCGATCTCGGTCTTTACCTTCTCCTCGGGGGGTAATTTCATCGAGGAAGGGAAGCTCTTCCGGTTACGGGAGACGAAATAAGAGGCCTTATTATCCGGATCGGTTACCTTATCGGATACATAATCCCAATAGAAATCCGCTATCTTCCGCTTCTGCAACTGGGCTAAGAAACGTTCTTCCGATACGGACAAGGCGTTCAAACCGACAAAGACAATTTGCTCGTAAGGTAAATCCGGAGACTCGCCCCGTTCCATGCTTTCCACGACCTCCCGGAAGATCATGCCCTCGTAGCCTTTTCCCTCGGCGGCCAAGGTCGCACGGAATTCCTCATAGAGATCGTATAGCACTTGCCAGACCGCCAAGAACTGTTGCTGGTTCGGCGTATCGCCCCGGGGATAAAAACTGGACCAGAAACTACGGATAGCGGCGATCTGCTCATCACTTAAGAAATCGAAATCATTCTCTATCTCCCGTAGGTCCGTCACGTTACTGAATAGCATGCGGGCATTTGCCATGTATTTATCGATATCGTCGAAGTCGTTGAGCAACATCTCGCCCCAATACAGGAATTCATCGAAAGTCTCGGTGGAACCGCTTTGGCGGATGTAGATGTCGTACAGGGTAAAAAGCATACTGATCCGGTCGGCGGATTGTTTTCCGCTCAACTGGATAAAGAGATCGTTGATCGTAAGGATTGTCGGAGAGAAAAGGGGAATATCGGCTACCTCCGAGAGATATTTCTGGAAGAAAAGTCCCGTACGCCGGTTTGGGAAAACAAAGGCCAGACGACTGACCTCCGCTCCCCATTTCTCGTAAAAAAGAGACGCTACTTGATATAAGAACGGTTTCATTTATTCAAAAATTTGTACAGGCTGTAGAGACGGGGCACGCCCCGTCTCTACAATCGGATACGATTCACGTTATATTAAGATGTTCTCTATCTCCTGCAATTCTTCCCCGGAGAAAGAGATATTATCTAACGCTTTCAGGTTATCCATCAATTGGGCGACAGAGCTAGCGCCAATTAATACGCTAGTTACCCGTTCGTCCTTTAATAACCAAGCGAGCGCCATCTCCGCCAAGGTCTGTCCACGGCGGGCGGCTACCTCGTTTAGCTTACGGGCCTTTTCCACGGCCTCCGGGGTAACTTGAGAGGTCTGCAAATGACCGGTCGATTTCGCCGCACGGGAATTCTCCGGAATTCCACGCAAATACTTATCCGTAAGCAAGCCTTGCGCCAACGGCGAGAACGCTATCATACCCACACCCTCTTCCTTCAATACAGGCAATAAATCCGGTTCCGTCCAACGATCGA
Source organism: Parabacteroides distasonis ATCC 8503 (assembly GCF_000012845.1). Classification (NCBI taxonomy): domain Bacteria; kingdom Pseudomonadati; phylum Bacteroidota; class Bacteroidia; order Bacteroidales; family Tannerellaceae; genus Parabacteroides; species Parabacteroides distasonis. The sequence goes on from NC_009615.1 coordinate 1,384,904, forward strand.
ACATCGAATAGCGGGCTTGGTGAATCAAGCAAGGCACCTTATGTTCTTTCAGTACGGCCAAGGCCTTACGGGTCTGGTCCGCGTCATAGTTGGAGATACCTACATACAAAGCCTTTCCTTGCCGGACAATATCGGCCAAGGCCCCCATCGTCTCCTCGATCGGAGTCTCCGGGTCCGGACGATGGGAGTAAAAGATATCCACGTATTCCAGTCCCATCCGTTTCAAGCTCTGATCCAAGCTAGCCATTAAATATTTACGGCTTCCCCAGTTCCCATACGGTCCCGGCCACATATCGTAGCCCGCCTTCGTAGAGATAATCATCTCATCCCGATAAGCGCCCAAGCCCTTCTTCAATATCCGGCCAAAATTCTCCTCCGCCGATCCGTAGGCCGGGCCATAATTATTCGCCAAGTCGAAATGAGTCACGCCATGATCGAATGCGGCGTGAGCGATCTGGATAAAATTACCGAACACGTCCACACTACCAAAGTTGTGCCACAATCCCAAGGAAACGGCCGGCAATAAGATACCGCTCCGTCCGCACCGCCGATATATCATATCCGCATAGCGATTCTCTTCCGCTTTGTAAAACTCCATATGCTCTTTCTTTTTTTAATTATTATATCTCATCCGGCCAAGGAACCGGTTTACCTGTCGCCTTAAACGACGGACGTTGCCCGTCCACTTTCCGTAAATACGTACCCAATTCCCCGGACAGACGCTTTACGATATCGGGATGCTGCCTTGCCACGTCATTATGTTCCCCTATATCCTCCGTGATATTAAACAATTCCTTCTTCCCCGTCTCGTAATAATAGATCAGTTTCCAGTCTCCATTACGGACCGAGCAAGTCGGACCGATTCCCGGCCCGTCATTACCCCATATATTCGGGCAGTTCCAGAATAAGCTACGTCCCACGGAAGGATCTCCCGTACCTTTTAATAAAGGCATGAAACTGACGCCATCTATCGGCTGTACGGTCTTATACCCCCTTATGCCTGCCATCTCCAAGATAGTTGGATAGAAATCCTCTATAATCAAGTATTTATCACATTTGCTTCCCGGCTTCACCACCCCCGGCCAACGCACGATCATAGGCTCACGGACTCCTCCCTCATAGGCGGAGCCTTTACCACTGTTCAAGGGATAGTTTTGCGTATGGATCTCTCCGTCACGCCATCCGGGCTCGCTGGAAAGACCGCCGTTATCGCTCATGAAGATCACGATCGTGTTATCCGCCTCGCCATTCTTCTCCAACCAGTCCATCAAATCGCCCAGACTCTTATCCATTCCCTCTATCAAGGCAGCGTAAGCCGCCTCTTTAGCCGTTAACCCCTTATCGATATATTTCTGGTAGAAACGCTTGTCCTTATCAATCGGGATATGGATCGCATAATGTGACATATATAGGTAGAACGGCTGGTTATATTTCTTAGCCTTGTCCAACGCCTTGATCGCCTCCTGCGTCAAGGCCTCCGTAGCGAAGGTGCCGCTTCCCCAATACTTTTCCAATCCGGGGATAGCGTTCGAAGCGTAAGGTTTACCATCCTTGGTATGCCCGTAATTATTCTCGCCGAGGTAACTGGCGAGACCTCCGGCGGCATGCCCGGCTATATTGACCTCGAATCCCCAATGATGCGGGTCCTCCCCCGGGGTATCGATCGCCCCGAAATGCGCCTTGCCGCAATGGATCGTGTGATATCCGTTATTCTTCAATATCTGCACGAATGAAGTACCCACAAACGTATTATTCGTCCCGCCCACTTGGGCCACGCCGTTATAATTCCAATCCGGCAGGGTAAGCACATCACTCTCCCGGTCGGTCGTCTTATCCTTAAAAAGTGTCCAGTTCGTAACCCGGTGACGGGCGGCGTTCGTCCCCGTGATCAAGCTGCAACGGGTAGGCGAGCTGATACTACTAGCGTAGGCTTGGGTAAACATCATACCCCCTTTCGCCAATCGTTCCATGTTCGGGGTCTCATATACCTCATTATAATGCGTCTTTTGAGTCCAGAAAGGCAAGGACGTATCCTCCCATCCCATATCATCCACCAAGAACAGGATAATATTCGGGGGACAACTGGTATTCTGGGCGTTCGCTACCGCCGATACCGACAATAAAGCGATGGGGATAAGCTGAGTCTTCTTCATGATTGGTAACGGATATTTGTATTCTACGAAAGTAGATATATTTCACCGAAAAACAATATTGTTTCATATACAAAATAATATTGTCTTATGTATTATACTTTTCCGGACATAAAATAAGGGGCCCTTGACAAAAAGAGTCCCTTACCTAATATCTTATACCCAATGATTTATCTGGAAAGCCTTAACGCAAACGATCCAAAGAACGTACCAGCGCCTCATCGGCCCCGATATTACGGATCGCCAGATAATCCAAGATCAGATTGACCAACGGGAAGGAAAGAGCGATCTTAACACTTACGCTGGCACCTTCCATATCCCCCTTCAAGGAATAGATCAAGAAGGCGAAGAAACCATAAAAGCCCAATATCAGCAATGCGTTGAACACGCAAAGACGGATTTGCAGGATTCTTTTCTTATATAAGAAGATCGTCACCAAGGCAATGATAGCGATGATAGCAGTCAAGGCAAATAAGCCCCACGCCGGGTATAGTAATTCCGGCTCACCGATCATCGTGCTCAACCCGCTAGCATCGAACGAGAAGAGAGCGTCTCCTTGTTGCAACACGGCCAACGGCAAGAATAAGGTAGCGACCGTAAGCACCACGATAATTAGCAGGTAAACAGTTTGTATTCTTTGTAACATGGTAATTAGTTCGTTTTAAATGGAAAGGCCGACTCATTTGAGGGTCAGCCTTTCCGATGTTCAAAAATATTTCTTCTTAGAAGTTATTCTTCTCTTTAGCAGGATTCTTGTAATAAACCTTGCCATCCTCATACTCTTGAGCGGCGATCAACGTTGATTTCGGAAGTTTCTCATAGTAGCGTGAAATCTCGATCTGCTCACGGTTTTCAAAGACTTCCTCCAAGTTGTCATTGTAAGAAGCGAACTCTTGAAGTTTCTTTTCCAGATCTTGTTTCATCTCAACACTAATCTGATTCGCCCGTTTTGAAATGATAGCGACTGTCTCATATACGTTACCCGTTTCTTCACTTAACTTCATCATGTCACGGGTTACCGTATTGGTAGGAGCGTTTGATTTTCTGTAATCCATTTTCGTTTTATTGATTAAATTCGCTTAATATGCATCTGTAATTCGCTTGCTGGCATAGTCGTAGAACTTCGTTACCTGCTTTACGTAGTTACCTTCCGGATACTCGTTCATGTAGTTGTAATACTCGTCAACCACATCCCGGTAACGGCCCTGCAACTTCTCCTCTACGGATACTAGCGCCAACTCGTACTTCGCACGGATGATAAGGAACATGAATTCCTCACGATACTTGGAATACGGGTAATTCTTCAAGGCGTTCTGCGCCGTGATCACGCAAGACTGGAAGTTATTCCCCATATAGGTACCTAGATTGAAATACAAGCGGGTGGCCATCAATTCCTTGTAAGCCAACTTCTCCTGAAGCTCGAACATGATGTTCTGCGCTTCCTCGGCCCGTTCACTTTGCGGATAATACTCCAAATAAAGTTGCAACTGCTCGATCGCCTTATACGTCTGCGACTGGTCTAACCGGGGATCCGGAGAGTCCAGATACAAACCATAACCGGAATAGAAACGGGATAATTCCGTAAACTCCCCTTTCGGATAGGTCGTATAATAGGTCTCGAAGTATTGCGAAGCCGTCTGATAATCTTTCTGACCGTAATAGCTTTGCGCCAACAAGTACAAGGACTCCTCGGCATAAGCTGTTCCTTTAAAGATTGTAACCAGTTCATCCAGCAGAGTAGCGGATTTCGAGTATTGCTTCGCGTTGAAGTATTTCTTCGCGTACGAATATTTCAATTCGTAATCCGTGCTCTTCAGTATCTTATTATACTCTCCACAAGAGGATAATAGTACTGTCATCATCATCAGTAAAAATACAACCTTTTTCATTCACATACTTTTAGCGTGCAAAATTAGTGCTTTTAGGCGAATAAATGAAACCCAAAACGTTAATATTTACAACTTATATAAATCGCTAGCAGCGATCAATTCCAATTTATTCGCTTTCAAAACCTCCGCGCACTTATTGACATCGTCCGGACGGATGATCACGTTAGCAGCGTCGCCTTGAGAAAAAGCGTACATATATTCAATGAAGATCCCGGCCGAGGTAATGATATCCATCGCCTTTGCCAAGGCTCCCGGCTGGTTGGGACAATGCAAGCATACCACGTCGGCCACGCTTACAGCGTATAACTTTTCACGAAGCACGGATATCGCTTTCTCCGTATCGGATACGATTAGGCGAAGGATACCGAAATCGGAATTCTCGGCTACCGTGAAAGCGGACATATTGACCCCTGCCTCCCCTAATATCTTGGCGACTTCCGTAAAACGGCCTTTCTTGTTTTCCAGAAAGATTGATAATTGTTTTATTAACATAGTACTTAATCTTTTAGAGGTTATACTAACTTACGTTTATCGATCACGTGTTTTGCCTTACCCATACTACGTTCGATACTACGCGGCTCCACGATCTTGATGTCCGGTTGCAAACCGATCACGCTCTGCATGCGGGCGGCGATCTTCTTTTTCAAGGCGATCATCTTGTTCATCTCATCCGAGTAGTATTCTTGGCGAACCTCCACCTGTATCTGGAAGGTATCGGTATTGTTCATACGATCCACCACGATCAGGTAATGCGCCTCGAACTCCGGCAGCTCCAAAATTACGGATTCTACCTGAGACGGGAAAACATTTACGCCACGAATAATCAACATATCGTCACTTCTACCTAAAATACGTCCCATACGAACTGCCGTACGTCCACAGGCGCACTTCTCGTAAGTCAGCGAGGTCAAATCACGTGTACGGTAACGAAGCATCGGCATACCCTCCTTCGTAAGCGTGGTGAAGACCAACTCTCCTACTTGTCCCGGTTCCACCGGTTGTAAGGTATTCGGGTCCACGATCTCCGGGAAGAAATGGTCTTCCCACAGGTGGGTACCGTTCTGGCACTCACACTCGCCACCGACGCCCGGCCCGCAGATTTCCGTCAAGCCATAGATATCGTAAGCTTTGATATTTAGTTTCGTCTCTAATTCCTTACGCATATTCTCCGTCCAAGGCTCGGCACCGAACGCTCCGACACGTAGCTGGAATTCCTCCAAGGGAATACCGGACTGGTGGATAGTCTCCGCCAGATACAAAGCGTAAGAAGGCGTACAAGCCAAACCCTTCGCCCCGAAGTCGTGCATCAACTGGATTTGTTTCTGGGTATTACCGCTACTCATCGGGATCACCGTACCACCGATATTCTCCACTCCGGCATGGGCACCCAAGCCTCCGGTAAACATTCCGTAACCATAGGATACTTGCACGGAATCGTTCTTTGTCAAACCATAGGCGGTCAGGCAACGAGCCACCACCTCGGCCCAAATACCCAAGTCCTTACGGGTATATCCCACGACGATAGGCTTACCTGTCGTACCGGAAGAGGCATGCAGACGGACGATCTCGGACATCGGCACGGCCATCAAGCCGAAAGGATAGTTATCACGCAAGTCTTGTTTTACCGTGAACGGTAATTTCGTTATATCATCTATTGTCTGTATATCGTCGGGAGCAATGCCCATCTCCTGCATTTTCTTGCGATAAAACGGGGAGTTATGGTAAGCATGTTCAACAACTCTTTTCAACCGTAGGCTCTGTAGTTTCCGCATTTCCTCACGGTCCATACATTCAATAGTTTCGTTCCAAATCATGGTATTTGTCTGTTATCTTTTAAAGTTAGTAGTCTAAATCCGCCGCAAAGTAACAACTTTTTTTAAATCGGCACCCTTTTGTTACGAAAAATTAGTCACGAGGCGATCATTTCAACTCCTTCACCTTGATATTGCGGAACGCTACCTCATCCCCATGATCCTGCAAAAGGATGTGTCCTTTCGGAGCCTCGCCGAAAGCACCACCCGCATTATAAGATGGATCAGCGTATTTACTGCCCTTCACCAAATCACGGAACTCCTTGCTGCCACGCTCGTACTCCAATACCTTCACACCATTCAGCCAGTGCTCTACGTGGTTGTTCGGGAATACCTTCACCACGGCCGTATTCCACTCTCCTACGCCGTTGAAATGGATGTTCTCGCTTTTCTTCAGATCATACAAGCTTCCAAGGGTACGACTACCGGGGAAAGTCGTGTAAAGCTTGGCATCCGGGTGCTTAGCGTCATCCAATAGCTGAAACTCCAAGCCGTAAGCGGAGCCTTTTTGCTTCTCTTGCTCGGTCACGAAGTATTTAATACCGCTGTTGGCCCCTTCGGTGATCTTAAAATCCACGCTGAACTCAAAAGCGGAATATTCACCCTCCGTAACGATATCGCCTCCGTTCGTAGACTCGCTACCGTCGGATTTCTGCACGATCAATTCGCCATCTTTCACCATCCATCCGTGATCCGGGAAAGCGTCTTTGTGCGCTCCACGCCAGCCTTTCGTTGTCTTACCATCAAAAAGGAGCGCCCAACCCTCGGCTTTCTCTTGGTCGGTCAATTGATTGATCGCCGGTGTAATTACGGCCATCGGTACTACCTTAGCTGTCTCTTCCGTGCTTTGCGTGTTTTTTCCACCGCAGGCGCAAAGGATCATAGCGCTCATGGCGGTACAAATTACTAGTGTCTTCATGTCTTATTTATTTTTAATATATATATAATCAAGCTATGTGTGCGTCCACAAAGATAATTGATTTCATAAAAAATAGACGTATCTTCGCGATATAAATATTAAATGATTATTTATATGAAACAGCTAAAGACCGCCTTGTTCGATTTTGACGGCGTAGTAGTAGATACGGAACCTATTTACGATTTATTCTGGAACGATGCCGCTAAACGTTATGGCTTAGGTATCGATAATTTCGCTGATATTATAAAGGGTACGACCCTACCGTATATTCTGGAGAAGTATTTTTCCGGATATACGGAGGAGTTCCGCCAAATGGTGACCAAAGAATCTACAGAGTATGAGAAGACGATGCCCTTGCCTCCCATGCCCGGCTCCATCGAGTTCATCCGTATGCTGAAGGAGCACGGCGTACAGATAGGCTTGGTTACCAGCTCGGATAACGCGAAGGTGAAACGGGCTTTCGGGCTTCTACATCTGGACAATCTATTCGATACCCTAGTGACCGCCGACCGCATCACGCAAGGTAAGCCCGATCCGATGTGTTATCTATTGGCGGCGAAAGACTTGAACGTATCTCCCGAGGATTGTATCGTATTCGAGGATTCTTTCAACGGCATACAGTCCGGGAAGGACGCAGGGATGCGTGTCATCGGGTTAAGTACGACGAATCCGGCGGAATCTTTAAGAGATAAAGTATATGAGGTAATCCCCAATTTCGAGAAAGTCACGTTCGAGGATTATTTGAGATGGTAAGCAATCGAGAAAAAGGAAATGATTATTTCCTTCATTCCTTCACCTACCCCTTTACACACACCCACACACATGTATGCGTACATTAATAATACGCGTATGCGTATACGTGCGTGTGTGTGTGTAGGAGCCGGTGAAGGAATGAAGGAATAAAGGAAACGCCTGTACCGGCAATGGGCTACACCAGTATCGGCGAGAGCCGGAAGCAGTACTGGTGTAACCCCACGGCAGTACTGCCGTGGGGCTGTGACTATATTGGGATCAGAAACTATATCCTACGCGAACGCCCAGCATGGCCTGATCGAAATCCTTGATGATATTATACTTCACCTCCAATCCTATCGAAAGATTGTCGGTAGCATAAACCTCACCGCCTAAACCGATATTGGCTCCCAGACGAGTCTCGTTATGAGAAAGGCCATGGCCCGCATCCCAATTCCAAAAGGACAGACTAAGCCCCGCTAATGGATAAAAACCGAACATCTCACTTAACTTCACTACATAATGAGCATTCAAGTCGATCGCCCAAGTGCTGTGATTGTCATTCTTTACGAAATAAGTAAGAGACGGGCTCAAACGTACCGCATCCGTGATACAATAGCGGTAATCAACTCCTAACGTGGCATTCTTCGAATCGAATCCATAACCGATGTTAAATCCCACGGCAGATTGTCCTTGCTGCGTCTGCGCATAAGCTCCCAGACTAAAGACTGCTAACATCAGCATCATTACAAACTTTTTCATACGCTTTCTTTCGTTTAGTTCAACATTAGATTATTATTGGTATTTATTTTACTTTCAGTCGATCGCCGGCACTCTTCACGATGCTACGGTAATAGTCCTCGTCATATCCGGGAAAATCGGGAGATGCGGGCTGGCCGTACGGATTACGCTTGAACTGTCCGTTCACCTCTTTCTTCACGTTTCCATCGATGTATTTTACCAGCAAATACTCACCCAATTGCTTCCAGCGGGCGGTAGCGGAGTCTGAATTAGTCGTGCTATACCACGTCAAGAACTTGACAGTCTCCGCCGGGTCCTTGGCATACAACTCCTGAGCCGCCTTATCGATAGCCGGTACGGTCTCTTGATAACCATTCTCCAACTCCTGCTGTACCTTACGGATATCCTGAATCATGAAGCTATATTTGTGGTAAGCCATATTAGCCACCCAGTTATGAATCCAGAAAGCGGAAGTCCAAGAGAAGTTCAGCAAATCGCCGTTTCCCACCCGATAGCACTCCGGAACATCCGTTACCGACGCATATACAGGAGTGAAGACCGCCATATCAGCGTCGTCCACGGCAAACCACAAGATACCACCGATAGCGTCCGGCAACCAGTTACGCATTTGTGGAACAATCACAAAGCCCGTTTGTTGCGTCGCTATGGCACGTTCATTCGTATATTCCTGCCCGTCTACCTCGAACGTCATCGGCCGCCAGCGGTAAGGAACCTTATACGAGCCGGCACCGGCATCTTTCGTCATATCCAGATCCGTTCCCTCGTAATGGTCGCGCATGCCATTCTGTACGTCTTGAACGGAAAGCTTACGATTCGGCTTCACATACAAAGGCATCGGCTCCTTGGAAGGATCACCCTTGATAAAATCCGTATACTGATCCATCGTGGTATCATATTTACGGAAGAAAGACCATACACGAGCCTCGCATCCACGCAAGGCGCTGAAATCATACGGGCAATAAGCCTTGGCGAAACTGAAATCAGCGTCCTTTCCCTTGAAATATCCTTTCTCACGGGCGAAAGAAACCACATCCGGCGAGTATATGCAATTCTCCTTATCGTCAAACGGTATCTGCTGGATACGGGACTGGTTGGCATGCGCCGAGATACAATCGTCCGGGATGCGGATCGCTACCCAAACGGCACCTTTGTTACCCGGTCCCTTACCGATCATCTCCATCACCCAAGCCTCGTTCTTATCGGCGATAGAGAACGTCTCGCCACTGCTGTAATAGCCATATTCCTTTACTAAGTCCGTCATGACCTTGATCGCCTCACGGGCCGACTTGGAACGTTGCAAAGCGATGTAGATCAAGCTACCGTAATCCATGATACCCGTCGTATCCACCAATTCATGGCGTCCGCCGAACGTACTCTCCGTGATAGCCACCTGATGCTCGTTCATGTTACCCACTACGGAATAGGTATTCTCCACTTGGGCGATCTTGCCCAGCGGTTTTCCCGTATCCCATTCCTTCACTTCCAACATGGCGCCCTTCGGCCATGTAGCGGCGGGCCAACGATACATCTCCCCATACAGGGAATGCGAGTCCGCCGCATAACTAATCATTACCGAACCGTCTGTCGAAGCCTTCTTGCCCACCAGCAAACCGGTACAGGCGATAGCCTCCACCCCAGATAACAGGGCGGCGCAAGCGGTTAATAAAATCCAACTCTTCTTCATATAAATAAAGTTTTAAGCAAATAAAAGCATATATACACCGGCGCCGCAACAATAGCCGATCAACGCCAAGATAGAGAACCGTTTCGTATAATACATAAAATCGATCTTCTCCAATCCCATTACCGTAACGCCCGTGGCCGAACCAATGATCAAGATGCTACCCCCCGTCACGGCACAATAAGCCAAGAAGGTCCAGAAACCACCGTCCGATACAAAGAACTGTGCGTAAGGCGATAAGTCGGCCACCTGCTCCACGATCGGGTACATACCCATCGTAGCAGCTACCAAGGCTACGTTATCCACGCAGGAGGACAAGGCACCGATCACGAAGCTGATCAGATACGGCTCATGTACATGCTTATCCAAGAAAGCGGACATGATACCCAACTGCCCGGAGGTCTCCAGCGCTCCCACGGCCATCAAGATACCCAAGAAAAAGAAGATCGTAGCCAAATCGATATTCGGCAACAATTGGGAAATACGGAGTTTCTGGGACTCATGCATGTGCAGCTTACTATACATCAAATCCGTATAGAACCAGAGGATTACCAATCCCAGCAAGACGCCCAAGAACGGCGGCAAGTTCGTCACCATCTGGAAGACAGGCACCAACGCCAAGGAAAGCACACCGATCACGAAGATCATCCGGCGTGAACGGTTCGGTATCTCCGGTATGTACTCGTCGCCTTGCTCCTCCTCGCTCAACACACGCAAAGTAGATCCTTTCTTGAACAACCAGAAATGGGCGATCGTCAACGGCACCAACATATTAACCAAAGCGGGGATAAACACGTGAGAGATCTGGTGCATCGCCGAGATATTCTTTCCGACCCAAAGCAAGATGGTCGTCACATCACCAATCGGCGACCATGAGCCGCCGGCGTTCGCCGCTATAATCACCATACAGGCATATTTCAAACGATCCGTACGATCCGGTACCAGCTTACGCAACACCGCCATGATCACGATAGCGGCCGCTAAGTTATCCAATAAGGCGGAGAAGAAAAAAGTAGCGAAACTTATATACCACAACAGCTTACGTTTATTCGGCGTACGGATATACCCGGTCACGGCCCTAAAACCACCATGCTTATCCACGATATCCACGATCAACATGGAACACATCACGAAGAAAAGCGTCTCGGAGACGTTTCCTAAATGATAAACAATCGCACGGTTCGATATAAAATTAATAAATTGCTCATGCGGGGGCAAGCTGGCCATCTCCGGGTTCTGGGTCAAGAACTCTTGAAAGATCGTACTGGAGCGTTCGACGAAAATATTGTAGGCATCGAACATCAATATCATCCACATAGAGATAGCCATGAACAACGCTATGGCCGCTTTATTTATTTTGATCTTATCCTCCAAGGCAATAGCGAGGATTCCTAAGACAAAAATGACAGGCATTAAAATGAACATATAATCAAGATTTTAATTGTTTATATAGAAGCTGTATCTCCTCCGGCCAAAGCGCCTCGTCCGGGGTCTCTAGGATTAAGGGCATATTGTCGAAACGGGGGTCCACCATGATCATGCGGAAGGTATCAAGGCCCATCAAGCCTTTACCGATACTCTCATGCCGGTCCACACGTGATCCCAGCTCCTTTTTAGAATCGTTCAAGTGCATACCCCTTAAATAAGAAAAGCCGACCACCTCGTCGAAATGACGAAATGTCTCGGCAAATCCCTCCGGTGTCTTTATATCGTAACCGGCGGCAAGCGTGTGCGCCGTATCGAGGCATACTCCCACCCGGCTCTTATCCTCTACCTCATTTATAATATAGGCGATCTGCTCGAAGGTATATCCCAAGTTCGAGCCTTGCCCCGCCGTATTCTCTATCACGGCACATACGCCACTCGTCTGAGCCAACGTGATATTGATCGACTCGGCGATGCGAGACAGGCAGGTATCCACCTCCATCTTCCCCAAATGGCTTCCGGGATGGAAATTCAGCATTTTCAGTCCCAGTTGCTCGCAGCGTGTCATCTCGTCCAGAAAAGCGTCACGGGATTTCTGCAATCCCTCGGCGTCCGGGTTCCCCAGATTGATCAAATAGCTATCGTGCGGCAAGATACATCCCGGATCGTAACCGTACGCTTCACACCGCTCCTTAAATAAATGGATACTGTCCGCCTTCAACGGCTGCGACTTCCATTGCCTCTGATTCCGGGTGAAAAGGGCAAAAGCCTTCGCACCGATCTCATGGGCATTAACGGGGGCATTCTCAACCCCACCGACCGCACTCACGTGAGCCCCAACATACTTCATAATAACCTAACTTTTCTTTTTATTTATACTAATTTCATCCTCAGTCTTACACCCACAAAAACCAAACTCCTCCATCGCACGTTCTTGCGGGGTGATGAAATAAACCATCTCGGCACGGGTACACAACTCATTCGCCGAGTTATAGATCTCGGTCTCTATGAAGATGGCGTTCCGTTTCCGGTCTATCATCCGTCCCCGTATCATCAGTTGGGGCTCGTCCGTAGAGATACTCTTCATAAACTTGGCGTCGAGGCGTGAGGTCACCCCGGAGGTCTGCAACTTCCTCAAGACCACCCAGCCGGCCAACTCATCCATCAGCGTAGTCTGTATACCTCCGTGCAACGTACGTAGCCATCCTTGGTAAGTACCTTGCGGCTTCCAGAACGCCACGATATCGTCACCATCCTCAAAAAACTCCATATGCAGCCCCAGCGGATTGTTCGGAGCGCAACCGAAACACATATAACCGTCCAGCCCTTCCCACGGATTAATTATCTTTTTCATATCACGAAAACAATATTTATATGTTTTTTGTTGCTCAAAGTTAACAAAAAAGCCGGCTCTTGAAAGGAACCGGCTCTATAAATATCACAAAAAATACTCAACACGACTTATTCCTCGATCTCCGGTTGAAGGAAATCCACGAAGCAAAGGGCGGCCAACGCCGTTCCATAGCGTTTCTCGATCGTAATTCCCTCGGTGATAAAGTTAAGCTCTCCAAGATAATACTTCCCATACGTCTTCTGATGAAGATCGTTAATAACACGGATCAGACGAGACTCAAGCTCCTCGATGCGGTAACGTCCGCTGACCTCACACACAAGGCCACCAACCTTCTCATCAAAGTTCTCATCCTTATACATCCATGCGTAAACCACACCAGCAGACACGAACTCATCCTGATATCCATGGGATACAGCCATGATCGTTTTCATTTCCGAACCAAATGGAGGAAGGTCTAGTTCATCCATGGTTGCCAGATGTGCCGTAGCGGGTATCACCGACGAATACGTCATGATATTAAAATCAGAGATACCGGCGTCATAAAGAGCCATGTGGTAAGAACCAGCGTGTTTCTCCAAGTCTGATTCGCCACTTCCTTTTGTAATAAAAAAGGTGTTTGGAATTAAATTCCCAACTTTCTTTACCATCTACAAATATGTTTTACTTATTAATAAAAGCTTAAGAGCGCACAAAAATAGAAACTTTTGCGATATATAACACATAGTTTTCCCTATAAAACTTTAGCCGCAAACATATTTTCACTAAAAAATCATCACCGAACCCAGAACTTTCATCCCCTCGGCTCTGTTTATATAGTAAATCAACATAAAAAACTAGAAGACAATGCTTACATTATGTTTAAGTTTATTATTAATGATCACAAATAGTCAAATAACAGATAAAAAAGAAGAAGTTATGAAATTCGAGTTAATCCAGTTACCGTACGCAAACGACGGTTTAGAACCAGTTATCAGCAAACAAACAATTGATTTCCATTACGGAAAACATTTATTGAACTATGTAAATACCCTTAATAAGCTGATTGAGGGCACGAAATTCGAGAACGCTCCGCTGGAGCAGATCGTTCGTGAGTCTGACGGAGCCATTTTCAACAATGCCGGCCAAGTATTGAATCACAATCTATATTTTACCCAATTCTCCCCGAACGGAGGTGGCGAACCTACGGGTAAGCTAGCCGAGGCTATCAAGTCTACGTGGGGATCGTTCGAGAACTTCCAGAAAGAGTTCGTGGCCGCCGGTACAGGCTTGTTCGGCTCAGGATGGGTATGGTTGGCTAAAGATAAAGACGGCAAACTTTCAATTACCAAAGAACCCAACGGTAGTAACCCGGTCGTTAAGGGATTGACTCCGATCATGGGATTCGATGTATGGGAGCATTCTTACTATCTGGATTACCAGAACCGCCGTGCGGATCATTTGAACGCATTGTGGAGGATTATCGACTGGGAAACCGTTGGTAAGAGATATTGATTTAATTTGATGTAAGTTACGTGTAGAGAAGAGCCGCCCGAGAGTTTTCCCGGACGGTTTTTTTCGTTCCCTTTTGAAAAAAAATGCCTCCAGCTATTGCATCGTAAGATATTATTACTACCTTTGCACCCGCAAACGAATAACAGATGCCTCTTTAGCTCAGTTGGCCAGAGCACGTGATTTGTAATCTCGGGGTCGTTGGTTCGAATCCGACAAGAGGCTCAATAAAACATATTGGAATGGGCAGTTACCAGAGTGGCCAAATGGGGCTGACTGTAACTCAGCTGGCTTTCGCCTTCGGTGGTTCGAATCCATCACTGCCCACGAATAAAAAGGACTCTTCTTAGAGTCCTTTTTTGTTTCTATCCATAAAAAAAGTCCTTCCCTATCACTAGGAAAGAACTTTCAAAAAGCAAGGGAGATTCACTCCCTGCCAAATCCCCATCTATTTAAACGATCAAACCGACCTATTTCAAATTTAAGGCGCTTCTCTCGGCAGCTATAGATGCTTTTGCCGGAGTAGACTTGCGGGAACAATAATTGAATTCCACAGACTTATCGCCATCGAATGACTTCCATTTTAATTTCAACTTAACCGTCTTACCATTCGTATCCGGAAGGCTATCCAATTTAAAAGCGACCAGTCCATCCGCATATGCGCCATATACATCGCCATAAGCGTTATGGCGGAACTCTACCTCATAAGGATTCTCCGGGTCCTTGCCTGTCAGTAGGTTTACAAAATGAGCCTTATTGCGGTCTCCCCAGATCGTCCTGAAACGGAGTGTCAGATATCCGTCCTCGGCGATGGTAACCCAATCGTTCACGATCTCCACAGGGTCGGAGCCATAGATCGAATCGTTGCTAGTCACCCCCAAATCCGGAGCGATTGGTTTTGTAAGGATACTGTCGATCCAATTAATATTTACGGCCTTGCTGTAAATTCCGCTAGACTCGTTCGTCTCGTCAAAATTCACCAACGCTCTCACCTCCTTCTGCCCGAAGGGAGAAGAGGTCATATTGACAGGCAACAAGGTCGTGCTATCATCCAATTGAAGAAAATATGAACCATCATCGACCGGCTTAACCGTCACCAACGCATTCGGCAACACTTTACTGTAAGGATAATCATCATCATCGTCCAAGCAAGATTGAAACCCCATAAAACAAGTAGCCGCCATTACACCTACAACTAATTTCCTAAAATTAAAGAATCCGTTCATAATACTTCCTTTCTAAGTTTATCAATTAAACTAATCAACCTTTTAATTCTATAAAATTAGAAATGCGTTTTAGGGCGGAAATGCTGCATATGTGTATGTTAATTAAACCAAACAAGGCATGTCTCCTTACTTCACGGCGAAATTATACTCGAAAGTATACTTATAAGAGCTTGCGGTTCCTCCGTCATTCTCATCGATAGTCATACCCGTTATATAATCTCCCACGGTGGTATAGGTGTATTTGTACTCAGCTTTCACCTCGCTCTGGTTAGGGATCGTATAGGTGTAGGCACGGATCGGAAGATTCCGGTTTTGGATACCATATAACAAGTTCAGAGGTGTTACAGACTCAAAGCCAACCGGCGAGAAAGAACCGATCACTCGCAGAGGGAAGTTCTTAGGAGCCTCCGCCACGCTATACTCGTACCTCATCTCCCGGCTATCCAATGACTGGGCATATAGAACCACGTTGCCGTTCTCCCATGTATATTTCTCGTACTCCGGATAACTTCTCTCCTCGTATCCCGTCCCAAACTCTTTCGGCCAACGGGCATTCCAAGAAGTCAACACCCAATTCGAGCCTGAATAACGATAGGAATATTCATCGCTTACATAGATCTCGTTGCTGGCGTATGGATTCTCTTGAGAGATCTTCTTACTTGTAATTACATTTCCGCTTAACGTATATTCCTCTATAACCTCACCGGAATGAATGCCTGTGACAGAGAATTTACCATCCGAATAAATGAACAATAACTTATCCACTCCCAAATTTATATTTGAGATCTTGCCATCGCTCGTATAATTGATATCAGCGGTAAAAAGCGGGCTTGAAGCTCCGTCTTTATAACAAGAAACTTTCGTTAGCTTATTCAATTCCGGAACAACGGGATCGTCATCGTCTCCGCAGGCCGTCAGGCTAGCGGCCCCTATTAGTAACAAAAATAGATACTTCTTCATCATTCTTTCGTGTTTTAATCTGTTACGGCAAAAATAGGGCTTTTAAATGAATAACCACTAAAGTAACCTATTTTAAGTGTTCCTGTTTGAAAAAATGCTTCTAAAATCGTAGTTTTGCTCCATCAATATCAAAGATAACGATCTATCTTAAAATAGTTTACAATAAGTAATAATGTAAGATAAACAATATCTAAAATTTAATAACATGAAAATGAAACAACTGACAGTAGCGATGATCACCCTCCTACTCACCGCCTCTTGTAGTGAAAAACAACAAGATTACCCTTTCCGGAATCCGGATCTTCCCTTGGAAGAACGTATCGACGACTTACTATCCCGACTGACACCGGAGGAGAAAATCGGCCAAATGATGAACGTAACCCCCGCCATCGAGCGTTTGGGAATCCCGACTTACGACTGGTGGAACGAAGCTCTTCACGGCGTGGCTCGTGCCGGACGTGCGACCGTATTCCCACAAGCGATCGCCATGGCGGCTACCTTCGACGATAACGCCGTTCACGAGACCTTCACGATGGTCAGCGACGAGGCCCGTGCCAAATACCACCAATACCAGAAAGACAAGGAGTACGACCGTTACAAAGGCCTTACTTTCTGGACCCCAAATATCAATATCTTCCGTGACCCTCGCTGGGGACGGGGTATGGAAACCTATGGCGAGGACCCTTACCTGACCGAGAAGATGGGCGTAGCCGTAACCCGCGGATTGCAAGGCGATGATCCTAATTATTACAAGACGCACGCTTGCGCGAAGCATTACGCCGTACACAGCGGTCCGGAATGGAACCGCCACGAATTCAACGCTGAAGCTACCCCTCGCGACTTGTACGAGACCTACCTTCCGGCTTTCGAGGCATTAGTTAAGGAAGGCGATGTACAAGAGGTAATGTGCGCCTATAACCGTTTTGAGGGCAAACCTTGCTGTAGCAGCGACAAATTATTGATCGATATCTTGCGTAATAGCTGGGGATACGACAATATCATCCTCTCCGACTGCGGTGCTATCGATGATTTCTGGAGAAAAGACAAAAATACGCCTCGCCATGAGACGCACCCGGACGCTGAGAGCGCATCCGCCGACGCCGTATTGAACGGTACCGACCTAGAATGTGGCGGTAGCTACCGTGCGCTAAACAAAGCCTTGGCCGACGGTAAGATCTCGGAGAAAGATCTGGACGTATCCTTACGCCGCCTGCTGAAAGGTCGCTTCGAGCTAGGTATGTTCGATCCGGACGAGCGGGTTCCTTATTCTAAGATACCTTACAGCGTAGTCGAGAGCCCGGAGCATATCGCCAAGGCACTGGATATGGCACGTAAAAGTATCGTTTTGTTGAAGAACAAGAATAATATGCTTCCTCTGGACAAGAATATCAAGAAGATCGCCGTAGTCGGACCGAACGCAGCGGACTCGACCATGCTATGGGCCAACTACAACGGCTTCCCGACCAAGACCGTCACGATCGTGGAAGGTATCCGCAATAAAGTCCCGAACGCAGAGGTTATCTACGAGCTGGGTTGCAACCATACCGCCGATTTTGTCGTGACAGACCTAGGTAGCCACGTATCTTCCACGGCGGGACAAGGCTTCGCCTCCGAATTCTTCAACAATACCGAGTTCGAGGGTACCCCCGCCTACAAGGGATTAGCGAAAGAGCTTCATTATACCACCGGAGGTAACACCCAATTCGCCCCGAACGTAAACTTGACAAACTTCACGGCTCGCTTTACGGGCGAGTTCGAGTCTCCGATAGATGGTCCGGTCGAGTTCAAACTATCCGGAAACGACGCATTCCGCCTGTATATCGATACGGCTAAAGTCGCCGAAGTATGGGAAAACGAATATGGAGCAGAAAAACTCTATACGCTAAACGCTAAGAAAGGTGAGAAATATCCCATAAAGATCGAATATATGCAACGCACGGGTAGCGCTGACCTGAACTTTACGGTAGGCGTACGCACACCCGTAGATTTCCAAGCTACGGCCAGCAAGGTTAAAGACGCTGATGTCATCGTATTCGTAGGTGGTATCTCTCCACGTCTGGAAGGTGAGGAAATGCCGGTAGACGCTGAAGGTTTCCGAAAAGGCGACCGCACGAATATCGAGATCCCGGCCGTACAAAAGGAAATGGTCAAAGCCTTGGTAGCCACCGGAAAGCCTGTGGTATACGTGGTATGTACGGGTAGCGCATTGGCGTTGAATTGGGAGAACGATCATGTAAACGCTATCTTGAACGCTTGGTATGGCGGACAAGAAGGTGGAACAGCCGTGGCCGACGTTTTATTCGGAGACTATAACCCGGCCGGACGCTTGCCAATCACGTTCTATAAATCCGTAGACCAGCTTCCGGACTTCCAAGATTACAGCATGAAAGGCCGTACCTATCGTTACATGACGCAGACTCCGCTTTATCCGTTCGGTTATGGCTTGAGCTATACAACATTCGATTATAAGAACGCTAAGTTGTCAAAGGATAAGATCGCTTCCAACGAATCGGTTACCCTCTCCTTCGATATCGCCAATACAGGCAAGATGGATGGTGACGAGGTCGCTCAGATCTACATCAAGAACCCGAACGATCCCGCCGGACCGCTAAAAGCGATGAAAGCATTCAAACGTGTGAACGTGAAGGCTGGCAGCGAACAACCGGTTAGCATCCAATTGGAACCGAAAGCTTTCCAATCCTTCAATGACAATACACAGACCATGGAGGTTCGCCCGGGTAAATACCAAATCCTATATGGAGGTTCCTCGGACGATAAGACACTGAAAAAGATTGATTTAGTAATTGAATAAAAACACTATTGTATTCACGGCTGAACACAATAGTATTCATAGAAAAACACAGTAGTATTCACAATCGAATACTACTGTGTTTATGTATGAAGGTAATGATCAGAATTTTTTAATCAAGAAAGACGGATTGATACGCATGTAAACCCCTGCCGTAAAACTCGTGGCGCTTCCCATCGGTTGTTTTACTCCATCCGCATCATTCATATCTCCGGAGAGATGATGAAAAACGTCCACATCTACCCCTATCGAGAAACCCTTCGCTAGTTGCCGGGAATATTCCACCCCCAGATAGATCATTTGCGGACGGTCGAACGTAACCCCCTCATCAATCATCGAGGCCGCCCCGAAAAACGGGCTACCAAACATAGAGATGAAATCCTCGCAGGTCCAATACGACGTTTTCACCCGGAAATCATAGATATCGGCGGAAGCACGGGCATACAAGCCATATCCGCTGTCAAAGGGCCATATCTCTCCCGCTTGCTGATAATAACCGGTAGCATCCAGTTCCACGTTCAAGTTTTTGAAAATACGATGTCCGGTATTCCATACACCTCCGACACCGATCGCACCATTCATCAAGGTTTGCACGGAATTGTTGAAGATCGTGTCGATCTCGCCTCCCCTATGCTGCACCAATCCTTGCACCGGCGTATAGAAATGGAAACGGGAAGCCGGGTCGTTGTACTTTAGCCGTGAAGAGATCCCGACGGTAAACGCCTCTTGATGCACATCCTCCCGGAAAATAAAGCTCTGCCAGTTCACCCACACATCCAAGTCGAAAGCCTTCGAGTCATATAACAACTGCAAGCCCGCCTCGGGATCGCAGGTCAAATTCAACTCCGGATTATAAAGAGGCTCTATCAAATTATGGTTGGAAGCGCCGTAAATATTTCCCAGCACGATGTTCACATGATCCGAGAGAGCCATCTGCGCCCGGAAATAGGGCAACACATGTACCCCTTTTTGGTATTGGTCTCCCTTCCAATAAGCGATATCCTGATAAGCCATGCTCGGATATTTATTCGCCCCATGATAGATCAACATATGGACACCCGCCTCCAACTTGATATTCCGCAAAGGATAATAAACCGCTTTGCCTTGTACCCAAAGCCCCGGCAACGAATACCCTTTGGTAAATTTACCCGTATACTCGTTATCCTTGAAGAAGCTAATATTATCCAACTCTACGGACAACTCCCGGGCCTTCTCCGGGTCGATATGATAATCCGTCTTATAGACACGATCCGCGATCTGCGCCTTCAGCGAGGGAGACCAACTCCCCAATCCCATCAAGCAAAGACCCACAATGAAACTCCTAACACCTATATTCTTCATCACTCTTAAAATTTCTCGCGAACATAAACAAAATACACTGAAAAAAGAAAGCGGGGAAACGGAAGTTTTCACCTCGTTTCCCCGCTTTTTCGTCTTATTTTAAAAATCTCTTTCTTCTAAAATTTAACGTCTAGGGATAGCTTCTTTAACAACCATCTGACGACCTTCGTACTCAGCTTGGTTCAACTCCTCGATAGCTTTTTGAGCCTCTGCAGCGTTAGGCATCTCAGCGAAAGCGAAGCCCTTAGAACGTTTTGTGTCACGGTCAACAATGATTTTAACTGAGTCTACAACACCATACTCTTCCAGAATCTGTTGTAAGTCTGATTCTCTTACCCGATAATTCAGGTTTCCAATGTAAATATTCATACGAAAATGATATAAAAAAATAAAAATTAATAATAAAACAAGGATGGTTGGTGAAGTCAATCTCTAAAAGAAAGTATTATCATCGCTGATGAATAAATGCTAAAAGATAAAAGAGCTATACAAACTATCTTTTGTTCATGGCACAAAGGAAAGCATTCTATTTGAATTAGCAACTATAAAACGATAATTATTTTCAAAAAAACATTCAAGCTCTTTATAACGTCTTTGTTGTTCTAGTCAAATAGTCCTAATTTATAGAAATTTTGACCAATTATATCAACGATATAGCCTAAAACTATCTCAGAAATCTCGTAACTTTGCAAAATTATTATTTGAACTAATAAAAGTTATGGATTACGCGATCATTGCCGCCGGCGAAGGCTCCCGCTTGGCGCAAGAAGGTGTTAAGTGGCCAAAGCCTCTGGTTAGACTCAACGGTGTCGCTCTGATAGACCGGTTGATAGACGTTTTTTTGAAAAATAACGCAACCTCTATCAGTATCATCGTAAACGAGGAGATGACCGAGGTACAGGATTACCTGAAGGCCCTGCGACTACCTATACCCTTTTACCTATTGGTAAAATCCACCCCCAGCTCTATGCACAGCTTCTACGAGCTGAGTCATTATCTGGACGGTGATAAGATTTGTTTAACTACTGTAGACACGATCTTCAAGGAAGAAGAGTTCAGCGGCTATATCCAACAGTTCATCCAAGAGGATAAACTGGACGGATTGATGGCCGTCACTGATTTTATTGATGACGAGAAACCCTTATATGTAGAAACAGACAACGAACTTTACATCCGGAATTTCCTAGATCAGGCAGACGGTGATTGCCGTTACATATCGGGAGGTATCTATTGCTTGAGGCGTCCGGCTCTGGGTGTATTGAACAACGCCATCTCGCAGGGAATGTCGAGAATGCGCAATTATCAACGGCAGCTCATCGCCGAGGGGTTGAGGCTAAAGGCCTATCCTTTCAGCAAGATCATCGACGTGGATCACGCCGATGACATTTTGAAAGCCGAATCATTTTTAAAGTCATAAAGAATACTGTCTAACAATGAGTAAATTAACTTTAGCAGGTATCCGCAGAGGAAATCAATTCTCCCCCAATCATATCGGCAACGACGCAGCGATCTTCGCCTTGACAGCCCAGCATTTACGAAAATTGGGATGCGATGTAAACGAATATATCGAATCGGATCTGCTGCTGCAAGACCCGAAAGAAAAGGGTATCTTTAATATGGTAAGAGACTGGAAGTCCATCCATAAGCTGCAAGAACTAGAGGATAAAAATTATTTCGTGGTGAACTCAGGTTACGGGATCGAGAATTGTACCCGTGAGAAAATGACCCGCCTCCTATTATCCAACCATATCTCCCATCCGGAAAGCTTAATCTTACGGACAGATGAGGATCCGACAGAAGCCCTAGAAAAAGCCGGTTTCTTTAATTGCTGGATCAAACGGGGAGATTTCCACGCCATTCATAGGGAAGACGTCACCTACGTAAGAAATCCGGAAGAGGCGAGAAGCATACTGAAGGAATACGCCATCCGTGGTATCCCGTCGGCGGTAATCAATGAGCATCTGGTAGGCGATTTGGTGAAATTTTACGGGGTAGCTGGAACCGATTTCTTTTATTGGTTCTATCCATCGAACATGCATCATAGTAAATTTGGTTTAGAAGTTATCAATGGTACAGCGAAGGGGATCCCCTTCGACGAAGCGCAGCTTCGTCTGCTCTGCCACAAGGCAGCCGAGGTATTGAGCATACATATTTACGGGGGAGATTGCATCGTCTCCGAGGATGGTGTCATGCGAATTATCGATTTCAATGATTGGCCTAGTTTCGCCCCTTGCCGGGAAGAAGCGGCTCCAAACATCGCACGTCGTATCTGGGATCTTATGCGAGAACACATCTAAATCGTTTTAACAAAATCAATCATGAGTGAGACTAAGTCTACTCCCAGTCTGGAGTCAACCTTAAAATCTTTGGACACCGAGGAGTTTATCGATATTCATTTCTATCGTCCTATTGGCTACCAATGGGCTTTGTTCTTTAATAAATTGGGGGTATCGCCCAATAGTATCACGATCGCCAGCATCTTTATCGGCATAGCGGCAGGTATCTGTTTCTATTTCCAGAGCCTCGCTATCAACGTGATCGGCATGTTACTGTTAATCTGGGCAAACTCATATGATAGCGCAGACGGACAATTGGCCCGTATGACCGGACAGAAAAGTGCCTTGGGACGTATCTTGGACGGTGCCGCCGGCGATTTCTGGTTTATCGCTATCTACGCGGCAATCTGCTTACGCCTCACGCCGGAATGGGGAATATGGATCTGGCTATTGGCGGCTACGACGGGATTCTTCCATAGCAAGCAAGCGGCCATGGCGGATTATTATCGCAATATTCACTTGTTGTTCTTGAAAGGTAAATCGGGTAGCGAGCTCTCCCACTCTCCCCAATTGAAGGAGAATTATAAGAAGATGAGTTGGAAACATGACTTTATCTATAAATTGTTCGAGACCTTCTACATTAATTATACGGTAGGTCAAGAAGCATGGACACCTAAATTCCAACACATGATGAACATCATCCGTGAGAAATACAACGGACAAGCGCCGGAATGGTTCCGTAAGGCTTTTCGAACACAGAGCCTGCCATTAATGAAATATACGAATATGCTATCATTCAATACCCGGGTGATCGCTTTGTTTGTCAGCCTTTTCATCGACATGCCTTGGCTGTATTTCGTATTCGAGCTGACCGTATTAAACTCGATGTTGCTCTATATGATCAAAAAGCATGAGCATATTTGTGAAGATTTCAGCAAACAGTTATAACGTTTTTTACCCCATTCGATTATGTTCAATTTAGACAAAGTAAAAGGAATCCTCTTTGATTACGGCGGAACGATAGACAGTAACGGCATGCACTGGGCAGAGGTGATCTGGATGGCGTATGAGGCCTTGAAGGTTCCCGTATCCAAAGCGGTTTTCCGTGATGCTTATGTACATGGAGAAAGAACGCTTGGAAAGAATCCGATCGTGAAGCCTCATCATACGTTTCTGGATATGCTGCGCTTGAAAAGCGATTTACAAATCCAATGGCTGAAAGAGAACGGGCATTTATCCGCCGAGGCGGTTACCCCGGAGTTACCGGAACAATTAGCGGATTGGTGTTACGAATACGCCCGGAAGGCAATCGATAGCGCCCGCCCCATTCTGGAGCAATTAGCGGAACGTTACCCATTGGTATTGGTATCGAACTTCTATGGGAACATAGAATCCGTGTTGAAAGATTTCGGTTTGGATCATTTATTCGGCGCTATCGTGGAATCGGCGGTCGTAGGTATCCGTAAGCCGGACCCGGCGATCTTCCGATTAGGAGTGGATAAACTGGGATTTCCCGCCGACGAGATTGTTGTCGTAGGTGATTCCTATGATAAGGATATCGTCCCCGCCACCCGGATCGGATGCCAGACAATCTGGCTAAAAAGTATTGGTTGGAGCGCTTATAAAGGAAATGAGACTGCCGATATCGTATTATCCGACTTCACGGAAATAAAGCAAGTATTCGCTTTATAGAATATACATTTTAGACCAGTATAAGCTCAGAAATGACCTTTTTTGGTACTGATAGCATCCTAACTTTGCATATAAAAAAGTTAGGATGCTATGTTTTTAAAGAAATACATATGGCTTTCTGCCGCTACACTCCTCACGGCTTGCGACTTAATCGACTATCATCCGTATGACGGTCGTCTGGATTCCGATACTTCCCGGGAGATCAACCCGACCAATATCGAGCGTATCGAGAAAGTCTGCGAAGGGAAGGACACGATCCGTTTTATTTTTATGGGCGATACCCAGCGGAGTTATAATGAGACGGAAGATTTCGTCAAGTACGTTAATCAATTAGATAGCATCGATTTCATTATCCATGGAGGAGATTATACGGAGTTCGGCTTAAAGAAGGAATTCGAGTGGAACGATGATATCTTGTCCAAACTAAAAGTGCCTTACGTAGGGTTGATCGGTAATCACGACGTGATCGGTAATGGCGACCAAGTATTTCGTAAAATCTTTGGGAATGAGAACTTCTCGTTTGTCGTGAGCGACGTGAAATTCGTATGCCTCAATACGAACGCTATCGAGTATGATTATTCCCATCCGGTACCCGATTTTAATTTCCTAAAGAATGAGATAGCGGATAGTACCCGTAATAAACGCACGATCGTAGTCATGCACGCCCCTCCCGGGAACGAACAGTTCGACAATAACGTGAAAGACGTGTTCCAACTTTATATCAAGACATTACCATCTTTAATGTTCTGCTTGCATGCACATAATCATTGCGTATCGGCAGCTGATTTGTTTGAGGATGGCATTATCTACTACGGTTGCGCCAATATCGCCAAACGAAGTTATCTTCTTTTTACCTTAACCCCTGACGATTATATGTATGAAGTGGTCAATTTTTAAGCTTCTCCTCTTAACTTGTGTCTTTTCCCTTACACTCCATGCGCAAGAGGATAAATACACGAAACGAGTGCAACGGTACGAGAACGCATGGCAACGGGTCATCCCCCGCTATACAAAAGTACAATTCGCAGGTTCCATGGCGATGCTATCCGTGGGTACCGGTTGGAATTATTACCGGAATCATTGGGAAACGGATATGTTGCTGGGTATCGTCCCCCGCAACGCAAATGATCACGCAAACGTGACTTTCACCTTGAAACAAAACTATTTTCCTTGGAATATCGATCTGGGAGAAAAAGTATCTTTCGAGCCTCTTTGTTGCGGTATCTACGTAAATTTCCTATTTGACCGGGATTTCTGGGCCAAGCAACCGAATAAGTATCCCCCGGGATATTATTGGTTCTCCACCCGCATCCGTAACCATATCTTTATCGGGGAGCGGATCACACTCAAACTGAATCCAAATAGTAGCTGGCATAAATCCATCAGCTTCTTCTATGAGTTAAGCACTTGCGATTTGTATATAATAAACGCTATCGGCAACAGCTACTTGAAGCCAAAAGATTATTTAAGCCTTTCATTCGGGGTGAAACTACAGATCTTATAAAAGCAAGAAACGGAAGACATTCACTGCCCTCCGTTTCCCTAAACTACATAAAACACTTAAAAGAACAAACGTTGTCTATCAGAACGCTAGACCTAAGCGGATACCCCAGTTATTCAAACCATCGATATGATAGCTGAGGACATCACCCTTGTTGGTAGCGTAGTTATAATAAGCGGCCATATGTACGCCGATCTGTTTCTGAGGTGTGAAGTACACGGTCATACCGATCTCGGGAGCTACATAGAATCCCCAGTTACGATCGTAAACCTTCAACACGTTCATGTAGGTAGACATCTCACTATAGCTAGCACCTAACTGAGCGCCAACATACGGTTGGAATTGTCCTTCCGGAGCGAAGTTATAACGGAAAGCCGCACCAAAAGGCAACTGGAAGATAGAATGCTGTTGATCGGAAGTGATTACGGATGTTGAGTTTACCGGAATCGTCTGGCGGTCCACATACTCATTATTTGTATGATAAGAGATGAACGCACCTATAGCGAAATTAGGAATCACATAGTAACCACCCTCAGCGTGAGCACCCCAACCGCTGGTCTTCTTAGAAAAGTCTTGACCGAACGGAGAGTTGATTTGCCAGTCTACATTGAAATACGCGTTTTTCAAAACCTGGGCGCCAGCCAGAGTAGGCATCGCCATACAAACTACGAGTAAAGCGATTAACTTGATTGATTTATTTATCTTTTTCATAGAATCTCAAACTTTTAATCATTCGAATTATTATTTCTTTACGTACGGAGATTGTACAAATGCTTGCTCGATAGCACGAACAGCCAGCTGAGTATCGAATTTATCGGAACCAGACAACAAGCCACTCATGTAAGCAGTCCAAAGAACCGGAAGTTTAGCGTCTGCCTTAGAAGCGGCAGGAGTATCCAAATCCACTAACTCTGTCAACAAGGAACCTACACTATAGCTATACACTACAGGATACGGGTAATACCAATTTCCCCAACCTGGTCCCCAGTAACCCGGACTCCAATATCCCGGATAGTTCCACCACCAGTACGGGTAGTTGTAGCCATCGTTGTAGTCAGCGAAATATTGAGTACTTTGTACGTAAGAAACTTGCAGACCTAAGTCGGCGTTATCTTTGTCTAGCGTGCGTTTGAAACCGCGGCTTTCCATATTATTCACCAATGTAGTGATAATATCGTCTGCTTCATTGGCTGTCCAGAACTGAGGTTTCTCGCTTGTGCCGATAACCAATACACTATCCGGAATGTAGAACGTAGTGAACGATTCGAATTTCGCGTCCTTATCGTGATTCGTGAACACCAGAAAATCATTGTCCAATTTCGACATGTCCGGGTCCTTTTGGCAAGAAGCCAACAGAAGAACTAACAGAAAAAAAGGAAAAATCTTTTTCATCTCATTTTAACGTTTAAAACAGTTTATACTATTATTTGTGCTTATATATAAGTCACTATTAAAACAGCATGAGTTGAAAAAGGTTCTAAAACTATCCTTTTGGGTGTGTTAATTAACATATCCTAACCATACGACGGGCTTATGGTCACTGTAGTCTAAATTAGGAGAATCATAAGTTACACCCTTAAAATCAGGAGAATAAATTATGTAATCAATTCGAAATATACGCTTTAATTGACGAAAGGTGTACCCGAAACCAGAGCCGCAGTCACGGAACCCATCCGTTAAATCACCTTTCACGGTACGGTACGTATAAGAGGCCGGTGTATCATTAAAATCACCGCAAATAATCACGGGCCCCTCCCCGGCATCCAACATCTGACGGATATAATCCGCCTGAGTCGCCCGTTTCACGAAATTCTTCTTCATCTGAAAAGCCATATGGAAGGCGGCCTCGGTTTCCTCCAATTGTTTACCCTCTGCATGGGCTTGGTAAAGACGAGGCTTTACGGCATTCACGCTAGTCGTTTGGAAATGGTTATTAAATACACGAACACTATCCCCTTGGATATCCATGACGGCAAACAAGGATTTATTGCTAGACTCCGGGTATAGGATAGACTCAAAACGAAGGATCGGATATTTACTGAAAATAGCGTTGCCCGCCGCTTTCGTAGCCGAACGGGTAGAGCAATAATACGGTAGGAACGATAAGGTCTTGGCGACAGAATCCATCCGCAGGGCCGATTCAACAGGGCATTCTTGGAGGCAAACGATATCCGGGTCCTCCTTTCTCAGCCAATCCGCTATATTAGGAAGCTGTTTCTTTCCGTCCGTATTGAAATTATTCACGTTATAGGTAATCACCTTAACCGCTTCTTTCCCTATCGGAATCTCTTTTGGGAAGACCCGTATCTGGAACATCGATATCAAAAACTCCCAGTTCAACAATAACGCCGCCAAAGGTACCCAGCACCAATGACTCCTAAAGACACACCACATCAAGAAAAGACATAGATTGGCCGCCAATACCGGTAATAACACCAATCCGGGAAACGAGATCCACTCCTTCCCTTCCGGATTAATACGTCCGGTAGCGAATCCGGCTATGGCCGCCACGACAAAAGCGATCGTAATCAACACAAATAAAATATATATCAACTTCTTCATCCTTCCTATCCTGCGATTTAAACAAAAAAGGGACTATCCCGAAAAGACAGTCCCCCAATTCATACCCTATAACCTGTCCGCTTCCGGCAGGGATAGCTTAAAAAAACTTATCGAAGCGTTCCTTGTTGAGCCTCTTGGATCATTTTCTGATTAGCCAAGATCACGATCTCAACACGACGGTTCAACGAACGACCCTCGGGAGTGTCATTGCTAGCCACAGGATCATGTATACCTTTACCTTCATAAACCATACGATCCGTGCTTACCCCCTGCATCATCAGGTAATCGTAAACGCTCTTCGCACGTTTCTCGGACAAGGTCTGGTTATAATCCACCTTACCGGTGTTATCCGTAAAGCCGATGATTCGGATATCCGTATCCGGATTGGCCTTCAAACTGGTAGCGAAGTTACGCAAGGCACTCTTGGAAGCGTCGCTCAACGTACTTGAGTTCGTGGCAAACAAGATACCGGAGTCAAAAGTAACCTTCAAGGCCTCACCATTGTTCACGCTCTCGATCTTCGTGTCCTCAGGCAGGGTAGCTTCCAGCTCCTTCTTCTGCTTATCCATTTTCTTACCGATTAACGCACCGGCTGTACCACCTACGGCCGCACCGATCACGGCACCCAATGCGGTATTTCCGGCCAAGGCACCAACACCAGCTCCGACAGCGGCACCACCGCCTACACCGATCGCCGTACCCTTCGCCGTGTTATTCCACGTTCCGCAACTCGTAAACACCACTGCCATACATAGCAGTAAAACAGATAATAATTTAATGTTCCTCATCATCTTCTACAATTTCACTTAAACAACTTTATATATATAACAAATATCAATCAAACATGTTGATCGAATCGCAATATTCAAGTTCTCCTTGTACTATAAAAGTGATTTCCTCCGGTTCGAATTTGCCTACGCCGTCTTTCTGGGCGTTCTTAATTACATAATTTACAACCTCTTCCTCATCGATCTCGATCTCATCGTCGCCATCATCATCTAGCATGCCATTAGATTCATAGAAGTCGTAGATCAAGTCTACGATATAGTTGATATCGTCATTACTGAACTTTCCTTTCAGTTCTTGGGGAAGATAATTCTGGATAAATTTTACGGAATCATCCTCGTCGTAAAGTAGCTCGTCATTGTTCGTGCTCATAATTAATCTTGTTTAATTGGTTTGAATAGCGGCAAATGTACGGAAATATTTTGATTTTATATCCCAAAAACAATTAAGCTTATTTACGGACGTGACTTAACAAAAGCAAATGCCCTTACTTGAACATAGTTCTAAAAGAGCTTAGGTTTTATAGGAAGCAAAGGTAATAAAAATACTTGATTATCATATAGACCTATTATTTTTTATAGCTTCCGGGTAATTTACTGTTCCGCATGATATTTTCTTTGAAAGAATATATTTCCAACCGAGTACCCCAAAGAGACTTCCAATATCTTTATGGATCACAAAAAACACTAAAGCCAGTCTTATTTGTGTTAAAATCAAAATACACTCCATCATTTATTTACATATAGTCATTTGATACTCAAGTTCTTTTAGAACTCAGTAAATGTATTAAATTATGATTACAATGGAACCTAAAATACAAAGTACCACAAGTACCCGAGCTCTCCGGAGCAAAATCGGGCCTATCAAGGCTTACTTATTCAAGGCCTCATATGTAATCAGTCCAATCACGCCAAGCGATCTTAAACATTCCATGAAAGGTGCCTACAAATCATTCCTGTCTAAAACCGATCAAGCATACGGCCATTCCACGTCAACAATCAACCCCAAACTTTACCCTATTTCTACCTTTAAGCAAATGAGCCTCGTAGTAGTCCCGAGTTTCATGATAGAGTCCCCATTCGAGATAGTGGCGATAGCCCTTATCGCCTTTCTACTTATCCTCCTTTCGATGAGGGAACATCGGCATAAGAAAGACATTCTTGACACCGAACGAAATATGGCCGAAGAAGTGATCCGCTTACGTGAGAAGGCGGAAGAATCAAACCGGTTGACAAGTGCTTTCCTCGCCAATATGAGCCATGAGATACGGACCCCATTGAATGCGATCGTAGGTTTCTCGACCCTTATCAGCGAAAGTGAGGATAAAGAGGAGATCAAAGAATTCGCTAAAATCATTCACGCAAACAATGAGCTACTCCTTAATTTAATCAATGACATACTCGATATGTCAAAAATAGAAGCCGGTATATTGGATTTCCTTTATACGGAAGTAGAGATTAACGAGCTTATACAAACCCTATGGCGGAGTTACCGATTCAAGATCAAGGAAGGAGTAGAATTCCGCACGGAACTGCCTGCGGAAAGCTACATTATCCATACTGAGAGAAACCGTTTATCCCAAGTACTGGCTAATTTCATCAATAATGCTTGCAAATACACTTTCGAGGGAATGATAACGATCGGATATGAAATAAGGAAAGACGATATTTATTTCTTTGTTACCGATACGGGAAAAGGGATAGCGGAAGAAAATATCTCCCGTGTTTTCGATCGATTCGCTAAATTAGATTCCTTCACCCAAGGTACGGGGCTCGGGCTGTCTATCTGTGAATTAATCATTAAACATTTAGGTGGAGAGATCGGCGTGGAGTCAAGCGTTGGAAAAGGATCTACATTTTGGTGCACGGTTCCCACCCGGAAATAATCGCACCAAGCCGTATCTACCTATTAGTGAAAAATAAAAAGGCGGAATGATTCACATAGGATCATTCCACCTTCATTATTTTATAGAAACACCACGCTTAACGTCAAGCGTTCAAGTCTACTTTAGTTCTTAAATTCCAGACCATCGTCTTTCCTATCGATCACGATCGGACGGTTACGGTCTACCGTTCCACCCAGCAAAGCCTTTGACAACTCGTTCAAGACATACTTCTGAATGACACGTTTTACCGGACGGGCACCGAATTGAGGATCGAAGCCCTTGTCGGCGATAAAGTCCACGGCCTCGTTCGTGAAGTCCAAGGCGACACCGTTCGTAGCCAACATCTTCTTCACGCTGCTCAACTGCAAGGATACGATCTTGCGAATCTCCTCCTCGTTCAGCGGAGTAAACATGATGATATCGTCGATACGGTTCAAGAACTCCGGACGGATCGTCTTCTTCAACAGTTCCAGTACTTGGATCTTCGTCTCGTCTACCACCTTGTCATGCGTGGCGGGTGTCATCTTCTCGAAGTTCTCACGGATCAAGGAAGAACCTAGGTTACTTGTCATGATAATGATCGTGTTCTTGAAGTTGACAACACGGCCTTTGTTATCCGTCAACCGTCCATCATCCAAGACTTGCAACAAGATATTGAATACATCCGGATGCGCCTTTTCGATCTCATCGAACAAGACAACCGAGTAAGGTTTCCGGCGAATCGCCTCCGTCAACTGTCCACCCTCATCGTAGCCCACATATCCCGGAGGCGCACCGATCAAACGAGTCGCGCTGAATTTCTCTTGATACTCACTCATGTCGATACGGGTCATCATATTCTCGTCATCGAACAGATACTCGGCCAATGCCTTGGCCAACTCCGTCTTACCCACACCGGTAGTACCGAGGAAGATGAAAGAACCGATCGGTCGTTTCGGATCCTGCAAGCCGGCACGACTACGACGAACCGCATCGGCGATAGCGTTGATCGCCTCTTCCTGACCAATCACACGGGTATGAAGCTCGGACTCCAGACGTAATAACTTATCTTTCTCGCTCTGCATCATCTTGCTGACCGGAATTCCAGTCCAACGGGATACCACATCGGCGATATCGTCGCTATCCACTTCCTCCTTGATCATAGCCGCGGCACCTTGCATCGTCTTCAACTTAGCCTGTACCTCCCTGATCTCCTCTTCCTTTTGCTTGATCTTACCGTAACGGATCTCAGCGACCTTGCCGTAATCACCCTCACGCTCCGCCTTATCAGCCTCAAACTTTAGGTTCTCGATATCGATCTTATTTTGCTGGATCTTATTGATCTGCTCCTTCTCGCTCTGCCACTGAGCCTTTTGCTTGGTCTCCTCCTCCTTCAAGTCGGCGATCTCTTTGTTGAGTTGCTCCAACTTCGAGGTATCGTTCTCACGCTTGATCGCCTCACGCTCGATTTCCAACTGTTTGATACGGCGGGAAACCTCATCCAACGACTCCGGTACGGAATCGATCTGCAAACGCAGACGGGCAGCGGCCTCATCCATCAAATCGATCGCCTTATCCGGCAAGAAACGATCCGTGATATAACGGGTAGACAACTGTACGGCAGAGATAATCGCATCATCTTTGATACGTACTTTATGGTGATTCTCATATTTCTCCTTCAAACCACGAAGGATGGAGATCGTATCCAACTCACTCGGCTCGTCTACGATAACGGTCTGGAACCGACGCTCAAGCGCCTTATCCTTCTCAAAATACTTCTGATACTCATCCAACGTCGTGGCACCGATCGAACGTAGCTCACCACGAGCCAAGGCCGGTTTCAAGATGTTAGCGGCATCCATGGCGCCTTCGCCTTTACCGGCTCCTACCAAGGTATGGATCTCATCGATAAAGAGGATGATCTCGCCCTCGGATTTCGTAACCTCGTTCACCACCGCTTTCAAACGTTCCTCGAACTCGCCTTTATATTTAGCTCCGGCGATCAACGCGCCCATATCCAACGAGAAGATCTGTTTAGACTTCAAGTTCTCAGGAACGTCACCCCGAACGATACGATGGGCCAACCCCTCAGCGATAGCAGTCTTACCTACACCCGGCTCACCGATCAAGATCGGATTGTTCTTCGTACGGCGGCTCAATATCTGCAAGACACGGCGGATCTCCTCGTCACGTCCGATCACGGGGTCTAGCTTACCGCTACGGGCACGCTCGTTCAAATTGATGGCGTATTTTCCTAAGGCATCGTAAGTCTCCTCGGCGGATTGGCTTGTCACCTTATTTCCTTTACGCAATTCCTCGATCGCTTGACGTAACTCTTTCTCTGTCACGCCGGCGTCTTTCAATATCTGTGAAGCGGTGCTCTTTTCCGTAAACAACGCCAAGATGATCGGCTCCAACGATACATATTGATCCCCCATTTTAGAGGAATAATCGATCGCCTTCTGTAAGACAGCGTTCGACTCGCTAGAGAGATAGGGTTCGCCTCCCGAAACCTTAGGATAAGATTCGATTTGGCGATCCAGTACCATATTCAGGTTTTGAGCGTTTACCCCTAATTTTTGAAAGATAAAATTAGTAACACTCTCACCCGTCATAATGACAGCTTTCAACAAGTGAACAGGTTCGATAACCTGTTGGTTATTTTTAGTAACCAACTGTACGGCTTGTTGAACAGCCTCCTGCGCCTTGATTGTAAAATTGTTTAAATTCATGTATTTAAGCTCCTTTCTTATATTCTTTTCTAATTTTATTTTACACTTATATCCTTACAAAAGAAATACCAAAACGAAAATATGACATTTTGTCTTAATATTATAAAACAGAATAGAGAACTCCCCGTCAAACCGTCCATTTCGGATGTCATTCGGACGTATCTTTTCAGAAAGAACAAAAGAGAGAGAAAAAAGTTTTGATAGTAAACACACAGTATCTAGGTAAAAACAGTCAATGTTCTCAAAAAAACACGTACGAGTTTTTCCGGAAACACGTACATGTTTTTTGAAATTCACGTACGTGTTTTTTTCGAGTGGTTATATCCTATAAATCCAACAATTTACGGATAGTCATTATAATACTTCCACGTATTCTCCCGTTTCCTGTTTCTCTTCTTGTCACGGGCACTTTTCCAGAAAATAGTCTCTAGTAAATCCTCTGCGTCGAAATAGACTCTTATGGTAGCGAGTACCCCTCCCCTTCGCTGGCCATCCTTCACGACATCCGAGTATATATTAGTCAGTTTTACGTTGGCAGCCATAGGAACCTTACCTACCTTAAACTCTTTCCAATCCTGATTCTTAGGGAGCCTAATCGTGTGCGCTTGCTTCTGTATGGCCAATGAACGGGAAGGTGACTTAAAATTCAGCAACATGAATAGGACTGGGGTAATCGAATCATAATTAGTCAACCTACGTAAAGTATCTAACTGTACATATTCCGAGAAGTCTTTCGTAATCGGCAACTCACTTGGCGAGGATAACATATGGGTTCCCGGTTGATCGGGTCGTAGAAAAGTTCCGCTTTCTATCGCCTTCTGAAACTCTGGATTCAAACGTATCTCCTCCTTGCCGGATAAAAATTCTTGCAGGCGCAAAGAATCCTGTTCCGTCCACTGCGCATGGGCCATCATAGGTAGGATGGATACTATCAAAAGGAATATAGGTCGCATCTTCACGTCTCTCATCTTCATAATCCTCATTACATTTTTATCACCAAGACTCATTCCTCTATCGAAACCCCCATTCGAGTCGAGATACTTTAAGATTTATTGGGATACTTATACCCTATTTGAATCTTAATATGGATTACCTTTATGCGATCAATCCAAATCCAATATAGATATGTTGATATTATTATCTCCGGCTAAGACAATGACCGGGACATCCAAGATAAAAGCGCCGCAAGGCACGACTCCACGTTTCCAGCAAGAGGCGAACGAGATCGCCCTGCATATGACCCAATTTCCCATTGACGAATTAAGTCGTATCCTCAAGCTCAGCCCGAAACTGGCGGCGGAATGTTACCGCAGATACCAAGATTTTCATGCGGAAGACAAACAGCCCTTGCAAGCGATACTCGCCTATACCGGTGTCGTATTCAAGAATATCAGCCCGAAAGACTTCACGGAGGAGGATTTTCTTTTCTCGCAAGAACATATGCGTTTCGTATCGGGATGCTACGGGTTACTTCGCCCATTAGACCTTATCAAGCCTTACCGGATGGAGTTCGACGTAAAAATCCCGGAACTAGGCGACGGGAATATGTACGCCTTCTGGAAGGACAGGCAAACAAATACATTAATCCATGACGTCCGACAGGGAGACAGAATCCTACTGAATCTAGCCAGCTTGGATATCCAACCCTCTTTCCAGTGGAAGGAGGTGGAGCGATCCGTCCGGATCATCACGCCCGAGTTCAAGATCTGGAAGAACGGCAAAGCGGAGACGATCGTGATCTATGCCAAGATGTGCAGGGGACAAATGAGCCGCTATCTCATAAAGAACCGGATTTCTGACCCGGAGGCATTAAAAGCATTCACATGGGAAGGCTTTTCCTATAAAGAATCCATGTCCGAGGGGGATAATTGGGTATTTCTACAAGAATAATTCTAGGCTTATCCAATAAAATCAGATGATCTACGTTTTATAAAAACAATTCGTAAAAATCATAAAAAGGTTTATCCTTCTTTAATTTAGCGGTGATATGAAAAGAACCTTTACATATTTATTACTACTTGTTCTATTGGTTTGCGGAAAGCAAGCCTATAACCTGTTAATCTCGAATGAATCGATCCGCAGCAACCCTACCGGAGCCTTGTCTGACATTGCGGATGAGGTAATCGCCATTCCATTACAGGACTCAGGGACGCATTCGATCAGGGAGGCCAAGTATATCCGTCAAGAGGGAGATAACCTATTCCTTATCAGCAATGAGACGCTTTACCGTTTCAATCGCAAGGGAGAATTTATCTGTCGCATCACCCATCCGGATGACATATGGGTAGCGGGGTATGTAGTGAACCCGGCCAACCAGCAGCTGATCGTACTTGGAAACACGGACGATATTTTCTATTACTCATTCAATGGTGATCTCCTTACCCGCAAGAAACTGAAATGCGACCTTCCGGAGAATAGGCATATGCTATCCATATCCATGCACAATAACCGGATATTTACCACCGAGGAATGTGTTCATGGGGATACAGCAGGGCAAACCGCTACGATTGAGAAACAGATCGTTGAATACGATTCCTCTTTCCATAAATTACAATCTCATACGATCCGTCCGGTCGATCTGGAACGTTCCGCATGCCCGATCGGTTGTCTCGCCCCGGAAGTAGCCGTGGAGCTCGAAAGCGGAACGGTTTATGCCTACGCCCCCTCCTATCAACCCGGGAACTTATTACGGGACACTTTATATATTAAGCAAAAGCGGCAAAGCCAAGCCTTGGAGAACCTTGCCGGAAAGAATACACTCCCTTTGCTACCGATCCGCATGGGCAGCCGTTTCTGGGTATCTACATACTATAACGCAGAGGATGAGTCCAGAAATTACACCTTCTGTTATGATACGGAGAAGGAAGAATGCTGGCAGGTAAAAGAAGGATTAAAAGATAATTTTTATCAAACCGGTAATGTGCGACGAATGGACCCTATCGATCCCTATTGCCATTCCTATTGTTTCAGCAAATCCGGAGAGGATCTGCGAAATACTTTCCCCGCACAGGCCCAAGGGGAAAGCCTCGTGTTATTTATAGTGAAATTGAAAGGGTAAATCCAGTTAATATTTCAATAGAGAGCAGACTGATGGGTACAAAATAATATGTATCTTCGTACCATTCTAAAAAAGCATTAAGTACATGAAAAAACTTTTAACCTGCATTGCCATGGGCTTTGCGACTACCAGCTACGCTGTAACCCCTTTGTGGATGCGTGATGTACA
Source organism: Parabacteroides distasonis ATCC 8503 (assembly GCF_000012845.1). Taxonomy (NCBI): domain Bacteria; kingdom Pseudomonadati; phylum Bacteroidota; class Bacteroidia; order Bacteroidales; family Tannerellaceae; genus Parabacteroides; species Parabacteroides distasonis. The sequence goes on from NC_009615.1 coordinate 1,422,090, forward strand.
AATTTCTCCTGATGGAACAGAGATAGCGTTTTGTTACAAAGGAGATATCTATAAAGTACCGGCCAAAGGAGGAACAGCGACACAACTTACCACCCAAGCATCGTATGAATGCACGCCAATCTGGTCTCCGGACGGAAAACAAATCGCTTTCGCCAGCGATCGTAACGGCAATTTCGATTTATTCGTAATGCCCTCCAACGGTGGAACGGCACAGTGCCTCACCACTCATTCCGCCTCCGAGATTCCATCGGCCTTTACTCCCGACGGCAAATACGTACTCTTCTCCGCATCCATACAAGATCCGGCACAGAGCGCCTTATTCCCGACCTCGGCCATGACGGAACTCTATAAAGTGCCGGTTGGTGGCGGACGCACGGAGCAAGTATTGGGAACACCCGCCGAGATGGTTTGCTTCGATAAATCCGGAAAGACATTCTTATACCAAGATCGTAAGGGCTTCGAGGATGAATGGCGTAAACATCATACCTCATCCGTTACCCGGGATATATGGATGTACGATACGCAAACAGGAAAACATACCAATTTGACTGACCATGCGGGAGAAGACCGGAACGCCGTATTTACCCCGGATGGACAGACGGTTTACTTTCTGAGCGAACGCAACGGAGGGTCTTTCAATGTATATTCATTCCCTCTCAACACCCCACAATCTATAACGGCGGTTACTAAGTTCAAGACACATCCCGTACGTTTCCTCTCTACAGGTAGCGACCAGACATTGTGCTACACATACGATGGCGAGATCTATACACAACGTCCGGGAAGCAATCCGCAGAAAGTGCGGATCGACTTGATACGTGACGATCAAGAGCAAATCTGCGATCTGAATTCCAGCAAAGGAGCTACCTCAGCCACCGTATCCCCCGATGGCAAGCAGATCGCCTTAACCCTAAGAGGCGAGGTATTCGTCACCTCGGCCGATTACAACACGACCAAACAAATCACCCATACCCCGGCCGCCGAAACAGGCGTATGCTTCTCGCCGGATAACCGTACCTTGGCTTATGCCAGCGAGCGTGGTGGTAATTGGCAACTTTACTTGGCTAAGATCGCACGTAAGGAAGAAGCTAATTTCCCGAACGCAACGATTATCGAAGAGGAAGTTCTCTTACCTTCTAAGACCGTAGAGCGTAATTATCCTCAATTCTCACCGGATGGTAAGGAACTCGCTTTCATAGAAGACCGTATGCGGCTGATGGTAGTCAACCTTGAGACGAAGAAAGTACGCCAAGTCACGGATGGTTCCACATGGTATAGCACAGCCGGCGGTTTCGATTACTCATGGTCGCCGGACGGTAAATGGTTCACGCTCCGGTTTATCGGAAACAAGCACGATCCTTATTCGGATATAGGCTTGGTTAGCGCGCAAGGCGGGGAGATCACCAACCTGACCAATAGCGGTTACACCAGCACCTCCCCACAATGGGTACTGGATGGAAACGCCATCCTATTCACCACAGAGCGTTACGGAATGCGTGCGCATGCCTCATGGGGTTCCTTGAATGATGCCATGCTGGTATTCATGAATCAAGACGCTTATGATAAATTCCGCTTGAGCAAAGAGGATTATGAGTTGCAAAAGGAACTGGAAAAGGAGCAGAAAGAGGTAACCGGAGACAAAACCGACGACAAGAAAAAAGAAGATAAAGCCGATGAAAAGAAAGACGAAATGCCCAAGGATATCGTAGTGGAACTGAAAGGAATCCAAGATCGTATCCTACGCCTTACTCCTAATTCCTCCGAAATGGGTAGCGCCGTTATCTCGAAGAATGGCGAGACCTTATATTATTTCTCGGCTTTCGAAGATAAATACGACCTGTGGAAAATGGACTTGCGCAAGAAAGAGACCAAGTTACTCCACAAGATGAATACCGGATGGGCGAACATGGAAATGGATAAAGAAGGTAAGAACCTGTTCTTATTGGGTAGCAATTCCATGCAAAAGATGGATATGGGATCGGAAAAACTAACACCGATTCATTACCAAGCGAACTTAAAAATGGACTTGGCCGCCGAGCGTGAGTATATGTTCGACCATGTCTATAAACAAGAGCAAAAACGGTTCTACAACGTGAATATGCACGGCGTAAATTGGGACGCTATGACCGCCGCCTACCGTAAATTCCTGCCACATATTAATAACAACTATGACTTCGCAGAGTTGCTAAGCGAATATCTGGGAGAACTCAACGTCTCTCACACCGGAGGCCGCTTCCGTCCGCAAACAAGCGGCAATATTACCGCCAACCTAGGCCTACTTTTCGATTGGAACCATAGCGGCAAAGGTTTATTAATCGCTGAGGTAGTGGAAAAAGGCCCGTTCGATCACGCACGTTCCAAAGTAAAAGCCGGTACCGTCATGGAGAAAATAGACGGGCAAGAAATAACCCCGGATATGGATTACTCCAAGCTATTAAACAATAAGGCCAAAAAGAAGACCTTGGTTTCCCTCTACGATCCACAAACCAAGGAACGCTGGGAAGAGGTAGTCTTGCCTATCAGTAATGGAGACTTAAATGGCTTGCTTTATACCCGCTGGGTGAAGCAACGTGCCGCCGACGTGGATAAATGGTCGAACGGACGATTGGGATACGTCCATATCCAATCCATGGGAGACCCTAGTTTCCGCTCCGTTTACTCCGATATCCTAGGTAAGTATAACGACCGGGAGGGAATCGTCATCGATACCCGCTTTAATGGTGGTGGACGTTTGCATGAGGATATCGAGATCTTGTTCAGCGGAGAGAAATACCTCACCCAAGTGACACGTGGCCGGGAGGCTTGCGATATGCCTAGCCGCCGCTGGAATAAACCTTCCATCATGCTCCAATGCGAGGCTAATTATAGTAACGCACATGGAACCCCGTGGGTTTATAAGCATCAACACATCGGACGTTTGGTAGGTATGCCCGTACCGGGAACAATGACTACCGTCTCTTGGGAAACCCTGCAAGATCCAACGCTGGTATTCGGCACACCTATTACCGGTTATCGCCTGTCGGACGGTAGTTACTTAGAGAACACACAGCTGGAACCGGATGTTAAAGTCGCTAATTCTCCGGAAACTGTTGTCAAAGGGGAAGATACGCAATTGAGAACAGCGGTAAATGAATTGCTGAAAGAGATCGATAAAAAGTAGTTTAAAACGAGACTACTCTCATCGCCTGTCGGGAGTAGTCTCGTTTTATTATGTAACCTTCTATTAAAAAACAGGCGATATTCACTCTGCCTAAGTCGTGATATACTTATAGGGAGAATGACTAAAATCCAAGAAACACATCTCATAGCAAATGGTCAGCCACACCACAATGCAAGGCCAAGCTTTTATCACATACGGACGGATCAGTCCATTCCGGACAATAGATGGAACCAGCTCTGTAGTGGATAAGCCAACAATCACCAAGGTAGCTATCCAAAGCCAATAAGTATATTTCTTATGGGGCGATACACTGCATATATACCAGATAGCGACTCCTATCATCGCTATGATATATCCACTCGCCTCGCTTCCCGTACTGAATAATACGACAAATAATAAAACATTAGCCAACAACATAAAGCGAAAAGCCGGATATTTATATTGAGAGATCCTTAAATATGGAATGCAGAATAAAATCAAGCCCGGTATGATAAGCCACATATCGCTATACTCCGCATTCCCGGATATCTTTCGAACCACTCCTAATAATGATATATTTTGTGGATCAGCGAACATATTCAACATATTTTTCACCTTCAATCGCTCAAACCAATCTATATACTGAGAGATCACATACTCAAACCCCAGTGTATAAAGCACCGGGATCACAAAGCAAACCAATCCCCAGAAAAGACAAGAGGCTAATAACCTCACTTTCTGCCTTGAGAAGAAAAAGAACGCCAATCCCACGATCGGATAGATCTTGATAAATGTTCCGAGCATAATAATGCCTGCCGCCCAGAAATCCTTTTTCTCCAGTATCAAGACAAACGATAATAAGATAAAGGCCGCTACTGATATATTGAGTTGCTGTACTCCTTGAGCCGTCATCAACTCACAATACGAATACCAATAAATAATGATTTTTTGGGTACTCGACAATGGCAATCGGCTAATCGCATAAAACAATAGGGCGGTATTACCCGCTATCCATAAGATTATACCCAACCATTCCGGTAACAGGGCGAAAGGAGCTATGATAAGACTAAATAAGATTCCATAATGATTTGAATCATAATATTCCGGATAATGATCCCCATATAAGGTTAACCCCTCGATAGCATGCCAATAGACTCCTTCAAATATCTTATAATTATTATATTTTCCAATCAACAACTTGACAATAGCAAAAATAACACCGGTTAGCATCCATACCCCGAATACAGTCCGGGGCTCTCTCCATACCGGATGGGTGGCTAAAGTCTTTAATCTCATATCCAATTTCTTCCTTTCAATCAGTCCACAAAGATAAAAAACCTAATAAAACGAGCCTAATAAAAAAGAAAAGACTGTCTGGGTATATAACCCGGACAGCCTTTTCCTTTATGATACAGACTCTATTCTGAGTATTCCCTATTAATTAGCGAATGATTTCAAAGGAACACTTACTCCCATGTAAAGATTCATGGCGTTACCGCTTACCGGTAAGCATTGTGGAGTTACCTTTGTCAACATATAATCCGATCCAATAAAGAAATTGATCCAAGACGGTGAGAAATTCAAGGCGATACCATACGTCTTGAACTTACTATGGATAAATGAGTAGCTCAGCGTAGCCTCAAACCATTTCACCGGACGGTAATTACCGGACAATGTCAGTTCCGTATAGGCTTTCGGGGAATAAAGACGAGTGCTTGACAATAAGCCGATACCTAACTTGTTTTCCAGCAAACGGTACTCGCCACCGATATTGATTGTCGAACGAAGACGGGTAGTGCTTCCGGACTCACCCTCTTTCTTGAAATGAAGCAAGTTCTCGAAATCTTCCTTGATAGCGTCAAACTGATCGCCCATGCTCGGTATATCACCGTTATTCTCGCCGATAGCCAGATCAAAGCCGTTAAAGTCGAAAGTTCCATCCAACTTACCTACCGTGCTCCCTCCTTTGCTCCAACTGATAAAACCTAAATCAAGGACAGCGGCGGACAACATGATATTCTCGGTCAATTGGTACGTAGCACCCAAGTCCACTCCCATACCGAAACCGCTAAGACCCGGAGAATCGAAATCAAAGCTATTATAATAATCACGGCCTTGCTCGTCTACTTCCATTTCCGGGACCAAGCCTTTCATATTCGTCTGCAAGGTACCGGTAGAGGTAACTTTCCAGCTAGTCTCTCCCATCTCAGCATGCATCTGATCGATCGTAGCGTCCATAGAACCTACGCCCCATAACAATTTAACCTTACCTCCGACTGTCAACTTATCCGTGATAGGACGAGAATATCCTACACCTGTCTCCAAATAAGCCTCGGCGTACGCCCTGATATTACGAATATCATAGGTACTCTGAGATCCATTACCCTTTTTCATGAACTCGAACAATGTCTTCGGAGCACGAATATTCGCCAAGCCCTTGATAGAAACATCAACCGTCCAGAATCCCTTGCCGGCGTACCAGCCACCGGATAGAACCTGCGTGCCAAAATCCATGTTTACCTGATTCTCATCCTTCAAGCCATTCAGGAAAGACTCGGTATTCACGGAGTTATCCATGAACGTAACGGTCTCACCATTCTTCGGATAAATAAAATTATCCACAGCTATTCCGTTCGTACCATACGAAGCGCCAACCGCACCTAATACCGGAATGGAGACATAGCCTCTCTCGGGACGATACGCCGGATTCATCGTCGTGCGTGCCGTAGAAGATTGCATGAAGTAAGAAGTTCGTATTTGCTGGGCGGATACCGACATTCCCACAGTGGTCAATAAACATAAAGCACACAGACCTCTCTTATACATATTATATATAGTATTCATCTTTCTTTTTCGTAATTTAAATGGTTAGTACTGGGATCAAATGGAGATACCACCTTCTTTCTTAAGTTTCAAGTTGAAGGTCGTTTTCTGGCCTTTCTTCAAAGCCTCGCCTTGATCTCTACCCGTTAAATGTAAATTTAGGTCTATATGACGTGCATCCTTCATTTTCGGCATATCCTCCTTCGTGATCTCGAAGATAACCTCTCCAGATTGTCCTTTTACCTCTTGTGCCGGGAATTGGATATCTACCGGTACATTGTTCTCATCCATGATCACCATCTCGATAGACATATCGAACGGCATCTCGTTCGTAACCTCTCCATAGATCCTCGCGCTTCCGTCCGAGAAAATATAGTCTACGAAATCCTCATCAAAAGCGTCCTCGATCCGCTCGACGGATACGGCGCTAAATTCCGGTGCCGGAGTCAACGGAAGCTCTACCGCATAACGTAACTCACTCAAGGCATCCGCAGGAGCGTTCGTCCATTGTTTGCTATCAGCGGACAAAGACAAATGTATTTTTTGAGGAACAATCTGTACGATTCCCGGTAACTTCTCGTTCTTGACAAACTTAAAAGCATCCGTCTTCGGATCAAGAGGGCCGATCCAAATATTAGGAGACACCGTTGACAAGGTAAAATCAGAGGAAGTAGCCTCCTTTTTACTTGTGTTCTCAGCCTCGATAGACAAGCTACAATCCAAAGAGGCATTCTTTACATTCGACTTTAACGTAATGTGGGGGTTCGTTAACGCCAAAACGAAATCGCCATCGAACAAGCCATCGATATCCCCAGTCGTTATATCTTCCGAGGCGATCTCCACTTTATCAGAGGCGGCCCGTAAGCTTTTCCCCTTAATCTTCATCTCTCCATCATAGATCATGACGTAAGCCCCGTCGACTTCCCGAATGGAAGGGACTTTCTCTACATTCACAACGTCATCCGACGTTACATAACCCATACCGAGGGGAGCTACCCAAGACTCACCCATTACCGCATCGTCCGTATTGACATCGCTTAAATCATACTTACTATCCACACATGCCGCTAAACAGCAAGAAGATAGCAATAGCATCACCAAATGTTTGTTTTTCATATAAAGTTATTTTTATCAAAATTATGACCCTAACAGCGCATAAAAATAAACAAAATAAATGAAAGTTTAGCCATAAAAAAAGAGTGGCATCGTATTATTAACGCCACTCTTAGCTTATACTATCTTTGACAATCAAAATATTCTTCCGCAAATACGAATCTTCATGACCGGATAAACCGTTAGCTTGTCCATGATCTTCGTAAAGGTATCATCCTCGTCTATCTCATTCAACAAGTCCTTTACATCCCCTGAATCCGTATACACCTCCGGTTTGCCATGGAATTGCACACCCAGCTCAAACATCACGCCAACCCGTTTCTTAGGAACCGCACGACCGAATCCAAGACCTAGATAAGGACGAAAACCGGACACTTTCAATCCACCGGATACATTACCGTTATTATCCACCGGAATCGTATAATCACCGATAACTATGCCCGCACTTTCTCCTTGGGCGATCAGGTCTTTCAGCTTATCACTATGTCCTTCTATCTTCACCAAGGAAGAACCACCGAAATAGGCGCCGGCCGCAACGAAGAACGAAGAAGCGTGAGGAAACGGGTAAACATTCACCAACAACTGTCCAGAAGTACGTTTCAAGCTACCTTTGACATCCATGGAGTATGTATCATTATACACACCCGCTCGCGGATCGTTAACATCTACATCCACGTCCGTATTAATGCTGAAACCCGGCATAAAGGTAAGACCACCTCTCAACGCCAGATAAGGCGTAATAGGAGTAGCGACTTCCACATCTACACCCGTCAAACCAACACCCACTCCTGCCGAAACAGAATTGAAAATCCCTAACTCCTTTTGAGCTGAGATAAAATTACACGTCGCAAACATGCTCACGAACGCACAAAGAAGAAATAGTCTTTTCATTTTCACCATATAAGTTAAATTGTTATTCACCCTAGACTCACAAAAATAAATAAAAAACATGAAACATTCGTTGTAAAAAAGAAAAAGCGACATCGAATTTGCCTCGATGTCGCTTTTTTACGGATAAAGTATACTATTTTACGTATAAGCGTACGTTATTCCTCCTCAGAATCGTCTTCCTTCATATTATGGAATACGTTTTGAACGTCTTCGTCTTCCTCTAATTTCTCGATAATCTTCTCGATAGACTCACGCTGTTCCGGAGTAACCTCCTTCAAATCGTTCGGGATACGTACGAACTCACTACTCAAGATCTCAAAACCATTCTCCTCCAAATATTTCTGGATCGCCGAATTCTGCGCGAACTCACCATAAAGAACAACCTCGTCCTCGTCTTCCTCAACCTCATCTACACCGAAGTCGATCAACTCCAACTCTAGGTCTTCTAAAGAAAGATCCTCTTTTTTGGCGATATGGAATACGCATTTATGGTCGAACAAGAACTCCAAGCTACCGGATGTTCCCAGAGAACCACCGTTCTTATTGAAATAACTACGAACGTTGGCTACCGTACGAGTCGTATTATCCGTAGCGGTCTCAACGAAGATAGCGATACCGAAAGGACCATATCCCTCATAGTTCATCTCCTTATAATCCGTGAAATCCTTGGATACGGCACGTTTAATGGCACGCTCCACGTTCTCCTTCGGCATATTCTCCTTTTTGGCGTTCTGCATCAACACACGTAAACGAGGATTATTCTCGGGCTCCGGCCCACCTTGTTTTGCCGCGATCGTGATTTCCTTACCTAACTTCGTGAATACACGGGCCATATTGCCCCAACGCTTAAACTTTCTCGCTTTACGAAACTCAAACGCTCTTCCCATATGTTTATCAGTTTATCTTTATTTTATGTAATTAAATTCTTATCTCAATTGAGCACCTAGCTTTTGTTCCAGATTCGTCTGGATCTTCTTCATGATAGCGTCGATCTGCTTATCGTTCAAAGTCTTGCTCTCATCTTGCATGAAGAAGCTTACGGCATACGACTTCTTGCCCGCCGGAAGATTCTTGCCCTCGTAAACGTCAAACAGAGATACTTCCTTCAATAGCTTGCGATCGCTATCCTTAGCGATTTTCTCGACCTCGCTAAACTGTACGCTCTTATCAAGCAACAACGCCAAGTCACGTTTAACGGCCGGGAACTTGGAAATCTCGGAGAAGGTTACTTTCGCCTTCTTGATCTCCTTCATCAATTGGGTCCACGACAACTCAGCGTAATAAACCTCCATATCGATATCCAACATCTTACGAAGTTTCTTGCTTACGATACCCATCGTACCCAATTGACGTCCGGAACCGGTCGTGATGCTTAGGCCCGAAGAATAGATATCATTCGTCAAGTTACCGAAAATAACCCGTTTCATATCCACGCCCAAGCGGACCAAGATATTCTCTACGTAAGCCTTCAACTCATAAACGGAAGATTTCTCGTCCGGATGCGCCCAGTTGTTCTCCACTCGGTTGCCGGCTACCCAGATGCCTAGACGGTAATCCTCACTGAACTGCGCCAAGGTCTCATCTTCCTTCTTATTATCAATATTATAATCATAGCAATTACCGAACTCATAGAAACGGATATTGCCTTTCTTACGTTTCATGTTATACTCGATGCTCTCCAAGCCGCCAAACAACAAGGTCTGACGCATGCAGTTTAAATCAGCGCTTAACGGGTTCATCAACATGACACAATGCGCTTCCGGATAAACAGACAGATCCGTATAATAAGCGGAGCGTGTCAAGGAGTTGTTCATGATCTCGTTGAAACCACAACCGCAAAGTTGCTCCGAGATCAAGTTCTGCAATTTCCAGCTACGATCCGTAGGAGTCTGGTAACTTAAATTGGACTTCACGTTATCGCTGAACTCCACGTTATTATATCCGTAGATACGAAGAATGTCCTCGATCACGTCTACATCACGCTGCACATCGATACGATATACGGGAACATGCAAAGTCAAGCCCTCGGCAGTCTCGGATACGATCTCCATCTCAAGGCTTGCCAAGATACTTTTCACGGTTTCTACCGGAATATCCTTACCGATCAACGTATTGATCTTCTCGTAAGTCACCTCAACCGTATACGGTTCCGCCACGGCAGGATAAACATCCTGTACGGCACCCGTGATCTTACCTCCCGCCAACTCTTGTATCAACAAGGCGGCACGTTTCAATACATACATCGTATTGTTCGGATCCAAACCACGCTCGAAGCGGAAAGAAGCGTCCGTATTCAAGCCAAAACGACGGGCGGTCTTGCGAATCCACGTCGGATGGAAACAAGCGGATTCCAAGAATACGTCGGTGGTCTCCTCCGTCACGCCGGAATCCAAACCGCCGAACACGCCACCGATACACATCGGTTCCTCGACGTTACAAATCATCAAGTCACGATCGGTCAACGTACGCTCCACGCCATCCAACGTGACGAATTTCGTACCAGCCTCGGCTGCCTTGACAATCACTTTATTTCCTTTGATCTTACCCGCGTCAAAAGAGTGTAAAGGCTGCCCTAACTCATGCAGGATAAAGTTCGTTATATCCACTACGTTATTGATGGGACGAAGGCCGATCACACGCAAACGGTTTTGTAACCACTCCGGGCTCTCCTTCACCGTAACGCCCTTGATCGTAACACCGGAATAACGGGGACAAGCCTCCGTATTCTCTACCACGACCTCTACGCCCGGTGTCTCGTCGTCGATCTTGAAAGCGTCTACCGAAGGACGTCTCAATTCGGCGGGCTTGCCGTTTTGCTTCAAATAAGCGGCCAAGTCACGGGCGACACCGAAATGGGAAGTAGCGTCTACACGGTTCGGGGTGATATCCACCTCCAGCACGTAGTCGCTCTTTACATTATAATAATCTTTAGCTAACGTACCTACAACAGCGTCGGCGGGAAGTACGATAATACCGTTATGGTCGGTACCGATACCTATCTCGTCCTCGGCGCAAATCATACCGTTGGACTCAACGCCACGGATCTTGGATCTCTTGATCGTAAAGCATTCATCACCGTCGTACAGTTTCGTGCCGTTCACGGCTACGACCACTTTCTGTCCGGCAGCCACGTTCGGGGCGCCACATACGATTTGTAAAGGAGCCTCGCCACCTACATTTACGGTCGTTATATGTAAATGGTCAGAATTCGGGTGTTCCTCACAAGTTAACACTTCACCGATAACCAGTCCCTCAAGTCCGCCCTTAATGGTTTGAACTTCCTCTACTCCACCGGTTTCCAAACCGATAGAGGTAAGCGCCGCAGCAACTTCTTCTGGCTCCAGATCGAAATCAAGATACTCTTTCAGCCAATTGTAAGATATATTCATCGCTATAAAATTTATTCTCTAAAGACACGGCCTCTATTGATAGCCGCCGAATTGACGGACAAAAGTACGAATAATAATTCAAACGATACAAAAATATCCTCATGAACTTCTACGAACTCTTAACTGCGCCAACGCATGCGTTTCATTCATTCTTAATTTTCTATCGCGAATCATAGATAATAGAGACTCACTTTACGATGAGTCAGAATAAAGATGTACCTTTGCGGGAGGTTTTAACGTTACAACTATTTTTTATGCGTATAGATATACTTACCGTACTTCCCGAGATGATCGAGGGGATGATTAATTGCTCTATCGTCAAGAGGGCGCAAGATAAAGGATTAGCGGAGATTCATTTACATAACCTACGGGATTACACCACTAATAAATGGAGGCGGGTGGATGATTATCCGTTCGGAGGAGAGGCCGGAATGGTGATGCAGATCGAACCGATAGACCGGGCGATCTCAGCGTTGAAAAGCGAACGGGAATATGACGAGGTAATCTATACCTCCCCGGATGGCGAGACACTCAACCAGCCCATGGCCAACAGCATGTCTTTACTAAATAATATGATTATCCTCTGCGGGCACTATAAAGGGATCGACTATCGTATCCGTGAGCATTTGATAACGAAAGAGATATCCGTAGGAGACTATGTCCTTACCGGAGGAGAGCTGGCCGCCGCTATCATAACCGACGCCGTGGTACGCTTGATACCGGGAGCGATCGGCGACGAGCAAAGCGCCCTCTCCGACTCCTTCCAAGATGACTTACTGGCCCCGCCTGTTTATACACGTCCCGCCGATTACAAAGGTTGGAAAGTACCCGAGGTACTATTATCCGGGCACCAGCGCAAGATCGAAGAATGGCGCTTGCAACAAGCACAAGAGCGTACGGCACGCCTCCGGCCGGATTTATTGAAATAGCAGCGTTAAAAAACAAGGCCGGGGATCATCCCCCCCGATGATACCCCGGCCCCTCTATCCACAAACAATCATGGCTACAACATCACTCTTATTTATTGAAACGTTCTTTCAATTTAGCTAACATGTCTTTTGTCATGGCATCCAAATCATACTCCGGCTTCCAGCCCCACTCTTGGCGGGCGCAAGTATCATCCAAGGAATTCGGCCACGACTCGGCGATAGCCTGACGCAAAGGATCTACCTCATACTCCATCTGGAATTCAGGCATATATTTCTTGATATTATTAAAGATGATCTCCGGATCGAAACTCATCGACGCAATGTTGAAAGAGTTGCGATGAACGAACTTCGTAGAATCCGCCTCCATAATCTCGATAGCGGCACGCAAGCCGTCCGGCATGTACATCATATCCATGAAAGTACCGGCTGCGATCGGGCAAACGAATTTCTCGCCCTTAGCGGCCGAATAGTAAATATCGACAGCGTAATCCGTCGTACCACCACCCGGAGGTGTTACGTAAGAGATCAATCCGGGGAAACGAACCGAACGTGTGTCCACGCCGAAACGGATATTATAATAATCGCTTAACAACTCGCCGGATACCTTCGTCACGCCGTACATCGTACGAGGATTACGGATCGTATCTTGAGGAGTCTTGTCTTTCGGGGTATTGTTACCGAAAACGCCAATAGAGCTCGGCGTAAATACGGCGCAGTGCATCTCACGGGCCACCTCAAGCACATTGAACAAGCCCCCCATTCCGATCTTCCACGCCAACTGAGGTTTAGCCTCTGCTACAGCCGACAAAAGAGCCGCCAAGTTGTAGATCGTATCAATATTATATTTTGATACCGTCTCAGCGATCTGCTGCTCGTTCGTGATATCCACGATAGCGGAAGGTCCCGATTCTAACAACTCGCCTTTAGGCTCCGCACCCGGGATATAACCCGCTACTATGTTCCCACCGTAGATACTTCTTAATTTCATGGTTAACTCTGATCCGATCTGACCGGTAGAACCAATTACTAATACATTCTTCATCGCGTTTAATGAGATTTAAGTTTTTTTCCGTCGGCAAAGGTATAGAGAATAAAACAGTTTAGACATGAATTTCTTCTCTTTTTTAGTATTAAAATTCAAAAAAAAAACAGACCTTTGTCTGTCGCTTTGACAACGAAGCTACTACTCACATCTAAATACTAATAAAAAACGAAGTTTTTATGTACGGAAAACTTAAAGAATTCTTGACAAATGAACTTGAAGGCATCAAAGCCGCTGGTTTATACAAGAACGAGCGTATCATTACTACGCCGCAGAGAGCCGACATCAAAGTAAATGCCGGAAGTGATGTTTTAAACTTCTGCGCCAACAACTATCTTGGCCTGTCCGATAACCAACGACTGATCAAGGCCGCGAAAGAAGCCATGGATACACACGGTTATGGCATGTCGTCCGTTCGTTTCATCTGTGGAACGCAGGATTTGCACAAGCAATTGGAGGCAGCCATCTCCGACTATTTCAAGACAGAGGACACGATCCTTTACGCCGCATGTTTCGACGCTAACGGTGGTTTGTTTGAGCCGTTGTTTGGCGAGGAAGACGCTATCATCTCGGATGCCTTGAACCACGCCTCTATCATCGACGGTGTTCGTTTATGCAAGGCGAAACGTTATCGCTACGCTAACGCCGACATGGCGGACTTGGAACGTTGCCTACAAGAGGCGCAGGCCCAACGTCACCGTATCATCGCCACGGACGGCGTGTTCTCCATGGACGGCAATGTCGCTCCGATGGACAAGATTTGCGAGCTTGCCGAGAAATATGACGCATTGGTTATGGTGGACGAGTCTCACTCTGCCGGTGTCGTAGGCCCGACGGGTCATGGCGTAGCCGAGCAGTTTGATGTTTACGGACGTGTAGATATCTTCACGGGTACGCTGGGTAAGGCGTTCGGTGGTGCCATGGGTGGCTTCACGACCGGAAAGAAGGAGATTATCGATATGTTACGCCAACGTTCTCGCCCCTACTTGTTCTCCAACTCCGTGGCTCCGGCCATCGTAGGCGCAAGCTTGGAGATGTTCAAGATGTTGAAGGAGAGCGACGCTTTACATACGAAATTAATGAACAACGTAAGCTACTTCCGCGACAAGATGCTGGCAGCCGGTTTCGATATCAAGCCGACTCAATCCGCTATCTGCGCCGTTATGTTGTACGACGCTAAGTTGTCTCAAGATTTCGCCGCCAAGATGCAGGAAGAGGGTATTTACGTAACCGGTTTCTATTACCCGGTAGTACCGAAGGGACAAGCTCGTATCCGTGTACAATTGTCCGCCGGCCACGAGACTGAGCATCTGGACAAGGCTATCGCAGCGTTTATCAAGGTAGGAAAAGAGCTAGGCGTTATCAAATAACACCTCTCTCATTCATCATACAAGGCCACATCCGGGCAAGATGATCTGGATGTGGCTTTTTAATCACTAAGAACAATCATGCAACTCAGTAACTACCATAGTCATTGTACTTTTTGTGATGGAAGAAGTATTCCGGAGGATTTCGTGAGATTCGCCATAACACACGGGTTCCGTGCGTACGGTTTTTCCTCCCACTCGCCGCTTCCGTTCGAGACTTTCTGGAATATGTCTAAAGACGATATGCCGGAGTATCTGCAAGAGATAAAACGACTGAAACAGAAATACAGCGATCAACTGGAAATATATGCCGGTCTGGAGATTGATTATCTGGACGAGACCTATAACGCCTCGATCCCCTATTTCCAAGAGTTGCCCTTGGACTACCGGATCGGTTCCATCCATTTCCTGCCCGTATCAGAGCGTCTGGCCGAAGAGAACATGGTCTGTATAGACGGCTCATTCAGGGAATACGCCCACTCCGTGGAGCGGCATTTCGAGGGAGATGTCCGGTTGCTTGTCAAGCGTTTCTTCGATACCACGATGAAAATGATAGAGGCCGGAGGCATCGATATCGTCGGACATATCGACAAGATCTATATGAACGGACAGAAATACGAGATCTTCAATTTTGAAGAGGATTGGTATCGGAAGCCTTTTGAGGCTTGTCTGGATCTGGTTCAGGAGAAAGAATTGATGGTAGAGGTCAACACCAAGAACTGGACCAAGAAAAAAGAGCTTTACCCCCGTGTGGAATACCTATCACGGATGCGGAAAATGAATATCCCTGTCATGGTGAACTCCGATTGCCATTATCCGGATTTGGTGAACGACGGTCGCAAGGAGGTTTTTGAGTTGCTAAAGCAAGCCGGCTTCAAGTCCACCCGTGAGCTCGTGAAAGGCAAATGGCAAGATATCGCCCTCTAGGATTTATTTTTCCGCTTATACAGAAAGGATTGCCAACGCTCCTCGGCGTTCCCTTGACGAAACATGTCATAACGTGCCATCGTAAAGAACAGATCCGATAAACGATTCACGAACGCCATGATCCCGGCAGGAACCGGGTCTTTCCGATTCAATGTCCACAAGCGGCGTTCGGCCCTGCGGGTGATCGTACGGGCCAATTGGAGGTGCGCCGAAACAGGTGTGCCTCCCGGAAGGATAAAATACCCGTTATCCTCCATCTGGGCGGATAGATCATCGATATGGGACTCACAAAAGACGGTCAAATCATCGGGAAGCGGATTCGGATTCTGATCACGGATCGCCGATGGTGTCGCCACATGAGACATCACGGCCATCATCTCACGCTGTATCCTACCCAGCAACACCTGCCATTCATGATCGGGAGGCAGCAACGTACGGACAATACCGATCTCGGCGTTCAACTCATCCAACGTCCCATTCGCCTCGATACGGATGTCATCCTTATCGACACGCTCACCGCCATGTATGCCGGTTTTTCCTTTATCTCCTCCACGGGTATATATTCTCATAGGATACTCATTTTAGGACTTATGAAAAAAGACTACCGTATTCCGGTGATAAACACTATAGTATTCATCTTCAAACACTACTGTGTTTATCCACGAATACTATAGTGTTCTCACACGAACACAGTAGTCTTTTCTATTCGTTAATCAAAGAAGTGCTTAAACTTACTGAAGATTTTCTCTTTCATCGTCTTATTAGGCTGGAAGTTCGGTGAATTCTCCAATCCGTTCAGCGTCTCTTTCTCCGTAGACGACAAAGTCTCGGGGATATATACACTCACGTTCACCAACAGATCGCCCGTACCATAACTATTGATGGAAGGAAGTCCTTTATTACGCAAACGAAGCACCTTACCCGGCTGCGTACCCGGCTCGATCTTCAATTTCGCCTTCCCGTCAATGGTCGGGACCTCTACCGTGGCTCCCAAGGCTGCTTGCGGAACACTCAATAGCAGGTTGTATAACAGATCGTTCTCATCACGAATCAACTCCGGATGCGGTTCCTCCTCGATAAGGATCAATAAGTCACCGTTGATTCCACCATGTCGTGCGGCGTTGCCTTTACCATTCATGGAGAGTTGCATGCCCTCGGCTACACCGGCAGGGATATTGATCGTGATAATCTCATCGTCGCGAACGACGCCCTCACCATTACACTCCGTACATTTCTTGACAACGATCTTGCCCTCGCCACCACAAGTAGGGCAAGTCGTCTGCGTCTGCATCTGCCCTAGGATCGTGTTGGCGATACGGGTAACGACACCGCTACCTTTACACGTATCACACGTTTTCACACCCTCCGAGCCTTCCGCCCCGCTACCGTGACAATGCGAACAAGGCACATACTTCTTCACCTTGATCTTCTTTTCCACGCCGTTAGCGATCTCTTTCAGGTTCAGCTTCACCTTCACACGCAAGTCCGATCCACGGTTCACACGGCGTCCTCCACGAGAACCGCCGAAACCACCGAAGCCACCAAAACCGCCAAAATGTCCACCAAAGATGTCGCCGAACTGTGAGAAAATATCCTCCATGGACATACCACCACCGAAGCCGCCACCTTGTGAAGCCCCGCCGACACCCGCATGACCGAATTGATCATAACGCTGACGCTTTTGCGGATCGCTCAACACGTCGTATGCCTCAGCCGCCTCCTTAAAGTTCTCCTCCGCTTGCTTATCGCCCGGGTTCTTATCCGGGTGGAATTGTATCGCCTTCTTGCGGTACGCTTTCTTTATCTCATCCGCCGAAGCATTCTTCTCAACGCCCAGCACTTCATAGTAATCCCTTTTAGCCATCCTTGTATTTGTTATTTGCCGATTTTCCGATTATTCTCCCACTACTACTTTAGCGTGACGTATTACCTTGTCAAATAAGGTATATCCAGTTTGTACGCAATCCAATACCTTGCCCTTCATGTCCGGTTCCGGAGCGGGAATCGTAGCGATAGCCTCAAACTCCTCCGTATCGAACGGCTTGCCTATGGCCTCGATCGGCTTCACGCCCTGCTGAGACAGATAGCCCATGAACTTACCGAAAATCAAGTCCACGCCTTCTTTAACGGCCTCTACATCCTCCGCCGCACGGACGTTCTGCAAGGCACGCTCGAAATCGTCGATAATAGGAAGAAGGTTCTTTAACGCACCCTCGCCGCCAGTCTTGATCAAATCGGCCTTCTCACGCATCGTACGTTTACGGTAATTGTCAAACTCTGCCATCAAGCGCAGGTGGGAATCGTTCAATTCGTTATATTTCTTTTGCAAGGCTTCCACCTCACCCGACACATTGTCAGAGCCGGCAGCTTCATCTGCCGCATTTGACTGTTCTTCCTGCAAATTTGTCGCTTCCTCATTATTCACGTTTTCGTTTTTTGAAGCGTTTTCTTTTTTCTCGTTTGGATTCATCTTGCTCATAATCTATCTGATTTTTTTCATTACTAACTAATTGTAAGCGAAATACGTTACCACATAAATACCCTTAAAAAGTATATACACAGCATCCATATCAAGTTCATACACTATTATAGCAGCAAATATATTGCCAACTATTCCACCACATCAAAAATATCTTTACCTTTGCCTATGTTTTAAACGAAACAGGTATTTTTAGAGTAAATAAAATTCCAGAATATGATGAGAAGTGTGATTTTATCAACGTTGCTATTAGTATTGGCGGTCTGTACGGTTTCCGCCCAAAACAGGAATACATCCATCTGCCGACTAGGCTTCACATACGATATCAGCCAGAGCAAGAACTGGGGAAACAACAAGCCGGTCATTAAAAGTATCATCCCTTATTCATCCGCCGAGCAAGCAGGTATTAAGAAATATGACGTGATCGAGGAGATCAACGGGGTACCCGTGACGGAGGTATCTGTCGACGAGATCCCTCAACTGCTGAATCCCGCCGGAAGAAACGATGTCCTATTGACTATCAGCAACCTTTCCTCTCCTTCTAAACAAGTATTGGTAAAGAAGGACTGCAAGAAAAGTAACGCCATCACGGAAGACCAGCTGGCGTCCGCCTATGCGATGTATAGCTTGGAGACAACCAATGAGCAAGAATTCGTATGCCCGTTCAAGACTACCGTCACATCCGACGGCGTAGATTTCGGTAACTTCAAGACATTCGCCTTCTCGACCATCGACGAGAATAACCGTAAACTGGAAACGGTCATCAACGAATGCATCGAGAACGAGTTGACCAAAAAAGGACTTACGGTTGATATCGCGAAGCCGGATTTATTGATACAGACTTTCTATTTTTTCGATAAGAACCCGAACTATCTGGGAGCGAATAAAGTATTGGTAGAAAAAGAACCGACTTACCGGTACAACTTCTCGCACAGTAAGATGGAGAAATTCCCGTTCTTGAATTACGCCGCCGCCGAAGCGGAAGCCGAATATCTGTTGCAATTCGGTATCCGTATCATCGATCAAAAAGATATCCCCGGACGTGTACTCTGGGAATGTGAGGCGAACGAGTTGCTGGAAGACTCTTATCGTTTAGACGAATACGCCCGGGTGCATGTCCCGTTGATGTGTATGCAATACCCATACACGAAATACGGACGTAACGTACCGTTCAAGGTGAGCAAGAAGACCTATAATTATACGGGGATCAGCTACGATATCGATAAATTGGATCAAGTGGTTGACGTAGATCGTAACTCTCCCGCTTATGCGGCAGGCATCCGTCCCCGTGACATTATAGAAAAGATCGGCCGCCATAAGATGGATCATTCGGCAGAGGAGTTCTCATCCGCCTACAAACGCTTTATCACGAACACGATGCAATATCGTGATCCGAAGACGATGTTTACGGATGCGAACGGTTTCAAGTATTGCATGTTCTGGGACGTATTCAAATATCCCCAAATAGCGGATGCGTCGCAAAGCTCCGATTACTTGCCGGCGTTCTCTTATTTATACTATTTCGCCCCTTATATTAATCCGTCCGGCAACAACGCCTGTACATTTAATATAAAGCGTGGCAAGACAAAATTAGAAGTAATTATCCGTCCTACCATTCGCTCTGAAGTGACGGTAGAGATCAAATAAAGATTTTACAAACACGTGATATATCCACAAAATTTTGAACAAAAGACGGGCTTTGATAAGATCCGTCACTTAATCACAGAAAAATGTTTAAGCCCGCTCGGGGAAGAGCGGGTAGCGGAGATGGGATTCTCCGCCGATTTCGAGGTCGTATCCAAGCGATTGGAACAAACCGATGAGTTTATCCGTATCCTACACGGAGACACGGAATTCCCTGCCAGTTATTTCTTCGACGTGCGCTATTCCTTGAAACGGATTCGGCCGGAAGGTACTTGGCTGGATGAACGGGAGTTGTTCGACCTCAAACGTTCCTTGCAAACGATCAATGACATCGTACGCTTCTTCAAGCCTATGGACGATGAGGAAATCAAGTATCCGGCCTTGACTGAATTGGCGGGAGATATCTTTGTCTTCCCCCAATTGATTGGAAAGATCGATAGTATCCTCGATAAATTCGGCAAGGTCAAGGACAGTGCTTCCTCCACCCTATCGCAAATCCGCAGGGAAATGACGATCACGATGAGCGGTATTTCCCGCAGCCTGCAATCCATCCTCCGTGCGGCACAATCGGACGGGGTTGTCGATAAGGACGTGACACCGACCATGCGCGACGGTCGTTTGATGATCCCGGTAGCCCCGGCCTTCAAACGAAAGATAAAAGGTATCGTACATGATGAGTCCGCCAGTGGCAAGACGGTCTTTATAGAGCCGGAGGTGGTCGTGGAAGCGAATAACCGCATCCGGGAACTGGAAGGGGAAGAACGCCGGGAAATCATTAAGATACTGACGGAATTCACGAACGTGATCCGTCCTTTAGCTCCGGATATCCTACAATCTTACGAGTTTCTTGCCGACATTGACTTCATTCGTGCGAAAGCGTTATTCGCGGAGCAAGTCAAGGCGATCAAGCCGATCGTGGAGGATAAGCGACAAATGGATTGGGTACGTGCCGTGCATCCGCTCTTATTCCTGTCTTTACAGAAACAGGGCAAGCAGGTAGTTCCCCTCGATATCGAGCTGACCGAGGGAAAACGGATCTTGATCATATCCGGTCCGAACGCCGGTGGTAAATCCGTTTGCCTGAAAACGGTCGGATTACTTCAATACATGTTGCAATGTGGTTTATTGATTCCTTTGCATGAGCGATCAAGAACCGGGATCTTCGAGCATATATTCATCGATATAGGCGATGAGCAAAGCATCGAGAACGATTTGAGTACCTACAGTTCCCACCTTACCAACATGAAGTATTTCGTGAAGAATTGTAACGAGCGGACCATTATCCTAATCGATGAGTTCGGTAGCGGTACGGAACCCCAGATTGGCGGCGCTATCGCCGAGGCTTTATTGGATCGCTTCAACCGGAATCATAGCTTTGGGGTAATCACGACCCACTACCAGAATTTGAAGCATTTCGCCGAGGATACGGAAGGTATCGTAAACGGTGCCATGTTGTACGACCGCCATTTGATGCAGCCCTTGTTCAAGCTTTCTATCGGAAATCCGGGTAGCTCTTTTGCCGTAGAGATCGCACGCAAGATCGGTCTGCCCGAGGACGTGATAGCCGACGCTTCCGCGAACGTCGGAGCGGATTATATCAATATGGACAAATACCTGCAAGATATCGTACGCGATAAACGGTACTGGGAAAGCAAACGGCAGAATATCCGTCAGCAGGAGAAAAAACTGGAAGATGTCACTTCCCGTTATGAACAAGACTTGGAAGCCGTAAACAAGCAACGGAAAGAGATCATCCGGGAGGCAAAGGCCGAGGCCCAACGTATTCTAGCGGAGGCTAACGCCAAGATCGAGAATACCGTCCGTGAGATCAAGGAGGCCCAAGCGGAAAAAGAACAGACCAAACTGGCCCGCAAAGCCTTGGAAGAGTTCAAGAACTCCGTCATGGCGACCGAAGAAGAAGACGATAAGATCGCACGCAAGATGGCGAAGCTCAAGGAACGGAACGAACGGAAGAAACAGAAACAAAAAGTGACGGCCCAGCCGATATTTAATAAAGAGGTGATAGAGGTCGGCGACAATGTACGCCTTAAAGGGCAGGTTTCCGCCGGAACCGTTATGGAACTACAAGGAAAGCAGGCCGTAGTAGCATTCGGGATGATCAAAAGCACGGTTAAGCTGGAGCAGTTGGAAAAGGTAAGCAAAGGCCAGATCAAACGGGAAATCCAGAAAAGCACGTTCGTCAGCTCCCAGACCACTGACAATATGCATGAGAAGAAGATAAACTTTAAGCAAGAAATCGATGTGAGAGGAATGAGGGGCGATGAGGCATTGCAAAGCGTGACTTATTTTATCGACGACGCCATTCAAGTCGGGGCAGGCAAGGTTCGCATCTTACATGGAACCGGTACGGGTATCTTACGTCAGCTAATCCGGGATTATCTGCGCACGGTTCCCGGTGTCCGTCGCTTTCAAGACGAGCATGTGCAGTTCGGAGGCGCCGGTATCACCGTTGTTGAGTTTGATTAAAAAGAGATCCTTATTATGAGACGGAATGAATATACACACAGGAGAAGACATATATCCAACCGGCATTTATCGGACAAGTATTATTACGCCGGCGAACATGAGACAGCAACCGGCATCCGTCTCACTCAATACAACGAACAATCTTTGCATACGAAAGAGGTGCGGATAACCGACACCTCTTTCAGCAAACTAACCGACTCGAATCAGATCAATTGGTTCGAGGTTAGCGGATTGACCAATGCGGATGCCATTACCCGTATCGTAAAAGATTTCGGACTGCATAATCTGGACGCTAAGGATATCTTGACTCCCCAACACGTGGTCAAGGTAGAGGAATACAAAGGACGAATGCTTATCGTATTAAACTCCTGCTATTACGATGTCAATAACGAGATGCGGTCTGAGCACATCAGCATACTGGTAGCTAACAATACGGTTATCACTTTTACGGAAAGCAACAACCCCGTATTCGAGGCCGCTCATAAAGCGCTACTATCCAACATGCTGAACATCCGGAAAAAAGGCAGTGGATTGCTGCTCGCTTTCCTTCTAAACACCATCATAGCGAATCTAGTAGAATCCGCCTCAAAGGTAGAAGAGATACTAGAGGATATAGAAGAGACTTTGCTCGATCCTAAGAACGATCAGGGTAATATGGGTTCCCTAATCCAACAACACCGCCATGAGTACATGATTATCCGTAAGAATAGCCTACCGCTGAAAGATCAATTCTCAAAACTATTACGAACAGAGAACGGGATTATCACCCCGGATATCCTACCGATCTATAATGACCTGCAAGACCAACTCCAATTCGTTATCCAAACAACGGAAAGCTGCCGGGAAATCACCTCTTCCCTTGTCGATCTTTATATATCCAATAACGATCTTAGGATGAACGCCATCATGAAACGGCTGACGATTGTCTCCACCCTTTTCATCCCTTTGACATTCTTGGTGGGCGTATGGGGTATGAACTTCAAGATAATGCCGGAATTGGATTGGCGTTACGGTTATTTCATCGCTTGGGCCGTCATGATAGCTACCGGAGTATTGACTTGGCTATATATGAAACGAAAGGATTGGTATTAAAACCAATCCTTACGATCTGAAGAATTTCTTCCTATACTTATAAAAAGTATTCTTAGAGACGTTGAAATGCTCGCAAATCGATCCTACCGATTCTCCCCGCTCCAACATGTTCATGATCTCCCCCTTATGGGCATCCAAGAAGAACAACTTGGATTCCGAGCCTTTAGGACGTCCCAACCGCTTTCCCGTACTTTTCACCTGTTCCAAGGCGTCTTTTGTACGTATGGAAACCAGACTGTGATCAATCTCGTCTACTTGCTTGAAGACATTAATCATCAATTGGCGATCCATCCGGTCATCGAATATATAACGGTCGTTTATACAATAGACCGTCACGTCCTTCTCCATGCAAACGGTAAGTATCCCCATCAACTCATATAAGGTAAGACACAAACGGGTAATATCCGATACGATCAAGGCATCCCCTTTCTTCAAGCGTTCGAGAACAAGTTTTAACTTTGGTCCCGGCTGTTTCGCTTTCTCTCCGGATACTTCCATGACCCATTTATCCACATGGATATCTTTGGCCGCAGCAAAAGAAGAGATCTCTTCCCTTTGAATATCCAAGTGTTGCCGGTCCGTAGCCACATTTAAATACGCTATCGTCATAAATTTCACTAATTGTTTCTAGCGTGAAGGTACAAAAAGAATGAGTATATCTTCAAGATTATGGGATGTTTAACGCTTTATTTCGTACATTTGCGTTTATATTCATATATTATGATAACACATATACGAGTAGCTAGCCAACAATTGGAACAACCCCGATTCGAGTCCCCGAAAGAGTTGGTCTCTTGGATGGGCGCTATCCAGGCGCAGGAGTATGAGATGGCCAAATGGGCGATCGGTATTCGCTTGAGATCCTCTTCCCTTGAAAAGGTAAATGAGGCTTTGTACAAAGGTGATATTCTACGTACCCATGTGATGCGTCCTACTTGGCATTTCGTGGCCGCCGAGGATATCCGTTGGATGCTTATGCTATCTTCCGAGCGTATCAAGGCTGCCGTTATGTCGTACGCCAAGGGACATTTCGGGAAGATAGAAAAAACGCTGTTCACAAGATACCTAGATCAGATCGGAAAGATACTGGAAGGATACAAAAGCCTGACCAAACAAGAAGTAACGACGGAATTGCAAAAATCCGGGATTTTGCCCACCATAGATCACGTAAACCTTTTCCTTACATGGGGTGAGGTGGAAGGCATCGTCTGTAGCGGGATCGATAAAGGAAAGAAAACGACTTACGCCTTATTGGACGAACGTGTCCCTCCTACTCGTGAACTTTGCAGGGAAGAGGCTCTGGCGAGATTGGCATCCAGATATTTTCAAAGCCACTCCCCTGCCCAGTTACAGGATTTTGTTTGGTGGTCCGGGCTAACCGCTACCGAGTGTAGGCTCGCTATCAATCTGATCAAGACGGAGTTAATAACCGAGACGTTCGATTCCCGTGAATATTTCATCCACCAATCATGGAAAGGAAAAAATGAGAGCAAACCTGTACTGCGTCTCCTCCCCGCCTTCGATGAATACTTGATCAGTTACAAAAACCGCACGGACGTATTGCCGCTAGAACATCATCCAAAAGCGTTCAACCGATTCGGTACCTTCTACCCAGTTATCTTGTATAACGGAAAGATAATAGGTAATTGGAGCCGCTCCATTAAAAAAAACACCATTCAAATAGAAATGGACTTTTTCGAGAAGAAGCCCCGCATTCCAGTGAAATTAATCCAGCAGGCCGAAGCGCAGATAGACGCTTTTTATAGAGGCTTATCGCACCGCCCAGCGCTTCAATGTCGGGAAAAATAATTTCATATTCGCTACGGCCTCCTCTTTCGTATAATGAAAGTCCGCATCTTTATTGAACTCATCGACAAACTGGGCACAATGATCGATCATCTGATCCATCGTACAAGCCATCGTGAAGGCCCCGTCCTTATAACAATAGCAACAATATTCCTCATTCTTGCTTCCGTCATGGTTCGTTCCTAACTCCTCATTCTTTTGCAGCGGCATACCGCAGCTTTGGCAAAATTTTGTTTCCATACTAATTTATTTTATTGGTATATAAATCTTTGTCACTTGGGTATCGTCATCCTCTTCCGAATAACTCACATATTCCTCAAACGCCATTCCATGCCGTTTGGTATAATTGAAATCTATATTTATAGTATTATATAGTTCTTGTAATCCCGCATAACTACCTTTTAAGGTATAAACCGCATATTTTCCTTTCTGCAAACGAATCGTACCGAACATCCCTGATGGAATAATCTCCTTCCCGACCGAAGCATTACTCCACTTCTCGGTCTCTTCTCTCAGACGTGCTCGCAACTTATCCATATAAGCTTTCGGAGATACGCTGAATTGTTTCTTGAACGCTTTCGAGAAAGATTGGGGGTTATCATAGCCTACCCGACTCGCTAGATCTGCCAGACTCATATCTTCCGTATGCATATATAGAACCGCTCGCTCTACACGTTGCCTCGCCACATAAGCATATAATGACTCATTCAAGGCTCCTTTCATAATACGTAGTAGCTGCCGCTCGGACACGTTTACTTGCCCGGCTATTATATCCAGTCGTAAAGGGAGATGCAAATTCGCATTGATATAATCAATTACTTGATTGATTTTCCGTTGATATATGTTTTCCGTATCAGGCTTCATCCTATAGATTCTTATGATGACAAAAATACATAATCCCAACAGACTGACAATTGTCCAATCTCGCCAATTTGAGATTTCCCCTATATTTGTTTAAAAGCCATCAACTTCAAGATTCTATAGATTGTAAAATCAGTAATTCTGTTACACTTATCAGTAATTGGTATACAAAAGTAATGGAATATCTTAAATAATTTTGTGATATGGATAAAATCAAGAAAACAAATATGAATATAAAGAAAATAACCATTGCCATGTTGATCACATTAATCTCTATTGGCAATATAAACGCACAAGAAATGAAAACTGAAATTCCAAAAATTAGTGAATTCCCTACAGGAAATGAAAACACCGGGTTTGAACAATATTTCTCGGGGAAGTCTTGGCTAGCGCCATTAACAAGCAATAAGGATTTAAACGTACCAATGTTTAACGTAACGTTTGAACCTAACTGCCGAAACAACTGGCACACGCATACAGGAGGGCAGATACTCATCGCCGTAGGTGGTGTGGGTTATTATCAAGAACGAGGTAAAAGCGCCCGTCGTTTACTACCCGGGGATGTTGTCGAAATCGCACCAAACGTAGAGCATTGGCACGGCGCCTCACCGGACAGTTGGTTTTCGCATATCGCCGTAGAATGCAATCCCCAAACCAACAAAAATACTTGGCTTGAGCCGGTAAGTGATGAGGAATATGGGAAGGCCGTAAATGATAAGTAGTAAATTTTCCTTATCGTTTACACAAACCGAGCCTAAAAGACACTCCGGTTTCCATAGGAAGAAACTGCAGTTTCTTCCTATGGAAACTGTAGTTCCCTCCTTGGGAAACTACAGTTTTCTGCTAAAAAAACTATAGTTTCATAAGGTAGAATTACGATAAAACTGTAATACACTAGTAAACAATATATTGAATAAACATTTCCTCATCCTATAAAAGAAGTTGGAATCTCTCTATCAAAGAATTCAATCCGTACAATTAATATCATTAACAGATTCATTCTCATACACAGACTTTTGTGATTTTATAAATATATCACGGTACTCATCAAGTAAGTTAATGTCCTGCAAATCATTAACGCCTAAAATCTCACGGATTAAATCCGCCTTGCCTGCTTCTATCTCCACTTTCGGTATCATATATCTTAATTTAGATTAATAAATAAAATCATCTGTTTGGTGTTTTAAACAGACATCGTCACCCTTTTGTTTATACAAAATTTAAATTTAACACAACAAATTTTACAGTATCGAAATTTATCCCCTTAACTTAATCAACCAATAAGGATAGTCAAATCCCTTTCTAAATTGTTATTCACTAACAAGGATATTTCAAAATCAAAAAATCAATCTTATGGAGAAAAATATTTTCTGGTTAGAAAATGACCAACTCAAAGAGATAGCCAGTTCATTTCGGGAAAAGGTTGAAGAGGGATTAAAACATGAAAATGCGGAGATACAATGCATACCGACTTTTATCTCTCCCAAAACCTCTGATATTAATGGAAAAGCATTGGTTCTCGATTTAGGAGGAACCAACTATAGAGTAGCGACCGTCGATCTTGGACAAGGATCACCAACCATCCATCCCAACAATGGGTGGAAAAAAGACATGTCGATCATGAAATCACCGGGATATACTCGTGAGGAGCTATTTAAAGAATTAGCCGATATGATTGTCGGGATAAAACGGGATGAGGAAATGCCAATCGGCTATTGTTTTTCTTATCCAGCAGAATCCGTACTCAGTGGAGACGCCAAATTGTTACGTTGGACAAAAGGAGTCGACATTAAAGAAATGGTAGGGCAATTAGTAGGCAAACCACTTCTCGACTACCTAAACGAACATTGTAAAATCAAATTTACAGGTATTAAAGTATTAAACGATACTATCGCCAGCTTGTTTGCCGGCCTAACCGACAATAGCTATGACGCCTATATCGGTCTGATCGTAGGAACAGGCACCAACATGGCCACTTTCATTCCGGCGGATAAAATAAAGAAATTAGATCCGAGCTATAATATACAAGGCTTAGTCCCTGTCAACCTAGAGTCGGGTAACTTCCATCCTCCATTCCTCACGACAGTCGATGATACGGTTGACGCCATTTCAGGCAGCCTTGGAAAACAGCGGTTTGAGAAAGCGGTTTCGGGTATGTATCTAGGCGATATATTGAAAGCAACTTTCCCTTTGGATGAGTTTGAGAATAAATTCGATGCCCAAAAATTGACCGCTATCATGAACTATCCGGATATTCACAAGGACGTATATGTAGATGTAGCTCATTGGATCTACAACAGATCAGCACAATTAGTCGCCGCATCGCTACTGGGCCTTATTCAGTTACTGAGATCATATAATAAAGATATACAAAAAATCTGTCTAGTAGCCGAAGGCAGTCTATTTTGGAGCGAGAATAGAAAAGATAAAAACTATAACATTCTTGTTCTGGAGAAATTACAAGAACTCCTTAATGAATCCGCATTAGCGGATGTCGAAATCCATATCAACAATATGAATAACGCAAACTTGATAGGAACAGGTATAGCGGCGCTCTCTTGAAATCAATATGAATGAAGTGAATCTTGAACTATAAAATTACGTTTTTCAAAATAAATAGAAAGTGCGGGTATTCTTTACATACGATACCCGCACTACTTTTTCCGCAGAAAAATGATTGTATAATTCACTCATAGCGCATCGCACAAATGGATTCAGCCCCAGAGGATGAAATATAACCGCAATCATATCAATATTAGCTAGTGGTTTGGATTGGATATCGTAATCAATAGAGAATACCGAAATTTTCCGCCTTATTGATAGCTTCGATCGCATTATCTACATTTAGCTTTGCCAATATATTCTTTCGGTGATTATTTACCGTATAAATACTAAGATTTAGCTTATAAGCGATCTCTTTGCTCAGAAAACCTTGCCGAATTAATATTAGTATTTCTTTCTCACGCTTGGTTAATTGAGGTTCGGCTAGAATAACTGTCGACGCAAGTATCAGTCCTGTCTTTCTATTGATAACTGTCCGTTTGATTCTTTCGGTAGGCGATACAATCGGGATAATACTTGGTTCCGAAAATCTGTACCCGCTGATATTGTGCAAATTGTATCTGTTCTCATTTATCTATTATGCTTTACTTTGCATTATTTTAGTTTTCAAATATATTTAATGATTATGAAGTTGAAATTTGCCAAAAGAATGTCTTATATAAAGGCTTCGGAAATAAGAGAAATACTCAAAGTTACAGAACGGGAAGATGTTATTTCATTTGCTGGTGGACTACCTGCCCCTGAGCTATTCCCCATAGATGAAATTAACAAAATGAATCAGGTCGTTTTGCAAGAAGCAGGAGCAAAAGCTCTTCAATATACGACTACTGAAGGGTATTATCCTTTACGTGAATGGATTGCCAAACGAATGAATGAACGCTTAGGGACATCGTTCGATAAGGATAATATTCTTATAACTCACGGTTCGCAACAAGGATTAGATTTATCCGGAAAAGTATTTCTGGACGATGGTGATATCGTATTGTGTGAAAGCCCCACCTATTTAGCAGCAATTAGCGCATTCAAATCATATGGGAGTGGCTTCATTGAAATTCCAACAGATGAAGAAGGCATGGATATGGCTACTTTGGAAGAGGTACTGAATAATACTCAAAATATAAAACTAATATATGTAATACCAACCTTTCAAAATCCCACTGGAAAAACATGGAGTTTGGAAAGACGAAAAAAACTGGCTGAACTATCTGCTTTATATGATATTCCTGTTATTGAAGATAACCCTTATGGAGAATTAAGGTTTGAAGGAGAGTCTTTACCCTCTATAAAGTCTTTTGATAAGGTAGGTAATATCTTATGCACTGGTAGTTTTTCTAAAATCTTTTGTCCGGGCTTTCGGATTGGGTGGATTGCAGGTGATAAAGATATTATCCGCAAGTATGTGTTAGTTAAGCAGGGCACTGATTTGCAGTGTAACACAATAGCTCAAATGACTATTGCCGAATATCTAAAACGATATGATATTGATGAGCATATTAGCAAAATAGTAGAAGTCTACAGAAAACGCAGAGATATAGCTTTAGAATGTATTGAACGCTATTTTCCTAATGACATAAAATATACTCATCCTCAAGGCGGGTTATTTACTTGGATTGAATTACCCGAAAATATTTCAGCGCATGACATCCTGCAAAAATGCATTGAACAGAAAATAGCCTTTGTACCCGGCAGTTCATTTTATCCTGTTGAGCACAAAGAAAATACTTTTAGAATAAATTACTCTAATATGCCAGAAGATAGAATCATGAAAGGACTTCAAGTAATAGGGGAAGTACTAAAAGAATACATACATCAGTTAAAGTGATTTTTAATTATATCCCCCAATTGTTTTAAGCGTTCTTCAAGAAGTGGAGTCCATCGTTGTCCATAGCTTAAACGCATACAATTGGTATATTGCTCTTGTAATGTAAACATACGTCCGGGGGCTATGCTTATTTTTCGCTGCATAGCCCGATAATAAAGTTCTGTTGTATCAATCTGTTTGTCTAATTCCACCCAAAGCATAAATCCTCCTTGTGGAGTAACAATTTTTGTATTCTCGGGGAAGTAATCCATGATGGAATGGGCAAAATGAATACTGTTTGCGTATAATTCTTGTCGCAGTTTACGTAAATGGTTTTCGTATCTGTCATTCTCCATGAAATTGGCAACCGCTTCTTGATTAAGCGCAGGCGTAGAAATAAGGTGAATATTCTTTTGGCGAATAATAGCATGTTTAAATTTGCCGGGAGCAATCCATCCTACCCGATACCCCGGCGCTAATGTTTTAGATACCGCACCACACCATAAAACAAGCCCCTTCTTGTCAAAAGCCTTGCAGGGCTTAGGACGTGAATTTCCAAAAAATAAATCACCATATAAATCATCCTCGATCAAAGGTATATCATATCCGGCCAGCATATCAACAACTACCCTTTTATGTTCATCAGGCATACAACTTCCCAATGGGTTATTAAAGTTGCTTATAAGCAGGCAAGCTTTAATTTGTGGTAAAACTTTTTTCAGCGCATCTGGATCAATCCCTGTTACTGGATTGGTAGGTAATTCCAATATACGTAACCCCATACTATTGGCTAATTGTAACATTCCAAAATAGACCGGACTTTCAACCGCAATAGTATCTCCTACCTTAGTAATTACAGATAAAGCTAAAGCAACCGCATTAGTAACTCCGGCAGTTGTCACTATATCATCTTCTGTCAAGTTTCCCTTCCAACTATACGTAAAACGAGCTATAGATTTACGTAATCGCATATTTCCCTGTGTTTCATCATACCGGGTTCCATTACCCGGAAGTGCCTGCATAGCTCTTATAAGTTCTTTATTAAGTTTTGCAATTGGTAATAAAATATCTTCGGGCATTCCTAATGAAAATCGAGTGATCGATTTATCTCCTATTTCTAACGAGCTGTATACGTCAGCAATCAAATCTACCACCTCTTTGCTCTCAGGCTTTACAGACGGTTGTGTTGTCGCTGGAACAGATAGGCGTATGGGTTTGTAATTGACAATATACCCTGATTTTGGGCGTGATATTATAAATCCGTCTTTTTCCAATTCATAATATGCCTGAATTGCCGTATTAAGACTTACACCATTTTCATTGCTAATAGTGCGTAAAGAAGGTAGTTTCTCACCAGCTTTCCACACGCCTTTCTTAATTTGACAGGCAATAGTTCTCGCTATTTCTTGATATAGGATTTCTTTTTTCATACTTGTTAGGTGTTATCTGTATCCTGCAAATATACAAAAATCGTGTCTGTATCTGTTTTGGACTTTGAAATACTTTTACAGAATGACTTTTGTATTGCTTTGCTATTCTTAAATGGAAGAAAGGTATTCAAGTAAACAACTGAATTCAACCACCATTAATAAAAAAATCACAGTAAAACAGGTTTCAGATGATAATATCTAAAATCAATACAGAGATTGAAACCTTCTGCATAGATAGTGATTTCCGACAATCGTACCCCCTAATCGTTTTTTGGGGAAGGGGGTACGATTTGGATACTCAACCGTGTCTTTTCGTGCCCCTTTTTTGTCTTTTAAGCAAGACTGAAACAATAAAAAAAGTCCTACAATACGTTGATATTGTAGGACTTGTCTCTTTTTTGTCGCCGTTTGGCTTTGTTCTTATGTGATCCGCCTGGGATTCTCCTTGTTGAGTTACCACGCTGATATTTAAAACTTTATATTTCTTGCTTCAAGCATATCCCATGATTTATCCCACTAATTTGTTACTTGCTTTTGCAGTAGTTTGCTCATGGAGAATACTGAGGGCAAAGATAGAAAATTTCTGATACTTTGCAAAAATTGCAAGGCAATCTTTAAGGCTTTATATATTACAAATAATAGGCATGATAAAGTTTTATTTTTAATCATGTGTTTTCTTTGTAAAAAGGCAATCTATTATTTTCTCAAAAAAACTTTTCTTCTTTACAGTGATGTTTTTTTTATTTTCATTCTCTTGATACTTTCTTTTCGCAAGAGTATTTGCAAATTGACCCAAGTTGAAAATATTAATAACGATGTCTAATAATGAGCAAATAGAATAATAGAGAGAAAAAAGCAATAAGAAAAGGACTAAGTAATTAAAACAATCAAATCCTTTGCCAAATAGGAATGGTACTTGTGCCTTTTGAATGAATTGACAAAAAGTCCCATATAAAAAAGTGCAAATAATAGCACCCATTACTATAGCAAATGTTGAATTTACAATTTGAAATAGTGAATATTTTTTCTCATTTCTGTCTTTCGCCAAATAACTTATTATTTCGGAACTACTAAATCCAATAATAAGAGCATATCCTGTTAGCACAAATCCTATAATACTAGGAAAAGCACTTGTGATTAAAGTGCTTACTATTTCTATGTGTTCAAAAGGTGTTTTTTTTGAAAATAGAAGTGGAATTAGTGTTAAGGCTGTTAATATTATAGGCTTAATACATCCTTTACATAAATTGCAGAAAGGGTATATTTCCCATACTATTTTCCAGCCTGTACTTTTTTCTTACTCATGTCTTTTTGATAATGATAATATACGACTCTTTATTTTATCTAACAGAGAATCTTCATTTTCATATCGAACCTCATCAATTAAAGGATGCTCTTTCGTGTTAATAACATCTCGTTTCCCATCAAAATATGCGGTAGCTTTGGCATATCCGTTTTCCCTACTAAGTTTCAACATACCACCTAAAAAAGTTTTTTTCTTTAATTTTATAGGTTTCTTTTTGGTCCCTGATACTTTTGTTGAAACGACAGATACTTCGCTTTCTTTCATTTGCTCGTCTATGATGGCTTCCCATTCATCATTATTATCATTGTTTGTATATGATACTTTGATTTCTAAATTGGTTAATTGCACTGCATTAAAGATCTTTTCAATAGCATCCTCTGTTGCTACAATATTAACTTTTACATTCTCACCTTTGTTCTTATCTGTAACTTTATTTAATGCATCTTCAAAAAAATAGGCTATTTGGGATGAAGATGTATTGGCATCTTCAAATATTGCTAAACGATGTGCTTGTGGCAAGAAGAAATATTCCCATTCTTTTGAGTTGGGATTTAGATTAGGATTGATATTTACATCTTCAATTTCTTCTGTTTCCTCATTAAACCACCCTTCTTCATTTAGTTTTGTATAGTTAATTAATGAACCATAGATTAATCCATCATGCTCATACAAAGTCCTTATCCTTGTATTTTTATCTGAATATGTGTTTATACGGATTTTTTTTCTTTTACTGCTTTAAATAACTCAGTGTATCTTTCTGGGGATTGACACTCTTCTGGGTAGATAGCGATATTGTACAATCTGATTTTCTTTGATTGTTCTTTTTGATTTTTGTGAGTATATTTGTCCATTTGAATTAAATTTATTGGTTATTCTGCAAATATAATAAAAGAAATGTAAAAAACAAGAGGTTGAGCATAAACAGTTAAGAACTTGTTGATCACTTCGTTTTTCAAATAGTATGGACGTTCATATTATGTAGTAAAAAGAAATTTTATTGGTTTAATTAAGTATATAAGCTATAATTTTATCATTTTACTTATTAGAGTACAGAATTACAGCTGACGTCTTTTCTTTTTTTTCTTCTTGCGTCTCTGTGTTTGTAATTCCTCTGCTTGTATAGCATTATAACTGTTGCCATCACCTAACGAAAAGATAGATAACAAAGAATCACCGCCATTGTTATTTTGTTGATTGTAAGAATGTTTGTTCTGTATCTTGCTATCAAGATTGCAAGAAATATTGTTTTCTTTTTCACTGGGTTGGAATGTATCTTTTTTCTTTTCGCCAATAAAGGTTTGTGCCTGTAAATCAAGTTGTTCGAAGATAGAACCGTTCTTCATTGTGTTATGGTAATCAAACGATTCGGATTGTTGTCGGTTATAACCGAACAGTTTATCAAATCCCTGTTCTGTCTGCTGGAACAGATTCACACGGTCAAAGCCACCTGTTATTGCTCCATTCTTGGTGTTCTTATGATTAGTCAATGGTGATAGCTTCTTTTTATTGGCTTGGTCTTTCCGGCTCACAATCAAATGGCAGTGCATATTCAGTTCATTTTCCGAACGACTACGGTCAAAATGAATCTTACCATAGAACTTTATATCCGAAGCGGATAGTTCTTTATTGAAGTTCTTAGCATATTCAGGTATAAACACTTGACGAATATAACGTTTCATAGTTTCGGCTTGCTTCTGCTCTGTGTCACCCATCACTTGAAGCTCCTTTTCC
Organism: Parabacteroides distasonis ATCC 8503; assembly: GCF_000012845.1. Lineage (NCBI taxonomy): Bacteria > Pseudomonadati > Bacteroidota > Bacteroidia > Bacteroidales > Tannerellaceae > Parabacteroides > Parabacteroides distasonis. Next base: position 1,456,909 of record NC_009615.1, read on the forward strand.
GATGGGCTGACATGGATAGCATAAAACTTGGCATCTGTTTTTAGGAGTTGGCCGATATTTGTATCTATATCCTTTATGACCTTTGATTTATAGATATTATTATCTGTCAGATTGAAAAATCCTTCGGTATAGATACCCTTTTCTATCCTTTCTAAATCCTCATGTTCGAGGTAATTTGCCAACTGTCGGCTACTGCCTGCATTGTTATATGTTCCGTTCGATGGCGAGGCAAAGTCTATGTGCATAGTCTTATGTATTTATCAAATTGCTGATTTCAGCTTTCAAATTCTCTTTCTTTTTACTATCCCAGCAGGACGACTTTGTTAAACAGCACGAGCCTTGATTTGACGGTTCTTGCTTTCATTTTGCGCCTTACCCTGAAATAGAAGTCCAAAGATTCGATGAAAGGCAAGTCCAGTTCTGTAAACGGTATGTCGCTTGCGTGGTACTGTATTTTCAGGAAGTCTTTCAGTTGGTCGTGCAGCACCTCGTACTGCTTGTAAGTCGATTCCGCCCGGTCTATGCCCGTCCTCGCCTTGAAATCCCGCATCATTTCCTCAAACAGGGCAATGACAGTCGTCTGTGCGGTTGCGACACCCTGAAAGGCGTTCTTTACCTCCACGGCTGTGACTTTGCCCGTCCGCTTCAAGATGTCCTTGTAGCTGGCATGAATGGCAAGGTTTATCCTGTTTATCGCCCGGTTCAGCTCAACGGCTTGCCTGCTCTTTCCGGTCGCACGTCCTGACTTGACATCCCACAGGCGTTCATCGACTTTCAGCTTGCTGCTGAACTGGGCTAACGTACCGCCGACAATGATTTTGCCAATCACCGGATAAATGCCGCAGGCGTTGGTTGCGCTCTTTTCCCTTTTGATGTAAAAGGACACTTTCAGTTCGTTGTTCATAATCACTCATTTTTAAGTTTGTAAAATTACTGCTTTCGTGAGTTTTAGAACAATGTGAAACACAGACAAATAAGGACTTTCCCGGTCATTTTCGGACAACGTTCTGCACCGCTTTTCACTCCCTGAAATGGGTAACGGATAAGAAACGGAACGTTTGCCTTTATCCGCTTTATTCTGCCAAACCAATGTCGGACAGGAAAGGACTATAAAAGACTTTCATTTCTGTAAATGAATCAGTTACACCGTTATGCTTTCTTCTTCTGTTTTGTAGTCTTGTTTTTTCGTTTAACGAAAACCGGACGGTTTAACGGCGAAAACTCCGCCAAACCATCCCTGTAAAAACTCCGGAGTCGCTTTTTGCATATCTAACTATAATTCATCTGAAATCACAAAACAGATTGAAACGCATGTGGTTAGTTCGTCTGTTTATAAACTCTATATAAAATTTAAATCTGAATGCATATGACTAGTATAAAAGTAAAATTCCGCCCGTCTTCTACCATCCAAAAAGAAGGGACTCTACATTATCAAATAATCCATCATCGTGAGGTACGGAAACTTCGTACCGGTTATAGGCTATTCCCGAACGAGTGGAATACAGTTTTGAAACGAATAAATGTTTCGGCTGGAAAGAATGAAGAGCGAAGACTCTATCTGACAGCATTGAAAAAGCACATTGATACAGATCTGTTCAAAATAAAAGAATGTATCAACCGTTTGAAACAGGAAAATAAAACTTATACAGCCGACCGCATCGTAAAACTTTACTCTACTCATGAAGGAAGTTATACCTTTCTTTTGTATGGGAAAGGATTGTTGGTTGAATTGAAGAAAATAGGAAAAGTACGTACTGCCGATACCTATCGGAACGCCTTGGGCAGTTTTGAACGCTTTTTGAATGACCAAGCAGACATCCCGTTGGAAGCCATGGACTCCAATCTGATGATAGCCTATGAAAGTTGGCTTAAAGGAACCGGTATTTGTCCAAATACCAGTTCCTATTATATGCGTAATCTCAGAGCTATCTATAACCGTGCGGTGGAACAGGGTTTTGTTACCCAGCAAAATCCTTTCAAGCATGTATATACCGGTATTGATAAAACAAAGAAACGTGCTGTTTCTTTGGATGTGATCCGGGAAATACGAGATTTAAAATTGACGAAAAAATCACTGGTCTTCGCCAGGGATATCTTTTTATTCAGCTTTTATACACGTGGAATGTCCTTTGTAGATATGGCATTTTTAAAAAAGCAAGACCTGCAAAATGGGATTCTTGCTTATCGGAGAAATAAGACAGGTCAGCAGTTATTTATCAAAAGGGAAAAAACCATGCAGGAACTCATCGATAAATATGATACCTTTGATACACCCTATTTGCTACCGGTTATTCGAAACAATGGTGTGGACGAGTGGCATCAATACCAGAATGCGGCTCATCGTATCAATAGAAATCTGAAGCAGATTGGCAAGCTGATTGGTTTGGATATCCCGCTTACTACTTATGTCGCGCGCCATGCATGGGCCAGTATTGCCCAAAGTAAAAATGTCCCTCTATCTGTCATCAGTAAAGCATTGGGACATAATTCGGAACAAACCACCCGAATTTATCTTAGCTCTTTAGATACATCTGTTGTGGATAAGGCAAATAACCTTATTTTAATGTCTATATAAAAATATGTATTTATATAATATTGACAAAGAAACTGTTTTGATTTTTCTGCCTCTTGATTGGGGATCTGTTTTTGGACCAGATTCATTTCTCTGATGAGAAAGATAGCAAGCTATCTGGATAAGAGAAGCGAATATGCCTCCAAAACGCTCAAAACATAGACGAAAACAACAGGAAAATAACAAAATTGGTTGTTTATAAAACAATCAAAACACTTTCTTATATCGAATTCATGTTAAATGACAAAAAACAAGCCAGCCAATTCATTCTAAAAATATTTGAATTAGCCGGCTTGTTTGTATCCTTAGGTGTTCCCCTAAATAAGATTCGCCTAAACGGAAAAATGGAAAACTATCCGGTCATTCCTACGGATCAGTATCTCACATCGCGCACACAGAACACACCGGCTCTGCCGTATTTTTCCCGATCTTCATCGGTATCCTCCACCATGCCTCTCCAATCTGAATAGTAGGGCATCATGTGCATTTCTACCCGGCGAATTTTCAGCAACTCCATTTCCGAATCGGTCTTCCAATAGTTCAGTATGTAGCCGGTAGGCGTATATTCGTGTCTACCGGGATAATAGCGGCTGTAAGAATACGCCGTACGGCAATGGAACATGGCGCAAAGCCGGTGCTTAAAATTATGCTTCCTTTTATCACTTAAATCGCATGTCAGACTGAGTGGGTTGTACCAGCCGTAAGCATCACCTACGGCATCCTTGTCTCCCGGCTTCACCATGGGCGAGAAAGGCAGGTTGTCCTCATCCTGGAAGAAGTTGAATGCCAGCTGAATCAATGTCAGCTCGCGTTCATTGGGCAAGCGCCACGCTCCGGCGGGGGTCACTCCGTCTCCTGCTTCGTGATAGTCTTGGGCTATGGTAAACTTATCTCGTTTGGCATTGTCTATCTCAATAAGTTTCAATGTCGTACCTGTCCATGTTACCTTACTGGGAGTATCTTTATCAAATCTCAGGTGACTCGGGTCAGTGCACTCAAATTTCGCAATCGTATCCATCAGCATGGGTTCTTGTGCCAGCTGGAATTTCTTGTACAGACGGTTCTGCGTATCGCGTTCGTTATGGGGCTGAAGCTCCCGGTAACTGAACGAGCGCATGGCTTCGTCCGCCAAAAAGACTTCCAGTGTACGGCTTGCTTCATCGTATTTGTAATAAGGAGACGAAACTTCCCTGTCCATCCTGCCACTCACGACTCCGCTTCCCAAGCTCCTCACACTAATCATGTGCCTCAGATACGTATGACTTATGTATCCTCCCAGTTCCGACCATATTGTGGAATAAGGACCGTATGTACTGGCCGTATATCCCTGTACGGGATCCTTGTTTATCTTTTTCCCGTCTGCTCCTATATATATATCGAAAGACGATTTCCACAAGGCAGCTTCTTTTGCCATGGCAGGCTCTCCCAGCCACATACCCACCAATTGCCCTATGGCAGGTACATACCAGCGCAGTTCTTCCTCGTCCAGATAGCCGTTGCCGTTCAAATCACGGTTACGTATCAGCATGATAACCGGATCGTCGGCCTGTCCGCTAATCGGTCGGGATTCCTTCAGACTTCCATCTTTCCTCAGTATAAAACCGGATAGGAAAGGTGATTTTTTAAGCCCCCATTCCATACCATGCATATTACAATTTCCAACCTGACCATCCAGCTTTTGCCAAGTATTCTTTCTGCCGTCCCAAACTTCCCTCTCGCCCGGTTCTGGCTCATACAGGATGTGCTTCTGCTCTTCCACCGACTCCAAGCCGAATTTATTGAGAGTCTCATCGTTCATATCATAGAAGCAGGCAATGGAACGTTGTTTCAGCGTATAAACCGACTGCGACACCGCGCTCTTACCATCTTGGCTGAACTCGAGGTCGGTAGCAAGCGAGAAGATACGGTCCTTGCAGTTGATAAAATCTTTCAGATGCACCGGTACCGTAATGCGCGGGTCGGGATGTCTTTCATAAAAGTTCTCATCCACAAAGCAGGTGTAGTACGCCGAATCCTCCTTACTTGCATAAAACTCATCGAGCGCATCGAACACACTTTTCACCTTGCCTGGATAATAGTATTCCAGGAGATAGGGGCTTTCCTTATCCGGTTTTGTTCCATTATAGAAATAGTTATCCTTTTGCGTCTCTTTCGCAAACTCCAGCCACGCCAGATAGCCTTGTGCCACCTCTTTGGTAATACCGAAACTGCTCACGGATACACATTTGCCTTCCGAACCTCCGTCTGGGGTACCTTTAGGATAATACATCACCCCCATGACCCCGAAAGGTGTGTCGGTATACAGATAGACACCATTCTCAATGTCTTTCCGCATGAATTTCATCTCCACCTGGTCAAAATGGGCATCGATATGTGCGAAAGCCTCATGCTTGAACACCACTCCTTCCGCTCCCGGAGTCTTTTCGTTCTCATCTTCCACTTCCACCACTATATCATCCACTCCGTTGATGGTTACATTATACGTATAGTGATGGTCGCGCTCCACGCTGAAGTGATTGAGGTCTTTCCCGAAATTACCCAAATGGATATAATAACGGACATCGGCAGCAACCGTCTTGTCTGCATTTTCAAACCATCCGGTCAGTTCAATATAAGTAGAAGCTTTCGGAGCAAACTCAAACTTGTAGTGCCCTTTGTGATTATCGGCATTATCAGCATGAAAATCATCGGGAGCGGTCTCTTCCGTATTTTTATTGTCGGCAGTCTTCACCACCTTATCCCGCTGCCTGTATTCGGTAATCTCCACGCCGGATCTTACCTTGCGTATGTTCTCCGGCAGGTATATAGTAAAAGTGAGAGAATCCAGTAAACCGAAATTCACCGGCTTGGCATCTTCCACCAGGATACGGTCCCGCTCTTCTTCCGTCCACGCCTGTGCGGTGGGCGACACATAATGAGGTATATGGCGAACCGTGTAATCTCGCGCCGTAAACTTCACTCCTTTACCTTCCCTGATATTCATTGTAATCTTGCTCATCAGGCGTTTCAGCACAAACGAGTTGTCTTCATCGTGTTTACCGTCCGGCAACAGCGTATGAGTTTTTCCCTCTTCATCCGTATAACTGATTTGTCCCTGTTCGTTCACATGACATAATCCTGTATTGTTGTTCACCATACCCGTAAGCGGCAGATAACCGTCTACGCTGTGTATGTTTCCGTTCCACTTCGGGGTTGCTTTTTCAAAAAACTCCGCCTGAGTGCCCAGCGCATCCCCACCCGATACTCCCGGAAAGAAATTAAGGAACGAACTTTGCGCATTGCCCAACAGATAGATATACACATCGCCCACCGGAACATAGAACTTGATTTCACCGCACGTAGGGTCGTCATTATCGGCAATCCATCCGCCGGTAGCGCCTTCCAGCGGCTTATTGGACGGATTGGAGAACAGATGATAGGCTAACAACTCATTTTCTTCCGGATTGTCGCTCTTCGCTTCATATACAAAAGCCATCACGCCCGAAAGCTGGGAGTCATAATCAATCTCTCCACCTGCCGCACGGGTTGTAATCGTGGTAGTGATGCCACGTCCCACACCGAACGGAAGCCTCACCTCCACCCGCTTGTCACGGTCTACTCCCTGCAAGTCGTTTCCTTCGATGAACTCATCGGTGCAAGATGCAAGCGACAGGAGCGCCAACAGTCCCGCCGCCAGAATATGATTCACTGTTTTTTTCATCATGCTGTATATTTTTATCTGTTATTCGTCTGCCTAATTAAATTCCACATCTCCGCCTCCAGCTTCCCACGGAACAATCATCCAATGTGCTGTCATAGCCACGTGTCCATGCATGGAAATAACGGAAAACAGCCGCAGGTTCATGTTGGCTTCCACTTCGGGCAAAGCCACATATTGCATATCAGCCTCATGGCCTTCCGTACCGTCACTTCCCACTTTATGTTCATGCGACAGTATTTTCAGATAATATCCCCTTGAACTCTCTGCTGACGGATTCTCAGGATAACGGTCTGCAATTTCATTGGAGTTGGCAAACAGATAAATCGGTTTGGCTGGCATCCACTGAAAGTTTTTCGTGCCTGTATTCCCGGCATGTGCCAAAGCCTTAATCTCGTTGATATGGGTCTTCTCCAGCAAGTTCTTTTCATACACCTCATATTCCGGTGTCCCTTCTTGCGGAGCGGTTTCCGGTTCCTCCGGCCATCCCGCACTCAGAATTACCTTGCCGTTCTTCTGATTCTTCGAGTCGGAACTTTCACCGGCTCCCTCCAGACAATTGAAATCTCCCGTATATTCGTACTTCTCTTTCGGAAACAGATACCCGTATTCCGGCATATTGTAGAGATACAACCCGCGCCCCATATAGAGCTGCCCCTCTCCGGCGTCTGCCACATCCGCCTTGGCAAAGTAAAGCTGTAGTTTCGCTATGCTGCGTTTCAGTTCCAGGTTTATCTCCTGATTATCGTGCGTAACTGTTCCACGATACTTACAGGTCATCGGCACAATGGCAGAGCGGTATTTTTTTCCCGTTTCATCCTTGTCTGTTTCCGTTCCGCCCGACATATATTCCGCTTCCGGCAGCCGGCTGAAAGTCAAAGACTCCAGTCTGTCCGGCGCAACTTCCAAGCCTTCGACCGGACGTACTCCCCCGACAGTCTCACCGGGCAGTACAAAAATGTCTCCCTTGTTTTCGCTAAGCAGCTTTCCTGCCGCTTGTTCATTGGCCACCGCATAAAACCAGACTTCTCCTTGTGGCAGCTTCCATTTGAAAGTATGGGGTTGCACATCCTCACCACCATAATAATACCCTACCAGACTACCGTTGTGAAAAGCATACACTCTGAGTGTCTTCACCTGCGATTCGAAATCATCCGCTCCTGCCGCCCTTGTATCAATTGAAAGCTTCACCGTCACCGGTTCTCCCTCTCCGGGAAACATCTCCTCCTGTTCGTCCGATGCACAAGCCGTCATTATCCCCACCATTGCGGCAAACATACATAATATATATGAGTATTTTCGAATTTTCATATCTTGCTATTTCCTGTTTATGAGATTACCAATCTGCCGAAATATCCCGGCTGTCCCAATCTCCCACGCTCACTTTGACAGTGATATCGGCATCGCCAGCAGGCAGCGTTATTTTATAATGGTAAGTGCTCGACTTTATCCATTCCGTTGTTTGAGCCACATCCAGGTATACCATCGCTTCTTTTGCCTCCGACAACGGTTTGCCGGCATAGGCATACTTAAAGGTTACCGCCACATGCTCCGTCACCGGCTGCGGCAACAGCAATACGCTATCCAGCACGGTAACACTGCTTCCAGCTTCTATCCGCACGCTCTCGCTGCGTACGAAAGGGGTTCCTTCTTCCGTGCAGTTTATCCGGTTTTGCCATGTCGACTCCTCCGGTGTCCACAGCAAGTCACCTTTATAGTCCACCCCCAAAAGTCTGATGTCCGACACTTCCGCCTGCTTCTCCCCTGTACAGACAGTAAATTTCACCTGTGCCAATTCATGTTTGAATGCCAAAAGCACAGGCGCCATCATTCCGCCCCCCTCATAAACCACATCCGTCTTTGCTGCTGTCATCAGATCCACAGCACCCTTCCCCATCTCGGAAGAATCAAACCCCGTAACCCTAAGTTCACCTTTATCGTTGCAGGAGACCTCTGTGGCAATATTATTCTCTTTCATCTTTTCCGGATGCACCGCATAAAAGCCATAAGGCCTACCTACAGCCCAAAAACGTTTCTCGCCATAGTTTCCCGATGGAGTAACCGGAACAGCATCGAAAAACAATTTCGGTCCGTCGCTTTCCCGTACCCATCCCCACAATGTGAAATTATCCATACCCTCCTTGTTATTTTCCACCACTGCACGAGTGGCAACTTGTGTGCCAAAGACAATCGGTATCCGTTGCTCCGAATCGCTTTCTTCCGTCATGCTATCGGAACAGCCGACAGCGACCAGCATGGTCGTGACAAGAAGGAAATCCTTTTTTAAATTAAGTCGCATAGGCATTTATTTTTTGTACAATAAATAGTAACCGGGAAGGGAACATTCAACCCCGCCCGGCTTATTATATTTCCACAACTTGATAAATGGAAAAGACAAGTCTGCGGTTGTTCAGTGTTATTGTCCAGAGTTTGAATTAGGAACACTGGCATCGAGGTCCTGAGGATATTCAACGAAATCATCCACAGTTACGGCGAATGTAATAGGAACCAATACAGGTTCTGGATCTGGATTTTCAGGATCTGGATCAGGGTTAAAGCCGCCACCCTCACCAAAGATAAGAGTATAAACATAGCGTTTGCCTTGCTTCCAGACTTGTTCGGTTTTTCCGTTTATGTCTTTGGGTTCTCCTACCAGGGAGACACCCACCCATGTGGTTTCCTCGTGTGAGTTCGTGTTCGGCCACAACTGTACATTAGATACCGTATCCACCAGCTTGCATTTAACAAGCACTCGCGCTGTCCCCGTGATTTTGTACTCCGGATTTTCATCTGTTCCGCCGGTCTTCGTAATCCAGGGATTCAATGTCTGCGGTAAAAGGAGCAATCCCTTATAGCCATTGTCTGTTTTAACAGTCAAGTCCCGCACAGATGCATCTATGGAACCTACAAAACCTTGTTCCATTATCGGAATAATCTCAGCGGCATAGTTGTTCTGCTTTGCGTTCTCTTTGTTATACACAATATTCCATCTTCCCCATGAGTTGTCAGTTTCCGTGTCTTTCTCAGTTCCCTGCCATTGAGTAGTAGTGCTCAAAGTCGGCCAGAAGAATGTACCCTGTTTCTCTATTCCCTCCACTTTCACTGCGTCTACGAACACTGTCAGGTTAGAGCTGGTATTCCTGATTCTGAATACAATTTGTGACAGGGCATGGCGGAAGTTGACCATGACTGGTCGTTCACCCTCATGCTCGTTTTTCTTTTCAGCCTGGTTCAAGGCATAAAGCAGGTCTTCATCGCCGGGTACGTTATAGTTTGCAATTTTCTTGTCGCCTTCAACCTTGATGCTAACATTGCCATTCTGCGTATTCATCGGACTATACGAATAGAAGTCCACATCTGTTTCCGGCCAGAACTTGGTATCGCCATACGACCATACATTTCCTTGCTTCCGCACATCGCAATCCATGTATGTAGCTCCTTGGGTAAAGGCCAATACATGAAAGTTTCTTATACTGTTGGTTGTGGTGGCTTCGCTTCCTGTACGGGTTGTTTTTCCCGCTACCGCACTCAAGCTGATGCTTTCACCATAGTTTATTTCTATCGTTTCGTCGTTGGCACATGCCGTTACCAATGCCATGGCCGATAGTACCATCAGAATTGATTTCGCTTGCATAATATCAAAAAGATTAAAAATATAAAGACTACATAATAATATCATTTTCTACTTCCACCCAATCATCAACCTCTACATCAAATCCATCCTCGTTCGGAAGCGGTTCTGGGAAGCCCGCATTATCAATGATGATATGTACATGCTTTCTATCCGGAGCCTTATGCACTTGGTCGGTCACGTCAAAGGTTGTATAGAATTTTTCCTTATTGGAATACCATACATAAAACATCATTTTGTGCGGACGGGCATTCTCTTCGTGATGACCGAACGTGTAGAATTTACCGGTCATTTTCGAGCTCTCGAGGTGGAGCTCTGTCTCAAAGGGAACAGTAACACACTCCCTGTCCAGTTCTTCGTTGGCAAACAGCATGGAGGGAGCCATGCTCGACAATGACCCGCAGGCTTGCGTCATATATTCCATGTTCTTGACATTACGGACCTCATAAGTATAGGTACATATCAATTCAGCTGGATAAAGCGTAATGACATGCTCGCTACTCTCTATCCATTCGACCTTGTCTTTGTCCGCAAAAGAAATACATTCGTAACTTAGTCCTAATTCGGTAATTTCCACATTTCGGGCGCAACTTCCCCACATCATGTCAGGGCAGATAACGACACGCTCGTCTTCCGAACCTTTAGCCGGAGGCGCATAATGGGCACCGTTCCCATAAATGCTCTCAAACACGTTGCCATCCCGCGTATATCCCTCATGGGTGTCAAATCCTTCCATTCCTCTGAACAGTAAAGACTCCGTGTCATTATTATAACAGAGTATCCGGTATCTTCCCTCTTTAATCTCTACCGACCCTCCGTCTTTCCCCGCAAAATCGAACCGAATCGGAGATTCACCCTCTTCAGGATAGAAATACACACACATTCCTTCCGGATCGGCTTGCGGGGCGTTCTTCCAGTCAAAATCCACTCTGAGCGTAACCATATGCGGATGATGGAAGCAAAGTTCCTTGTGCTCGCATGAGAAAAGAATCATGGCCAACAGCGCATAAACAGTCACTCGTATGCCGGTTTTCATCGTCTGCCTCCTTTCCCTTTGTTGAAATTTTCTCTGCCAATCAGCCATACCAGCGATATTTCCGCCTTAGTAGGGCCAAACCAGTGCCGTTCCTTGGTAGCCTGCCATACGTAACAGTTGTCTACGGGAGTATATTCGTAATAGGTTCCTCCCAAATACCCGACGGCAATAGTAAAGTCAATATTCAACCTATATGCCACCGGCAGCGAATAACCGTATTCCACACCGGCGGAATAGTTCATTTTGTCCCAAAGCGTCCCTCCGGGTTTCCCCCCCATATAGCCTTTTCCTCCTGTCTCAAAATCATAAGTAAAAATCTGCCCGTATAGGCCCAGATGATGTCCGGTAAGAGGCTTTTCCTTGGCGGCTTTACCGAGCCATTTACGAATGACCATATCACCACCATAAGTCCTCCAATACCAGTGTCGCCGATCTGTTTTCCACCAGGCATACATCCAGTTGGCACCTACGCTCCAGTCTTTGCCAAGATAAAACTCCACACCGATATTCGGTACGAGCAATGCATCATACAACATATTTGTCTTCACAGCAAAATACAGGTTCCGTGGCTGCGGAGGCATATATGGGACAAAGGGTAGAGGTCCTGCCGGTTCGGGCTCGGGTACAGGCAGTTCAATGGGAGGCATTGACATAGGAGCGATAGGATTCCATACTTTCTTATACCATAGATACAACCGGGAGGCACGCAATTCCGGGAAATGTTTTTTATACATATACCAATAGGGCACTCCACCACGCAGTTGCTGTATCCGCCGCAGCTGGTCACCTTTCGAAAGATCGTCATTTGCCGCATCCTCTGCCAGTTCATGCAATAAATGTAGCGTTTCTTTCCGGTATGGCAGATTCCTGTCATCGCTCACAAGACGGATCAGACCATTCCAGTCTCTTCCGAGGAACACATTAGTTTTCAAAGAATCAGGTAATTCTCCATAGCGTGAAAGGTAATTGAACAACACATTGGCACGCTTTACTGACAAACGTCTATTCAGAGGGATACTACCTTCCGGGGATGCACCACCTACTACCTGAATACGTTTCAATTGATAAACGGAATCCGCATAGCTTGTCCGTAGACTGTCCGCAATCCGGTCTAACGCTTCTTTGTTATTTCTACGGGATGGTTCCAATACGGAATACCCTTGTCTGAAATAGATTTTTACCGAATCCTGTATCTCTTGTGCCTGAATGTGGCCTACATAAAATATCAGGAATACAAGTAAGATTTTTCTCGCTTTCATATTGATTCCATATTTGTATATAATTTATCAATACATCTCTAGGAGAAAAAGCATCATTTGTTTATTTTGTGGAGAGTATATACTTCTATAAAAAACATTATAGTATTTTACAAAATACCTTCAACTTCTTACAAGCAGCCTTCCCATGATTTAGGCATATTTACTCCACAATTCCCTATGGTAAATGTACCTCTCTTCATAAGAGATGAGTAATACGATATATATGAACAAAATAGCCTGATAATAAGGGGCTTGATTTTTATTAGTTCCTGTTTGCTCAACAAATTGTTTTGCTGTTTCAAGAATCATTCCATTCTGTATTATCTTTTTTTGCTCATTTTTGTAATCGTTTTCAATATTTTATGTAATTTTGCGTCGCATTATTCATCTCTTATGAAGAGACCATAATTTTTGCTCAACATTATTATCATCCTTAAACATTCCCATATCTAAGATCATTCCTTGAACAAGTATCCCTTATTTAGGATATTTCTTTTTTGTACCTCTCTTGAAAAGAGAGGTACATTCGCCCAATATGCTACTCTCTGCACAAGGATTTTAGAATCAGACTGTTCGCTTTATCTATAGTGGCAGTATCCAATGAGGCCAGATAGATCCTTGTAGTGGTTTCCGAGTCATGCCCCATACCTTCACTAATTACAGAGATCGGAATATTCTTACTCCGGGCTGCGCTGGCCCAGGAATGGCGCGCTACGTAATGAGTTAAAGGAACGGATAAGCCTAATTCTTTTCCTATAGTTTTCAAATGTCTGTTGATACGATGGGAGGCATTGATATATTGTTTTCTCTCGTCTACACCTGATTTGACGATGATGGGGAGAAGATATGGAGACTCAGGAATATTGTAACGGTCCACGATCTCCTGCATACATGGCTCCCATTTTACAAAAAGTCGCTGCCCGGTTTTTTTCCGCCGGTATGTAAGGATACTGTTATCAAGATCCTTCTTCCTTAAGAATGCCATATCGACCATGGACATCCCCCTTGTATAAAAACTGAAAAGCAGCATGTCCCTCGCAAATCTTTTAGCCGGATAAATTGACAGGTCCAACATTCGGAGCTGTTTCATCACACGCAGTGGAACGGCCCGCTTCGTTGTCCTCTCGACTCCCGTATAGACATATTTGAAGGGAAAACGCTGGGTGACGAGTTCCTTCTCTACGGCACGGTTGTAGGTCGCACGCAAAATACGCATGTAAAAGGATATCGTGTTCATGGAGATTTCTTTAGACTTCAGCCATGCTTCGTATGCAATTATCAGATCGAAATCCATATCCCTGAGCGGCACGTCCTTCCCACCCATAAATCGCATGAAACTGTTGAGCGCGGAGTTATAGGTCTCAACGGTTCGTACTTTTCCCAGATACTTCAGGCCATTTATTACTTCCCGCATAAAAACAAGAAAGAAAAGCCCGCGATGCTCGCCGTGAAAGGCGGAAGTTACGCCATCGGCAGTGAAAGCACCTCCCTTCCGTTCCAAGACAGTGATGACATTCTCCAGCCGGTCAATATCTTCCGTTATTTTTTTATCTAATGACAAGAGATATTGTTGTCTGTCCTTATCCGGCGAAATGATGACAATCCGGGAATGACGTTTATCCCACTCGGCAGGAAACAACTTATAGGAAGTGTTGATCTGTCTTGCCACACGCCCGTGAATCACTTGATAATAAACCGTTCCCTCTCTGCCATCCACAGAGGAAGGTCTGAATTTAATTTTTACTGTAGCCATAAACTCTCTGATTTAAAATTTTACAGGATGCAAAATTATCAGATACAATCACTTGCCTGTTTACGCAAAACATTGTATTTCAGAGAATAAGAATCTTATGATGACTAAATATAAAAAAGGGGGATGTAATGCCGCTTTTTGCCGGAAGGAAAGTGCTTTACTCATTGGATAGGGGAGACGTGAAATCAGCCCTCCTTCGTCCATAGCAGGTTTTGAGATATTTATGCGGCGGGAAATACTTGCTTTTATCGCTGGCTAAATGTATATTTGCAGCGTTAAAATCGTTCTTTGATTAATGCAAAAGAAAACTGAATATAGTAATTCGCTCGTTTCTAAATCGTTACCTATAAATAGAATAGTATATTATAAATAGCTGTTTATTAGTTAGATATAAATTTTACTATGTTTCCTTACGTGCGTGCTCAGTGGTTTATTGATACCGCATATGTCAGCGATCTCTTTCAAATAACTGTTCATCCGCTGGTTACTGGGTACCGGCAAGACCACTCCTTTTTTCAGGCATTCCGGATGTGTCTTGTACTTCTCCAAAATCATCCGTGGAATGTCCAACAGTGGAATGTCACACATGTTGTCCGTCTTTTCCCGGGCTTTTCTTATCCAGTACTCGCCATTGACATCCTTTATTATGTGTTCATATCGCAAGTGCTGTACATCGGTAAAGGCTAGCCCGGTCAGCGCACAAAACACGAATATGTCCCTGACCGTTTGCAGGCGGGGAATGGTGAATTCCTTTTTCAGAAGTATGTTCAATTCCTCTTCCGTAAGGAACGCCCGGTTCGTTTTTGTTTGTTTAAAATGAATCTCCAGAAAAGGATCGTTCGTTATCCATTTGTTCACAAGCGCCATTTTTATTATCTTCTTGAAGTTTTTCAGATATTTTACCGTGGCATTCTGGGCACATGATTTTTCTGTTTTTATATAGTGCTCAAACCGGGCGATGAACTCATGGTTTATCTCTTTCAAAGGTATATCGTTAATCCTGTATTCCTTTTGCAGCAGTTCACCCAGATACTTCGCGGTCCGTTCATAGCGCAGGACAGTCCCGGCGACATAATCCTTGCCCATCAACTCCCTGTACTTTCGGTTATGTTCCCGGAAAACCTCCAGTAGCATCTTCGGAGAGTCCCCCTCCCCGTAATAACGTCTTTTTAAGACATCGGCCGTGATCGGCTTCCCGTCCTGCTCCAGTTCCCTGTGGATCTGTAAAACTTTCATACGGACCGTATCCAGATAATGGTTCAACTCCATAGATTTCCTTTCCTTACCTATGGCACATTCCTTTTGGGAATTCCACTTGGAAATGTCCACGCTTCTTTTAATCTGTATCTCGGCCCGTTGCCCGTTAACCGTTATACGCATACAAATGGGTGCCTCTCCGTTTTTTAGGAGTTTAGACTTCTTGATGAAGAAAAGAATCGTAAAGTAGTTTCTCTGCATAGCCATACTCAAAAAAATGATGTTACAAAATTAATTTTTACGAGTCGGTTTCGAACCACGCAAAATTCGGAAAATCAATGAAATATGATCTAATTCGGTGGACTTTTTCAGGTAGATGTCAAGTCCACCTATTTCACCTGTGATCATCACTGTTTTTTGCGGTGAAATGCAGTATTTGGGGAAAATAAAAATCCCTGATAATGTCTGATTATCAGGGATTTGCTTGATTTTTCTTTTGTTTTCAGTGATCCGCCTGGGGCTCGAACCCAGGACCCCAACATTAAAAGTGTTGTGCTCTACCAGCTGAGCTAGCGAATCATCCTGTGCGTTACTTTTGTAATGCGAGTGCAAAGATAGGGGGTTTTATTTTATTATACAAATTTCAAGAGGGGTAAATTTTAGTTTTTTCATGGGGAGCAAACGCAAGAAACAAGATATAAGCACTTTACATCACGTATTACATCATGCATAAACCGGTTACATATCTTCACGAGACGAAGACGAACCACAATCCTAAATCGTTAGGATCACACAACCTAAAGCCACATGATCGCACAGTCCTAACCACAACGCCGCACAACCTCTCCTACCCTTCATTTATGATAACGCTAAAACTCAACTTCCGAGGAATAGCATATCTACCGGCTTCTTGCACAAGAGAATTGAACCGAGTAATCTCCACACGCCAAACTTGGCAATCGGTAGATATCTGATACCTATGATCTTTGTTAATTTGTAAAATAAAAGATATTTACGTAGATTTGTACACCATTATTTTAAGTTAAGGAACCAATTAACACACAAAAAATTATATGGCAGACGATAAGAAGATTATTTTCTCGATGGTAGGCGTGAACAAGATCTTTCCGCCTCAAAAACAGGTTTTAAAGAATATATATCTGTCCTTTTTCTATGGGGCGAAGATCGGAATCATCGGATTGAATGGTTCCGGTAAATCTACGTTGCTGAAGATTATCGCCGGTATCGATAAGGATTATCAGGGAGAGGTGGTCTTCTCCCCCGGGTATTCCGTAGGGTATCTGGAGCAGGATCCTAAGTTGGAGCCGGGCAAGACCGTGAAGGAGATCGTGCAGGAAGGCGTGCAGGAGATCGTGGACACCTTGAAAGAATATGAGGAGGTGAACGAGCGATTCGGCGATCCGGAGGTGCTGGAAGATCCGGATAAGATGGATGCCTTGATCAACCGTCAGGCGGAGTTGCAGGACAAGATCGACGCTACGGACGCATGGAACCTCGACAGCCGTCTGGAACGTGCCATGGACGCTTTGCGTTGTCCGCCGGAGGATCAGGTGGTGGATACGTTGTCCGGAGGCGAGCGTCGCCGGGTGGCCCTTTGCCGATTGCTGCTCCAGCAGCCGGACGTATTGCTGTTGGATGAGCCGACCAACCACTTGGACGCCGAGTCGATCGACTGGCTGGAGCAACATCTGCAACAATATGCCGGTACCGTTATCTGCATCACGCACGACCGTTACTTCCTAGACCACGTGGCCGGATGGATCCTTGAGCTGGATCGTGGCGAGGGTATCCCTTGGAAGGGTAATTACTCCTCTTGGCTAGACCAGAAGACGAAGCGTATGGCTCAAGAAGAGAAGCAAGTCAGCAAGCGCCGTAAGACCTTGGAGCGTGAGCTGGAATGGATCAATATGGCGCCGAAGGCCCGTCACGCCAAGGGTAAGGCACGTCTGAACTCGTACGAGGCCCTCTTGAACGAGGACCAGAAGGAGCGTGAGGCTAAGCTGGAGATCTTCATCCCGAACGGCCCTCGCTTGGGCAATAAGGTGATCGAGGCACAGCACGTGGCGAAGGCGTTCGGCGATAAGCTGCTGTTCGATGATTTGAATTTCATGCTTCCCCCGAATGGTATCGTGGGAGTCATCGGGCCAAACGGTGCCGGTAAGACGACCTTATTCAAGATGATCATGGGCATGGAAAGCATCGACAAGGGGACCTTCGAGGTGGGCGAGACCGTACAAGTAGGTTACGCCGACCAGACCCATAAGGATATAGACCCGAAAAAGACCGTTTACCAAGTCGTATCCGGCGGACAAGAATTCATCCGTATGGGCGGCAAGGAGGTGAACGCACGCGCTTACCTGTCTAAATTCAATTTCGCAGGAGCGGATCAAGAGAAGCTATGCGGCGTACTCTCCGGAGGAGAGCGTAACCGCCTGCATCTGGCGCTGACGCTGAAAGCGGACGCAAACGTATTGCTGCTCGACGAGCCGACCAACGATATCGACGTGAACACGCTACGTGCCTTGGAGGAGGGGCTGGAGAACTTCGCCGGTTGCGCCGTCGTCGTCTCTCACGACCGTTGGTTCTTGGACCGTATCTGTACGCATATCCTGTCGTTCGAGGGTGATTCCAACGTGGTCTTCTACGAAGGGACCTATTCCGAATACGAGGAATACAAACGTAAGACCTTGGGCGACGCCGAGCCGAAACGGGTACGCTATCGCAAACTAATCGTTGATTAATCATACTATAAATAGAGTTTAATGCCATGAAAAAAAGAATGCTATCTTTGGCTGTATTAGCCGCTTCCCTCTTCTGTTTCTCCAATGGGGCGAACGCACAGAAGACCGAGAAACTGTTCAACGGGAAAGACCTGTCTAACTGGAATTTCGTAGTCGACAAAAACTCCGTCCCCGCCGATCAGGTCTATTCCGTACGCGACGGTAAGATCTTCATCACCGGCCAGCCTTTCGGCTATATGTACACCAAGGAGAAATACAGCGACTATAAATTGCACGTGGAATGGCGTTGGCCGAATGGGGATTCCAACGCGAACAGCGGCATCTTCCTGCATATCGCAGACCTAAAGAACCCCTTCCCGAACGGGATCGAGTGTAATCTGCAAGCCGGGAGGGCCGGATTGTTCGTACTGCTGGGAGGCTCCGACCTTGTCGAGTACCAGCAACGCCCGGGAGAGGAACGTCCCTTCTTCCCTGTCGTAAAGAACGTGAACCCGTCCAGCGAGAAGCCCGCCGGAGAGTGGAACGAGGCGAACATCTTCGTGAAAGACGGCGTCATCACCGTTTACATCAACGGCGTATACCAGAACACCGGAACCAACAAGGTGAAGGAAGGCCATATCGGGCTACAGAGCGAGGGTAAGGAGGTTGAGTTCAGAAACGTAACCCTCACCAAGTGGTAAGCGGAGCCGTTTCCGGCGCATCTGTAATAATTAAACGGAATCTTTTAAATAGTATTAAAATAATATAGTACATTCGCGAGGATTCCTTTTCAATGAGGAACATATCATTGCAATAACCAATTTAAGAGGTAATGAAAAGAGACAACATCATTTTTGACATTATCGAGAAGGAGCACCAACGCCAATTGAAAGGCATTGAGTTGATCGCTTCCGAGAACTTTGTCAGCGACCAGGTCATGCAGGCCATGGGAAGCTGTCTGACCAACAAATACGCCGAGGGATATCCCGGCAAGCGTTATTATGGGGGTTGCGAGGTAGTAGACCAAAGTGAGACGATCGCTATCGAACGGTTGAAAAAGCTATTCAACGCAGAATGGGCCAACGTGCAGCCTCACTCCGGGGCGCAGGCCAACGCAGCCGTATTCTTCGCCGTATTGAATCCGGGCGACACGTTCCTCGGGTTGAACCTGTCGCATGGCGGACACCTGTCCCACGGTTCACCAGTAAATAGCTCCGGCGTTCTCTATCACGCTACCGAATATAATGTAAAGGAAGATACCGGACGGGTGGACTACGACCAGATGGAGGAAGTAGCCCTTCGTGAGAAACCGAAATTGATCGTTGGCGGTGGTTCCGCTTATTCCCGTGACTGGGATTACAAACGTATGCGTGAGATAGCCGACAAGGTAGGCGCCTTATTGATGATCGATATGGCCCACCCGGCAGGCCTGATCGCCGCCGGTTTGCTGAACAACCCGCTGGAGTACGCTCACATCGTAACGTCTACGACGCATAAGACCCTGCGTGGTCCTCGTGGCGGTATCATCCTGCTGGGTAAGGATTTCGAGAATCCTTGGGGCAAGAAGACACCGAAAGGCGAGATCAAGAAGATGTCTCAGTTGTTGGACTCCGCCGTATTCCCGGGTATCCAAGGCGGTCCGCTGGAGCATGTGATCGCAGCCAAGGCCGTAGCCTTCGGAGAGGCTTTGGAGCCGGAATACAAGACGTACCAAGCACAGGTGAAAGCGAACGCCGCCGCTATGGCCAAGGCCTTCACGGACAAAGGGTACAAGATCATCTCCGGCGGTACGGACAACCACAGCATGCTGATCGACCTGCGCACGAAGTTCCCCGACCTGACCGGTAAAGTGGCCGAGAAAGCCTTGGTAGCCGCCGACATCACGGTGAACAAGAACATGGTTCCGTTCGACAGCCGCTCGGCCTTCCAGACCTCCGGTATCCGTGTGGGTACGCCCGCTATCACGACCCGTGGCGCTAAAGAGCCGCTTATGGGCGAGATCGTGGAACTGATCGACACCGTATTGGCCGCTCCCGAATGCGATAAGACCATCGGTGCCGTTCGTGAGAAGGTGAACGGTATCATGAAGGAATATCCTATCTTCGCATGGTAAATAGGAAATTGAGAATTGAGAATTGAAAAGGATGCCAAACGGCATCTTATCTTCAACTCTCAATTCTCTTTTTAAACTCTCAAAAACATCTAAACAATATTCAATTTTCAACTTTCAATTTTTAATTCTATGAAAAAGCTCCTTGCTACAATCTGCGCCGGCGCTGTCTTGGGCCTGATGGCCTCATGTGATGATGCTCCCGGTAAAGCGAAAGCTTACAACCAAGGTATCAACATCATCCCGACACCGGTCAGCCTTACGCAGAACGAAGGAAACTTCAAGCTAAACAAAAACACGAGGATCTACGCTTCCACCCCGGAGGCGAAAACCGTAGCCGAGTTCTTCGCGGCTAAAATGAACACGGCGACAGGCTACCAGATAGCTACCGCCGACAAAGAGACCTCCGACGGTATCTCGTTGGTTATCGACGGCTCTCTGGACGTAAACGACGAGGGATACACGCTCGACGTAGCCGACAGCGGCGTTCGTATCAAAGCCAAGACCCCTCAAGGTCTTTTCTACGGTATGCAATCGTTCTTGCAATTGCTGCCCGCCGAGATCGAGAGTCCTTCCGCCGTGAAAGGTATCGCATGGACCGCTCCGGCCGTATCTATCAAGGACGAGCCTCGATTCGGCTACCGTGGTATCATGCTAGACCCCTGCCGCCATTTCATCCCGGTAGAGAATATCAAGAAGCAGCTGGATGTATTGGCCTTGTTCAAGATCAACCGCATGCATTGGCACCTGACCGACGACCAAGGATGGCGTATCGAGATCAAGAAGTATCCGAAACTGACCGAGATCGGCTCTAAGCGCATCGATGGCGAGGGTACCGAGTACGGAGGCTTCTATACCCAAGAGGAGGTGAAGGATATCGTTAAATACGCGGCGGATCGTTTCATCACGATCGTTCCCGAGATAGAGCTTCCGGGACACGAGATGGCCGCTATCGCCGCCTATCCGGAGCTGTCTTGCGAGGGTAAGCAGGGTACTCCCCGTATCATCTGGGGCGTGGAAGACATCGTATTATGCGCCGGGAAGGAAGAACCCTTCCAGTTCTTCGAGGACGTGATCGCCGAGGTAGCTCCCCTATTCCCGGGCGAGTATTTCCATATCGGAGGCGATGAGTGCCCGAAGACGAGCTGGGAGAAATGCCCGCTTTGTCAGGCCCGTATCCGTAAGGAAGGCTTGAAAGGCGACAAGGAACATTCCGCCGAGGAGAAATTGCAGAGCTATTTCGTACAACGCATGGAGAAGGTCGTAAACAAGCACGGCAAGAAGATGATCGGATGGGACGAGATCCTTGAGGGAGGTCTGGCTCCATCGGCCACGGTAATGTCTTGGCGAGGTGAGGAAGGCGGTATCGCTGCCGCTAGCATGAACCACGACGTGATCATGACCCCGGGAAGCGAGGGTATGTATATCGACCAGTTCCAAGGCGACTACAAGATCAACCCGGTATCTATCGGAGGATTCACCACGGCGGAGCGGGTCTATAAGTACAACCCCGTCCCCGACACGCTGGCAGCGGCCGGTAAAGGGCATTTCATCAAGGGCGTGCAATGCAACGTATGGAGTGAGTACCTTTATAACACGGACATCATGGAGTACCGTATCTATCCTCGTATCCTAGCCCTCTCCGAGATCGCTTGGAGCCCGCTGGACCGGAAGGATTACAAGGACTTCGAACGCCGTCTGGACAACGCTCAGGTTCGCCTAGACGGACATGGTATCAACTACTACATCCCGCAGCCCGAGCAACCGAACGGTTCTTGCAACTTCGTGGCTTTCACGGACAAGGCTACCATGACATTCACCACGAACCGTCCGATGAAGATGGTCTACACGCTGGATGGCACCGAGCCTACCCCGGAATCTACCGTATATACGGCTCCTTTCGACATCACCGAGACTACGACCGTGAAGATCGCTTCCGTGTTGCCTTCCGGCAAGATGGGCAAGCCTCGCACGATCCTCGTGGAGAAACAAACGCTGGCTCCCGCCAAGGAGGTAGCCAAGACGACCCCGGGCCTCGACATGGAGGTATTCGATGGCATGTACCTAAGCGTAAATAATCTGGAGGCCGCTCAGAAGACCGGCAAGAAACAGGTCATCAAGACGACCCGTGAGCTGACCAACCAAGTGCCCGCCCCCGAATCCATGCGAGGCGTGAAGCAATACGCCGCTATCGCTACCGGCTACGTGAATATCCCGGAGGATGGCGTTTATTACATCTCTTCCGATTTAGAGGAGGTATGGATCGACGGCAAGCTGATGGTTAACAACGGTGGCGAGGTAAAACGCTTCTCCCGTCATGACACCTCCGCGGCCTTGGCAAAAGGCTTGCACGAGATCAAGCTGGTATTCCTCGGACACATCATCGGAGGTTGGCCTTCCAACTGGAACGACGGTAGCGTACAACTCCGTAAATCGGATGCCGAGAAATTCACGCCGATCACGGCTGAGATGCTAAGTCATTAAGATCATTTCCGAAGGGGGGAAGCGAGCGATCCTCCCCCATATAAACCGCAGGGGCGGGATTCGTCCGCCCTCCCACGCATACACGGGAGGGCGGACAGATCCCGCCCCTACTGCATTCTTCCGGCGAATATAATTGTGTTTAATAGCGAACACTACTGGGTTCAGCCATGAATACTATTGTGTTCAACCGCAAACACTACTGTTTTTTTACCCTCAACTCATACAAGTCGTGGCGACGGTCCCGAAGGTTACGCACGCTACCGTACGTATGCAACTCGTTGAGCAAATCAAGGTCCACGTCCGATACAAGGATCATCTCCGTATTCGGGGTTGCCTCCGCACGCTTGCCATCGGTAGGGAAAGCGAAATCGCAAGGCGTGAACACACCCGACTGGGCGTACTGTATATCCATATTATGCACACGAGGCAGGTTGCCCACGCTGCCCGCTATCACCACGAAGCACTCATTCTCGATCGCCCGGGCTTGGGCACATACACGAACCCGAGAGTAACCGTTCTGCGTATCCGTAAGGAAAGGCACGAAGAGTATCTGCATCCCTTGGTCGGCCATGATACGGGAAAGCTCCGGGAATTCCACGTCATAACAGATCAGCACGCCGATCCGGGCGCAATCCGTGTCAAACGTCTTCACCATCTTCCCGCCCGAGAGTCCCCAGCTCTTCTGCTCGTCCGGGGTGACATGTACCTTCTCGTACATCTCGTAGGAGCCGTCACGACGGATCAGGTATCCCACGTTATATAGCGCCCCGTCCTCCTTCAGCAAAGGCATACTACCGGTGATGATATTGATATTGTAACTGATGGCAAGGTTCACGAATCGCTCACGGATCTCCTCGGTGTACTGGGCCAGCCCACGGATGCTCTGCGCCTCCCCCAGATGGTTGAACTTAGCCATCAGCGGAGCGTTAAAATACTCGGGGAAAAGGATGAAGTCGCTCTTGTAATCGGACACGGCGTCGACGAAGAACTCCACCTGCTCGAACACGTCATCCAGTGTCTTATAAGGCCGCATCTGCCATTGTACCAGACCGACACGCACGGTTGTCTTCTTATCCACGTAATCCGTCGTAGGCGGCTGGTAATAGATATTATCCCATTGCAGCAGGGTAGCGCAATGCTTCGACTCCTCGTCGTTCGGCAAATAGTTCATCATCACTTTCCGCACGTGGAAATCGTTGGAGAGCTGGAAGGTGAGCACCGGGTCGTAGATCTGACGTGAGCGCACCTTCTCGATGTATTCCTTCGGACGCATATGATCGGCGTATTTATAATAGTTCGGGATACGTCCGCCGAACATGATCGCCTTCAGGTTCAACTTCTCGCACAGCTCCTTCCGGTACTCGTACATACGGCGGGCCAGCCGGAGGCCCCGGTAGTCCGGATGGATGAACACCTCTATACCATATAATATATTCCCGTTCGGGTTATGCGTGTTGAACGTCTCGTTACCCGTTACCTTGGCGTAGGTATGATCCCCTTTCACCATGTCATAATCCACGATGATGGAGAGGGCGCATCCTACGATCCGGTCATCCACCAGCGTCACGACCTGTCCCTCGGGAAATATCCGTATCAACGTCTCGATCTGCTTGCGGGTCCAGAAAACATCCTTGTCGGCGTATACCCTCTTGAAAGATTGCGACAACTGCGTATAGTCCTCAAGCTGCAAGCTCCGGAGCTCTACCTTGTTTATCTTATGCATTGGTTCCATAACACATTTTTTTTGTTAAAGTCGCCGCGAAGTTAGGATAAATACAGATAAAGTGTACCGGCCCTCCTGCCCTATCTGACCTACTCCATGTATAATTTCAAGATCGTCACTGAATTAGGCGGGAAATTATAGATAAACGGGCCGCTCATCGGGAATACGATAGGCTCGGTGACAGGCGTTACGGCCCCCGGGTTCTCAAACGTATTACGAGCCTCCGGCTCCCCTCTCAATTGGATCAGCTCCGCCTCGTTACGGATATTCACTCCCTCGATACGCAAAGAGGTCTTCTCCTCGTGGCGGGTCGTATTCACGACCTTCAAGTAAATCACCCGGTTCTCCTTGTCGAGGGTAGCGACGGATACCAACGACGGGATCGGACGCATATCCACCTCATGCAGCAATACGCCGTCCACATAGCAACGGACGCGCTCGTACTCGCACGTCATGCGAACCGTATACCACCGGTTACTCTCAAAAGGGAAGCGCACGGGAGAGACCAAGCTATCCTTCACGCCACCTACCTGATGGTACAGCTCGCTCGTTCCCGCCCCGATCGTCAGGGCGATATAATCCGCCTGCTCGCCCGTCCACCCGTTGTCGCGGAGGCGAAGCTGTATCTGCCCGCTACCTTTCGTACGCCGGACGGTAGCCGTATATTCATAGGCGTAGCTCGTAGAGTCGCCGAACAATACATGGTTCCACCGGTTGGCCTCCGGCACCAACGTACCAGCCTCCGGGACCTTCCATCCCCCGCTCATCACGGATATATCCGATACGGGCACGCCGTCGATCCGCACGTCCTTGAACTCATAGCTATTATCAAACATCTCTACGCCCGCCCGGCCCGTACGTACCTGTGGTTTCTCGTAGGTATCCACGATCGTCTTCAGCACCTCATCCCCCCGATGGCGGGTAAACATCTTTAATAAATGGTAGGAAGGAGAGACCACCGCCTGATGGGTGTTGAAAGAGATCAACGGATGGCGCTGGTTCTCGAACCCGGCGTTGCCCAATACCGGGGCATACGCCAAGCGGCGTACCATATCCGGGTTCTCCTCCGCGCCGACCAAGAAACAGGCCTCGGCCACCGCCGCCCGGAGCGTACCGGCCAAGGGTCGCTCCGTCGTCCCAAACTCCCCGATAAACACCGCCGGCGAACGTCGGGAATACCGGTCGCTATTAAACCGGCCGGAGTTCGATAGGAAGAAATTCTCCCCGGCGTAATAATGGGAATCCACCCACTCGCTACGGCCTCGCTTCGTGAGGGGCGAACTGCTGATAACGGTAATCTCCGGATAGGCCTCCTTGATCGCCTTGCGGAAAAGCTCAAAGCGCCTGAAATACTCCCCGCCATAGTTCTCGCTGCCGATCTCGACATACTTCAAGTTGAAAGGTTCCGGATGCCCGTTCCTCGCACGCAGGGCGCCCGGCAGGGAATCCGCCGGGGCGTTCGCGTAGGCGATAGCGTCCAAGGCATCTCCCGTGAGCTTATCCATCGCCGTGATATCCTCGTAGCGGGGCCGGCGGCTTTGGCTCGTGATCCCGCTATTAATAACGTAGATAGGCTCCGCCCCCATATCCTCGCACATTTGCAAGTACTCGTGGTAGCCCATGCCGTTCGTCGTACCATAGGCCCATACGTTCCAGAAATGCTTACGCTCCGAGATATCGCCCAGCGTCTCCCTCCAGATAGGGTACGTACCCGCCGTATACCCCTCCACGAAACTGCCTCCGGGGAAACGGATAAAACGAGGGGCCAAGGAATCGACCAGCGCCGCCAAGTCCGGTCTCAGCCCGTTCTTCCGTCCCTTCCACGTATCCTCCGGGAAGAGCGATACCACATCCAGCCAAAACACGGCGGAGGTATCGGCCGTGATCGTCAAGACCGCGTTCGGCGCGTCCTCCGTAGCCGTAAACGTATGCCTGTATCGTTTCCACTCGTATAGCGGCGCTACCTGAAACACATCGCTCAAGACCGTATTAGCCATCGAGTCCTCCAAGGCCACCCGGATGGTACGGGGCACCATATTCGCCCCCTTGGCGAAAAACGATAGATCGTATCGTTCCCCTTTCCGGATCGGTATCCCCCGGTATCCCTCGGCTATCACGCCTCCGCGCCCCGACTCCCCGGAAGTCGATACGGCCACGAGCAACGACCGCCGGTTCTTATCATTCACCAGCTCCTTCATATCCGGGTATATCTGTGTATTAGGGACGATCCGCCTCCATCCCGGTACGGAATCTCCCCGCATGAAAGGGATCGTCCATCCATTCGGGGTAATCAAGACGTTCCGGGCGGCGTCGTAAGGGCAGTTCAAAGGTGGCACGCCATCCTCGAAGCTCCGGTTCTGGATCAGCTCGGCGTACAGCCCCCCATCGATCCCATGGTTAATCTCCTCAATGGTCAAACCATACAGATCCGGGTTCACGGGAACCGTCAGGCCATCCGCCTCCACGGTTATCGTAGAGATCACCGGCATCTCCGGCTGGCAAGAGGACAAGCCCATCCCGACAATAGCGCCAACCAATAAATGAATAACATCAAAATCTATATATTTCCTCCAACGCATCTTCGAATACTCATCTCATTTATGTGCGTACAAACTTAATCAAAAAATCGCAGTTTCCCCTATTTTCAAAGTCCGAACTGTTTTTTCAAAAAAACAATTGAAAAACATAGATTTTTTCAATTTAATATCCTAAATTTACATAATAGATAAAACAAAAGACGACAATATTATACGACTCTATGGAGAAATCTGTTCTTTTAGTGGATGACAAGCAAGAAATCGCAAAGATAATCATGCTTTATTTATCAAGTACTTACAAGGTATCCTATAAAGAAAATCCTTTGAAAGCGATCGCTTGGCTTCAAGAAGGCAATTTACCGGATTTGATCATCTCTGACTTGAATATGCCAGAAATGTCCGGAGAGGAATTCTTGGTTTATTTAAAAGCGAACGATATGTTCAGCCATATACCGGTCTTGATCCTATCGAGCGTAGAGAGCAGCTCAAATAGAATACGTTTGTTTGAGGAAGGGGCGGAAGACTTTATCTTGAAGCCTTTCAATCCAGAGGAATTAAGGGTAAGGGTAAAACGAATATTAAGATAATGAATTATG
Organism: Parabacteroides distasonis ATCC 8503; assembly: GCF_000012845.1. Taxonomy (NCBI): domain Bacteria; kingdom Pseudomonadati; phylum Bacteroidota; class Bacteroidia; order Bacteroidales; family Tannerellaceae; genus Parabacteroides; species Parabacteroides distasonis. The sequence continues at coordinate 1,484,245 of NC_009615.1, forward strand.
TCTTTTTCGGTAATAACGTGCCGTTGGCCGAACGTTTACGTAAGGCATTAGGCACCGGGGTCATAGAATGTATAACGCTTCTGCAGATGAAAAACACGCTTCTTCCTGCCGAGGAAATGGATTATTGTGTATTCATCGAGAAAACAGATCCTACGTTAAACATTCCTGCGATCATGCATTTGCATAAGACGTTTCAAAATATCTATATCGTATTAATCGCCCCGGAAATGACCCGGGAGGAGAAAATATCCTATTTGCAAGCCGGAACGGACTGTGTCATCTCCGAATCCACCTCTAAGGAAGATTTAGTGAAGTTACTGAGTATCGCCGAGAAATGCAAGAGAATGGAAAAAGCGCGTAAGCCTCAAATAAAAGAGCCTGATCTCGCCATTTTCAAGCTGCCTTTATGGAAAAGGGTCTTCGACATCATTTTCTCATCCATGGCGCTCCTCTGCCTCTCCCCTATCTTTATCATCACGGTGATTTGGATCAAGCTGGAGGACAAAGGCCCCGCTTTCTACAAGTCGAAACGAGTAGGCAGCAACTATAAGGTTTTCGATTTTTATAAGTTCCGCTCTATGTATATGGACGCGGACAAGCGCATAACAGAGTATAAAAAGCTTAATCAGTATACGGAATCTATTGCTGAAGAGGCTGTAGCCTCTTCAGCAACTTCTGTGAATTCACAGAATGCGACCTCTTTTTTTAAAGAGAATAAACAAAATATCATTTTATATTCTGATAATGACGCTACTCCTGAAAACGACTATTTAAAAGTAAAACGTCACGAACGTTCCAACGCTTTCATCAAATTAGAGAATGATCCCCGTATAACAAAGATCGGCCATATTATCCGGAAATACAGCATTGACGAACTCCCCCAGCTATTCAATATATTAAAAGGAGACATGTCAATAGTTGGTAACCGCCCTCTTCCCATATACGAGGCTGAGCTACTGACCAGTGACGAATACATACAACGCTTCATGGCTCCTGCCGGCCTTACAGGCCTCTGGCAAGTAGAGAAACGTGGCAATTCTGGTAGTATGTCCGCCGAGGAACGTAAACAATTAGATATTAAATACGCTCATACATTTTCTTTCTGGCTGGACATGAAGATCATCATTAAGACCTTTACGGCGTTCGTACAGAAAGAGGACGTATAGATCCATTAATAAATCGTATGAAGAACTTATTTATCATCCTATTCATATTCAGTATCCTTTCGGCTATAGCTCAGAAAAAGAAAACCTATTTCGATAAAGCTACAACCGTGGAAGTAACATCTGGCTCAGACTCTATTCAAGCGATGCTAGATGATTATGAACGTATCCAATTACCACCTTTATCTGTTTTTTTAGAATCAGTATATGATCACCCTTCGATCAAGATTTACGAAGCTAAGAAAGATGAAGCTAATGCTGAAATGAAAGTGACCAAAAGAGAATGGCTAGATTATTTCAGGGTATACGGACAGTACCAATATGGACGATTAGTGCAGCTATCCTCTCATGAAACCGTAGAATATCCTGAATATCTCACAAGTCTGGGTAGTAATCAACATACTTATAGCGCAGGCATATCGGTGTCTATCCCATTTGGTGACCTATTTAGCCGTGGCCAAAAGGTACGAGCTCGGAAAGCTCGTTTCCGGCAATTAGATTATGAATATGAGATCTCAATAGAAGAACGGAAATTAAAAATATTGGAAGCTTATAATAACGTATTGCAAGCTTTAGCTACTTTGAAAGCTAAATCAGACGCTGCTGCCCTTTACAACGCCCAAATGAAAATATCGGAACAAGACTTCATCAACGGTAAAATTGACATTACGACTTTGGCCATGGAAAGAGGACGTCGTTCTGGAGCCGTAATCTCTTATCAAGAGGGTAGAGCTACCTTACACAATGCGGTAACCCTATTAGAGATGCTTACAAATGTAAAAATCATAAATCGATAATTTATGGATATTACACTATACATATCCCGTTTTTTATATAGAATTCGTCACCAACTGATATTTGGAACGCTTATTGTAACAGCATTGGTTGCCTATTTCAGTCAATTCATGGAGAAAAAATACACCGTGACAACTTCGATCTACACAGGTATTACCTCCAACACGGGTTTAGATGAAGAGACAAAACCTGATTGGCAGGCAGTAAACAACACATATGATAACTTGGTTAATTTAACAAAATCAAGAGGAACCCTAGAAAACGTATCACTAAAATTATTAGCATTAAACCTAACACAAGGAAATCCTGAAATAGATAATCTCTATATAACAGCTGACAATTACAAGAAATTAACAGCATCTATACCTGAAGAAATAATAAATTTAATAGACACGGCTTCTCTCGATAACACTATAAACAGATTTAAAGAATATAAAAACATTGATAGCCGCAATTATTTGCATGAATTGCTCAACGGAGGAGCTGCATTCTATAGCTACGCAGCTTTATCCAGCATAATTATTAGACGCCAAGGTAATAGCGATTTGATAGAGATAGCCTACACTAGCTCAGATCCCGGAATCACATGGAATACGGTTAAGTTAGTCAGCGAAGAAATGAAATATTCTTACGATAATTTAAAATATAAAACAGCAAATGATATCGTAAAATATTATGAGCAGGAATTGAATAAATTAAGGACAAAACTCAATCAACAAGAAAATGATCTTACAAATTATAACGTACAAAACAGCGTCATAAATTATACAGAACAAACAAAATCTATCGCAAACTCTTTTGCTGATTTTGAGAACCGTTACGAAGAAACACAACGAAGTTACGAGAGCTCAACCAAAATCATCAACGAGTTAGAGAAATATATGGAAGTTCGTACTAAACTTGTCAAAACGAATGAAGAGTTTATCAACGCATTGGAAGATGTTTCCCGCATCAGTGGTAAAATCACCGAGATAGAGACTTTCACCTCTGAAAACGCATTAAACAAGGATACAGAATTAACACGATATCAAGATCAACTGAAAGATGTCGAGAAGAGAATAGCATTACTGACAGATAAAATTAATAGCTATAAAGAAAGTAAAGAAGGAATCGCTATTGACGGATTAGTACAAGAATGGTTGTCACAGACCTTGATACAAGTGAAATCCAAGGCAGACTTAGAGATTTTAAACAAAAGAAAGCACGATTTCGAGGAGCAGTATAAGAATTATTCTCCCATTGGGACTAAGATCAACCAGCAAGAACGAGAGATCAATGTCACTGAACAGTCTTATCTACAAGTTCTCCATGCCTTAAATATGGCTAAGATGAAACAGGTGAACTTACAATTAACCTCATCAAACTTAACAACTATCTCAGAGGCCGCTTATCCATTGTTTAGTGACAAAGGTAAGCGCATGTTTTTAGTCATAGCCGCTTTTATCGGTAGTTTAATTTTCATTATAGCCCTAAATTTGGTCATTGAATTACTAGACCGTACCCTCCGGGATGCAGAACGGGCTAAACGCCTCACAGGAATGAATATATTAGGAGCCTTCAACGGACGCAACTCCCAATTGAAATACAGGGGATTTGTAAAGACCTGTAACCGAATATCAGCCGCATACGCTTGCAATCGGTTGGCTCCTTATTTGCAAAAAAATAAGACTCTATACATAAATATATTAAGTATAGAAGAAAGAGAAGGGAAGACATTCGTTGCCAAATATTTTCAAGAACGTTGGGAAGAGCTAGGTTTCCAAGTACGATATATAAGGATCGGAGAAGAGATAAACATTGAATCGTCACTATTCACCACAGAAAATATAGAAGAGTATATTAAAGCCGAAAGTCAACCAGACATTGTATTAATCGAATATCCTTCCATTCAAGGAAACAGTGTGCCTCCACATTTGCTAAGCTCAAGTCAAGTTAATATTCTAATAGCTAATGTACGCAGAGTATGGAAAAATAGCGATAAGGAATTTGTTAGTTATTTGCGTGAGATAACTAAAAATACATCTTTGTATTTATACTTGAATAACGCCTCACGAGAAGCCGTAGAAGATTTCACCGGGCAATTGCCCCCTCAGACCTCCATGCGCTCTTTCACGAACCGTATGATGTATATGGGGTTAACCGCAACCAATTCGGCCATAAAATAGCGAAGCTCATGGATACTTCAAGAGAGATAAAAGAGGATTCTTCTTTCAATATGACCCTATTAATCCTTGTCATAGGACTAGTAGGAATAGGAGGAGCTTTACTATTTAATAACATCCCTCTTTTCGGGATGATAATAGCTTTGCCTTTGTTATGTATAACCTGTATCCTATTATTGAAATATCCTTGGTTCATACTATTTGTCATTTTTACGATCAACTATTTCATATTGGGTATTACCCGATATATTCCAATAGAAGGCGTTAGCGTAATCATGGATATCCTATACGTAACAGCCTTAGTATTACTATCCATTCATGCGGCCCTTTATCAGAACATCGAATGGAAAAGAGCAATTCACCCCTTAAGCGTCATGTGCTGTATATGGATGGGATATTGTATCTTTGAAATCGCTAACCCCTCCGGAGTACTTGAGGCTTGGATATTATCAAGAGGACTGATATTCAATGGGTTTATCATTGTTATTATTACATCGTTATTATGCACTCGTTACTCTTTTTTAAAATCCTTGATATTTTGTTTATCCCTATTCACCCTTTTAGCTATAACTAAAACCTTCATGCAAAAATATATTGGATTTGACAGTTTCGAGACCAAATGGCTTAATGAAGGGGGAGCTACGACTCATATCATATGGTCCGGAGTCCGCTATTTCTCTTTTTTCACCGACGCTAGCAATATGGGGGCGAATATGGGAGCCGCCACTATGTTCTTTGGGATCGCAGCATTCCACATGCGCTCCTATTTATGTAGAATATATTATTTAAGCATAGCTATCCTAGCCATTTACGCGATGTTCCTTTCCGGTACAAGAGGGGCCATGATCGTTCCATTAGCAGGATTGGCACTTTATACATTCGTCAGTAAACAAACCAAAACCATTATCACAAGCTCGACCTTATTATTGCTTACTTATGTTTTTTTTGCCCTTACTACTATAGGAAATAGCAACGCTACCATCCGAAGGATGCGTACCGCATTCACCCCGACAGAAGACGCCTCATTCAATGTTCGAAAAGAAAATCAAAAGAAATTGGCATCCTACATGAAATACAAGCCTTTTGGAGAAGGGCTGGGATTATCAGGTGACAGGGCTGGAGAGAGAATATCAAAACGCTTTACCACCTCCATTCCAACAGATTCATGGTATGTCAAAATCTGGGTGGAGACAGGAGCGGTTGGCTTGACACTTTACCTAAGCATGATCTTTCTATCCATTGGATGGGGAGGATGGATCATAGCCATGCGGCTCAGAGATCCGGAGCTGAAAGGGCTACTGACAGGGTTACTTTGTGGCATATTCGGAATGTTTATCAATGCATACGGGAACTCTTTCTGGGGACAATTCCCGACAATGGTAATTTCCTTTACGGGACTTACTTTTATAATGGTAGGACCCTATCTAGATCAAGAAATACAAGAAAAAAAATCAACTGATTCAAATATAAAACACCATGATTGAGCAATTCTTTCAAATAGGAGAAAATTGGATAGACAAGGAGGAGTATCTATTTCAATTGATAGACGCCATCGTATTCCTATGTTTTATGGTATGCGTACTGTATTTATTCGTATTCGCCGTTTACTCTAAAAGGAAATCGACTTATAAATACCCTACGACTATGAAAAAATACCGTTTTGCGGCCTTATTTCCGGCCTATGGGGAGGATGAGGTAATTATAGACTCCGTCAAAAGTTTCCTTCAGCAAGACTATCCAAGAGAATTATATGATATTATCGTGATAGCCAACCAAATGCGTCAGGAAACCCTCGATAGGCTAAAGTCATTATCCGTAAAGATTATAAAAATGGAGAACCCACAAAGTACCAAAATAGAGGCCCTCAAGGCAGCCATCCGTTACATTGAAGAAGGAAAAACAAAATATGACAACGTGATTATCCTTGACGCCGATAATATCGTAAAAAACAATTATATAGAGAAAATAAACGATGCTATTTATGCAGGTTGTTCAGCCATACAGACGCATAGGGTAGCCAAGAACAGAGATAGCAGCATAGCGGTGCTCGACGCCGTTAGCGAGGAGATCAACAACTCTATTTTCAGGAAAGGACATACCCGCCTAGGTTTCTCGTCCGCCTTAAGTGGCTCGGGTATGGCTTTCGAATACGGTCTTTTCAAGAATATCATACAAGGTTGCAACGATATCGGGGAAGATAAGTACATGGAGCGAAAACTGTTACTCCAAAATATATATATCGAATATCTTGAAGATGTCTATACATACGACGAGAAAGTAAGAGGCAAGAAAGACTTCTATAATCAAAGACAGCGCTGGCTTGCCACACAATTCCACAACTTACTCTCAGGGATTCTCCAGATACCGGGAGCACTAATAAAAGGAAATTGGGACTATTGCGATAAATTATTTCAATGGATGATGCCCCCTCGTGTCTTATTGCTAGGGTTTATCACGTTAATTGCCGCCATCCTAAGTCCACTTGATATCATAATCTCCATTAAATGGTGGTTCCTCTTGATATGGCTAGGCATCACTTTTAGCGTAGCGGTTCCAGACTATTTAGTGGACCAAAAATTCAGGAAGGCGATCGCCAGTGTTCCCATCCTATTCTTCCTCATGTTCCTAAACACGTTCCGAATAGGGAAAAAGCATACATTCTCTCACACCAAACATTCTCCAAATCATGAAGATAGCCATTGAAGCCCAGCGAATTTTCCGTACGAATAAGCACGGGATGGATTTTGTAGCGCTCGAGAGCATTCGAGAGCTACAGAAAATCGACAAGGAAAATGAATATTTCATATTCGTAAGTCCGGGAGAAGATCATTGCCTAGAAGAAACAAGCAATACGCACATCGTGGAGGTAAAATGCCCCACCTACCCCCTTTGGGAGCAGGTGGCGTTGCCACGGGCTGTAGCCAAGATAAGGCCAGACCTATTGCATTGTACGAGTAACACGGCTCCGATTCATTGCCCCGTCCCATTGGTATTGACCTTGCACGACATCATCTTCCTTGAGCCCAAGCAGGGAGGTAATACATCATGGTACCAAAACATGGGTTGGCACTACCGACGTTTAGTAGTTCCCCGTATACTCCCTAAGTGTAAGAGAATCATTACCGTATCTCATTTTGAACGTGATCGGATTCGAGAGGCCTTATGTCTGCCCAAAGAACAAATCATGGCGATCTACAATGGATACAGCCAGCATTTTCATCCCCTATCAGGCATATCCGCCATCACCCATAAATACATTCATTCGGACGATTACCTTTTCTTCCTAGGAAATACGGACCCTAAGAAAAATGTACCCCGCACCTTGAAGGCATACAGTCTGTATCTCAAGCGCTCATCAAGAAAGCGTCCTCTATTAATAGCGGACTTACGCGAAGACAAGCTGGATATGATATTGAGAGAGCAGCATATAGAGGAAATCAAGCCTTACCTGTCTTACCCAGGTTACATCTCCAACAAGGATTTGGCATACTTGTACAATGGGGCCTTCGTCTTCCTATACACCTCCCTAAGGGAAAGCTTCGGTATCCCCATGCTAGAAGCTATGGCATGCGGTACACCCGTGATAACGGGGAATACCTCGGCCATGCCTGAGATCGCCGGAAAGGGAGGATTATTGGCAGATCCTTTCAACGAAGAAGAAGTAGCTTCCTTATTGCTGCGGCTAGAAGAAGATCAAGCATTCCATGATGAACAAATAAAATATGGATTACAAAGATCCCGATTATTCTCATGGAATCATACGGCTAGGAAACTATTGCAAGTTTATATGGAAGTCATTCAATCCTTAAAGAAATGAATATCAGCGATCTTAAACAAAAGATAAAGAAAAATGACAGATTAAAGAGAACGGTTCATTACTTAATAATGAATCAAAGAGGCTCTTGCCCTAGATTATGGGTTAAATGGTTTGTCAATCCATTTATGTTAACCTATGGAAAACGGAGCAAGATCAGAAGATCTGCTATAATGAATGTCAGTCCCATTAACTCATTCATACTTGGACAGGAAAGTATAATTGAGCATTACGTCACGATAGACAACGGGGTAGGCCACGTACACATCGGTGATCATTCACGCATAGGCATACATAATACGATCATCGGTCCCGTTTTTATTGGGAATCAAGTTATCTTGGCTCAGAACATCACTATATCCGGGCTCAACCATACATACCATGATATTTCTAAACCAATCGTAAAACAAGGCATAACTACCTCCCCTGTGATCATAGAAGATGAGACTTGGATAGGAGCGAACACGGTCATTACCTCAGGCGTACATATCGGCAAGCACTGCGTGATCGGCGCGGGCAGTGTCGTCACAAAAGATATACCAGATTACTCTGTGGCCGTAGGCAATCCTGCTAAAGTTGTCAAACATTATGACCCATGCGGACAGCAATGGAAACGAACCCGATAAAAGGGATCAATGCGATTCCTCAAAATGATAACATTTCGCATAAAGACCGGCTATCTTATCGGGATGAAGATACTTGTCGGCATACCTCCGGTTCTTAGCTCCTAAATCGTCCAAATCCATATTCATGGCAGAGCGAAGCATTGAATTGACAGACCCTTGATCCGAGGGGGAAAAGACCAAGTTCGCTGTCACCCTCAGTAATTCACCCACATTCCCGCTATCAGGGCCAACGACACCCCGCCCGAACAAGAAAGCCATCGGAACTACTCCGGAATTAAGGATAACGCAACGCTGTATAAAGACAACATCAGACACCGCAAAATAATACGGTAAATCCTCATCTGATATAATCCGCTCATTATTCTCCGTTCGTACCCCTAAAAGATGTAATAAACAACGTATTACGGACAATAAAGGCTTCGGATAACTCCCCGGAAGCATTCTTGGGGCCAGCAAGAGCTTCTTCCTTCGAGGCAAAGAGAAAAAAGCTTTCAACGTCATCCAGACCTCATCTCTCCTCCGGAATTTGCCAAACGCCGTAACCACAAAAGTCCTCCGGTCAATGCCCCAATATTCTCTTGCCGCCTCTCTCGTCAGAGTATCGTCATAAGCGCCCAGATAAATCGGATGAGGAATTAGGACATGCCTACAATCAGGATATAGACCGGCCATCTTGCCTAGACTATAGTTACCGAGGTGTACCATGCAATCAGCCATTCTCTCTACCACTCTATAGCAAGCTTGATGCAAAGGACTTCCATAATGAGGGGATAAGTTGTGGCACGTATAATAAACCCGAGAGCCCTTCTCCTTAAAATATCTCAGCCGGGTCTCCAGCCGCTTATCGATATCCACGTCATTCACATTCCATCCCACCACTTCCTCAGGCCAATGAATGTGGATGATATCATAAGACCGGGATGGATTCCAAAACTCATCAACTGAGCTGATAGCCTCTATTCCATGAACAGAAAGCCTCGTTCGAATCACGGGAACAAATAAATTATCCCCATTTTTCTCTTTATAGACAAATAGGACTCTCATTTAATTTTATTGTTTTAATGTAAAGGTATGTATTTTTATCGAAAATAAGGAACACCTCATGAATAATTTAAATAAAAAACATATATTTGCCTATTAGGAGAATAATACACCTCTACTAGAAAAATATGGCATCAATACAAAAAGAGTTGGCATCTGGAATAATCTATACAGCTATATCAAAATACTCAGGAATCATCATTTCTTTAGCCGTGGCAGGTGTACTGGCCCGGCTGATCGATCCAGAGGAATTCGGGGTCGTAGCGATCGCCACCGTCATCATTTCATTTTTCAGTATTTTCAGTGATTTAGGGATCGCTCCAGCTATCATTCAAAACAAGCATTTAACAGAGGATAAACTTAACGATATATTCTCTTTTACACTATGGACCGGGATAGGGATCTCCATTTTATTCTTCTTGTCATCATGGCCAATCTCCTTATTTTACAAACAGAGTTCATTGCTATCCATATGTCATTTATTATCTTTCAACTTATTCTTTGCCTCAGCCAACATCGTTCCAAACGCACTATTATTCAAGGACAAAGAATTTAAATTTATAGCATACAGGAGTTTATTTGTTCAATGCATTGGAGGAATCATAGCAATCTTAGCAGCTATATCAGGAGCTGGATTATATGCCTTAATTATCAATCCTATATTCTCAAGCATCCTTATATTCATTATTTCCATAAGAAAAAAGCCCCAGAAATTAAAATACACATTTGGATCAAAATCCATTCATGAGATATTCAGTTATTCCGCATATCAATTCATGTTTAATGTGATAAATTACTTCAGCAGAAACCTTGATAAATTATTAATAGGAAAGTATATGAGTATGAATTCCTTAGGATATTACGAGAAGTCGTACCGCTTGATGATGCTCCCGTTGCAAAACATAACACATGTCATATCACCAGTCATGCATCCCGTCTTCTCCAATTTTCAAGATGATCCGCTTAAATTAGCCCTCTCCTACGAGAAAGTCATCCGCATCCTAGCATTCATCGGGTTCCCATTATCAGTATTATTATGGTTTTGCGCCAAGGAGATTACGCTCATCCTATTCGGAGACCAATGGCTGCCATCCGTTCCCGTATTTCAGATCCTATCCTTATCCGTAGGCATACAGATCATCCTGTCCACCTCCGGCTCCATCTACCAAGCAGCCAACGATACGAAAAGCCTGTTCATATGTGGCGTATTCTCAGCCCTATTGAACGTATCAGGCATCCTCGCTGGCATATTCATATTCAAGAGCCTCGAAGCTGTCGCATGGTGTATATGTGCGACCTTCGCCATCAATTTCATACAATGTTATGTATGGATGTATAAAGTGACGCTAAAACGCAGCCTAGCGTCTTTAATCAGACAACTTATTTCCCCGGCTCCGCTCGTGGGTATATTGATAGTATGCCTATGGTCTATCCACCAATCATCCATTATATTACCGGAGCTGGCAAACTTGTTCATAAAAGCGGTTATTGCCGTTCTCATCTCCTGCATATATATTCAATTGAGTGGCGTATATAACATAATTAACTTCCTAAAATCAAAGATAAAAAGATGAAAGCCCTATTCCTTATATTCCATGGATTTAACCCGGCGAACGGGATCAGCAAGAAGATACAATATCAAGTAGACGCTTTACAGGCATGCGGAGTGGATACAAGGCTTTGCTACATGCGAGAACCAGCTGGCAGGAAACTACGCATGATCGACTCCGAGATTTTACGGGATTACGGAACTGGCATAAAAGGCAAGATCCTTAAAAGAATCGAGTATTCCTCTATAGTGGAATACGTCAGGAAAGAAGGTATCGACCTCGTCTATATGCGCTCAAACAATAACGCGAACCCTTTCACGCTCCACATGGTATGGCAGATGCGTAAAAACCACGTGAAAGTGGTCATGGAGATACCTACATACCCCTATGATCAAGAATATATCGGTTTCTCCCGTAAGGCAACGCTGCTTATCGACAAATGCTTCCGCCATACGTTAGCTAAGCGGTTAAGCGGGGTCATCACCTTTTCCGATTACCAAACAATATTCGGTAGCCGTACCATACAAATATCGAACGGGATAGACTTCAAACAAATCAAGCTAAAGAAACACATAAACGACACGAGCCATGAGCTCCACTTGATCGGGGTGGCGGAAATCCATTACTGGCATGGCTTCGACCGCCTAGTAAAAGGCTTAGTCAATTATTACCAAGCAAACTCCGGATATAATGTATATTTCCACATCGTCGGCAATTTCGCGGCGAAACGGGAAGAGAACGATATTCTCCCACTCATCAAGAAATATAACTTAGAGAGATATGTGATCCTACACGGGATGAGACACGGGGAAGAATTGGATGAGCTCTTCGAACAGGCCGATATGGGCATAGGGAGCCTCGCACGCCATAGAAGCGGCATCACCCACATCAAAACACTGAAAAACAGAGAGTACGCAGCAAGAGGGCTCCCTTTCATTTACTCCGAGATGGACAGTGATTTCGAGGGAAAGCCTTATATACTGAAAGCCAAAGCAGATGAAAGCCCGATCGAGATTCCCGCTATCCTGGAATTTCATAGGGGGCAAACGCTATCTCCCTGCCAGATCAGGGAGTCCGTCCTATCGCTTTCGTGGGAGAGCCAAATGAGTAAAGTATTAAGTGAAATTGATATAGAAAACAAAAAATAGAATAAGCCATGATTCCTAAAATCATACATCTCTGTTGGTTAAGTGGTGATCCATATCCACGGAAAATACAAGACTGCCTTGATAGCTGGAAAAAACACCTTCCTAGCTACGAGATCATTTTATGGGACACGAAACGTTTTAACATCCACGAAGTCCCATGGGTAGAGCAAGCGTTCAACACCAAGAAATATGCGTTCGCCGCCGATTACATCCGGTTGTACGCTCTTTACCACCATGGAGGAATCTACTTAGACTCAGACGTGGAGATACTGAAGAGCCTCGATAACTTTCTTGAGCTGCCCTATTTCGTCGGGGCGGAAACTTCCGGTACGATTGAGGCGGCCATATTAGGAGCCGAAAAAGGTTGTGACTGGATCAAATGCTGCTTGGATTATTATGAAGGACGAAATTTCATACGTGAAGACGGAAGTTATGATATCCGTATGCTACCGGAGATCCTGAACGAGACCATACTCCGTCTAAAGCCCGTCATAAACATGCCCAGCGGTAGCAATATCGACGATCTGAAGAAAAAAGACCTAGGAGAGGCTGTCTATGTCTTGCCCAAGGAATACTTCTCGCCTAAGGTATTCGATTCGAGAGAGGTATTCCTCACCCCTGAGACCCATGCGATTCATCATTACCAAAACTCATGGTTTTCGCATAAGGCTTTCGCCTACTACCGTACACGGACATTATTCATCAAGATATTCGGATACAAGGCCGTAAGGTCTTTGGAGAAGATGCTATTAAAACGATAATTATCATGAAATGGGCAAAAAAATACATATCCATATACAATCAACCCCTAGACAACGTCCAGGAGGGGATCATTCAAGAAATCAAGCAAAAACTAGCGAAGGTACAAAGCGACGAGCCCGTGGTTACCGTATCCGTCATAGCTTACAATGAGGAGAGGCATTTATTGCCTTGCCTATGGGCGCTGAGTGAGATGAGATGCGAATATCCCGTGGAGATCATCGGCGTAAACAATGATTCATCCGATAGGACCGGTGAGATATTCCGTCTCGTAGGCCTCCCGCATTATTTGGAAAAACGACATAGTTGTGGATATGCCCGCCAATGCGGACTAGACCACGCACGAGGCAGGTACCATATCAATATCGACGCAGATACCATGTACCCTCCCCTATACGTCCAGATCCTAGTAGATCATTTGCGGATTCCGGGAAACGTAGCCTGCTGCTCCTCATGGAGCTATATCCCGGATGAGCGACACTCAAGGCTCGACCTGTTCTTCTACGAGTTGTCACGGGATATCTATCTATACTTTCTATCATTCAAGCGCCCGGAACTAAGCGTAAGAGGGCTCGTTTTCGCCTATCATACAGAGCCGGCCCGGAGAATCGGGATTCGGGTAGATATAAAAAGAGGAGAAGACGGTACATTAGCCATGCATCTAAGAGAAGTAGGTAAGATCGTATTCATTCACGATCGCAAGGCGAGGGCCGTCACAGGGTACGGAACGGTGGGTCAAGACGGCTCCTTGCTCAATAGCCTAAAAGTAAGGGTATACAAAGCGTTAAGGAACATACACCAGCTTTTCACCAAACAAGAAAAGTATCAAGACGAGGAATCTAATTTAATTAAATAAGTAACATTATCATATAATAAGAGACGGGATATACCCCGTCTCTATAACAAACATAATTTTTTAAAGATAATAAATTCATTTTTAAGCAAAAGGTTACTCACCCCAATCTAGTCATAATAAAGAATCAAATTAATCATTTAAACCTACATTAGAAAAAATTATACCATGTTATAAAACAAAATAATTAACCAATAATAATGCTTGCATAAACCAAAACATAACCTTACCTTTGTAAAGAAAGTAGGAAATACAAATAAGTTGATTTAATGAGATACAAAATAAATAATTATTAATTCAAAAAAAGAAGGAAACGTTTCGTTTTCTATTCTTTTATTTTTATTATAAATACCTATTTATATCTTATATAGTGCGAAATGACGTTAAAAAGGGCATTCGAAAAATAGACACCTATTCAAGACAAACCACTATTTAACAGATTGTTAATCCTTAAACCCCCCATTCGATCGGGGGTTCGAAACTAGGTTCGATTCTTTATTTTCACCATTCAAAACAATACAAAGTACAATGAAACAGACAGTTAGCGTCAAAGAGTTAAAAAGTGGAGGTTACACACGTTTTCCGAGGTTATTTATCGACCTATTACTGCAAGATTACTATCCGAAGAACAAAACACGCCTTAAGATCGGCGTGTTCATATACATTTTCGGTAAACTAGCCAACAAGCCTTACAACTATCGATACGCCGGCGGCAAGCGGGTATCTATCTACGAGGGGCAGTGCATCATCCATATCACGACCATGGCCAGGGCATTGGGATGTTCCTTATACGCGGCGAGGAAAGCGCTGAACGAGCTGGCCGAGGAAAACATGATCCATAAGATCAAGGCAGGAAACGGCCTCGCCATCAAGGTACCCTTCTACAAGTCCCTCTTCATCAAGGAGGAGAAGATACAGAAAGATAACGACAAACAAGAACAGGAGTAAAGCATGGCAAACACGAGCAAAAACAAGAACGACCGCCCGGCGACACTGCCCGACGGCCTCGCCCTCCCGCAGGAGCAGGAGATCGAGAAAGCGATCTTATCGGGGCTTATGGCCTCCCATCGGCATATGCCCACGCTGGCGGCGCAACTGCTGCCGGAGATGTTCACGCTACCGCAAGTGGCGATGGCCTTCGAGGCGTACCTGAACATCTACAACCGGGGGGAGAGCGCCGACGCCCTCTCCGTGGAGAAGGAGCTGCGGAGGATAGCGCCCGATAAGGAGACGCTGGCCACCGACCTGTACCAGCTGGCGCTGGGCGGACGGTATCTGGAAACCGGCGACGAGTACATGCCTACCCACGCACGCCACCTGCGGGAGGCCTACGTAGCGAGGCAGTTCATGCTGAGCTGCTACGACTCGGCCTTGAAAGCCTCACGGCCGGATCGTGACACGGAGGCCTTGCTGAAGGAGATGGACTCGCACGTGGGCCGGCTGATGGAACGGCTCTCGCACGCCACGAACAGCATAGGCATGAAGGAAGCCACCCTGCTGGCCAAGGAGCGCATGCTGGAGATACAACGCAGGGTGACGGAAGGACGCACGCCGGGCATACATACCGGCCTGGAGGGATTGGACCGGATGACGGGCGGCATGATGCCGGGCACGCTCAACGTGATCGCCGCACGCCCCCGGGTAGGCAAGACGGCCTTCGCCCTCTTCATGGCGCTGAACGCAGCGAGGAACGGGCACCCGGTCTGCCTCTACAGCCTAGAGATGTCGAAGGAGCAGCTGGTGTTCAGGCTGCTGGGATGCATAGCGGACATAGAGCCCTCCAAGATCCTGAAAGGGACCCTCTCCGCCCCCGAGATGAAGAGGATACAAAGGGCCTCCGACGAGCTGGAGCGACTGCCGATATGGATCGACGAGCGCACGGACCTGAGCGTGGCCGACCTGCGTTACCAGATCTCGCTCCGGCGGAAGCAGGGGCGGTGCGAGATGGTGATCGTGGACTACCTCCAACTGATGCTCTCGCCTTCCGAGGACCGCAAGAGCACGAACGACCAGATATCGGCCATCACCCGGCAGCTAAAGCTGATCGCCAAGGAGAACGACATCCCCGTCGTGCTGCTGAGCCAGCTGAACCGGAATTGCGAGGCGAGACCCACGCTGAAGAACATGCTGTCCGACCTGCGTGACTCCGGCTCCATCGAGCAAGACGCCGATACGGTATTCTTCCTCCGCCGCCTCTCCGTGATGAACATCGACGAGGACCCGGAGACCCGTCTCTCCACCGAGGGCCGGGGTACCCTCTCGATCGCCAAGAACCGGCACGGGGAGTCCGGGGAGGTGCGTTTCTGCCACAACAAGGGGGTAACCCGGTTCACCGATGACCGCACGCCGGTGCCGAACGACCGCAGACCGGCGAAAGCAGAACTGGATAAAGACCTGTTCGGATGATCACGCATGACACTTTACTGCGGGTACGGGAAACCGCCCGCATCGACGAGGTAGCGGCCGGGTACCTCACACTACGGCGTTCCGGCAAGGGTCTCGTGGCGCTCTGCCCTTTCCACGACGAGCGTCACCCCTCGTTCCGGATCAGCCCGGCGCTCAATATCGGAAAATGCTTCAGTTGCGGCGAGGCAGCGGACCCCATACGCCTCGTGCGCCACATGGAGGGATGCGGCTTCGAGGAGGCCGTGCGGCTGCTGGCCCGCAAGTATGGCATCGAGGTGGAGGAGGAACGGGGCACGGAGGAGGCCGGACGGCACGAGGCACGACAGGCGATCTTACGCGGCAACGAGGACTTCGCCCGCTCCCTCCTTCCCTACGATCCCGCCGAGGGGATAACTGGTAAGGACGAGAACGGCGAAGAAGACCGCAGGGCGCTCCGTGAAGCCTTTTCCCACTTCGGGGTAGGTATCTGCCCGCCCGACGCCCCCGAGGGCTTCAGGCGCTTCCGGAGGCGGCTTGTCTTCCCGGTAAGGACCACCGGGGGACAGATAGCGGGCTTCGCCGGGCGGTACCGGGGAACGGAGGGGGCGGGAACAGCCAAATACGTCAACTCCGACAACAGCGAGGCGTACAACAAGGGACGTATCCTCTACGGCCTGTACGAGGCGGTGAGGGCCGTCCGCACCGAGGGCGACGTGCTGCTGTGCGAGGGTTACAAGGACGTGATCGCCTTCCACGCCGCCGGTATCCGTCACGCCGCCGGGCTTTGCGGCACGGCGCTCACCGAGGATCACGTGCGGATGATACGGAGGCTGACGGGGCACGTCACGCTCGCCCTCGACCCGGACCCGGCGGGACAGGCCGCCACCCTCCGCTCCGCCCGTCTCTTGCTGGCACAGGGATGCGAGGTGGGCCTCCTTCCCCTGCCCGGTGGCATGGACCCGGACGAGATGTTCCGCCGGCAAGGGGCCGAGGCGCTGCGCAGGCTCGTGCGGACAGAGGCGGTGGATTACCTGAGCCACCGCATCCGGAAGGCGGCGGGGCGGAAAGGCGGACCCGACGCCGGGGGGATACGGGAGGTGCTCGGGGAGATCCGTCTCGTAGGCTCTCCGCTGGCCGTGTACCAGCGGGTGGAGGAACTCTCCAAGGCTACGGGTATCCCCCTCGACGTATTGCGTGAGGAGTTGTCCGCCTCTCCCGGCGAGCCTGTCCGGACAGGGCCGGCGGAAGTAGTGACGGGCCTCCCTCCCGCACGCCTCCGGGAAAGGGCCTTGCTGCGTTTCTGCCTCGCCAACCACGACCGGATGTTCTACGCCGGGGATGGTAGCGGTATCTCCCTCCCGGCATGGGTCGCCTCCGAGTTGTCCGCCGGCGGGATGCCCCTGACGGAACCCGCCCATCTCGACCTGCTGGCTCTCCTCTCGGGAAGCGGCCATCCGGACGGGATCACGGACGAGTCTCTCTCCGCCCTCATCCTCTCCCTCCGTTCCTCCTACCCGGAGGAGGGACCGCCGGAAAGGCTCCCCGACGAACTTTTGCCCGACGAGGCCGAACGCCAGCTCTTCCTCTACGCCGAGCCTTTCATACACGACCGGCTACAACGCACGGCCGCACACCTCCGCTCCGCTACCTCGACCGATGAGCGGGCGACATGCCTGAAGGAACTGAGGGATTGTTTCGCCTTGAGCGACCGGATCGGGAGGGCGCTGGGAAGCCAGAGCGTGAGGCGGGTGGAGGGCTGACCCGCCAACCATCAGCCGCCCACAAAAAAACACTACTGTGCTTGGCACCGAACACTATTGTGTCGGGAGGCCAACACAGTAGTATCCGAAGCCAAACACAGTAGTGTTCGGACCGGAAACACGATAGTCCTTTTATTTCATGCTATCCAACCAACGCTTGCCGGATGGCGTGTACGACCAAATAACCAAGCCTACGGAAATGAAGGCTAAAGTTCCCCAGATAAATAATCCCGCATTCATAATTATCTCATTTTAAGATTCTATTACCAAACCAGACCAATGCCAGCGAAACAGCGACTCCGAAAACGACCATCCCTATTACCGTAGCATTGAACTCATACCCTTGGAAGAAGGTCAACGCCCCTCCCAGCACCAACGCCGTGAACGTCAGTTTTGACAAATCATAAAAATATTTGCCCAACGTCTCACGCTGGCACTTCGCCCGTTCACGGGACTCACCTCTCACGTCTCGCCGCTTGTCTTTCTCTTTCATACCGTAAATTTTTCATGTCAATCGAATTTTGATAAGGCAAACATACGGTTATTTTTCTTGACAAACAAGCATTATCCCCCCTAAATCCAACTCTTTACCCCCATTCACCCGACCTCGCCCCCCTTCGTCCCCGTTAACCGGAATCCCACCGGCGGCATGTCGTACCTTTACAACGTAATCAAAAAAACACCAGACATTATGCCGATCAAGTACCGATTAGTCTTACGAAAAGACATGACCAAGGGAGCCGCCGCCGACTCCAAGTTGTATTACGCCGTGAACAAGTCCACCGGCACCTGCGATTTCGAGGAGCTGTGCGACCAGATCGCCGACCGCAGCACCGCCTCCCGGGGCGACGTGCACGTCGTGGTAGACGGCCTCCTCTACATCCTCAAGCAACGCCTCCAGAAAGGGGAGACCGTCCAGCTAGGCGATCTCGGCCACTTCCAAGCCGTGATCGGCAGCAAGGGCACCAAGCTGGAGTCCGACTTCAACGCCTCCCTTATCAAACGTCCTCGGATCGTCTTCCGTCCGAGCGTGACGCTAAAGAGCGTCACCAGCCTCGTCAAGTTCGAGAAGATCGTGCCCGACGCACCCGCCCCGGGAGGAAGCGACAGCGAATCCCCCGACGAAATCTAAATCAGGGCTCCCCTAGGTGCGACACGATGCACTCCCGCTGGCGGGGCGATAAGATCCGTTGGCGGGGATGCCATCCGCACTCCTCCAGCCGCTCCATCAACTTCCCGCTGACACGTATCCACCGGGACAGCTTATCCGAGGCTTTCTTCTTCGACAATAAGGGAAAATAACTCATCGCTATATCACAAAAATAATAGGCGCCGACACCGGTCTCCCGCTTTTCCATACTGATGCTGTTTATTTATTAACTTATTCAAAGATAGTAATTTAATATTAATTTTCCAAGAAAAATCAAACCATAATTCATCGTATATATCATGAAACAAGCCTATATCTCCACCCACCTTGCCGACGCCCAGTCCGCCGGCGCCCGCTTCCACCTAAACCCCATCATCCTCCTTGCCCAAGCCGCCCTAGAAAGCGGCTGGGGCACCTCCCGCCTAGCCCGTGAGGCCAACAACCATTTCGGCATCACCGGCTACGGGGCGAGCAACGCCTTCTGGCACGGGGGCCGTGTCATCGCCCGATACAAGCGGGGCGAGCTGCTGTTCCGCCGCTACGACTCGGCACGCAACTCCTACCTCGACTTCGCCCGCCTCCTCGTCTGCTCCTACCCGCAGGCCGCCGCCATGAGCCGTTTCCCCGCCGACTACGCCAAGGCCATCGCCTACAGCCCCTACATCAGCGAGCTGAACGGCGACAACCGGGAGCGCTACCGGGAGACGCTGGTACAGCTCTGCCACGAGATCGAACCGATTTACTCATCCCTAAAAAACAACAATTGATATGAATAAGATACGACAAATACTTGCCTTCGTCCGCAGCCTGCTGGATTTCTTGCTAAACCTAGGATCTCACACGCCCCAAAAACAACCGCCCCATGACACGACCGACACTCCCACGGAGCCCACGCCCCCCTTTCCCCCACTTCCGCCTGCTCGCCTTGGCCAGCCTCTTCCTGCTGGCGGCACTCTCCCTCCTGCTAGACATGCGGGAGGCAGCGCTGGCGGCTATCGGGGCGATACTCTCGCTCTCGTCCACCCCTCGCCCGGCCCCTTGAACCTGCTGGGCTGGGGGCTGATACTCTCGGCGGCGCTGAGCTCGCTGGGAAAGATATGGCCTCCTTAGGTGAGAAAAAAACGGCAGAATCAAACTCTTATTGAAAATTATAAGTACTTTTGTAAAAAAAAGCGAATGCACTTGTTAATCTACATAGATATCGCCCTATTCATTTTCATCGCCTTTTTCATAGGCTATGACCTATTTTTTACGTTGGCGTCCTTTTTTCGGAGGAGGCACCGGAAACACCGGAGCATACGGCTCCAGAAGTTCGCCGTCATCTTCGCCGCCTATAAGGAAGACCAAGTCATACAGGAATCCGTGGAGCGCATCCTCCTGCAAGACTATCCGGCGGACAAATACCGGGTGATCGTGGTATCGGACCATATGCGGGAGGAGACGAACCAAGCGCTCGCCAAGCTCCCGATCGAGCTCCTCACGCCGGATTTCGAGCATAGCATGAAACATAAGTCCATCACCTACGCCTTGGAATACCTAAAAGAGGGAATCGATAAAGTCGTCATCCTCGATGCCGACAACCTCACGGATACGGATTTCCTGACCCGGATCAACGATATCACGCAAGACAACATCGCCCTGCAAGCGCACCGTACCCTCAAGAACGACAATACGCCGATAGCGGTATGGGACGGTATCTCCGAGGAGATCAACAACACCATCTTCCGCAAGGGGCGGGTCAATGTCGGGATCTCCTCCTCCTTGATAGGCTCCGGCATGGTATTCGACTTCGGATGGCTGAAATCCCACATGCCCCAATGCGGCACTTTCGCCGAGGACAAGGAGCTGGAGATCTATCTCGCCACGGAAAATATCTTTGTCGATTACGCCGAGGACATCCTCGTGTACGACGAGAAGACCTCACGCCAAGAGGTCATGGCACGGCAAAGATCCCGCTGGTTCCACGCCCAACTGCTGGCATTCTCTTTGATCATACGGCATCTTGACCTCCGTACCCTCAACTGGAATTATATAGACAAGGCGGTCCAATGGTTCCCGCTCCCAAGAATATTAAAACTGATCATCCCACTCATCCTCGCCTTGGCATGGAGTCTCACGGCTTTCCCGCTTGCCCTGAAATGGTATGGACTGATATTAATCAGCATCTTGACATATACGCTGGCCATTCCCCGCAAGATGCATACACGGAAACTTTACAGGAATCTGTCGAGGCTCCCTTTTCTCTTTTGCGTCTTGATAAAAGGATATATAGCCTCCTTGCGCCGGGTGAAGGAGAAGGACACCAGCTTCCAGAGTACTCCTCATGACATAACGATAAAAAATAAAGAAAATAATGGCTAAAAAAGTATCCATCATCACCATCAATTACAATGGGAAGGATGATACCGTAGACCTAATCGAGTCGTTCGGTCGGTACGAAACCTATCCTTATGAGATTATCATCATCGATAATGGCTCGAAAAATTACGGCGAACACCATGTACTCAGTAAATATAGCCCCAAGCCAATAGTGATTCGCAGCGACAAGAACCTCGGGTTCGCCGGCGGGAACAACCTAGGGATTCCATACGCCGACGGTGATTATATCCTGTTTCTCAACAACGACACGATCATCAACCAACCGATACTAGAGAACCTAGCAAGGGCTCTCGACAACAATCCGCAAATAGGATGTGTCTCCCCCAAGATAGCGTGCTGGCCTGAGAAGAAGCAGCTACAGTACTCAGGCTCCACCCCGATGAGCCCGGTTACCCTCCGCAACGAGAATATCGGATTCGGTCAAACCGACACGGGACAATTCAATAAATCCCGCTATACGGCATTCGCCCACGGCGCGGCCATGATGATCCGGACCACGGATATCAAGAAGTTCGGGATGATGCCGGAATTTTATTTCCTTTACTACGAGGAGCTGGACTGGTGCGTGCAAATAAGGCGGGCCGGGCTGAAAATCTGGTACGAGGCTACCTCCACCGTCTATCATAAGGAGAGCATGAGCGTAGGGAAACAAAGTCCGCTTCAGGTCTATTATCATACCCGCAACCGCCTTTTATTCGCCAAACGATCGATCGATAAAAGGGATGAAAGGATTTACGCATACATCTACCAAACCCTAGTGGCTTTCCCGAAACGCCTCTCGATCTATCTCGTAAAAGGGAAATTCCGGCTGATCGGGGCGCTAGGCAAGGGATTAATAAACGGATTAATCGCAATCAACAAGGATATGAATTATGGAAAAGAGCTGTCAAGTCATTGAGATCCTCTTCTGGATCGGGATCGGGATCGTTTTCTATACCTATCTGGGGTATGGGATCGTATTATACCTTATGGTCAAGATCAAGGAGCTGTTCGTAAAACCCCGGTCCCCCCGCCTTCCAGAGCCGCTGCCGGAGGCCACGTTGCTGATAGCCGCCTACAACGAGGAGGCGATCGTGGCGAGCAAGATGGTGAATTGCAGACAACTGGATTATCCGGCGGATAAGCTGAGACTGGTCTGGATCACCGATGGAAGCAATGACAACACGAATGAGAGATTAAAAGAGTACCCGGAGGTCACCGTGCTGTACCAACCACGGCGACAAGGCAAGACAGCCGCCTTGAACCGGGCCATCCCCTACGTGAAGACCCCCTACGTGATCTTCACCGACGCCAACACGATGCTGAACAAGGGAGCCATCAAGGAGATCATACGCCAGTTCAGCGACCCGCGGGTAGGCTGCGTGGCCGGAGAGAAACGGGTAGAGATACAAGCCGAGCAAGGAGCCACCGCCGGAGAAGGCATATACTGGAAATACGAGTCCGCCCTCAAGCGACTGGACTACCGGTTATACTCCACCGTCGGAGCGGCAGGCGAGCTCTTCGCCATCCGTACCTCCCTCTTCGAGCAGATGCCCCCGGATACCCTGCTGGACGATTTCATCCTCTCCCTGCGCATAGCGATGAGAGGCTACAAGATCGCCTACAGCAAAGAGGCGTACGCCCTCGAGAGCGCCTCCCTGAACATGCGGGAGGAGGAGAAACGTAAAGTACGCATATCGGCCGGAGGATTGCAATCGGTATGGCGGCTACGGGGATTATTGAATATCTTCCGGTACGGGATACTGAGCTTCCAATACATCAGCCACCGGGTACTGCGCTGGACGCTGACGCCGGTCGTGCTCTTCGCCCTCCTGCCCCTCAACCTTCTCCTAGCCTGTACCGGGCATACCCTTTACACGGTCATCCTTGCCCTGCAATTAGCGTTTTACCTGCTGGGATACTTGGGGTATAAAATGGAAAAACGGAACATCCGGAACAAGCTATTATTCATTCCTTATTACTTTTTATTCATGAATATCAATGTCATACGAGGGTATAGCTATCTCGCTAAGCATAAAGGCACAGGCGCTTGGGAAAAAGCCAAACGAGGCGCGGGATAAAAAAATAAAAAAATAGATGGATAAATAGTCGTTATATGTCGACTTTAATTAATACTTTTGCGCTATTGATACTATTTGAATATCAAGAAAACTAGAACACAATTTAGATACAATGGATAAATTGGCCTCAGAGTATAAAGTTCTTATCGTAGATGATGTCCCTACAAACGTCATGCTAGTACAAGCCATACTGAAGAAAGAGGGATATACGCTTTTGACTTGCGACAGCGGGACAAAAGCACTACGCATAGCTAACGAGAAACACCCAAATCTGATATTACTCGATATCATGATGCCTGAGATGGACGGATATGAGGTCCTCCAGCATCTGAAAAGCAATCCCGAGACTACGGATATACCCGTGATTATCATGTCCGCCCTAAGCGATATGCAAAGCATCGTGAAAGGTTACCAATTGGGCGCCACCGAATACGTCACAAAGCCTTTCCAACGTGAGGAGCTGGTGAAGAGGGTGGCCCACCGCTACGAGCTTTACAGCATCAAGCGCATCAAGGCCGAGCTGGAGAACACGATCGAGTCTAGGGATACGCTATACTCCGTTATCGCCCATGACCTGCGTTCCCCGCTAGGCTCGTTGAAAATGATGAATAACGCCATCTTGATGATGGTGGACAAGGAGCGGGTAGGCGACGAGGTGTACGAGATGATCCAGATGATGAACAAGACCTCCGAGGAGATCTTCCTCTTGCTGGACAACCTGCTGAAATGGGCCAAGAACCGCTTGAACAAGCAGCACGTATATAAGCAACAGACCGACATAAACAGTATCATCGACAGTACCGCCGAGATGTATGTCCCGATGGCGGCGCAAAAAGGCGTGAAGATTATCCTAGAAAATCTGGATAAAGAGCTGGTAGGCTTGGTCGATATCGATATGCTCAAGACGATTATCCGTAACCTGATCTCTAACGCCATGAAGTTTAGTTTCGAGGGGGGCACGATCACCTTATCCTCACGCTCCGAGGGGGATTTCGTAACCGTTAGCGTGAAAGATACCGGCAAGGGCATCAAGAAAGAGGATCAAGACAAGCTCTTGAAACAAGACTCGCATTTCACGACCTACGGGACGAAGAACGAGAAAGGCTCCGGTCTGGGATTGATGCTTTGCAAGGACTTCGTGGAGCTTCATGGAGGAAAGCTTTGGTTCGAGTCCGAGGGCGAGGGCAAAGGAACGACCTTCCTGTTCTCGATGAAGGCGCTGAACCAAGAGGCATAGCCGATCGACGTACCGCCTGTCCCTACCGATCGTAGACAAGTGTCGTACAAACAAACTAAATATTTCGTATATTTGCATCCCGGATTAATATCCGGGATTTTTTTGTGTGCCGAGGTGACATTAGGTACATTATTATTTATCGTATAAACATTATTATCGTATGTATACCGTAATTAAACGTATGGAGATCTCCGCTTCCCATAGCTTGAGATTGTCCTACCCCAGCAAATGTGAGAATCTACATGGTCACAATTGGATGATCACGGTTTATTGCCGCTCCAAGGAATTAAACGCCGATGGCATGGTAGTCGATTTCAGCCATATCAAGAGATCGGTGAAATCCCTGTTGGACCACCAGAACTTGAACGATATCTTGCCTTTCAACCCGACGGCGGAGAACATAGCCTTTTGGGTATACGAGCAGATCCCGTCTTGTTTCAAGGTAGAGGTAAAAGAGTCTGAGGGTAATACGGCGATCTATGAGGAAGATTAACGAGATATTCTACAGCTTGCAAGGCGAAGGGTTCCATACGGGGACTCCCGCCGTATTCGTCCGCTTCTCCGGTTGCAACCTGAGATGTGGCTTCTGCGACACCCGCCACGAGGAGGGCGTGATGATGACGGACGAGGAGATCGTGGAGAAGGTATCTTCCTTTCCCGCACGGATGGTGATCCTGACGGGAGGAGAACCTAGCCTCTGGATCGACAAGTCGCTCATATCCCGCTTGCGTGAGGCGGGGAAACAGGTCTGTATCGAGACCAACGGCACACGCCCCCTGCCCGACGGCATCGACTGGGTGACTTGCTCGCCCAAGGAGAACGCCCCGGTGGTATTGGAAAGAGTCGACGAGATAAAGGTGGTTTATACCGGGCAAGACCTGTCCGCATACGCCGAAATCCCCGCACGGTACCATTTCCTGCAACCCTGCTCCTGCCAAAATACGAAAGAGGTAGTGGATTACATCCTCCGGCATCCCCGGTGGAGACTAAGTCTGCAAACCCATAAACTGATCGATATCCAATAGATAGGATGAGACGGGGGCATGCCCCGTCTCTACTGCTATAGATAACGGACTTCTTTACCTCTCACGGCGTCATTCACCTCTCCATCGCCATAGGCCAACTCGCCATTCACGAAAGTCTTCCATACACCATGGTGGAACGTATAGCCCTCGAAAGGAGACCAACCGCATTTGTACAAGATATTCTCCTTCGATACCGTCCAAGTCCTCTCCGGATCGATCAATACGATATCGGCGTAGTATCCGGGACGGATGTATCCCCTCCTATCGATACGGAACAGCTCCGCCGGCATATGCGCCATCTTCTCGACCACCTTCTCGTACGTGAAACGGCCTTCCATCGCCAGCTCCAACATCGTGATCAAGGAGTGCTGGATAAGCGGTCCTCCGGAAGCCGCCTTCAAGCAAGAGCCTTGCTTCTCCTCCGGTAGATGCGGGGCATGGTCGGTAGCCACGATATCGATCGTATTGTTATTGACCGCCTCACGCAGCGCCGCGCGATCCTCGATCGTCTTGATAGAAGGATTCCACTTGATACGATTACCGAATTGGGCGTAGTCGCCGTCATGAAACCACAGATGGTGCACGCAGACCTCGCCGGTTATCTTTTTCTCGCTCAAGGGAAGATGGTTACTGAGCAACGATAATTCCTTCTCCGTGGAGAGATGCAGGATATGCAAACGGGAATCCAAGCGGGTAGCCAGTTCAACCGCCTCGGCCGAGCATTGGTAGCAGGCCTCCTCGCTACGGATCTTGCTATGGAAAGAGATATCCAGATCCTCGCCATGCAGGTTCGTGTAATACTGGATATTACGCCGGATCACCTCCTCTTTCTCCGCATGGATGGCGATCAGCATACCGGCCTCGCCAAAGATACGCTCCAACGAGTCTTTCTTGTCCACCAGCATATTTCCCGTAGACGAGCCGAGAAAGAGTTTCAGTCCCGGCACACGGCTACGATCCAGCCTGCGGATCTCGTCCATATTATCGTTTGTCCCACCGAAGAAGAAGGAGTAATTCGCACGGGAGACCTCGGCGGCACGGTTGAATTTCCATTCCAGATCGGCGATCGTCGTGGTCTGTGGCTTCGTGTTCGGCATATCCATGAAGGTCGTCACGCCACCGGCCACGGCCGCACGGCTCTCGGTCCCGATATCCCCCTTATGGGTAAGCCCGGGGTCCCGGAAATGCACCTGATCGTCGATAACGCCCGGTATCAACCATTTCCCCGTAGCGTCGATCACTTGGTTCGCCTCGGCACGCACGTTCCCGGGAACCTCCCCCTCGAACACCGCCGCGATCTTATCCCCCTCCACCAACACCGAGCCGATAAAAGAACGGCCCTCGTTGATGATTCTCGGATTTTGGATTAATATTTTATTCATCTTTCTTATCCTATTATAAATTGTCAAACTCTGTTTTCATTAGGCATGGCTCGCATGTTTCCTCGGATACTTCCTGAAGAAACTCCACCATTTCAATTGAAGGACGCCGAATAAAGCCTCCCCGAATATCGAAGAGTTCATCTTGGAGACACCCAAGGCACGGTTGATAAAGATGATCGGCACCTCCACGAGCTTAAAGCCGCACTTATAAGCCGTAAACTTCATCTCCACCTGAAAGGCGTATCCCTTGAAATGGACACGGTCCAGATCGATCGTCTCCAGCACCTCACGGCGGTAACATTTAAAACCCGCCGTCGTATCCTGTATCTTCATACCCGTGACGATACGGACATACACCGAGGCGAAATAAGACATCAACACACGGCCCAACGGCCAGTTCACCACATTCACCCCGTTGCAATACCTCGACCCGATGGCTACGTCGGCACCCTGCCCGGTACAAGCGGCGTATAGCTTCGGCAGGTCATTGGGATTATGACTGAAATCGGCGTCCATCTCAAAAATAAAATCATATTTATGCTCGATAGCCCATTTAAAACCCCGGATATAAGCGGTACCCAATCCCAGCTTCCCTTTACGCTCCACGATAAAAAGACGCTCCGGGAACTCCTTCTGCAAGCCCTTCACGATAGCCGCCGTCCCATCCGGAGAGCCATCATCGATCACCAAGATATGAAACACTTTCTCCAGCCCGAACACGGCACGAATGATATTCTCAATATTCTCCTTCTCGTTGTATGTAGGAATAATGACGATACTGTCTGACATATACTTTAATCAATTAATTTTTAGCTCATTATATATACGACTGTAAACCATTTGTAAATTACTCTCCAAAGTTACATATTTTTTCTGTGTAAATCTATCATCCAGTTAGCCCATTCGTCTGTTCCATGATAAGCAAATGTATTTTGGCTTTTCACCCAACTTCCCCGATTTCCCCCTAAATGCCTAATACTCAAATTAAGTTGCTTTATTCTTCCACTTTTATTCGATTATTCCAGCGTTTTTCCGTAAGTTTGTCTTCATTAATTTCTAACGCTTGTAAAATTAAGTACTATGAATATACAGCAACTCGAATATATCCTAGCGGTGGATACTTATCGTCATTTCGCAAAGGCAGCAGAGCATTGTAGGGTGACACAACCGACATTGAGTATGATGATCCAAAAGCTGGAAGACGAACTAGGTATTAAATTGTTCGATCGAAACCTACAACCCGTTCGCCCCACACCTGCCGGACGTAAGGTTATTGAGCAAGCGAGAAATGTCCTCTATCAGGCTTCTCTTATCAAAGATATCGTGAACGAGGAGGAACAGTCATTGAAAGGTACGTTCCGCTTAGCGGTGCTACCGACTATCGCCCCTTATTTACTACCTCGCTTTTTCCAGCAATTATCGGAAAAGCATACGGATCTTGACATCCGTATGCTGGAAATGAAAACCGCTCCCACTATGGCCGCCCTGCAAAACGGGGAAATCGACGCCGCTATCATAGCGAACCAACCCACTGAATCCAATTTACAAGGAGATATATTATATTATGAGCAATTCTTCGGATACGTGGCTCACAACGAATCTATATTCAAAAAGGATTTGATCCGTACCGCCGATATCAACGACGAGCGGTTGTGGCTGTTGGACGAGGGACATTGCTTCCGTGACCAGCTGATGCGTTTCTGCCAGATGGAGAAGGTAAAGGTTCGCCAAGCCGCTTACCGTTTAGGTAGCCTAGAGACATTTATGCGTATGGTGGAAAGCGGTAACGGTATTACGTTCATCCCGGAATTGGCTACCCTGCAGTTAAGTAAAGAGCAGAAAGAATTGGTACGTCCGTTCGCCATTCCCAAGCCGACACGGGAGATCGTCTTTGTCACCCGTAAAGATTTTATCCGGCATACCGTAGCGGGTATTTTAATAGAGAGCATCAAGAAAGCGGTACCTAAAGAAATGTTGACTTTGCAGCCCGGACAAAAGGTTGTGTGATTTTTTTGATAAATCCCATAGGGTATTTCTTTCCTGGGCGATCATATAAGTACAAAGTGATTATTTACCATTAAAACAATACAAATATGAAAGCGCTCTGTAAACAAACTATGGGATTTATCCTGATGATACTGTTGGCTTGCGGTGTAACCTCTATAAAGGCACAGGATAGCGCAGACGATGAGTTTATCACTGTCAGCGGTGTAGTAAAAGACAAGCAAACACGAAAAAAACTGGAATACGTAAATATCTCTATTCCGGGAACCAACGTGGGAACGATCACCAATAATGACGGTGAGTTCTCTATCAAAGTGAAAAACGGCCTCCATGCCAGACAAGTAGAAGTATCGCATATCGGATATTTGAATGGCTTGATCCCCGTAAACGATAAGGACATATTAGAATGTACGGTATTACTCGAACCGAACATGAATACGCTCAGCGAAGTCATTATCCGGGCCGGAGATCCTCGATATATCGTAGAGGAAGCGATTGAGAAAGTAAATAAGAATTACATTACCACGGGTAGCATGCTTACTGGGTTCTACCGGGAGACCGCACAAAAAGGCCGTCGCTATATCAATATATCGGAAGCGGTTATCGATGTTTACAAAACTCCCTATAAGGACAGGAACGTGGAACGGGATCGGGTACAGATCTATAAAGGACGTAAATTATTGAGCGAGAAGGCTAGCGACACATTAGCCGTGAAATTATTGGGAGGCCCTAACCTATCCGTTTACGTGGATGTGGTGAAGAATCCGGATTTATTGCTCGACCCGAATATCTTACCTTATTACGCCTTCCGTATGGAAGAAAGCGTGATGTTAAACGACCGACCGCATTACGTAATCAGTTTCCAACCTCAAGCGATCTTGCCTTACGCCTTATATTACGGTAAATTGTATATCGATAAGGAACGGCTTTCCTTCAGCCGTGCGGAATTCGCCCTCAGCATGGATGACCGGAATAAGGCTACCGAGGCCATCCTCCGCAAAAAGCCTTTTGGCTTGCGATTTAAACCCGTGGAGGTAGCTTTCCTCGTAACTTACAAAGAACGTGACGGCATGAGCTATCTGAGTTATATCCGCAATGAGGTTCGCTTTAAATGCGACTGGAAACGAAAACTTTTCTCTACCAACTACACGATCGTATCCGAGATGGTCGTTACCGATGGTAAAGAACAAAATAACTCCATCCCCTACCGGATGTCTTTTAAAGCGGATCAGTCTCTATCCGACAAGGTATCGGACTTCGCCGACGAGAACTTCTGGGGAGCTTACAACATTATCGAGCCTACCGAGTCTTTGGAGAATGCGGTATATAAATTAAAGAAGCAACATAAAAATTGACCGTGTAAATATACTATCGACAATGATATGGACAAATCATTATCTTTGTCTATTATCAATTATCTGTTGAAACCAAATTATTATGGATTTGTTCGTACTCAAAAAGATCAAGGAAGGGGATATTAAAGCATTCGAAAGTATTTTCAGGCTTTATTATACCCCTCTTTGCCTGTACGCAACCAGTATAACAGGAGAGCAGGAAGTCGCAGAGGAGATAGTTCAGGACTTGTTTTATGTATTCTGGAAAGAAAGAGAATCTCTTCCAATCTTACGTTCCATCAAGAACTACCTTTATGGAGCTACCCGGAACCGGTCCTTACAATATCTGGAGCATCGGGAAGTACGATACCGATACCGGAATACGGTTTTAGCCGGAGAGAATCCGGAATCCGAATCGTATACCCCGCAAGATCAACTTGAGTACAAAGAATTGCAATCCTTGGTCAACCGGGCATTAGGTAAATTGCCCGAACGCCGCCTCCGGATCTTTCGGATGCACCGTTTCGAAGGAATGAAATACGCGGAGATAGCCTCCAGCCTCTCATTGTCCATAAAGACAGTAGAAGCGGAAATGACCAAGGCACTACAAACACTAAGAAAAGAAATCGAGAATTATACCTAACAGTTATGAATCAAATAGAAAAAAATAAATTGAAGACAGACCAAGCATGGGAACAATTATACACTCGCTTGGAGCAAGACGGGCTGCTGGATAAGCCAATTTCCGGTACACAAATCCCATACCGGATCGGACTTATGAAATGGGCCGCCGCTATCGTTATACTCTGTGTATCGGTAGCTACGGCTATTTTCCTTGGACAAGAACGGACACCGGAAACCACTCTGCTCACCCTGCATAATAACGAGGCTTCCACCACCTTGGTCACGACTTTGGAAGACGGGTCTATCGTTTATCTGGCCGATAACAGTCAGTTAAGCTATCCGGAACATTTCCAAAGAGAAAAAAGAGAGGTGTCTCTACTAGGAAACGCCCTTTTTGATGTAAGCGGGAATAAGGAACGTCCTTTCCTAATCGAGACAGAGCAGGCCCGGATCGAGGTATTGGGAACCTCATTCAATATCAAAAGCTCGGATAAAAGCGCCTTTGAATTGGCCGTTCGCCGGGGATTAGTGAAAGTGACACTCAAGAAGAACGGAGAACAAACGCTGGTAAAGGCCGGTCAAACCGTATCCTTATTCTCCAACCGTTTACAAGTAGCTCCGACTCAAGATAACGAACAATTTTCCGATTACACCCGCCGTATCCAGTTTAAGGATGAGCGCTTAGGAGATATCTTGCATGTAATTAATCTAGAGTATCCGATGATGCCATTGAAGACAACGGCTGATTTAGAGAATAGACGGCTGACCGTTAGTTTCTATAATAACTCACCCGCAACGATGGCTGAACTGATCTGCGCGGCGTTAAAACTAAAATGTACGCAACAAAATAATATATGGATGATTTCCGAACCTTGAGACAGCTGATCGTAGGATGGTTGCTGTTACTCGTAGCTCTCATCCCTATGAATGCCCAGAATGGTAACGTACTGGGACAGGTCATACGATTGCCTAAATCAAAAGGAAATATCTACCAATTGCTGGGACTCGTCACGGAACGTTCCGGCTATCTTTTTATATACGACAGTAAGATTATCGATAATGAACAAACAACATCGATAAAAGGTGGAGATTATACGATACAAGAAGCTATATACGCTATTACCGGTAATAAAAATCTGGCGATCCGTGCGATAGAGAACCATCTCTTGCTTTATCTGCCAGAGAGTCCCTCCGCTCCTAAAAGCGCATCCGTAACTCCCGATTCCATACAAACCTATTTCTCGATAGAAGGTTCTTTACAGGATCAATATACCCATGAGCCAATCGCATTCGGATCGGTAGGAATCGGTGAGGCCGCTATTGGCACCATCACCAACCAGAATGGAGAGTTCCGATTGAAATTACCGGACTCACTCCGGTTATCCAAGGTACGTTTCTCTCATATCGGCTATCTTCCCCAAGAGATAGATAGTCGGGAGTTAATAGATAAACATACCGTCTTATCTCTAGAGCCTAAAGTAATCTCTATCCAAGAAGTTATCGTGCGTCTAACCAATCCGAAACGCTTATTACAGGAGATGCTGGACAAGAGAAGAAGCAATTATTCCCAGCACCCGATTTACCTTACCACATTTTACAGAGAAGGCGTTGAACGTAAAAAAGGACTCGTAGGACTGACCGAGGCTGTTTTTAAGGTATATAAGGCATCTTACCACAGCAATGCCTTGGCCGATCAAGTGAAACTACTAAAGATGCGCCGCATTAGTAACGAGCAGGAAAAGGACACGTTGATCACAAAAATGAAGTCGGGTATCTACTCCTGCCTTGTCTTGGACTTGATGAAACAGTTACCGGAGTTTCTGGATCCTAGCCCGGATTCACCCTATACATACGCCCATACCGACATCACGGTAGTGGATGATCGACTTGCTAACGTCATCTCTTTCGAGCAACGAAAGAGTATCAATGAACCGCTTTATCGGGGACAGATATATATCGACATGGAAAATAATGCCTTATTAAGGGTGGACTTTGAGGTCAATCCCCAATATATCGAGCAAGCGGCCGGCATGTTCGTCGAGAGAAAAAGCCGGAATTTACGGATCACGCCCCAGAAAGTAGCCTATACGGTATCTTACAAGCAATGGAATGGCACCTACTACATTAACCATATCCGGGGAGATCTGCATTTTAAAATTAAAAAAAGAAGACAACTTTTTAACACAAATATTTTACATACTTGGTTCGAAATGGTTACCTGTAAGATAGATACAGCCAATGTGAACCGCTTCTCACGCATTGAATCCCTTCCAACCCGCACGGTTTTCTCGGATACTCACTTCAACTACGACGAGGGTTTCTGGGGAGATTTTAACGTAATATTACCCGAAGACAAACTGAATGAGGCTATTAGCAGAATCACCTCAAAGATAGAGGAAACGAACTACTAATCCCCTGAAAATCATAAAGAGAGCCTTTTCGCAAAGGCTCTCTTTATAGGTTTTTAATAGGTATTAGTCTTTAAGGCAAAAAGATTGTTTAGGTTATCTGCATGCAAAGATGGGCTAATTAATATAATTGAGCAAATAAAAAAAGATATTGTACAACACATTTTTTTAAGTTTATCGAAACTTCTTTGCAGCTTGTGTTACTTTTTAACAATTACAGACTCCAATAGATCATCTGATGGATGCTACCTCGATAGACTCCTTTCACGTCCGCCAACACGGCATGTTCATTCGTGATCGACATGAAGTAGGACTCATCCAGCTTCAAATAAGTCGTATGAGCGACAGCTACCACTACCGCATCATATTTCTTCCCGGGCCTCTCTACTAACCGGATACCGTACTCTTGCAATACTTCCAAAGGGGAAGCGAACGGATCCATCACATCGACCTCGGCTCCGAAGTCCTTAAACTCATTGATAATATCGGCTACTTTCGAGTTACGTATATCCGATACGTTTTCCTTAAAAGTCATACCCATCACCAACACATGCGCTCCTAGGATATTTTTCCCCTGCGAGATAATCTTTTTCACGACCTTCTTTCCGATATACCGTCCCATGGAATCGTTCACGTAGCGACCGGAGTTGATCATCTTCGTGTGATATTGCAATTCTTTGGCTTTATGCACCAGATAGTAAGGATCTACCCCTATACAATGCCCACCTACCAATCCGGGAGAGAAAGGCAGGAAATTCCATTTCGTTCCGGCGGCTTTCAATACATCAAACGTATTTACCCCCATTCGATCGAAAATAATGGAAAGCTCGTTCATAAGGGCTATATTCACGTCACGCTGGGTATTCTCGATAATCTTGGCGGCTTCGGCTACCTTGATACTAGGCGCACGGTGCAACCCCGCTTGAACGACCAGCTTATAGACTTCCGATATCGTTTCCAAAGCTTCGGCATCGCAGCCGGAAACGATCTTCACGGTATTTACCAAGGTATGTACCTTATCACCCGGATTGATTCGTTCCGGTGAGTATCCAACCTTAAAGTCCTCTCCTACTCTCAACCCTGAAACCTCCTCCAAGATCGGGATGCAATCCTCTTCCGTACATCCCGGATATACGGTAGATTCGTATACTACATAATCGCCTCGTTTAAGGACTTTGCCTACCGTGCGGGTCGCACCCAACAAAGGGGATAGATCCGGCTCGTTATGGCTGTCTATCGGGGTAGGAACAGCTATAACGTAAAAGGAAGCCTCCCGCAACTTTTCTATAGAAGAAGTAAATGTGATATCTTTATGTTCAAATACCTCAGTAGGAAGCTCACCACACGGATCAATACAGTTCCGAAGCTTGTCCAAGCGATCCTCGTTGATATCAAATCCGATAACGGAAACATGTTTAGCGAATTCCATCGCGATAGGAAGCCCGACATATCCTAGTCCGATTAGGGCAAGTTTCGTTTGTTTATCTAGTAACTTTGTATACATCTTATTATTTCATCATTCTACTTAAAAGTCCGGGTTCCAAGGAGTGTCCCAAACAGACGAGATTGTATGCAAATGTAGCAATCTTCAGTTTACCTAACGGAATAAAGGATGTTTTATTTCATAAAGAAGGTCCCTTATCTCGTTTCCAAAATAAGGGACCTTGTCTTCTAAGTATAAATATGTTTCTTTTACTGCAAACGCCGGATACCTATAGCCTTGTTATATTGGGCTAAAGAAGCCTTTTGCTGATACCAAGTCTGGATCAAGCTACTGTAAGACTGAATCCATGACAATTGGGCGGAGAGCACATCCAAGATCGGTAGTTTACCCTCGTTGTAGCTGAAGGTATTCAAATCAAGGTTCTCCTCGGCAATCTTACAAGCCTCTTCCGCGACGGTAATTTGTTTCGTATACTCGGTTAGGCTTGTCCATGCGTTCGCTACCTCTTGAGCGATCTTATCACGCGTATTGTCCAAGGCGTATTCCTTACTACGAAGGATGGCCTTCTGGGAATTTACCTCCTTGAAACGGGCTCCCCAACGGAACAAAGGTATCTTCAAGGAAGCGAAGACGGCCGGAGTCCACAACTGGTCCGAACCTTTCACGTTCAACATCGGCGTACCCCAAGTACCTTGAAAACCGATCGCCAAAGACGGGTTATATTTCGCCTTCGACAAATTGATCTGTCTCTTTTGATACTCTATGTTCAACTCGGAAATAGCGTAGTCCGGACGATTCCGAAGAGCTACATCCTCTCCTACTTGCAACGGCAAAGCCAGATAGGTCGTAATGGAATCTTCCACCTCGATCGGGTCTAACGGAGACACACCCATCAATGAGTTCAGGTTCTGTAACGCGATCTGATATTCCTTATAAGCCGAGCTTTTATTCAATTCCGCTTCTTTCAAGCGGGACTCCACTTGCAATAAATCGGTCTTGCTGATCTGGCCGTCATTGAAACGGATCGTCAACACGTTCGCCAACTCCCCGACAATGTCTACATACTGACACATCACATCGTACATACCTTTACGTGCGGCGGCCGTCCAATAGTTCAAATCGGCGGAATAAACGATATTATCCGTTGTCAATTCTTCTGCTTGCTCGGTGATCTTGCCTTGTACCTGAGCTGCCTTATAGTTATTATAGATCTGTCCACCGGCATAGATGGGCTGGCTCACCGTAGCGCCTAGGCTATACGTATTATGGTCCATCTCTACGGACATGCCCGGTCCGAAATCCAAATCATATTTATTGATACGATACTGATAACTGCCGGAGAAGTCCACCGAAGGGAAGAAACCGGTCTTAGCGGCCTTGATCGCATGCTGCATAGCGATACGCTCCTCAGAGCTTTGCTTGATCTGACGGCTGTATTCAAGGACCCGTTCCTTATATTCCACAGCCGATAGCCGGGTGTCTTGCGCTTTAGCGGACAAGGCACCCAACAATAAACAACCTATGATTATTTTATTTCTCATACCTTTTACTCTGATTTAATCTTAAAGAAAACACAATAAGTAACCGGAAGCACGAAGATCGTCAAGATCGTAGATACGAACAGACCACCCATGATGGTAGCCGCCATACCGGCGAACATAGCGTCACCCAACAACGGCAACATACCTAAGATCGTCGTACCGGAAGCCATCGTCACCGGAACGATACGGGTTTTCGTTGCCTCTATCACGGCATTCACCGGAGACAAGCCTGCATTCAATTGTAAACCGATCTCGTCCACCAGCACGATCGCATTCTTGATATTCATACCGATCAAGCCCAACAGACCCAGCATAGCAAAGAAGTCGAGGGACTTACCGAACACCAACAATCCCAATACCACACCAATGAAGATCAACGGCAGCATCGCCATGATCAATACCGGTTTCCGGTAATATTTCGGGAATAAGAATAACAAGGTGACATAAATCAAACCGAACATCAACGGGATATTAGCGGCGATCGCCTTATTACCTTTATCTTGCTCGGATTGCTCACCGAAATACGTCATCTTATATCCTTCCGGCACCTGAATCTTCTCCTGTACCTCTTTCCACAAATGACTGAAAGCAGCCATCGTATTGGCGCCACGCTTCGGCTCACACTGCATAAGCATACACGGCTCACGGTTGAATCGTCTCACTACGTTAAACTCATAATCCAGCGAGAAATCATCGATCACCTGCTCCACTTTTACCGAACGGCCTTTAGCGCTATAAACCGGCAAAGTCTTTATATCATTCAGACTGATAGAATCCTTATCCGCATCTTTCAGTAAAATCGGCATAAACACATCGCCCTCACGATACTCACCCAAAGGTACGCCATTCGTAGCCGAACGCAAGGAATAAGCCACCTGTTGACGGGTAATACCCAGACGCAAACCTTTCTCTTGGGAATATAGCGGCTTCCATACCGGAACCTTGTTACCCCAACTATTGCGAACCTCCATCACCTGATCATAATTCCGGGCGATCTCCTGCGCCCTTTGCGTCAAGGCAACCAACGTGTCTACGTTATCGCCGATAAAACCGATCTCGATCGCCGCATCCGGAACCGGAGACAAGGCGAACAAAGCCGAACGGGTCAATATATTCGGATAGTTAGCGACCATATAATCGTAGAACTTACCCTCTTCCGCTTGCGCATCCTCCGGATCTTGTGTCTCGATCAACACATTGGCGAAGTTTGGCTTCGGGCCGATAGAAGAACTGGCCAAGTAATAACGTACCGGCGAACCTCCCAAGGTAAACGAGTATGATTTGATATTCTCATTCTTGCTGAGATATTCCTCTTCTATCTTCTTCACGTTCGTCTCCACGTCGTAGATGCTATATCCTTCCGGGAAGATCAAGTCCGCACGGAAATAAGGCTTGCTCATGATCGGGAAGAAACTCTGCGGCATGATGCTCATCACGAACAAGGAAAGGAATAACGTAGCTACCACGGTAGAGATCGTTACATATCTACGCTTGATCAAACGGCCCAATACCGACTCAAATTTATGGTACAGCTTCGTATCGTACGGGTCTTTGTTCTCACCCGGTTTCGCCTCTTTCAAAATAAAATTACCGAAGGTAGTCGTTTGCGTCAAGGCCAAGACCCAGCTTAATCCCAAGGATACCGCCAATACGATAAACAACGGTTTCACAATCTCGGCCACGGATGCCGGTGCCAAGTACATCGGCAAGAAAGAACATACGGCGATAAAGGTAGCGCCCAACAACGCCCACTGCGGTTTCGTCGCGCCATCGATCAACGCCTGATAACGGGAAAGTCCCCGCTTGATACCGACTTGGGCATTATCCGTCACCACGATAGCGTTATCCACCAACATACCCATAGCGATAATAAAGGCCGCCAACGAGGTTCGGTTCAAGCCGACACCCCAGATCAACATGATCAATAAGGTACCACCTACCGAGAACAACAACGAACTACCGACCAACATACCGGCACGGGACCCCATCACGATAAAGATAATCACGATAACGATCAACAACGACTCGATCAAGTTCAAGATAAAACCGTTGTTCGCCTCATCCGCGATCTTGTTCTCCGGATAAATCGTTTTCAGGTCCATACCCACCGGGAACAGCTGCTCCATCTCCGCTAAATGATCCGCCACGGCGTTACCCACGGCAACCACATCGTCTTTCGAACCGGTAGCGACACCGATACCGATGGCACGCTTACCGTCCACACGCATCAGGTTCGAGGGAGGGTCCATATAACCACGCTCTACCGTAGCGATATCTCCCAAACGAACCTCACCGCCACTTTTCGTCACGATCAATTGGTCCCGGATATCTTGTATATCCTTATACGTACCTTCCGCACGCAAACGCAATTGATAATTACCGGTATTGATATCTCCCGTATTCACCAACAAGTTCTGCGTTTGCATCACCTGCTGGATAGCGTTCGGGTCGATACCTAGGTTAGCCAGTTTCGGGATAGAGATCTTTACGTTGACAACTTGTGTCTGTTCACCGAATAGGTAGACCTTCTGTACACCCGGTACAGGAGATAGCTCCGTCTTGATCTTTTGCGCCCAATTACGCAGGTCGTCGTAAGTATATCCCTCATCGGCCGTCAAGGCATAATAAATTCCGAATACGTCACCGAAGTCATCACTAACGGATATCGAGGAGGCGCCAGACGGAAGGCGGGGCTGTATATTCGCCACCTTACGACGCAACTCGTCCCACTTGACCGGCATATAATCCGGAGACAAGGTAGGCTGCAACTCAATAGAAATCTTGGACATACCGAAATAAGACTCAGATTTGATCTGGAACACATCCGACATAGCCTGAATCTCCCGTTCGATCGGCTCAGTCACCAGCTTCTCCACCTCCTGAGGTGTCGCTCCCGGATATTGGGTAACCAAAACCGCTTGCTTGATCACGAAGGGAGAATCTTCCTTCTTCGGCAATTTAAAGAAAGAATATATACCTCCTATCAGCATGACCGCTAGGAAAAAGTATATAATCTTCTGATTCTCTAAGGAATATTTTGGAATATTCATTGTTTATCTCTTAATCTGTTAATACTTTTACCTGTTGTCCATCCACCAAACGAGTGGCTCCGGCTGAGACAACCTGTTCGCCGGGTCGCAAGCCATCCGTTACGATCACGCCATCCTTGCCGATCAGCATAGACTCGGTAATCTTGCGACGCTCAACCTTTTGAGACTGCCCATTATAAACAAACACATACTTATCGCTATTGGCATCGTCAGCCACGACAGCGGCTAGCGGAACCAATACGGCGCCTTGCGTGAAACTCTCGCTATCCACGTTCAAGATCACACGGCAAGAGAAACCTACGGCTACCTTATATTTCTCTAAATTAAAGTTCGGATCGTCGATATACAGATATACGGGAACGCCGGAACCATCCGGAGAGGCTTCCACGTATTCTTTCACCTTCGCCTTGAAGCGAACGCCCTTGTAATTATCGAATTCCACATAAACAGAATAAGGAGAAGAGAAGTAATTGATATTACTCTCCGGCATCGTAAACACGACCTGTAACTTATTCGGGTTGATCAAGCAAACGATTCCTTGTCCGGCCTGTACCTTCTGGTAATTCTCCACATATTTCTTCTGGATAAATCCATCGAACGGCGCACGAAGCTTTGTCTGGTTCAATGTGTTTTGCGCATACTCGAAAGCCGCCTTGGCATTTGAGTAAGAGGCTTCCGTAGACTCATACTCTTGCTTGGAGATAGCTTGCTTGGACAATAACTTCTTCGCACGTTGCAATTGCGCCTCAGCGGTCTGGAAAGACGCTTTCTTCGCCTCATATTCCCATTTAAAGTCCAGCGGATCGATCTCGGCCACGATCTGTCCCGTACGGACCTTCTGGCCTTCGTCCACGTTTAATGAGATCAGCGGGCCGGACATCTTAAACGCCAAATCACTGAATTGATCGGGCGATACCACTCCACTGAATGATTTCTCAACCATGTTCAGCGAAGTAACGTCCGCCAATTTAACTGGACGAGGACCTTGCTCCTTAACGGGTGGTTGACTACAGGAAACCAATGCTGCCAAAACAAACACAGGGATTAATTTTCCTTTCATGATAACTTGCATTTTGTTATTTAATTATGATTTCTTTTTCTTCACAGTAAATATAAAACATTCTCGCCTAGAGATTGTTGAGCATAACGTGCCTTAAAAAGACCAACTACCATCATTCACGTATGCTTCCATCGGATTTTCTATCGAATCAGGCAAAGAAGGGAAAAAGTCAATTCCGGTAACCTTCTCAACGCTATCGATAGGGATCATCATCGATTTCAACGGAGTCTTTCCATAGTCTTTATTATCAAACAGAAAACCTACCCCTTCCGGTTTACCGTTCGTTATCGTACAGATTACCTTATAAAAGGTCTTCGGGATTCCCACCCGATTCTTGCCTAACCGTTTCAGGTCGTCCGTGATCACCGGGCCGGTCACGATCAACAAAGAGCCATTCTCTTTCGCCCACAAACGAGCCTGCTCTTCCAGATCTTTCCAGATACCCCGGTTCAAGCCGGGCTTTTGCGGACAGATATTACTTAGGTAGAACGATTCCCGCATGGCCTTGGCGGACCATTTCATATCGCCGGCAGGCGCCATATGTCCTCGGTCATAGCCGGAACGGGTATAGTCCTCGTTCGTGGCGCTAGCCCCTTTCACCATGGGGTCCGAGACGAACTTATTAGACCGCTCGTTCTTCTTACTTGTCGCCTCTTTCGAGGTCAGTTCATAGGCTACCCAATTGGCGATCTTATAATCGGAATTATAAGAAACCGTATAGCCCTCATGCTTTATAACCTGCTCTTTTTGTTTATTCTTTAGTCTCGGTATCTCAGCTCCCCCTTGAAAAGTATAAGCGGAGGTCTCTTTCTTTGGGTTCGTCGTTTGCTTGTTTTTCGTCGCTTGTGCGGCTTTCTTACCCGATGTTCCGGAGCCGCCTTTGTCCGAGATCTTCGGACGGACTATTGCCTCCGCCCGATCCTGTTTCTTCTCTACAAGCCGTGTCTTGGATACCGGATAAAACCAGTTATATATGAATAATACACCGATAAAACAAACAACTACCGCA
This sequence comes from Parabacteroides distasonis ATCC 8503, assembly GCF_000012845.1. Classification (NCBI taxonomy): domain Bacteria; kingdom Pseudomonadati; phylum Bacteroidota; class Bacteroidia; order Bacteroidales; family Tannerellaceae; genus Parabacteroides; species Parabacteroides distasonis. The sequence goes on from NC_009615.1 coordinate 1,526,008, forward strand.
AAAACGCCAAGAAGCATCTTCTTTACAGAAGACATGAATGATGATGCCCGCTTCTTCTTGCTTTTCCGGGGTTGAGGCTTACCTTTCTTTTTTGCCATACCTAAAACTTCCTATTCTTAACCTTTCGTATTGGGCGCAAAAATAGATAAATCCGGCATGTTATACAACACAATTCTAGGATAGTATTGGTCTCGATTACTATAAAAGACGGCTTAATTTAATACGCCGCTTAATTTGACCTTGCTTTCAAATCTAACTTCGAATCAAACTTTCACTATCGTCCGAATAGTGTACCGCATTCTTTTGTACGCATTCCCTACTTGTATTGGCATAACAATAGACACAGAAATGGCGGCAAGTGTTATACCTACCGATATCTTTGCTTATCATGCAACCACAGGCTTTCCGTTGGCCTTTGTCTTTTAGGTCTTTGCGTTTGTCGGGTAAAGCGGGAAACGTACCAAAAAGATCCGGTTCAGGTAATTGGCCTGTTCGAAGATAATAAACCAATTCATAATCCTCCTCAAACACACGCTCCATTAAATCACCGTCGATACACCGGTTATGTTCAATGCCATAAACCGTAAGGTCAATATCCTCGGCACAAGTAGCGAGTGTCACATTCCAACCAGTAGAAGCCCAAATTTCCCTCAACTTCACCAATCCCTCTACAGTTTCTTGACGTTGCGTCGCATTCATCTCAGCGGTTTCCACATCCTCTTTCGTAAAGCAATTCGTCTCTTTTATAAGGTTATTCTGTACCTTACGATACGCCTTTACATCTACGAAACTGAACACGAGCTTATCAGTATATCCTTTCAACAGATTGCCGATCTTCCAAATACGGCTAAGCAGGACACGAGGCGTGATAGATGGAGTCATAATCAACGGATCAAATCGCCAGATCACCCGTTCCTTCCCTATCATTTCCGACAACTCCCGAAATGTCTCCACCCGTTGCGTAACGCTCGGCACATTCGGCTCAAAGCCTTCGCTCACATAGTCATTCAACGTGAACTGGAAATAATAATGGATACCCCTCCTATCCAACTCATGCAAATAAGGCAATATCAGCTTCGGGTTCTTTGTCCAAAACACGATTGCCTTACACCGCTCAAACGACACATACATCTTCCGCCGATTAAACGGATTATACCAAACACAATACCCCTTGGCCAAACGATTAAAGAACCACTTGGCATAAAAGGCCGGAATATCCGTTGACCGGCTGGCCGAAATGATGATGGGAGCAAGTGCCTCGACTTGCTCACCGGAGTCCGTTGTGATCATTCTTCCGTATTATTATGTAATTAGGGTCATAACATCCGTAATTTGTCTACCGCAAGATAGGGATTATCTCGCTATTTTTGTATCCTAAAAATGAATGTAGAACCTAATAAATAACAGTAAACATGAAAAATGTATTGATTTTATCTTCCAGCCCCCGTCGTGGAGGCAATTCCGATACGCTATGCGATGAGTTTATGCAAGGGGCGATCGAAAGCGGTCATCGTGTGGAAAAGGTTTTTCTGCGAGACAAGACCATTCACCCCTGCACGGGATGCGGCGTGTGCAGCCAATACAAGAAGCCTTGTCCACAAAAAGATGACGCGGCAGAGATTATCGGAAAGATGCTTGCCGCCGATGTGATCGTGATGGCTACGCCGGTCTATTTCTATGCCATGAGCGCACAGATGAAGACGCTGATAGACCGTTGCTGCGGTCCTTATACCGAAATGAAAAACAAGGAGTTTTACTTCATCGCCACGGCCGCTGAAGAAGATAACGGCATCATGGATCGCATTGTGGCCAACTTTATGGGATTCCTCGACTGTCTGGAGAACCCGACCGTGAAAGGAACGCTATTCTGTGGTGGTGTGTGGCACGTGGGCGAGATCGAAGGGAACCCGACCTTGAGGCAAGCATACGAGCAGGGAAAACGAGTATAATACTCTTGATCGCGACCAATACGTTCGGGTATAATCCATACAAGCGACCTACTTCTATGGGGAGCGAATACGGTAGTCCTTTTCTACGAGACCTTTTCCTCGTCTTACAGCTATACCCGTTTAGGGAAGATAGAGAATCCCGCAGGGTTGGTCGACGTACTTGGCAGAGGAAACGTGAGGGTTGCCCGCTTCTCCCTAAGTAAATAACGCTCCGATACCGCATAAATACCTTATCGGTAGCAGATGAATTCTTGTTCGCATACTGTATAATTCTACAAACCACGACGTGGTCTGTACAGATCAAGACGTGGAATATACAAATCACGACGCGGTCTATACATTCCACAGTGATAATTTGGAAATAGATCAAGTAATAAGTATATTTGTATATAGTAAGAAGAATGTTTTTAACTTGAAGATACGAACAATTATACCTAGTAGCAGTTATGGCAGAATATATCAAGCAAGAGATGTGCGACCTGAACGGGACGGGGGAAAAGCCGGTGTATTATCGGATGAAGATACAACGGAACATGGATATGGAGGATTTCGTGGAACGGATCACCTACCCCGGATCGGGCTTGAGCAGGGGTAGCGTAATACAGGTGATGACGACAGTAGCGGAACATCTGGCCTATTGCATGGCGGAAGGGCAGTCGGTCACGTTGGATGGCATCGGTACGTTCACGCCCCGCCTAGGCGTAGCGAAGGACAAGGAGATCGACTCGCTGGATGGTGACGAACCGAAGCGTAACGCACGGAGCATCGAGGTGAATGGCATCAACTACCGGGCCGACAAGGAACTGGTACGGGAAACTAACCTGCGTTGCGACTTAAGACGGGGAGGTATCAGCCGTGTATGGAAATCGCCCTTCACCGAAGAGGAGCGCCGGATGCGGGCATTGGATTACCTTCACGAACACCCATTCTTGCGCATACAAGACTACATGGCTATCACCGGACTAAAACGCAGTAGTGCGAACCGGGAGCTACTACGACTCAGCAGCGATCCGGCGAGTGGGCTCACCATATCGGGTTATGGAAGCCACCGGGTGTATGTCCGCAGGAAAACAGAGGGCGATCGCTAATCCACCCAATGGTGCCCCGGGCCGGAGAAAACACATACATTTTACTCCGGCTTTTGACTAAGCATTTGTATTGTTTCAGTAAACTCCGCGACTATAGACTTCAAATTGGGATTATCGAGTCGAATAATAATCGCCGCATAATTCTGTATCCCATCTGCATCTCGGATGTCCGCAGACATGAAAGCGAAATCAGATTTACGCGGCGAGGAATGAAACCAAAACTCAAAAAGGCGATTGCGCATACTCTGCTTGCATAATAAATCACACCAAAGTCCGTAACAAACCGGAAACACATAGAATCCCTAAGAGCTGTTACCGCATAAGGAGAATTAGAATTTATACGTTCAAGGTTAAGGCTTACCATACTTCAAAATAAGTAGCTTCTTGCCCTGTACGTTTCTTAAACTCTTCTTTCATCTCTTTTTCCAGTTTAGCTACATACTCTCGCTTCAGCTTCCGTGCGGTCTCCAACCGACGCAAAGCCTCTTCTCTGGTAATCTTGCTATTTTTCTCTTTTTCCATATCCTTCGATATAATACTTATATATTACAAATGTAGGATAAATTCCGTTCTTTACCAAAATATTTATTCTTTGCTTCTGTTTTTGAGAAATATAACAAACACACAGATCACTAATCCACTTGATGGTGCCCCGGGCCGAGATGCTTGCGGGTACCATTTGGCTTTATCAGTTCGGCGGAGGTGCCTTCCGGGATTTGGAGATCGAACTTCATTCGCTTGCCTTTCTTCTTGATACTTACTTGGATGGTTCCATAATGAGTCTCTAGGCTGGCAGAGGCTTCCGATAAGGAACCCAATTGAGGCGAGATCTTAAAGGTACGGAAGCCGGGAGAGGTTGGCTCGATACCGCAGACCTTCTGGCTCAATAAGGTAAGCGGGCCACCGCTCCAAGCGTGATTGATCGTGCCGCCACCGAAGCCCTCGGCTCCGATGCCCCATCCCTCGAACAAGGTCGTGTATTCGGCATAATCCAGCATACGGGTGTAACGTTGCTTCATCCGTTCCAAGGCAAACGCCGGCTCGCCCATCTGGAAAAGGGCCTCTAGGACATACTTCTCCATATAAGGGCTGGCGTGATACTCCTTTTTAAGTACCTTCGTCAGCGCCGGATACTTATCTTTCGAGGCCAGCCCGGAAACAACCGCCATGGCTTGGGAGCGATCGTCCGTCTCCCCTTTATAGCCGGGGGAGCGATAGGCGGAACCTGTCCAGAACTTCGTGTCGAAACAACGTTCTATGCTACGCATCATCCGGGAGATCTCATCGGCATCCTTATCCCTGCCGAGTTGCAGGGCGAAGGCTCGCTCCGCTTTCAAGGCCAGATAATACCAGCAATTGGTCAATACACCCATATCGACGTGCTCGCCCCAGTCGCCCCAACTCCAAGCGCCTTGACGCTCGATCACCAAGCCACTCTTATCGACTTGCCAGACCTCGTGCAGGTAACGGCGCATCCGGTCGTATATCACCGGAACGAAACTACTGTCGGCACTATAATAATATTGCGTATAAAAACCGTACCAACCGATAGACGCCAACATCTGTAAAGGAAGCTCCTTATCCCAATTACCCGCCGGAACCGGAGAGTAGAGCGTTCCGTCCTCCCGCTGCCAATTCATTAATTCATGGATGCCTTTTACGGCTAGTTTCTGCCCGGACGGAGAAAGGGCGTAGAAAGCCTCGCCTAGCTCATTCACCTCGTCACCCCACCATTGGGCACGTTCACGGTCCGGACAGTCCATATAATTATCACGCATCGTTATGTATAAGGTGCGGGCAGAACGTTGCCAAAGCTCGTCGTAGAACGGGTCGTCACAATGGAAAGAGCCCGCGAGGTCCGTGTTGTAACCGGTCTCACGGTATTTCACATCCAGCACCTTCACGCCCTCGGGGATGATGTAATAAACCTCATGGCCGTTCATCCAGCCATAGCTTTCGTATTCCTGCTCACCCTCACGGGTGATATATTCGGCACGTACGTTGCGCTCGCTTCCTCCCTCGTAATTATCCATCCGGATGTGGATAGTCTTCCCGGCTTCCGCCTCTACTTTTAGATACGGAGTGATCTGGGCATTATAGGGCAAACGACAGAACAGGGTATCACCTCTCAAGGATTCCCGGACGGATACATAGGATAACAGGCCGCTGTTTTTCCACTGGGGTATCGGACGTTCCACCAGCTCCCCGAAAGGAGCTTTCCCCGCCTTACCGACGCAGACCGCCCCCGGAAGGGAACCTTCGAAACTCGTACGGTTCCAGTTTGTTATCGCTTGACGGGCATCGAAGCGGATATTACTCTCCGGCATACGGTAATTCGGGAAAGGGGCCTCGGTATTCTGATAGGCCTCATACAAGGCACACTGCCAGCTCGCGTCGGAGACGATCTCCAACCCCGGGGCGATCGCCTCGAACAATAAGGCAGCTTTCCCGCTGTTGATATGACTGAAACCGTCTTTCCCGAAATGCCAGAGCAAGATAGCGATGGTGTTCGAGCCTTTTGTCAGGTAAGGGGCGATATCTACCGGATCGTAATAAGTCCCGGAAGGAGAAGGTCCTCTTTTCAAGCCCCCCTCGAAGACAACCAGTTGGTCGTTGATCCAAAGCCAATACTTGGAATCGGCGGCGATACGGGCGATGAGTTGATTCGGGACATTCGTCACAGCGAATGATTTACGGTAGATCAACCAAGTATTCGTAGCGCTTTGGCAACGCTCGGTATTGATCCATTGGGCTTTCCAAGGGAAGGATTCGGGATGAGATGAAGCTGTCGCCTTTATCCAGCCGAAAGGCAAGAGGAACAAAAAGAAGGCAATGAGTAGCTTATTCATAAATTTAATCTTTAAAGTTCAACAGTTTATAATTATCTGGTTGTAGAGACGGGGCGTGCCCCGTCTCATCCCCCCAAAAGGTAACTTAAAGATACTATTAGCCGGTGGGAGACGGGGCACGCCCCGTCTCTACAACTAAGTATATTAAGCGGGATATGTAAATGTATGCGTACCGGCGGATACGGTCTCGGTCTGATCGCCTACCACGATATCGGCGGAGCAATCAGCCGGAATCGTCACGGTAAGCATAACCTTATCCCCTTCCCGTTTCCATTCGCTGGCGATACGGCCGCGTACGGAATGGTACTCACCTTTCGCCCAATCCAGTTCTTTCACGAAATGAGGCGTGATACGGATATGACGGAAGCCCGGAGCCGAGTCGTCATGATTGATACCGGCCAGCTGGTTCATCATCCAAGCGGAGACATCTCCCATAAAGACATGGTTCAAGGAAGCGTCGGCAAACTTCGGACTAAGTGTCCACGTCTCCGGCAATGTGGAATAACCCATCGTCTCTACCCAATATCCCCAAGAAGGTGCCTCGGTCTTCGTGATCATCTTCATGGCATCCTCGATATAGCCATATTTCGTAAGCATGGCCGGAACGGTCTTACTGCCTAATAGACCAAAATCCAAGAAATAGTTATTTCCCGCTACCACCTCACGCAGCTTATCCGCCACAAGTTGTTCCTTTCCTTCCGGTACAAGTCCCAGATACAAGGCCAAGGCTTGCGCCGTTTGGGTTCCTTCGGCATACACACCGGTCTCGGCGTTGAAGAACTTCTGGTTGATCAAGGATTTGAGCGTATTCGCTTTCTCTTGATAAGGAGCGGCGTCCTTGCCCAGCAAAGAGGCGAAGCGAGCCATCAACTTATAATCCAGATAATAGTAGGCGGTAGAGGTATATTCATTATTCGTCGTAGCTTTCCAATACACCCAGTCACCCAAGCCAAACGGCAAGTAACCGTCTTTCTCTTTCGTCTTCAAATAATCCAGATATCGCAGCATCGTAGGATATAAGCGTTCTATACTGCGAGACTCGCCATAATAATCATACAAGGCGTTCGGTATGATGAACATGACAGCGTCCCAAACCGGACCCGGCCACTCGCCATATCCCCAACCGCTGGAAGGAATGATACCGGAAATCTCACCCGCCTCACGCTGGTTATCGATAATATCATCCATCCATTTCTCATAAAGCGTGATACCATCGAAGCCCAGCAAACCGAGGTCGATCGCGATATGTGCGTCGGCTGTCCAGCCATTCTTCTCCCGTTGCGGACAATCGGTCGGGATACTGTGCAGGTTACTGCGGTAAGCCTGCATCGTAGCCTCCCATATCTTATTCAATAGAGGATTCGAACAAGCGAAGGAACCGGACGGACGGACATCGGTATGCATAAACAAGCCGGTCAAGTTCTCTTCCGTTAAAGTAACGGGACGGCTACTCTCCACCTCCACGTATTGGAAACCGTGATAAGAGAAGGAAGGCATGAAGATCTCCTCCTCTCCCGTACCTTTCAAGGTAAAGACATCCATCTGGAATACCTCGTCCGGTTTGACCGGATGATAATATACATTGATATTGCCTTGCTCCAAGCGACCGTCTTTCTTCAACAACTCACCATGTTTTAACGTGATACGGGTTCCCGCCTCGCCTTTCACCTTTAAGCGGCAAAGGCCGGACATGTTCTTCGGGAAAGAATATACGTATAATTGATCGGAGAAACGTTTCATAGACACGGGTCTCACCTCTTCCGTGATACGGATTCCCGGCATTTGCTGGGCTACCAACAGAGGTGCCGGAGCCTGCGCCGGAAGTGCCGCTTCCCATTTACTATCGTCGAAATGAGCGGTTTTCCATCCGGCCTCTTCCAGCCGGGCATCGAATTTATCGCCGCTGTATATATTATTATAGGTATAGGCCCCGGTGGAAGTCTTCCAAGTCTCGTCCGAGCCAATCACCTCCGTCGTACCATCCGTATAGGTAATACGTAACTCACATAGCAGGCGGGGACGATCCCGCCAGCGTGCCTCATGGAAATTCCAGACCGCCACGGACTGCTCATTGTACCAGCCGTTTCCCAGAACAGCGGCCACGGCGTTGTCGCCTTGCTTCAGCAAAGAGGTAACATCATGCGTCACGTACAAGATACGTTTATCGAAATGCGTATACCCCGGGTCCAGATAATTCGTTCCGACCCGCTCGCCATTGATGAATAGCTCATGATACCCGGCGGATGCTACGTACACACGGGCATCCTTCACTTCCTTGCCTACCGGGAAAGACTTGCGGAACAGAGGGGCAGGCTCGAACTCCTTATCCTTATGATCGGTAATCCAAGAGGCGGACCAATCCGAGGGATCGAACTTAGCGGTCTCGAAAGAAGCCGTCTCCGAGGTAGCGCACGGACGCCCTTCACCATCCCATACCGTAACATTCCAGTAATAACGGGTATGAGGTTTCAGGGCCATTCCCTCCGCATAGGGCCGCAAGTCGTCCGGACTCGTACCGATCCGTACCTCATAGCGGGAAGCCTTAAAGCCCTCCTCATTTCCGGAGTATTCCCATGTAAAGCGAGGAGACGAAGTATCCAAGCCGATAGGCTCCGTAAGGTATTCCGTACGGAGATTCGTAGGTATCGTTAATTCATTATTGCTTTTGCAACCGCCTAATAAGAGGGCGGCGAAAGCGTAGATATAAATAGACTGTTTTATTCGCATAGTAGCATCGTTTATTTTATTATTCATATTTGGTTTTAATCCATACAAACACGGATTTCTTCAGGAGCGTTGATATAGCTTATCACCTTACCGTCCGCACCTTTCTCATGTCGGATCTCGATCACCCCGTAAGGCGTGGGAAACGTACCTTCCACCCATTCGAGATCTCCCAGATGTGGGATGATACGTACCGTACGGCAACCCGGTTCCACCACTTGTACGCCCAATACGTACTCGCTTAACCACGATGTGGGGCCCGAAGCCCATCCATGGCACAAGCTATGGCGGAAACCTTGATAGCAATACGCCCCATAATCCCCATGAATGTCTTTCTTTCCGGCGGGGACCAGCTCATCAATACGCCCTGCGTCAGGAAGCCATTCCATATTGAAATCCTCCCAAAACGTCGTAGCGCCTACATCCAGCATAGCTCCCCAATACGTACGGATCACATCTAACGCACCTTGGTAATTACCAGCCAACGCCATCGCCCGTAGCATATAATACCCGTAAAACGTAGAGAAGCCTTTCGCCCCGTCCACTGCCAAGCAACGCTCGTTCGCCTCTTTAGCATCCATGATACCCGCCAGAGCCATCAAGGCGGCGGCCTGTTTATCCCCGGGCGTAATCCGATCTTTCTCCGAAGGGAACCGGGATTTCTTCCGAAGGGAAAACTCAATAGCTTTGGAAGCTACCGCACGGCACTCCGAGGCCAACGCATCCTCGCCTAAAACGGTACATAACTCCTCTCCCGCACGCATGGCTTGTATCATCAGCGATTGAAGGCCGGCATCGATAGCGGGTGTATTCTCACTGGAAGGCCAATCCAAGAAACGGTTCCCATCCAGTCTCTCTTCTCCGCTTGGGTCAACCTTCGATATCAAGTGACGCAGCAAAGCAGTCATATAAGAGCGTTGCTCTTGTAGATACGCAAGATTCCCTTGGTAATAATACCAATCCCGCTGAATCAACAACCACCAGATCGAGTACGAACTGATACCGTTCATCCAACTAGGCAGCGGCGTAATATCCCGAATCAAATCCAAGCTCTTAGGAACCACCTCATTATAACCGAAGACGGTACTGACCGTCATTACCTCCGGATGTAAATCCCCCACCCAGACCAGACGATCCCGTTTTACGCCGTCCCATAGATATTCCTGCATATTCAAGTGGACCGTGTACGCACCTGTCTTCCAGATCCGGTTCAACCGCTCGTCATTACAACGAAAAGAGCCCAGATAAGGAATATCCCGGAACGTGGAGATCGCACGGACCTCTTTTAATTGCAACTCCGTAGAATCACCCAATACATCAATACGCACGAAACGGAAACCGGAATTACCGATCTCCTGCACGCCCAGCCAAGGGAGCGATACCACGAAATCCCGCATCGCATGATCGTTGCTCGCCCCGTTCGCGCCATCTATCTCGCACATAGCCTCACTAACGGACTCGCCGAAACGAACCCGCACGGAAACCGGATCGTGAGACGGCGGCATACCGGTCACCAGCTGAAGGCCGCCTTGCAACTCCTTCCCGAAATCAAGCAGCAAAGCGGGATGTTCGGTTGGCGTACTTTTCAACACACACAACCGATTATTCGCCAAATCCGACTGTCCGTTGCCCGGAACAAGCAAATGGTTCGCTCCCGTAATTCGCGAACTATCTTGCTGCCAGACAATACGGACCGGAGCGATATACTCCCGTGTCCGATGGTCTCGCTGCTGGGCGAACAACGTGAACGAACCGATCCCTATGAATAGAATGATTAATTTCTTTCGCATACGCTAGAGTCCAAAAGCCGGAACCAAGTCATCCAATTGCTGATCCGTCATACCTTCCGGCTCGTAACCGGTCATGCGGGCACTGAAATAGATCTGGGCGGATTTACTCAACGTATCAATCGCATCGAAGCACTCGATCAGGTCCTCACCGACGGCAAGGATACCGTGCTTCTCCCAGAACACCACGTCGTGCTCCTCTAACTGACGGATCGTAGCGTGCGCCAACGCCAAAGTGCCCGGTATCTCGTAAGGAACAATACCGACCCCTTTCGGCACGATAATCCGACATTCCGGAATCATACTCCATAACGTGCGGGTAATCTTGTCCGAATCCAAGAATGGCTTGCAATGCGTCATGCCGATAATATCCGTCGGATGCGTATGCAATACCACCCGGTTATCCCGTCCCTTCGCACGCAAGAAATTGTGCATCAACAAATGGGAAGGCAACTCGGAAGTCGGTTGGATCGGTTGCTCCGCTAGGATATCATACGATTTCCCATCGGCGGCGATACGGATCAAAGAGCCGTTGGCGAAAGGATCTTTCGCCACGTAACGCATCCGTTTTCCGGTACCCGTCACATAAAAGACGTGCCCGCATAAGGCCGTCATCGCCTCTTGCAAGGGAATCGAGGAAACCAAAGCCGGCAACGCCTTCTCCTCCTCGCTCAATAAAGTAGTCAGGTTCACCGATATATTCCCGCCGTTTCGCTCAGCCCAACCCTTGGTCCACAAATAGCCGGCGACCTCGGCGATACGATCTATTTCCGCCATCAGGCGTTCATTGTTTCTTAGTATTATCATGTCTATTTTAATTAAACTATATTCGGATATAATAAGGAAAGGATCAAGATACACATGCCGGTAATCAATACCACGATCGTCCGGCGATCCACGCCCTTCCATTCTTTTAATAAGATGCCCCAGACATTACTGAAAATAACATTCAACGACATCAGGATACTCCACGAGAAAGCCAGCATAACCGGGGAATCCGAGAAATAGCTCTTTCCCATCCCCAGCCCGAAGAACTGCGAGTACCAAAGCACGCCTGCCAAAGCGCAAAATAAGACATTATTCAGCAATGTACCTCCCGATACCGAGAAATAATCCTTGCCCGTCCCGTTTTTCACGTTCTGGAAAATACAATACACAGCGTTCGTACAAAAGCCGCCCAAAGTAACCAACAGTATCACGGGGTTCAAGGCGAACAGATCGCTAGCTCCCGCCTCTTTCGCTTTCGCCAGCACCTCGTTTCCCGATTCCAAACCCAAATTGAAGCAGGCGCTCATCACGCCGGCAAGCAAGGCTACCGCCAAGCCCTTGGTCAAGGCAAAATCCTTCACCGCCGCTTTCTTCTCCTCCTCACTCATATTCCGGGCCCGCAGGCTTCCGGCGTAACCGATCACGGCGATACCTGCCAAGGTAATGCAAACACCGGTCAACAGGATCAATCCGGTTCCCTCAAACAGATTCGTTCCACCGAACAAAGCCGGGAAGAGCGTACCAAAACCGGCGCATGTACCCAAGGCGATGCTCTGTCCCAAAGCTACGCCCAGATAACGCATACTCAACCCGAAAGTCAACCCGCCGACACCCCAGAGCATGCCATAGATAACCGCTCCCAAGCTACCCGGCGAACACCATAGCTCCAGCAAGGTACTCCCTTCCGGTACCGCCAACATCGCCCCGAGATAAGGGAAAACCAACCAAGCGAAGATACCTTGCACCAACCAAAAGCTTTCCCAACTCCAATCCCGGATCTTATTGATCGGCACGTACGAGCTACTCTGCCCGAAACTGCCGATCGCGATGATCAACAACCCGATCCCGATCTCTATCATTGCCGTCTTGAGGTAACGTCGGACTCATATTTCTCGATCTCAGCGATATAAGACTCTCCTACGGGGACCCCACTTTGTAGACAATACATATCCCAAACCGCCCCCCAAGGCAGACTCTTCGCTTCCTCCTGCAAGGCAAGACGCTGGAAATACTTACCCTCATCCTCGTACTGGCGAAGCAAGGCGATCGGCTCCAGCAAAGCGAGCATAAAGGCTTTTTGCGTAGCACGGCTACCAATGACATAAGCACCGATACGATTGATGGTAGCGTCGAAATAATCCAAACCGATATGTACCCGGTCCAAGGCGTCGCAACGCACGATCTCACGGGCTAAATCCTGCACATCGTCATTCAAGATCACGACATGATCGCTATCCCAACGGATCGGACGACTTACGTGCAACATGATCTCGGGCGTAAACAGCAATAACGAGGAAACCTTGTCGGCGATACTTTCCGTCAAATGGAAATGGCCGGTGTCCAAGGTAACGATCTTGTTCTTTTTCGCCCCGTAACCCAAATAGAAATCATAGGAACCTACCGTATAACTTTCCAGACCGATACCGAAGAGTTTCGCCTCGATACAATCTTTCATCCATTTATATTCGGTAGCGAATATCTCATCCAGCGATTCCTCCAAGATACGGCGATAACGTAAGCGGCTGGCCGGTACTTCCTTGCTCCCGTCATGTATCCAAAGGTTCATCATGCAAGGATCGTTCTGGGCTTTGCCCATCTCATCGCTGATCCAGCGACAACGCTTCGTATGCTCGATCCAGAAGTTACGGATATCCTCGCTGGGGTTCGCCAAGGTCAAATCTCCGCTTTTAGGGTGCGAGAAAGAGGTACTGTTGAAGTCTAGCTTGAAATCATTCTCTTTCGCCCATTGTATCCAGCTCTCGAAATGACGGGGTTCTACCTCGTCACGGTCTACTTTCTCCCCTTGGAAATCCCCGTAGATCTCATGCAGACTAAGCCGATGATTACCGGGGATATAGGATTTCGCCTTCAATACATCCCGGCGCAACTCGTCGATAGTACGGGCACGTCCCGGATAATTGCCGGTCACTTGTATACCACCAGTCAAGGAGCCGCCTTGGTTCTCGAAACCGCTTACGTCATCGGCCTGCCAGCAATGCAGGGATAGGGATATTTTCTTCATATCCTCTAAAGCTTTACGAACGTCTACACCTACGGCCGCATAGCGTTCTGCCGCTACTTCAAATGCCTGTTGAATTAAACTGTCTTTTGTCATGGTATGATGTTTTTAAATTTATATGATTTGAAAGTGTATCACCTTTCCGGATAAAATTCCTTGGGAGGGAATGCGGTGGCTATCAGTCTTCGCATCTCCCAACAATCCGTCAGTAATCCTGCCGACTTAGCCTGTATCAAGCAATTTCCAATGGCAGTCGCCTCAGACGGGCCTGCCAATACGGGAATACCGATAGCGTTGGCTGTCAACTGATTCAGCAGATCGTTCCGAGAGCCACCACCTATCACATGCAATCGTTCAATCGGATGTGGCGACATCGATTTGAGTATTTCCAGCACCTCTTTATAACGATTCGCCAAGCTATAAAATATACAATGTACATAATCGGCGTCCGAAGCGGGAACAGCCTGTCCGGTTTCCTCACAATAGGCCGTGATCTCACGTAGCATACTCTCAGGATTGGCGAAACGAGGATCATCCGGATTGATCAAAGAAGTAAATTCGCTCAACTCCGCCATCCGAACCATATCATCGTACGAATAATCCAATCCGGACCGCTTCCATTGCTCCCGGCAACGTTCCAAGATCCACATACCTGTAATATTCTTCAAAAAGCGAGTCGTACCCTCGATACCCCCCTCATTCGTGAAATTATTCTTGAAAGATACCTCGTTGATGATCGGCTTCTCCACCTCGATACCCATCAAGCTCCAAGTACCACTACTCAAGTAAGCGAAATTAGGAGAAGAAGCAGGAACAGCGGCTACCGCCGACGCCGTATCGTGACCAGCCACGGCGATTACCGGGATTTCCCCGATTCCTGTCTTACGGGCGATCGACTCGCTCAACCGCCCGATCAACGTCCCCGGCATCACCACCGGACACATCAAAGTAGGAGATACACCTACGGCCTCCAAGAGCTTGTAATCGAATTTATGGGTTTCCGGGTTCAATAATTGAGACGTGGAAGCGATCGTATATTCACATACCATACGCTCCGTCAACATATAAGCCAAAAGGTCCGGTATGAATAATATCTTTTCCGCCACTTCCTGCGGTATAAACGAGTCTTGCCCCGCCCTGAAAAGCTGGAACAAGCTATTAAACGGCATCACTTGAATACCTGTCCGCTTATAGACCTCTTCCTTGGGAATCCGTTTGAAAAAGTCCTCGGGAGCGCCGTCCGTATAAGGATCTCGGTAAGCACGAGGTAAGCCCAATAAAGAGCCATCCAAAGCCACATACCCAAAATCCACCCCCCATGTATCTATTCCGATCGAGTGCAACCGGATTCTTTGCCGGGCGCATATCGTCAAGCTTTCTATAAGAGAAGTATAAAGATGATAGATATCCCAATAAAACCGTCCGTGTAATTCCACCATCGGATTCGGGAACCGATGGATCTCTTTCATTTCAAATTTGGCATCCTTTAAGGTCCCGAGCACGGCCCGTCCACTGGTAGCCCCTATATCAAAGGCTAGAAAATTATATTCCTTCATGGCTTAACAAAGTTATTTGTTTGACGAAAGCAAAAGTAGAAGCATTATTGCTATATTTGCTTACGAAAATGATTTTAAACCTTTCAAATCTGACATGAACGAACTGCGGAATGATTTACTACGTTACTTGACGATCAGCGCTACGGATGAGGAATGGGGAATCGTCGTCACGACGGTCGGATATCAATTCATCCCGCCGGGTTGCGCCTATCCACTTTCCCGGCATCCGGAGAAGTATAATTTCAAGCCTCAGACCGGGCGCATCCTGAATGAGTATCAATTGGTATATATAACGAAAGGTAGCGGGTACTTTTCCTCCCAGTCTTGTAAATCGCAAAAGATAAACGCAGGGACGATGATCCTCCTTTTCCCCGGGGAATGGCATAGTTATTATCCGGACCGGGAAACGGGATGGGATGAGTATTGGGTAGGTTTTCGGGGTATTCATATCGATAAACGTGTGGAGAAGAAATTCTTTACCAAGGAAGAGCCGCTACACCGGATCGGGCTGAGCGCTACGATCGTCGGACTTTATGAGGATATACTGAAGTTCGCCTCGGAGGAGAAATCCGGTTACCAACAGATGATCTCCAGTATCGTGCTTCATATATTAGGCTCCGTATATTATAAGGAAAAGAACAACTCCTTCACGAACACCTATGTCGTAGATAAAATCAACGAGGCACGTATATTAATGAAGGAGAACATCGAGGACCCATTAAGTCCGGAAGAGATCGCTGCCCGTCTTGGTTTAGGTTATTCATGGTTTCGCCGGATGTTTAAGGAATACACCGGCGTCTCCCCCGCCCAATATCAATTACAACAGAAGCTCCTTCGTGCGAAAGAGCTTCTGACTAGCACCCCTTTGACGATCTCCGAGATCGCCTATAGCCTGCATTTCGAGAATGCCGGCCAGTTCTCCACATTCTTTAAGAAGAAAGAAGGGGTTACACCCTCGGAATTCAGGGATCGGACGCATTGAGCTGGAGTGAACCGCTCAATAAGGTTTATAAGGCGTACGCATGACATTCCATGTTTTTGGTAGCCACACTCTATAACGTTCTGCCTGATTCCACGTATTACCAGCTGATGCGAAATCGCACAGATGAATCGGGCGAGCCTTGCCGTTTCCTTCCAAATCCGTTCCTAAAACCATAGGAACGGTAAAAGCCATCCAAGCGAAATCGGGGGCTTGTACCGGAGTTAATTCCACATAACCATCCTTGCTGACGATCACGGAAGCCTCATCCACATCTCCATCCTTAAAGCGGCTATCTCTAGCCAGCACCAAAGGGCCTCTTACGATCGCTTGAGCCTCGTTCAGCTCCACCAAGCGAGCCCGCATATCCAACTCCACCGTAATTTCATCCCCTTTCTCCCAAGTCCTATGAATCGGTAGGTATGCTCCAGCCAACAGATCCGTTAAAGGCTCACCATTGACAGACACCACAGTTCGCTCACTCCACGCCGGGATACGCAAGGCGATCGTAAAATCACTCGTCTTCTCCGGTTCCACCACAATCCGGACTTGCCCGTCTATCGGGTAGTTCGTCTCCTGTGTCATCGACACCCTCGTCTTTTTATCCAACTCTACCTCCACGCTCGAAGCCGCATATAGGTTGACATCGATACGTCTGCCGTTTATCTGATAAGCGAATTGCGGAATCATCGCGAAAGCACGAGGTCCATTCGCATTGCAACAATTGATATGCATACCGCATTGCTCCTCTCCTTCATGCCGCCAGCCCTCCAACGGACTGTATTTCGCTATTTGAGAGGCATCCGCTTTCAGCGAGGCTAGTAAAGCGTTATACATAGCCTTCTCGATCTGGTCCGCATATAAGGAATTTCCGGTTAGTCCGAGCATCCTGTCACAAATCTGCATCCACGTGAACGTCACACAAGTCTCCATCGTATGATAAGTAGGATAAGTTTGTAACGCCTTGCCCCCATACCAGCACTCGAACGCACTACCGGAACCAGCCACATTGATTTCCTCATTGATAATATGATTCATCGTTTTCTCCACCACAGATAAATATAATGGATTCTTAGTGACCTTGTAAAGTTCCAACAAGCCCTCATAACAAGACATCATCTCATATGCTTTTTGTCCATTCTCCGGAGAGAACCAAACCTTTGGATGTGGAAAACGTCCGGCGACAGGAATATCCGCAATCGCCTTACTAATCAATCGAGGGCCTTCCGGAGTCTCCCATTGCTTTACGATGTACTTGGCAAAATCCAGATATTTATCTTGCCGGGTACGATTATACAGATACATCACCGGCTCAAGTACCGAAGAGCTTGGCATTCCTATATAATTACCGGTCGTCACGATATTCACTTTTCCGGGTCCCACCTGCGTCATCAAATGGTCGATCACCCGGCAGGCGGCATCCAAAGCTTTTCGATCCCCGGATAAGTCATAATAAGCGATCAAACCTAAAGCCGTGTATTTCCGCCCCCATATATCCCACTGGTTCAACTGCGCTTCCTCGGAATAATTACCGATATACCCATTCGGTAATTGGGTTTCCATCAACGACTCCGCTCCATTCTTAATAATCTTGTACAACTCAGGATCTTTATCATAACGGTATGAGGCGATCGCCCCTTGTATCCATTTTCCCCAAAATTCCGATTGCCAGCGCAAGGTCTCTTCCTTATGCCGGAAAGGTTCCACCAAATGATCCACATCTTGAGCTTTCACTCGATACTCGATACAAGCGTCGATCCGTTGCCCCAAATAACCGGATATCCTCAAGTGACGTACAGGATCAGTGTTTCTTACTTGCGCATTCATACAACAAACACAAAAACAAAAGAATAGACACGACATGCCTTTTGTTAATACGGATATACTCATAAACACAATTCTTAAAGTTAATAAATGTGATAAAGATAGCACATTCCACTTGTTCAGAACTTTCAGAATTGACAAAATAAATATGAATATTGACACACAAATCGTATCTTAAAATAAAATATCTATTATTTTTCCCCTGATATATTTTGTATGAATCCCAGTAAATACATATTTTTACTTCAAAAAAAATTTAAGTTATGAGGGTCATTTATCTTTTACTATCTTTTATGCTTTGTTTCTGTCCGGTCATGCAGGCGCAAAATACGACGAATCAATTTATGAAACAGGCACAAAGCAGCCTGGAAAAAAAAGACTACACCAAAGCTCGTTATCTTTTTTTACAAGCTTACAAGAGCTTATCCCAACAAGGTGATTACAAACAGGCAATCGATGCCGGTACGCAGGCGGCTTATCTATATTATTGCGAGAATTATTACCAAGAGGCATTCGATCTTTGCCGCCAGATGAACCAATTCATCTTAACCGAGGAACTGAAGTTGCAAAAATCGCTCTATGAGCAACGCTTCCAAGTAACGAAAGAGCGGTTGGAAATGTATATTAAGCTAAAGAACGCCGCCCAAGCGCAAGTTCAACTCAATACATTAGATAATCTGGCCAGCCAAGCGGGTGATGAGAAGTTATCGAACAATTTATTATATACCCAAGCGGGTTATTATTATACGTTCGGGCAAAACGAGCAGGGGGACGCTGCTTTCCAGAAACTGATCAACCAGTATAAGGAGAAAAAAGAATACGACAAGGTGAACGATTGCTACCGGAACCTGATCTCTATCGCTCGTAAGGCAAACAACGCCCCACTGATGGAACGTACCTACGACAAATACATCGTATGGACGGATTCCGTAAAGGCTCTTACGGCAGAGGATAAGCTAGGGGCATTACAACAAAAATACGATCAGAGCCTACAGACAATACAGGAGAAAGACGATAAATTGTCTGTTAAGCAATATATGATTGTTGGACTTATTACATTCGTGGTAATCCTTATAGCCGCCTTACTTTTCTTAGGATTCCTTTTGCTGCGCTTCATCGTGCTGAACAAGAAATTAAAGAAAATCATCCAGACGACAAACGAGCATAGCGAACAACAAGCCCAATTCATCCAAAACATATCGGTTCAGATGGAGCCTACCTTGAACAAGCTTAGCGCATCCGCCAAGGAATTACAGGCGGTAGCTCCGAAGCAGGCCGAGGATGTATGGACACGGGTAGAGGCTTTGAAACAGTTTACGGTTCATATCCAAGAGCTTTCCTCCTTGGAGAATACGTTGATGGAACCGTATGAGGTTAGTTCTTTTAATGTAGGAAACTTCAGTAAGAAAATCGTGGAGAAGGTTAAAGGGGATATTCAGCCGGAGGTCAACCTCGTAACAGACGTGCCCCAATTGGAGATTAAGACGAACGCCGAGCATCTGGAACAAGTCTTATTGCATTTGTTAAAGAATGCCGCATTATATACTTCCAGCGGTAACATTCGTCTGGAATTTAAACGGAAAGGCGCTCATGTTTGCCAATTTATCATTACCGATAATGGTACAGGCATACCAGATGATCTAAAAGAGAACTTATTCAAGCCATTCAATGAGGCGAAGGATCTAGCACAAGGCGATGGTTTGGGATTACCCATCTGCGCACTGATGGCTAGTAAATTAAACGGAACCCTATCTATCGATAAGGAATATAAGAAGGGATGCCGGTTCGTCTTGGTATTGCAGATATAAAATAGACTCACTTTGTTTGTCTTTTTACCGCGATGCGGATGCAGTGACGCTACAATCCGGGTTGCAGTAACACTGCATCCACATCGCGGTATCACTGCAACCCGGGTTGCGGTAGCTTATTCCGGCAAATGCTTCCGTAAGAACTCAATCCAGTTACCAGAGGCGATACGGTTGATAGCATCGTCCGTAAAGCCACGGTATTGAAGGATCGGGAATATCTTTTGGAGATCGGCGATCGTTACTAGGTCATACGGGCATTGCTCCGTACCGAAAGCACCATCCAGATCACTGCCGATAGCCACATGGTTCGCGTTTCCGGCCAATTGGCAGACATGATCGATATTGTTCGCCATAATCTCCATACCACAGTTCATGCCTCTTGGAGTAGACTCGCCTCGCACCCAGTTCGGTACCATCATCCAAGCGTCTAGGGCGATACCGATCACGGCGCCACGCTCTATCAACGCCTTGATCATCTCGTCGCTAAACTGGCGGTTGTGATCTACGAAGGCCCGACAGTTGTTATGGCTCGCCCAAATCGGTCCCTTATACAAATCCAATGCATCCCAGAAAGCCTCATCACATAAATGGGTCACGTCAAGAATCATACCCAAGCGATCCATGGTACGCAACAACTCTTTCCCCATGGCATTCAGATGACCGGTAGAATCCGTACCGTTGGCATATCTTCCGGGGCCGTAATGTGCCGGGCCAACCGCCCTCAAGCCATAAGCATACGCCCTTTCCACATGATTCACCGTGATGAACGAGTCGGCTCCCTCGATACTTAATACATAACCGATCGGCTTCTTGTCGGCGGGTTCACCGTCTTTCCAAAGAGCCAGATGCGTATCCAAGGCCTTCTTATCCCGGATCATGACCATCTGGCCCTCCTCTTCCATCGCCTTATACCAAGCAAGTTGGCCTTGGGTCTGCGCCCAAGCTTGTTCCGGGGAATGCCAACCGGGAAGTGGATTATCCGGCCCTACATAGCGACCGATCTGGGTGGCGACTACCAACCCGACGTTTCCTTTACGCAGTTCCTCAAACGATATAGTGGCGTTTCCACGGTCGGGCTTATCGGTCATACCGATTTCTCTCCGGTTTATTTCCTTTAGGGGTTGACGCAAATCCCGGTTCCACTCCAAAGCGTTCATGCTAAGGTCGAGATGAGCGTCGATAATAAATGGCTTATTCATTTTATTAATTGAGAGTTGATAATTGATAATTGAAAATTTGATTACCGTTAATAGGTGATGCGACGTGAACGGGCAATGATAGGCCATTCGCCGATCGCCTCACGATCCCGGATCACATAAGCCTTGTCGTATAAAGCGACCGTAGGACAAATATGAACGGGAATGCCATAGAATACGGAACCTAATGGATAGAGCCGACTGTCCGGGACTTCCAAGACCAGATGCTCCTCGCTCTGGGAGATAGGTTTCGCCTCCGGATGGTTCAAGAAAAACACACGGGGCAAAGGACTTTCCGAGGCTACCGCCTTGTAACCAAGATCTACGCAAACATGATGCTCATCCAGCACGGAAATGACCCGAGTTATCAATAAGGCAGCTACCTTGAACGGCATATCCGGATAAGCGTTTCCATACCCCCAATCCCAGAACACAAACGTGCCGGGACTGCATTCGCAATCCTTCCGCTTCGCGTACATCGGGAATGTAGGAGTACCTCCCATCACCTTTACCAATGGATAGGCAAACTTGCGGGATATCTCCCGGAACACACGTTCGGTCAAGGCGTACGCTGCATCCGCGCCTTGGCAACGTACCGATAGCTCCGCGTCATGTATATGTCCGTCGTAGCCATGCAACCCGATAATCTGCAGAGACTTCAGCGGCAGAATGGCATCCACCAGCGCCTCCGCTCTCTCCGGGAGGACTCCGGTACGATTCATTCCCACGTTCAGATCGATAAAGACATCCAAGGTGATATTCCCGGCCTCGCAAAGAGCCGAGATCGCACGGGCATTCTCCGCTTGATCTACCAAGCAGGAGTAATGGGTGGCGGGATATGCCTTTATCAAATCTAATAAGCGGGAAATCTTCGGACCTACCGGCTGATAGGCTAATAATACATCTGGGGCATTCATATGCCCCAGCATCTCGGCCTCGGCAATCGTAGCGCACTTGAACTTCCGGATTCCGGCATCCAGCAGCATGCGGGATACCTCAGCCGCCTTATTCGTCTTCACGTGCGGACGAAGCCGGTTCGTATCGCCTATGATCCTCTTGGCCAACTCGATATTGCCGGAAATACGATCCGGATAGAACGCCAAGGCTGGCGAGTCTATCCGGTCTACATTACTTATGACGTACCAATCGTCCATGGCTTATTCGTATAATTCGAACAAAGCCTCTATCTCTACAGGAATATTATCGGGAAGAGAACCGAATCCTACGGCGCTACGGGTACCTACACCGTTATCCGGCCCCCATACGGCGGCGAACAACTCGCTACAGCCATTGATCACATAAGGATGCTTTCCGAAATCGGGCGTACAATTTACCATACCCAATACCTTGATCACTCTCTTTATCTTGTTGAAGCTACCAAGGTTCGCCTGGATGGTCGCCAACATGGTAAGTCCTACTTGCTGGGCGGCGAGTTTGCCTTCATCCATCGTCAAGTCCTTGCCGATACGTCCGATGATCAAGGACTTATCATTCCGCACAGGCCCGTGACCGGAAAGATACAGGTATTTGCCATCTATCACACAAGGCTTGTAAACTCCGGCCGGAGCCGGTGCGGGAGGTAAGGTCAACCCTAATTTCTCAAAATTCTCATCTGCGTTAATCATGCTCATAATTTCTTTCATTTATATGTTAGTAAAAAAATATATTGATCTATTTCCTGACTCTTTCCGTTACCGGTTGATTCGTGGCGACAGAGATTCCTTGTAGCTCTACATACTCGACGCTTAAAGGATTCTTGGAGCTGGCTTTAACGTAGAGGGATTGGAGAATCGCCTGTTGGTTGTTGATCGTTATGTAGCATACATAGCGGGAATCACGTTTGGTAATCGTCAACTGGCGGGAGGGATAAGCGGTCAATGAGCATACACAAGCATTATCACTCGCCGAGATCAGTTTATACCCATAAGCCATTTTCCGTTGGATATAGCTCAAGCCATTGGTTTCCCCCGGATGCTTTTCCCGATTGACCCAATAAACGTTCAAGGGATCATGTGTATCCAGCTTACCATCCCTCAGATTCACATCGTAACAAACCAAGTTCTTATTCACGCTTCGTGCTATATGAAAAAGCCTCCCGACCGTTGGATAAGTACCTTCCTCCGGGTCCGCCGCAAACGAGGCGACGAAAGGGAAAAGCATAATAACGATACTAAGCAGCCATCTCTTTCTCATTGCTCAATCATTCTTTTATTATACAATCATATTTAAGATCATTACCCCGATCAATCCTACGACCGACACGATCGTCTCCATGATAGACCATGAGCAGATCGTATCCTTTATGCTTAGGTTAAAATATTCCTTGAACATCCAGAAACCGGAATCGTTGACATGCGAGAACATCAAGCTACCCGCTCCTAAAGATAAAACCATCAAGTTCGGGTTCGCACCCGTTTGCGTAACTAAAGGCATCACCACGCCCGCCGCCGTCAACGCCGCCACCGTAGCCGATCCCACGCACAAACGGATCACGGCAGAGATCAACCAACCCAAGATCAACGGATGAACGGGCAATTGCTCTAGGCTTGTCGCCAGCTCATTGCTTACCCCGCTATCCTCCATGATCTGCTTGAAGATACCGGAACCCGCGATGATCAAAAGGATCATAGAGATATCTTTCACGGCCTCCCCATAGACTGCCATAACCGACTTGATACTACGTCCCTGCCGGATGCCCAGCGTATATGTAGCGAACAACAAGGCGATCAGCATTACAATGGAAGGAGCACCAATAAAAGAGACTATCCCGCTCGCCATCTCGCCCATATCCTTAAAGCAATAAGGAATAACCGTCACGATAATCAGTAAAAAGACAGGCAACGTAGCGCTGATAAAACTATTCGCCTTGCCCGGCATGCTATATCTCCCGCTATCCTCTTTCTGCTCGAACAACGTGACCGGACCGGATTTTATATGTTTCAACCGACTGCCGAACACCGGCCCGGCGATAATGATAGCTGGAATCGCCAAGAACAAGCCATAGATCAGCGTAAGGCCGATATTTGCGTTGAACTGTACCACCAAGGCTACCGGAGACGGATGCGGGGGCAGGAATCCATGCGTCACGGACAACGCCGCCAACATCGGCAACCCGATATAGACCGCCGGAAGCTTGTATTTATACACGATCGAGAAGATCAATGGCACCAACAACACAAATCCGATCCCATAAAATAACGGAATACCCACGACAAAGCCTGTCACCATCAGCCCCCATTGTATATGCTTAGTACCAAAAAGCGACACCATCACGGAAGCGATCTTCTGTGCCGCTCCGCTCTCGGCCACCAACTTGCCTAGCATAGCGCCTAATACGATAATCAACGTCAACCCACCCAAGATACTCCCGATACCGTTATTCACCGAGTCCGGCAGCTTCTCCAACGGAATGCCCAAAGCGATGCCCGCCAAGATAGAGGAGATCAGAAACGCGATGAAAGCATCCACCTTAAAGTAGGATATCAAGACAATCAATAAGGCCAAACAAAGTACGACAATGATAAATGACATGTTTTTTCGCTGTATTAGTTTATAATCCGTAAACGGGATACAAAGAAAACATTTATTTCCGAACTACCCCTTTTTACGATAACTAATTACCGCTAACAGATTAAAAAAAACAGCAAATAGACAGACAATCACAAAATGTCCCCGTAAATCGGCAAAGCCGCTCCCCTTTAAATAGACCATACGCATCACCTCCACGAAATAACGCACCGGGTTCGCCAGCGTGATCTTCTGCGCCCATTCCGGCATACTGCTGATCGGCGTGAACAATCCGCTTAGCAAGGCGAAAATGATCAAGAAGAAAAACGCCGTAAGCATCGCTTGTTGCTGCGTGGACGAGAAGGAGGAGATCGCCAAGCCAAATCCCGTAAAAGCGATCAAATATACGGCGGCGAACAAATAGATCACCCCGAAACTCCCCTCCGGCACCAAGCCGTAGATCAGCCAAGCGATGAGGATCGCCACCGTCAGCAGGACAAAGCCTATCACCCAGAAAGGGATCAGCTTCGACAGCAGGAACAGGGACTTGGGTACGGGCGAGACGTTTATCTGCTCGATCGTCCCTTTCTCCTTCTCGCTCACGATATTCAAGGCGGAGATCGATCCCCCGATAATCGTCAGCAAGAATACCATGATGCCGGGAACCATATAGATCTTGTAGCTCAAGTGGGGATTGAACAGGTTAATCGAAGCCACTCCCCTGCCCGATCCCATAGAGGCGAAACCTTTCTCCCTATTGAAATCCTGTATAATCGAGGAGAGGTAGGAGCTACCCAAGCCGCCCTTGGTTCCGTTCACGGCGTTAGCGGCGATCATCACGTCCGCCCTGCCCTCCTTCCCCAAGTCCCGCTCGAAATCAGAGGGGATTTCCAGAATGATATCGGACTCATTGCTCTCCACCGAGGTCAGCGCCTCGTCGTAACGATCCGACCGGTCTGTCAGGCGGAAATATCCGGAGGATAGTACCTTATCTACCAATTGCATGGAGGTGACGGAATGATCATTGTCCACGATGCTAAGGTTAATATTTCGCATCTCGAAATTAGCGGCGAAAGGCAAGATGATCAACTGCATGATCGGGATGATGAAGATAATCTTCGGCATGAACCGGTCCCGACGGATCTGCTTGAACTCTTTCTCTAACAAATATCGTAACATAGCTTATAATCGTATTTTAAAACGTTTCACACTCAAGAATACCAGCACGACCGCCATGAACGACAGTATCCCGATCTCCTTCAAGATCGACACGGCGGGAAGCCCCTTGATCATCACGTCCTTCACGGCGATGATATACCATTTGGCCGGAACGATATGGGAGAACCATCGCAGGATATCCGGCATATTCTCTATCGGGAACATCATGCCGCTCAACAACATGATCGGAAGCATCAAGGCGATACCGCTGATCAACATAGCCGCCTGCTGGGTATCGGCTACCGTGGAGATCAGCAGGCCCAGACAGAGGGATACGATCGCATACAGGATGGACACGGAAACCAGCAACAGCAGGCTGCCTTTTATCGGAACGTCCAGCAGGAAATAGGATAGCAGCAAGATCGTAGCGATATTCACCATACTCAGCAATAGGTATGGGATCGCCTTGGCCAGAATGATGTAGATGGGTTTCAACGGGGAGACCAGCAGGACTTCCATCGTTCCCATCTCCTTCTCTTTCACGATGCCGATCGAGGTCATCATGGCGCATATAAGGATCAAGATCAAACCCATTACGCCGGGCACGAAGTTGTAGGCGCCTTTCATTTGAGGGTTGTAGAGCAAAGTGGTAACCGGGGTCACGGCTTTACTCTCAACCGCCGACTCGCCTTTCAACTGCTCCGCGATGATCGCCGAACAATAAGCGATTAGCTGAGTCGCCTCGTTCGGATCGGTAGCGTCCGCCAAGACTTGTACTTGGGCATCGGCCGTGGAAGCGTATTGAGGGGGAAAGACAACTATGACGTGTACCTTTCCTTGCCGAAACAAGGCCCCGGCGTCCTCATAGCTATCGACGGTCGTATACAGCTCGAAGTACTCGCTGGCATTCAAGCGGTCTGCCATCTTCAGTGTCAGCTCATCCCGGCTTTGGTCGAAAATAGCGATCGGCACACGCTTGATCTCGGTCGTGATGGCATATCCGAACAAGATGATCAGGATGACGGGCATGAGCAAGAGGATCATTGTCGTGCGTGCGTCCCTGAAAATGTGATAGAACTCCTTTCTAACAAAGGATATGAATTGTTTCATCGTTTATTCTCCTCTCGTTGCTTTTCGAGCCAAGGCGTGGAAGACTTGGTTCATATTCGTTGTCTTAAAATCCCGCTTCAAGGCGGAGGGACTGTCTAACGCTTCGATCTTTCCGTCTACCATGATGGAGACACGGTTACAATACTCCGCCTCATCCATATAATGGGTGGTGACGAAGATCGTGATCCCCCGGGCAGCCGCTTCATAGATCAACTCCCAGAACTGGCGGCGGGTGACGGGATCGACGCCTCCGGTAGGCTCATCCAAGAAAACGATCTTGGGATCATGGATGATCGCCACGGAGAAGGATAGCTTCTGTTTCCACCCCAAGGGCAGGGAATCGACCAAGGTATTCCGCTCCTTTTCCAGCCCGAGGATATCCAGCAACTCATCCGTTTTCTGGGACAGCTGCCGTTTAGACAAGCCGTAGATACCGCCGAAGAGACGGATATTCTCCCATACCTTTAGATCGCCGTATAGGGAGAATTTCTGGCTCATGTATCCGATATTCCGTTTGATGGACTCGCTCTCCCGGTAGACATCGAAACCGGCTACCCGGGCCTCGCCGGATGTCGGGACCGACAGGCCGCAGAGCATACGCATGGCGGTGGTCTTCCCTGCCCCGTTTGCCCCGAGGAAGCCGAATATCTCGCCCGGCTCCACCTCGAAACTGATATGATCGACGGCGGTGAAGGTGCCGAAACGTTTGGTCAGTTGTTTTACTTCTATCGCTTTCATTATTTATCCTTATTTCATAATTACAATGCCGTATTTCTCCAAGATTCGACCTCGCGCCCAACGCGAGGCCCCGCATTTCCCCGAGATTCGACCTCGCACCCGACGCGAGCCCCGCATTTCCCCGAGATTCGACCTCGCACCCAACGCGAGGCCTCGCATTTTTCCGCGATTCGACCTCGCGCCTGACGCAAGCCCCGCATTTTCCCGAGATTCGACTTCGCACCCGACGCGAGGTCGAATCTTGGGGAAATGCGACACATCCCCTCTCTTACAAGGCCATGAAACAATCCTCAACGCTTGGCTCAAGGCGTTCGATGCTTACATCTGCGTAACCTTTGCCTTTCAGATATTCCTGTAATCGCCTCATGACATCCTCCCCATCCCTCCTCAACGTAAGATGATGAGCATCTCCAAAAGCGAAACACGAGTTTGTATCCGGGAACTCCCGCAAGTCTCCCAACAACTTATACATCGATGCGCATCGCACCGCGTATAGCCGCCTATCGAATGAGGTACGGATACCTACCGGCGTATCGATAGACAGGCATTCCCCAGAACGCACCAAAGCGATACGGTCGCAACGGGAGGCCTCATCCATATAAGGTGTAGAGACAAGTATCGTAATGCCTTGCCGTTTCAGACGATCCAGCATATCCCAGAACTCAGAGCGGGAGACAGGATCGACCCCCGTCGTAGGCTCATCCAAGAACAAGACATCCGGACGATGGATCAAAGCGCAACTCAAAGCCAGCTTCTGCTTCATACCACCGGACAGCTTCCCCGCCCGCCGATGCTTGAACGGCTCTATCTGCCTATAGATATCCCGTACCAGATCGTAGTTCTCCTCGATCGTCGTATTGAAGACCGTAGCGAAGAAGTTCAAGTTCTCCTCTACTGTCAGGTCTTGGTAGAGCGAGAAGCGGCCGGGCATATATCCTACCCGCCGACGGATCTCCTTCAAGTCTTTCACCACGTCCAAGCCGCAGACAGAGGCGGTACCGCTATCGGCCAGCAACAACGTGGTCAGGATACGGAACAGGGTGGTCTTTCCCGCCCCATCCGGACCGATTAACCCGAACAACTCACCAGAGCCGATCTCCAGCGACAGATCCCGCAGGGCCTCGACATCGCCATAACGCTTGGTGATATGATTTATATGAATCTCATTATTCATATTTAATCTCCCCATATTGCCCGATCTTCAGATAACCATCGTTGCGGACGGCGATCTTGATGGCATATACCAAATTAGCCCGTTCGTCCTTCGTCTGGATACCTTTCGGGGTAAACTCGGATTTATCGGAGATCCACGTGATCGTACCGGGGTATTCCCGGCGATCATTCCCATAGTCGGCGAAGACCTTGAGAGATTGCCCTAGTTTCTGGTGGGATAACTGATCCGCCGTCACATAGGCGCGGAGATAAAGCAAGTCCGTATCGGCGATCTTGTAAAGCGGTTTGCCTGCCGCCGTCACCTCTCCCGGCTCGGCGTATTTCACCAATACCGTACCGGTCTGGGGATTGAGGATACGGCTTTTCATCAGTTGATCATCCAATTGCATGATCTGGTATTGCAGGCCTTCCGCCTCGGCGTCGGCACCTCCCGTCGTCTTGCTTAAAGAGGAGTATTGGGCATCCAGTTGTTTCTGGAGATATTTGATGTTATTCACGATATCGTCCAGTTGCTTTTGGTTACCCGCTTTGGCGCGCACCAAGTTCTCTTGTCGCTGCTGCTCGGTCTTGGCCGTGGCGATTTGTTGTTCCAGAACGGCGATCTGCTTGCGGATATCCGGCTTGCGAATATCTACTGAGCGAAGGCTGGCAGAGAGTTGCATCTTCCGCAGAAAAAGCTGGGTACTATCCACGTAACCCACGATGGCGCCGGCATCCAAGCGATCGCCCTCCTCGATATTCAGTTCCATGATCTTTCCGTTGGCTTCCGAAGATACCAAGATCTCGGTTGCCTCAAAGGTACCGGAAGCGTCAAAATCATTGTCTGTATTACCGCAAGCCGTCCATAGAAGGCTGCATAAGCTGATAAAAATCAAATGTCTCATAAATCAATTGTATTTGTCATACTCTATTTAATTCGTTGTATACATATAATTATAAATGGTCATCAAGCGCTGTACACGGTGCGCCGCGGCGGTTTGCCGGGCCATGTCCTCGGCGTTGATCTCCCGGATCAGGTCCGTGACGGAAATCACGCCATTCTCCAGCTTCACCTCCGCTGCCTGCTTGATGCTTGTTCTCAGACGGATGATATCGTCATCGGCACGCATCAGGTCCGTCATTTTCTTTATCTCCGTGTTTTGCCGCAAAAGTTGCAGGCGGGTATTGAATAAGAAGGTCTCCCGTTGCACATCAATCTGGCGACGGCTTACCTCGATCTTCCTCCGGTCGTTCTTCAGCGTGTACAACTTCCCCAGATTCCAAGAAAGACGGACACCGGCCACATAATAAGGCTCGAAACTATCCTCCAGCATGTTCAAGCCCGGCCGGCCGTAACCACCTTGTACGAAAGCTCCGATACGAGGCATCAAGCCCGCCGTTACCTGCTTGTTTTGCGTCTCGATCCATTCGCTCTTAGCATCCAAGGCCCGTAATTCCGGACGGTTGATTTGCGTGGACAATGAACGCTCGGGTGACTCCGGAGTCTTCAAGACGACTTGATCCGTCAGTGGTTTATTGATAAAGGTCGCCAACATCTGCCGATATACCGTACGAGACGCTTTTAGCTCAATCTCATTTTGGCGGGCATTCAGCAGTTCCACTTCCATACTTTCCAGATCCGATTGATTCGCCACGCCATTCTCCATCATCGCCTTGATACGCTCGATATTGACCTGCAACTCTTTTTGAAGCAAAGCGTTCTGACGTATCAACTCGTCTTGCAGCAGGCAACCGAAGTAGATTTGATTCACCCGGTCGTTCAGCGCATACAACTCACTTTCCAATTGTTCCCGGTTGGCGATCGCCTCGGCACGAGTCAAGGCACGGGCCGAACGGGTGCTACCGCCGTCCCAAATCGTCTGGTCCACCTGCGCCACGACTTGATACTGGTCCTTGCTCAAGCTCGGGATCTCAAAGCCGGGAAGAAGCGAGGAGATCTTATCGCCATCCAAAGGCAACTTCGTCACGTCGCTCTGATAGCTTGCCTTACCGCTTACCGAGAGCTGGGGAAGCCAAGCCTTGCCCACATTGCTCAAGCTATAACGCTCCGTCTGATCGATCAAACCCATTTGATGAATCTGTGGATAATTCGCCCTCGCCCATTCGTAACATTGGGTGATCGTGACCGATTCCTGTCCGCTAACCCTTCCGGCATAACCCAACAGGCTAATTAACAATAATACATATACACCTCTCATATACTCTATGATATGTTTATTAAATTGAACAAATCCATCATCTGGCATCCGGGACCATCAGCTGGGTTATTACCTCGACGATCAAATCCCTGCGCCTATCCATATATTCCTCAAACCGCCCCATATCGTTATCCAAAAAAGCCGCCGCTAGTGGCTTGCGGATCAACAACGGGAAGACCACTAGGCTCACCAAGGTCGAAACCAAATCTATGACCGGCATCTTCCGTAGAAGCCCCTTGTCCATCTCCTCCTCTATCTGACGACGAAGACGCAAGATGGGCTGTATTTTTTTCGGATCTTTCAGCACGGTCTGGAATAAACGTTCTGGATCTCTGTTTAACTCGCCCACCACAAAATTCGGGAACATCGGGTTTGCACGAACAATTCCCATATACAGATCAACGATCACCGGCATTTTCTCCAGCATCGTACTCTTCTCATCCAAAACCCGATCGATGTTCGGCAACAATGAAGAAAGCAATTGCCCGAAAATAGCGTCGAACAGAATCTCTTTCGTCCTATAATAATAATGTAAGGCCGTCCTGCCAATACCCACTTCTGCCGCCACGTCACTCATAGTAGCCGCCTCGTACCCCTTTCGGACAAACACTCGCTTCGCCGCTTCTATGATGCGAGGCTCCATCTCATTCATATCTTTCGCTTCCATAATAAAATGTTATTTTTTGTTTTGTCACCATTGTTTGTCATTATTGTTTGACACATGCGTCAAAAATAGTATAAAAAAATTACATAGCAAGTAAAACCTAAGTTTTCTTGCTATGTAATCCTTCTTTTTTTCATTCGAGAGGAAATACGATTCCTTTCGAGAGGAAAGCGGATTCCCTTCGAACCCGCCTTTCATTTCTATCGGAAGTAATTATTGGATCGTGCGAGCCTCAACTCCTTCGGTCGTAATCTCCACGGGATTGATCAATCCCTCCTCGTTGAACGTCATCTTCTCGATACAAGTCTCCCGGTGGTCACGTGTCTTGACCCCGGCCGGCCGGCGATGGTACACGATGTAGTAATCTTCCGAATTCGGCACATGCATGATCGAGTGGTGACCCGCTCCGTTTGCCATATCGAAATTTTGCCGCAAGACCTCCCCGATACGATTGAACGGGCCAAAAGGAGAATCGGAGATGGCGTAAGCGACCTTGTAATCCGGTCCGGTCCAGCCACCCTCACTCCACATGAAGTAATATTTACCATTCTTCTTAAACATAAACGGGCCTTCCACGTAATCCTTGGGAGTTACCTCTTTATAAATCGTTCCGTCCTCAAACGGTATAAGTCCGGTAAAGTCTTTATTCAAGCGTACCATGTTGCAGTGCTTCCAACCACCGTAATACATATAATACTCATCATTGTCAGCGTCGTGGAAAACAAACTGGTCGATCGGCTGCGCCCCATTCACGATCTCGTTGATCAGCGGCTTACCCAGCAAATCCTTATAAGGCCCTTCCGGACGATCGCTCACGGCAACACCGATACCTCCGATCTCTCCCTCGTGCACGTCATTCGCCCCAAAGAAAAGATAATACTTACCGTCCTTGTTGATTACTGAAGGAGCCCACATAGCGATCTTCGCCCATTTCACCTCTGCCGTATCAAGAATGGCGGTATGCTTAGTCCAACTCACCAAATCCTTGGAAGAGAAGCAATCGAAGAAGGTTTGCTTCTCATATAAATCACTCGTAGTCGGGTAAATCCAATAGGTATCCCCGTAAATAATTCCCTCCGGATCGGCGTACCAACCCTCGAATACAGGATTACCACTCTTCGCTACCTCTTCGCTTGGAGCCTGTTTAGGACCCCCGCAGGACATCAAGGCACCGGCCATCAATACTGTGTAAAACAGGCTTTTCTTTCCGTTTATCATCAATAGTAGATTATTTATTAGTAAATCAAATAGTATCTTTTAATTATTCGAGTTCTCCATGTTCTTCGCCAAACCACCTTCCGAGGTCTCCTTATAAAGACTGGGCAAATCATTACCTGTCTGGCGCATCACCTCAACCACCTGATCAAAACTTACCCGGTGTTTTCCGTCGGAGAAGTTCGAGAACGTATTCGCGTCAAGTGCACGGGCGGCGGCAAAAGCGTTTCGCTCGATACAAGGGATTTGTACCAAGCCACAAACAGGATCGCAAGTCAATCCCAAGTGATGCTCCAATCCCATCTCGGCGGCATACTCGATCTGCGCGGGCGTACCACCAAACAACTGACTGGCGGCAGCGGCAGCCATAGCGCAAGCCACGCCAACCTCACCTTGGCAACCTACCTCTGCCCCCGATACGGAGGCATTCGTACGCACCACATTTCCAAACAAGCCTGCCGTAGCCAACGCACGCAATATACGGGAATCACGGAACTCACGCGTCTCCTTCAAGTGATAAAGGACCGCAGGCATTACACCGCAAGAACCACAAGTCGGAGCGGTCACGATCTTCCCACCGCACGCATTCTCCTCAGACACCGCCAAGGCATAGGCATACACCATTCCCCGGCTCTTGATACTGCTGCCATAACCTTTCGCACGGATCATATAATCGGAAGCCTTACGACGAATGCCCAAACCTCCCGGCAAGATGCCTTCCGCTTCCAGACCACGACGAACCGCATCCTGCATCACTTCCCATACCTCAGCCAGATAATCCCAGATAGAAGGGCCTTCGTGCTGCTCGACATATTCCCAATAGGAATGGCCAGTCTTCTCACACCAAGCCTGTATCTCCTTGATCGTATGCATATCGTATACTTGCTCCGTCCTCAACTCATTGAAAGACTCGTTCGCCAAGGTTCCCCCGCCGATACTATATACGGTCCACGTATCCAGCTCCTCGCCACTCTCATTATACGACTCGAACAACATCCCGTTCGGGTGGAACGGCAAGAAAGTCTTGGGTTCCCAAGTAATATTTGTCTTCGCGACCGGCTGTAATACCTCAAGAATAGCCGCGTCCGTCATATGGCCTTTTCCCGTAGCCGCCAGACTACCATATAAGGTTACGTTAAAACGAACAGCGCCCCGGTTACGTTCCAAGAACATTTGTGCCGCACGCATCGGCCCCATAGTATGACTACTTGAAGGGCCATGACCCATCCGGTATATTTGTTTGATTGATTCCATCTTTCTTCGATCTAAGTTTTCTTGTTTCTATACTTTAAGGAAAATATTATGTTTATAAAACGCATACAAAAGTACATAAATTACCGATACATTGCACATGGCAATGAGCACCGGATAATAATTTCCTAAATATTGCTGGGTTCCGAAAAACAAGGATTCGCCGATACACCTAAAACTTACCACGTTAGTAAGCATATAAGCCAGTATTGAATTCATGCCGTACACTTTCAGCCAAGTCGTATACTTTCGATGCCCTTTATAGTCGATCCAATAATAGAACAACCCCATAAGCAAGAAACAGTACCCACTGCTCACCAATACCATCGAACTGGTCCACAGTTTCTTAATAACGGGAAGCTCGATACCCCAAAGCCATCCGGCGATAACCATACCCAGACCAATACCGAATAACATCCGTAATTTGAGCCGCTCGGAATATAATTTGTTCTTTAGGATATATCCGGCGAACAACCCGGTCAACACGGTTACCCCGAAATTCAAGCTGCTCAGTATCCATGTATAACGATACCAAGTAGCGAATATCACCTCCCCGTTCTCCACCGTCGCCCCATCCCGGAAACGTCCCAGTACGGTGCGATCGATCCATTCGGCCAAATTACTATCCGGTGTGTACGAACCTCCCCCATAGTTACCGACCGTAATAAACTCCATCGCTCCCCAAAAGATTAATAAAAGAGCCGCCGCTATACCGATCTGTACCCGTATCCTTACATACAAGAATAACAAGGAAGCAATCAAATACCCCATAGCGATCGACTGCAAAGTATTTGAATACAGATAAACCCGGTCTGGGTCCAAAGCCAATAAATTACCTTGGCACATCATACCGAAGACCCAAAGCAGTAGCACCCGTTTCCCGATCCGCCGATATACCGCCATCTTATCGGGCATATCCTTATAACGAGACAAAGAGAAAGGCATGGAAACTCCCGCCATGAATAAGAATAAGGGCATCACGAGATCCCACGTAGAAAATCCCTCCCATTCCACATGCGAGAATCCCCACATAAAAGAATTAAACCAAGGCATATCAATCGCATGGGCCAGCGGATGCAACACCATCTCCAACACCACTAAGCAAAAAAGGTCGAAGCCACGGAGTACGTCCAATGACTCCAACCGATTTAATTTCTTCTTCTCCATCCGTCTATTATACTTTCAAGAAAATACGTTGGCGATATAAGAAATACAAGAATCCCCAACAAACAGCGATATATGCGATAGCGCTAACCAAAGGCTGGGCGGTCTCGGGCATCAATTTCGCCAACCCTCCGAATATAGCCTCGGAAGTATAGGAGAAACGGATGAAACGCTGTGCCAAATAGATCGTAATAGAGTTCATGCCGATCACGGTAAAAAACAAGGTCCATTTACGCCACCCCAATACATCTATGATATAGAAGAACAAAGCAAACATCCAAACGGAATAAGCACCTACCACACAGACAAAAGAGCTTGTCCATAGCTTCTTATTGATAGGGAAGACCAAGCTCCATAACAAGCCGACGATCAACAATACAGCTCCCGCTCCTACTAAACAAAGCACTTTATTTCGGTCGGTCAGCCCCTCTTTCCGTAACTTAATCCATTCACCAGTGAACATACCCAACATTGCCGTGGCAATCGCAGGGACGGTGGAGAATAAACCCTCCGGATCAAAAACAGTCTCGTGCAAACGTCCGGGAAGAAACAGGCGGTCAATATACCCTACCAAGTTTCCCTCGAGCGTGAATGGCCCCGCTCCACCGGCGTCCGGCACAGGCACAAAAGCCATCGCCAGCCAATAGCCAACCAAAATAAGAACCGTTATCCCCGCACGCACTTTCCAACCGAAACGGACAAACAACAAGGCTGCGAACATCCATCCCAACCCGATACGCGCCAGCACGCTCGCACAACGCAGGTGGTCAAATTCGAACGACAATAGCCCGTTATATACCAATCCCAAGAAAACCAAGGTAATCCCCCGACGGACGATCTTCTTATAAATCGCCCCTTCCGTCATACCTTTTCCTCGTTGCTTCTCTAGTGAGAACGGAAACGAGATACCCGCAATAAAGAGGAACAATGGGAAGATCGTGTCGTGATGCGCCAATCCGTTCCATTCCACATGTTCCATCTGCCCGGCTATCGCCTGAAAAAAAGGATTCGGAAACAATGTCGCCAAAGCGACAAATAAAGAAGCACCGCCCATAATAAAGAGCATGTCAAAACCCCTAAGGGCATCCAATGATTGCAACCGCTGGGGTTGTTGTTTTTGTTTTTCCATATAATCTATTTACATTTAAAGTCAACACAAATATACTCAAACTCACTTACATACGAATGGGATTTGACATAAAAGACGCTCCTAATCTTTCCCCTCGCATTTAGCCTCCAGTTTTTCAGCGTACGCTTCTTTCCTCATCAGATATAGATGAATAAAAAGGAGTTATAAAGTTCAGAAAACCATAGCGAACCTCTTCATTGGGAAATTCGAGTTTATAAAGTTTAAAACGGGGATCATACTCCTTTATGGTCAAATATCCACTCTGATAAAGAAGGGGGATCGGATTATTCCGTTCCGCACAGTATTCGGTAAAGGCCGAAGCTTGTGTCTCTACGCCATCAATCAGGATACGCAGATCAAACTCGCTTTTCTTTAATAATTCGACAAGAAACGTAGGCGTACCGGTCTGAAACCAATAATCGCCAAACTCTCTCTTCCGCAAGGCACTCAATGCGCTGAATGGATTAAAGACACCTTCTCGACTCGGATGAAAATGATACCCGTCATATTGCCGCACCATTGTCTCCACGGTCTCTTTCCTTGATAAGGACTGCATCTGTCCCAACTGCTCTAATTCCGGTGTTAGATTATCGACCAACTCCGCATGGGTAATCCCGCAAAGTGTCGCATAGTCATAGTCTAAACTTATATCATTGAGTTGGTTCAAATCACTGAAAACACTCACTTGCGCAAATTTGGTAACTCCGGTAAGAAAGACAAAACGTAAATAACGATCCGCACTCTTGAGCACTCCATAAAACGCTTTCATGATATGTCGATACGCCTCTTGCAAGGGTTCGTTATGAATCGTTTGCAAAAGAGGTTTATCATATTCGTCAATCAAGACTACTACTTGTCTGCCCGTTTGTTCCCATGCACGACGAATCACGTAAAAAAAACGTTCTTCCGGAGCTCGCAATTTCATCTCATCGCCGTAAACAGCCTCCCACATTTCAAGATATTGGTTCAATATAGCCACCAAATCTGCCTCCGACTCATATTTGCGTGCGTTCAAATCCAAATGCAATACCGGATAAACATTCCAATCCTGCTCTAGCTGATCGATAGCCAATCCTTTAAACAGTTCTTTTTTCCCTTGGAAATAGGCTTCTAACGTAGATATCAATAAACTTTTCCCAAAACGGTGAGGACGACTCAGAAAGTAAGGCTTACCTTTCGTCACCAATTGGTAAATCAAGGCAGTCTTATCCACATATAAATAGTTCTCATTCCGAATATTTTCGAAACTCTGTATTCCTATCGGTAATTTACGCATAGTCGTCATAACCTTTTTTCTTACTACACCTGTTGTCGAACAAAGATAGAACTTTTTTCCGGAACAAGTCTCCGATTTTAGCTTTCACTCTATGAAATACTCAATTTTTTCTACACTAATAGAGGGCGATATTTTACTTTCCATAAGCTGGAAGTAGAATATCGCCCTCTATTTTACAAGACAGTTTGTCTATGAGTAAGCACTAGATCTAAGGCATACAAATATTTCACTGAGTAAGATCACCTCATAGCCTTAGCAAAAGCTCTAATCGCATAATGAATAAAATAATAAACAGCCTTATACACCGGCAAATCCATCTCATTTCTCAAAATGTTCCACTGCCAACGCATGGCTTTTAATTTATTCGAAGAGACCGAATGGTCACTAACTCGGTAAAGAGCCGTCACCGTATTTGTGTTCTGCGCTTTATACCCTTGCTTTAAGATAGAAAGCCAACATACATAATCCTCATGCCCAATTTCCTTGAAAAATATCTTTCCCGTCAAGGCTGAATCATACATGGCTGTCAAGCATCCTATACAATTCCCTTTCAACAACAAACGATAATCAACCTCACAAGGAGCTATTACCTCACGCCCGCATCGCTCTCCGCCTAGACTTACTTTCTCATAGTTAGAGAAAACAATAGCGACCTCGGATTTCTCGAAGACTTTTAACTGATCGCTTAGCTTATTCGGTAACCATATATCATCGCTATCCAAGAAAGCAATATACCGTCCTTTCGCTTCCTTTATTCCCATATTACGGGGTAACGTAGGCGAACCGGATGGTTTATCCGTCCGTAAATATCGAATACGGGAATCTATTCTCGCATACTTTTGAATGATTGAGAGTGAATCATCACTAGAACAATCATCCACAATAATCATCTCCCAATCCCCAAACGATTGAGCCAATACGGACTCAATCGCTTGGGATATAAAAGGAGCCGCATTATAACACGGGGTTATAATGGATACAAGAGGCAACACGTTAAATACAAATGATTATTTAAATAAATAACGTTTCAACTTAGCGAATGCCTTAAGCGAACGTTTCAAGTCTGAAGGATTACGCAAACCGACTCTCAGCCTGTGTAAAATGTAACTGGCACGTAAATAATATTTCTTCCGTGCCCTATTACAGAAATCAACCATTTCCCCTGCGGAAAGATCCGGTAAAGACAATACGGTGTTATGTGTACCATCCGGCAAACAATACTTCTCATAATCCGTCTCTATATAGTTATTTTCCCTCGCCCACTGATAAGCCTCCGTACCGGGATAAGGTATCAACGGGAAAAACTGGGCGGTATCCGTATTCAACCTTAACGCTAACCGAAGAGTCTCTTCCATGGTTTCCCGGGTTTCGCCTTGGTTACCGACCATATAACAAGCATGTATTAACAAGCCCGCCTTTTTAGCGTTGGCAACATACTGATAGAAATATTCCACCTTCGTTCCTTTCTTGATGTTATCCAATATCTGTTGGCTACCACTCTCTATACCCGGAATAATCAAACGACATCCGGCCTTTTTCATAGCCAACATCGTTTCCAAATCAAGGTCCACACGAGCATTACATAACCATTTCAGCCGTTTATTCAATTTCTTTTCCACTAACAAACGACAAATGTCCAATACTCGCTTCTTATTGGCTGTAAATGTATCATCCTCGATTACTACCTCCTTCACATCTGGGAAATTAGCGGCAATGTATTCGAACTCGGCCACCACATTCTCTGCGGATCGTGCCCGAAAAGCATGCCCATGCATCGTTTGCGGGTAGACACAGAAATTACAACGGAAGGGACATCCACGCCCGGTAAATATCTGGATAGAGGGATATGTGGCAGCAGCGAAAAAGTAATCCCTCTCATTTAAATGTTCCTTGATAAATTGAGAAGCGAAAGGAAGATCATCCAAATTCTTCATCGGTGGCATAGGCGCGGTTCGTACAAACTCCTTCCCGTCCCAAAAACAAAGCCCTCGAACCTCCCGCAGATCCTTTCCTGCGTCCAGAACATTCGCTAGCTCATTCACGATACAATCATATTCCCCAATAGCGACCGCATCCACCGCATTCGAATAACCCAACGTCTCTTCTGCGCAAGCCGAAGGATGAGTCCCCACAAGCACGACAAACGAGTGAGGATACAATGCCTTCAGCTTCCCGGCAAAAGCAACGTCACTTTTAATGGAAGGCGTACTTGTATCTAAAACAAACAATGAATGCTCATTATCCGTCTTCCGAATAATGTTTAAAGACTGTTCCTCATTTAACTGTTTAGCTGGAGCATCCAAAAAAGAGACATTATGTCCCTGTTTGCTTGAATACAAAGCCGCATAAATCAGCCATAGAGGATAATATAAAGCCCCACTTTTCGTAATTGCCGGACTACGGGATTCTCTGGAGAACTTCCCGAATTCGGCTTTGAAAGGGGGATTGATGAAATAGATGTTCATAATAAATCTATCGGGTTCTTAGTTTGTTAAACATATATATCGCTGTTCTGAATGACAGAACATAAAGCATAATCAGTAAATAGTAAAAAGGGAAGAATGAGATTCTATACAAAACAGCTGAAACCAAAAGCAGCAGAAAATAAGCGATGACTCTGAATCCATACAATCTGGATACATCGTAGCGGATAATATATTTCCGAAAACAAATATTGGTTGTTATATAAGGAGGCTTGGACGATTTAAACTCTAATGTTCGTACAAATGAATGTATCAGCAATAATAACACTAATAGAGAAACGGATATGTTCTCGGGAAACAACAGGAAAGGGATAATGTAACGCAAACTTGAAAGAATGAAGTACAAAAACATCTTTACATATCCACTAAGACTATTGTACAGCAAGAACGAGATGAGCAACACCAATAACCCCACGGCAAAATAGATAGTGTGCGCATGGGGGAAAAAGAAATGGAGCATCGTTAAAAATGCAATTGTCTGGATAATACGGGAAATATACACCACTCGCTTATGCTGATAATAAAAATCCAGTTCCGTCCCGTTGAGTCTCCATGTCGGACTGTCATCCCTTTTGACTGTCTCCGTATCATTCTGAATATAGCCTATTTCATACACACATTCTACTATTAGCAGCGTTGATAATGACAAAGCCAACGTCTGAACGGTAAAACCCGTTTGCATTCCGTACAAAAAGACGATGGGCAGCAGATGGGTAAAAAACAACGATACGACCGCATGAGGCCTTGTCCGAAACAAATAGACCAAGGGGACGCAGAACAACGTAAAGTACTTTAAATACATATAGATTTAATTTTTAATGATTTAGGACAAATATAATCTCCCAATATATTATCTCCTATATGAAGAACATCCTGAGTTCTATAGCCTGTATTTTTCAAAACAAACCGAAACATATTACCTGTAGATTTCAATACACCAGTAGCAGATGAAACATATAATTTAGAATGATACCGGTAACCATTGGCATATAATATTTCTTCTATAAAACCAACAGGAAGATACATATCCGAAATAATAATAACTTCTTTCCTTAAAAAGGCAGCATAATCATATAAGGCTTTTATTTCCTGCCTTGCTGAAAGCTCAATGCGTTCTATCTTCAATTCCAATTGGAGCAACAAATCTCTTACCTCTTTATCGTAAGGTAGCATATTATAAATGGAATAGATATTCGTTTCCTCAGTTAAAGATTGTTTTTTGGATTTCAATTCAGCTTCTATTCTTATTTGCTTAAAGCCCCGAATCGGAATTGAACTCAATTTATTATATTCTTTTTCCACTAGGTCGAATACATCTGAAGGAGTTGATACTTTCCTTTGTAAAAGAGTATCAAAAATATCAAAAGAAATCACAGAGTATTTATTGATCGCTTTCTTTATCCGATTCAGATCCGATTCTATCACACATCTACAAAGGACACTTTGTAATAATTCTTTAACTCTCATAATAAAGTTAGTGATCAATATGTGAAAGTATAATTTTAGCGACCTCCTCTGTGGCTGTCCCTTTCTCATAAGAACCTAGATTTTCATGATGTCGTATCATAGCTTGCTTAAACTTATTCTCATCAAAAGCCTCTATCTGTTTTCTCAATTCCTCATTTGTCTTGCAAATAGGGAATCCCCACTCTTCTATAGGTGTATAGAAGTCTGTTTTTTTCTTATATTCTTCTAAATCAGGAGTAAAAAGAAAACAAGGGCGATAGGTAAATGAATAATCCCAAACGCTCGATGAATAGTCTGTTATTAACATATCTGCAGTACATAACAAATCTTGCATTTCTGGATAGTCTGAAACATCTCTTACAGTGGACGTATATTCATGCATTTTTGAATTAAACGAAAGACTATTAAATAAACACATATGATATCTTAAAAATAGAATGACTCTTTTTGCAGCAAAGCGTTTTTTTACAGCTTCCAATAATTCATTTTCTTTCAAACTCCAATCATAAGACGGACTTGATGTCGTGTTTCTAAAAGTTGGTGCATACAATACGACAAAATCAGATTGTTTAATATTAAATCTATCACGAATACAATTTGACAATTCATTCATTTTTTGAGCACTAAAAAACACATCATTTCTAGGTAATCCTAATTTAACAAATTTATCCTCATGCAAATTCCACGCAGAACTCATACATTTTGTAGTAGAATAGCTCGATGATAAAAAATAAGAAGTAGCCTTAGAGAAATGCAAAATTGATCTATTATATAACCACTGACATCTTCCAATGTCATAAAAATCTTTTTCTATTTTCTTATACGCTCCTCCTGCATGCCAAGTATTAATAACTATTTGGGTCTTTCGAAAAGGAATATAATCATATCCTCCAATATTTGTTATATAAACTTTTGCAGTCATTAAATATTTAAAATAACTTAAAGAAAATCTCTTAACACACTTAATATCAGCATATTCATTATTGCATTTCGGCTTAACACTCCAAGCAATCTCAACATTACTACCTACTATTTTCTCAATATTATCATAAATATAAAATGGATTGCAACAAATTCTTTCACCTGAATAACTTTCAAATAACACCCTATTTGACTTTACTCTAAACACATAGAATACACGCAAGAGAAATCGTAAGACTTCTTTTACACAAAGCTTAAGTATCATAAATTACTATTTTATATATGACATAAATAAAGGAATCGTATCTTGTAGAATACATCCTTGTTTAAAAATTCCGGCTGTTCCTCCCACGAAAATAGAGGCTCCCAATTGACGCATATATTTCGCTCTCTCAGTACTGACACTTCCATCTACACATATTTCTACATTTCCATAATTATGTTGATCCAAATATTGACGAGTTTCACCTACTTTTTCCATCATTCCATGAATCATCATTGTTCCAGCAAATCCGGGTACAATAAGCATCAATAATATAACATCAACATAAGGGAGATATTTACGTACCTCATCTATAGAAGTATCCGGATTTAAGGCTAATCCAAATTTCGCACCCCTCTGTTTAATAAAAGCCGCATTCTCCAAAACACTTTCTTTACATTCACTATGAATAGATACAATATCCCCATCTCTAATGTCCATTGAACGGATAATTGTACGAGGATGTTCCATAAGCAAGTGAATATCAACTGGAAGACCCGTAATCTTTCGAATAGAATTAACCACATCAGGACCAAATGTAAGATTTGGGACAAATGCAGCGTCCATTATATCTACATGTAAATAATCAACTCCATTTTCTTCTAAAATATGGATGTCACGCTCCAAGTTTACCAAGTCAGCACACATAAGCGAAACGGATAATTTAGATATTCTATTCATGATCTACCAACATTACTTTATTTGAATAAATAGAATTATCACGCATAAGCATCAAGCCTTCCATTAACTGGCTAAAATCCAAACGATGGGTAATCAATCTTTTGAGATCCAATTTTTCATTCTCCAACCAATATAAAACTTGAGTCCAATCATTATCATTGATGCCAAAACTAGAGTTCCAAGTACCATAAATCTGCAATTGCTTTCGCAATAGTTTCCAATAAAAATCTTTCTCTAAAGTCATATCATCAATTGGAT
This sequence comes from Parabacteroides distasonis ATCC 8503, assembly GCF_000012845.1. NCBI lineage: Bacteria > Pseudomonadati > Bacteroidota > Bacteroidia > Bacteroidales > Tannerellaceae > Parabacteroides > Parabacteroides distasonis. The sequence continues at coordinate 1,569,430 of NC_009615.1, forward strand.
TACCTAAAGCAACAATAGTACCCGAAGATTTCACTATTTTCAAGCTAGTATTGAACGACATAGATGCCCCAGTCCCCTCAAAAACAATATCGGCTCCGGAGCTATCTATATTCCTTGATACCCATTCAGATACATCTGAAGTAGTAGAATTACAGATATTCTCTACCCCATAAGTCTTTGCAAAATCCAACTTTGTTTGAGTCCTACCTACTAATACCACTTTTGATGCTCCCAAAAGTTTTACCATTTGAGATAATATCATCCCAATTGTTCCTGGACCGATAACAACAACTGTATCTCCTTTTTTAAAACCAGATCGTTTTAATGCATGTAAGGCAACCGCTGCTGGTTCTAGCATAGCCGCTTCTTCATAACAAACGCAATCCGGAATCTCCAAGAGATTCCAAACAGGAACAGCAACATATTCCGCAAAACCCCCATTACATCTTGATCCTAAGTAATCATAATTCGAACATAATTCATATTCCTTATTTTTACAATTATTACACTTAAAACAAGGTTTCAAAGGGAAAACAGACACTCGCTTACCCAACCAAGATAAATATGTTGAACTTCCAATATCACTAACTACACCTGAAAATTCATGACCTATAACAGTAGGAAAATGATATGTTCCAGTTTTAAATACTCTAGCAATATCCGATCCACAAATCCCAGCCGCCTTAACTTTAACTAATACTTCATCTGATTTTAATCTAGGCAGTGGTATATTCGTATACTTTAAATCACCTATACCAAATAACACATTTGCTTTCATTTTTCCAACAATAATTTTAAACGAACTAAATCCTCCGGTACCGTTACTTTAAAATTTCGTTCATCACCTTTTATTAACTTTACTTTCATTCCTGCCTTATAAGCTATTTCTGCACTTCCTCTCACCAGTAACAATTCTTCCCTATTCATAGACTTACAAGCATTTATATATTTCCCTAATTTAAAAGCTTCAGGAGCTTGTCCTGCAAATAATATATCTCTATTAAGGACAGAAGATATGCTCAGTCCATCATAACTTTCATATATCGTATCCTTCATTGGTAAAACAGGCATAGCCCCATCATATTTTTGGCATACATTGATACATTCATCAATAAGTACATCTGTTACAAGTGGGCGTGCTGCATCATGAATAATAACAATATCAGATGGGGCATAAAACATTTCTGCCACCTTTAACGCATTGAATATCGTATATTGCCGACTTTCTCCTGAAATAGCAAAATGAATAGGGATATCAAAACTATTAGTTTCATCTTCCAGAATTCGTTTCCATTTCGGATCTATAGCGATAATAAGGCCATCTATGTGCTTATTACACACAAAACATTCTAAACTATAAGATATTATCATTTTTCCATGTATCTTCAAATATTGTTTAGGTATATCACACTCCATACGAGATCCAGATCCACCGGATAATATTATCGCAACATTTCTAGTCATAATCACTTTATAATAAATACAAGAACAACACTATCTAATAAAATAAAACGCAACATTATTAAAAAATAATCTAATAATCATTTTCCACCGACCATCCACTCCCTCTTAACTGATGATGTTTTTCTCTTTCAGGATCAAGGGACTTATCAAATACGGAACTGTATGGATAATAACGTGAATAAGTGTAGCTTCCTCCTATAATATCTTCATTCAACCAAGCTTTAGCTCCAAAAAACAGAGGGAATAGGAGTAATACACAGAAAACAAGGATTTTCTGTCTGCGTACAATACGGTCGATCAATATCCCTTTGGCGAACATGACGGATAAGAAAAGCGTGAAGAAATAGAAATAATCAACCATTCTATACAGGATCATAAGGCTGTATCTTGCACATACCAATAGGAGAGCTATACATACACACGTTTGAAACAGATCTTGCTTCAAGCGGATATACTGGGGATATATCACCTGCGTTTTATGAAGCATGAATACATAAACGATCAACTGCGCAACCATCCACACATAGTTGATTATACTCAAGTCTTTGTTTCCAAACCACTCACTTGTGGCATACGCTGTTATACGTGAAGCCATATCTTCACTGGGGAGAAACAATGACGCACCCTCTGCTATAGGAGTCATAAAATCCTTTCCGACAAGTATCGGGACAATCATCGCTACACAAAGGAGCCAGTAAATAGCAGGCTTTCGTGGAATTAGGTAGTAACCGATAACAAACAGGAAAACCGCGAAAATCGTGAACACGTGAAACAGGACTGCAACCAAGAAATATAGCAGGAACTTCTTGGTTTTCCCGTCATTGACGGCTAATATACCCAACAAGAAAAAAATGATGGATAAGGATCCTCTCATATGTTCCATACTCGTAGCCGTATAACGGCCTATGAAAAAACAGAGAAGTATGAAAAAGCATAGAGAGGGACACACTTTTTTTATGAAATATGCTATCATCCCTATACCGAAAGCCGCCACAACAAATTGGAACAGTAAAAAATCGTTCCAAATCGTCTTGCAGGTCGCTTGCAACAGAACCCATAGCGGCATTTTCATCACTGATTCAAAATCGCTCCATTCCAAATGGAACAAGTCATGACTAAAATAAAAATCAGACGCATACGAAACCGTATCTGAGCCTACCCTCCAGCGAAGCCCCGCCACCAGTATCAGCAGAGTTACAGCTATCCTGTAATGCGTCCACCTATAATCTTCCCGCCCAAGAATATCATAGCGGACAGACAGATACAGCAGGTAAATGAAAACAATCAGGTATATCATCGCCTTTTCTTTATCATTTCCAATAGATACCAAGCCTCCCGGGATCCGGTAAGCAACGTTACCGCCATGTAAAGCACGATCCCTGCGGCTGTTCCCGCGGCGAGCGACACCGCATCGGAGCTTATCATATGGTCTAACAGGTAAACGCCCGTACCCATGACCGCCGCATACGCCAGTATCGGCAGCATGGACTTCATTTCAGATGCGAAGGTCACTCCGGGCAGTACACGTGCCGAAAATACAGTGATCACATAGACATCTGCCACATAATAGAGCAACATTCCTATGCAAACCACCTTGATACCCCAAAAGAGGGAAAATACCAAGATAGAGATAGCGATCACTTTCTTTATTATCTCTGCCTTCAGACAATAATCACTCCTGTGCTTTGCGTTCAACAACTGCCAGCTCATGTTCGAGGCCGGCCACCAAATCCAAGCGAAGCAAAGAATACGTATCAAGGGAACAGTCTCTATCCATTTGTCCGTCAACAATAATCGCACCACCGGCTCCGCCAGGGCAGCCAATCCCATCATCAACGGGAAAAGGACGAAACAAGTCATGCGCAGCATCTGGAAAAAACGCCGTTGCAACTCCTCTTCATTATCTTGCAGCTCACACTCTATCGGATAGGCTACACGGGCTACAACATCGTTAACAGCCGTCGGGACAAAACTTGTCATCTGTGTGGACTGGCTATACAAACCTGTCGCTGCTGATGAATAAAACTTTCCTATCAACAAAAAACTTCCATTCGCATAAATAGCATGCAAAGTCCGACTCATCAACAATCTCGATCCAAAACCAAATAATCCCTTAAAGGAACGGATGGAGAAAACGAATGAGGGCATCCAACCCGCCGATACCCAAAGCAACGCCACATTCAAGAAATTCTGTAAAAGCGGTTGCCACACCAATGTCCAGACACCGAAACCATGATAAGCCATCCAAATCCCCACGCATCCGCTCACAGATATGGCGATAATAGAAATCCAAGCTTGTCTACGAAAATCCATCGCTATATTCAATTTCGCTTGTTGCACCGTACGGAACGCATTGATAACAAATATCAAGGCCATCCATACCAATAATTCCTCCAATAGAGGCTCATCATAAAAACTGGCGATGAAGGGTGAGCACAAAAACAATACGGCATATATCAATAATGATACCCCTATATTGAACCAAAACGTCGTGGAAAAATCAACCTCTGTCCTGTCTTGTTTCTGAATAAGAGCCTCCACGAAACCAGAATCCACAAAGACCTGCGCCACCACCAAGAAAATTGTAAGCATCGCAACCAAACCATAATCAGACGGTGATAATTGACGAGCAATAAGGATTGAGAACAATGTCATGAGACCTTGCCGAAGGAATTTCTCTACAGCACTCCATGCGACACCTCGCAATGCTTTCTTTTTTATGGATTCTGACATATAATCACTATATCTCCTATTTGTTCCAATAAAAACACCTTATAACATAAAGCACTTCTTTATTTAGAGCAAGTTACTTGAAACATCTACACCAACCTATTTTGTATAATCCCATCATTCAACCCTGCATAAGGGCTTCATACAGCACTGCATAAGATGGTTATACAAGGCTGGAGAAGGGATCATACAGCGAGCCAATCCCTTTTTATGAAGAGAGAAGGCTCGCCGTGCCCCTTCCTTTAAATCTCGTCCGGACTCTCGCTATCACTACCGCCATCAGCAGGGCGACCACCGATCCAGACCGGCACGCTTACGCTACGGGGCGTTTTCAAGAGACGGTTTGATGTGGAATACTGCGTCGTCACCGTCAGCGTATACTCACCTTCCGCCAGATCAGCCGGCAGGAGCAACGTGAGCGAGGAGGGATTATTGATCGTGATCAGATCGTCCGTTAATTTTGTGACAGCCTTCGCCGCATTGGTCAGCGTAACGCCTACCGACTCGTCGTCGCCAACCACTTTTAGCATGGCGCCGCGCACGAAGAAGTTGCGGCCCGCCGTAGCGCTACCATCCTTCAAGCCCGTCTTCTTATCCTCAGTCTCGAGGATGTACATGATGTTCGACTTCTCGCCGAGGATCTCAACCGAGGTTTTGGCGATCTCCTCGCGCAGCACTTTGTCCTGCGTGAGAGAGACGTAGATGGAGTTTCTCTCCTTGTTCCACACACCGCCCTCGATCACGCCGGTCAGTTGGGCAACGGCACGGAACAGGCCCGTGTTCACACTGTAACCGTTCAAAATCAAGTCCATCAGCACACGGTGATAGAGCGTCACTGAATGGTGAAGCGTCTCCGGGCGCAACCCCGTGTCTTGCTTGTACATCTCCTCCAGCACATCATCCAAAGTTAAACTTCCGGCCGAAGCCAATAACAAGATCTTATCGGTCTTATTGTCAGTGGTCACCGAATTGTCGATAAGCCAGCCTTTCAATACTTTCTTCATGGTATTCTTGATTTAAAGGAGGGCAGAATTGCTCTCCTCGGTTATCCTTATCTAGAATTTCTTCCCGAACGCAATGTTCAAGAACGTCTTCACCAATATCTTGAAATCGAACCACCACGAGCGGTGCTCCAGATAGAACAAGTCATAGCGTAAGCGGCGGAGCATCTTCTCCAGCGTATCCGTATAGCCGTTGTAGAGCGTGGCGTAAGAGGTCACCCCTGGACGGATCTGGTACAAGAAACGATAGCGGGGATCACGTTCCATGATCTGGTCGATGTAGAACTTCCGTTCCGGACGGGGACCGATGAAGGCCATATCACCGATGAATACATTCCATAATTGGGGAAGCTCGTCCAAATGATGCTCGCGCAGGAACTTGCCCACATGCGTCATACGGGGATCAGCGCCTCCCTTGTAAAGGGCGGGGCCGAACTTCTCTGCGTCCAAACGCATGCTGCGGAACTTATAGATATGAAACGGATGGCCGAAACGGCCAATCCGCTCCTGCCTGAAAATGGCAGGGCCGCCATCCTCGCGCCTCACGGCGATGTAGCAGATCAAGAACAAGGGGGAGAATACGACCAAGGCGATAAAGGCCAAAAGACAATCCCCTATACGCTTCACGTTACGCTCGAAGGCGGTCATCCCATCCGGGATAAAATCAGTAGATTTATCAACACTCTCTTTTATAAGCATGGCTTAATTTATTCCTTTCCTCTATTTTTCTCCTCCTCTTTCTTGTAATCGATATACCGCTCCAAGGCCTCACGTGCCAGACGGCGGAAAAGTTCCTCGTCCGACAGATGGTCCCAAAGGAGATCTACCAAACGATAGTAAACGCTAAAGTGCATGTCCTTGCCTTTTTAAAAGAATTGTAAGTGTCACTGCCAATGCCTCCGCTTACGCGGATAATGGACTTGGTCAGTCTGGTGACTTGTAAAACCGTGGCGATGTAATCGCCCAAACGGGGAAATGATTGTCTGTGATACATGTCTGGTTTGTTATTATTTTTATACATCTATGTCCTTATGGATAGGCCCTAGTAATGCAAGTAATGCAGCACCTGTTTCCCACACACGTGCGTACATTATATAAAACAAGATATAGAACAAGAATTTTACACTAAACGATCGCAAACAAGGCATGGAACGATCCGGATGAGAAACGCTGGATAGCCGTATGAAAGTTTGATTCGACATATATAATGTACACGTGCGTGTGTGGGAAAAAGGTGCTGCATTACTTGCATTACTTGCACCTGTTTTCCCCGGCATCGGTTCCATCCCGTACGTATATCGGCATCGACTCACGCCTACGTTCGTATAGGCCTACACCGATATATGTGTGGGGCGACGTCGATATACGTGTAAAACGATGCCCTTATACGTATGCCACACTCATACGGTCTCGCTTAGCAATGGCAATCCCTCCACCTCTCTCTTATGCCAGCCTTGGTAATCAGACAGGGAAAACCCGGGGACGGTCAACTGTTTGTAATCCTTATCGTCTCTTCGCAAGATGTGCTTGCGGGCATACGCACGGAGCGAACGATCCGTCACGGAAACCATCACCACAGGAAACGGGTAGCCGAACAAGCGCATCGGCGTAACCTCGCTGTCCGGGAACGCACGGCGCAACTGATAGGCTGAGCACTCGAACGCCACCCAATAAGGACCCGTGCAATACAAATGGATGGAAGCAGTGTTCGTTCGCTCGCGGCTCATGATATCACCCAAATGCTCGTTCAGCAACGCCACCAAACGAACGCCAGAAGGAAGGGAAGACATGGTTTTTGAATTATTCATTATTCATTATTCATTATTCATTATGTCTCAGCCAGCGATCGCAATCGTCCAGCCGGCGGATCAAGGATAACTTGCTTTTCTTGGGCGAGGACTCACCTCGCCAAGGATCCACCACCTCATGCGCCATCTGCCGGTAAAGGGCGCTGTCCGTGCAACCGTAGAGCGTCACCAGCAACAAGGCACGGGATTGCGGAGCTTTCACCACCGGGAGCATACCACGCATCGTGTCATGTAAACGTGTGAACTCCTCCTCATCGCCCAACAACTTGTAGGCAGAAAGAAGCAATGAGTAGATCTTGCAACGCATCACGTCCGTCTCCGCACGGAGCGAACCGTAGGATCTCAATACCTCACACGCCAAGCGGGTATCCTCCTCAGCCACGCTACCGGAGGTGTGATAACGGCCCAATGCGTCGTGCAAGCCCTCCCGCAAGCGGTCGTTGTCCAGGTGCGTATAGGCGTGCTTGCCCTTGGTGTTCAGCTCGATCAGCTCATACTCGCCCGGCTTCACCTCCAACAAGGGGACCCACATGCAATCGAGGATACGCGCCATCACATCTTTATGCCCGCCACCCGGCTGGATCACTACCTCCGCCTCCATACCGGTAAAATAACCGGACGTGATACGCACGCGATCACCTTTTAGCAGGCGATTGCTGTCCGGCACATACACCGGAAGCTCGTTGGAATAAGATTCCGCCACCCAACGCAAGTTTCCCATCTCACTATCCGAGAGATAAGGGAAATGAGTCATGCCTCCGGAAGAGACCCGGGGAAGGAAATTGTATAGGGGAAGCGTGCGCTTCATCTGGAAGATCTCCTCCACCGAGGACCGGATAAACACGTAGTTGAACAGCAGGGGCCGCTTCGTGTTGACCATCTTGCCATCCACTTTCCTCACCTCCACATAGGAGGGGGCGAAATACTCGAACAACGTCTCCCCACGACGCTTGCGCCGGGAAAGCTCGGCATCCAAGCTTTTAGCGGGGCTGATCTTGTCACGTCGCGCCACACCCGTAGTAGGAAGCGTGAGCACGTACCAGCGTACAGTCTTCAAGTCATGATGCTTGCCAACTCGCGCCGTACCCCTCTCCGAGCAACCGTCTCTCAAAACATTCATCATTATGATTATCTTTTCCTAAGATTATATCAAGATCTCCACTCAAGCCTCACGACAATTCAAAGCCCTACCAAGAGCGCCCTATTTACTCCTGATAAACAACACTTTATGTTTTAAAAAATGGCTTTTCTGAAAATCACCATCGCTTGAAATATTAAGCTACTTGGGAAGTAGCCTAAAAGGTAGGAGAATGGTTATTACCCAGTTGTAGAGACGGGGCACGCCCCGTCTCTACAAGAATGTATGTTCGATTTTTAGGAGGGACGTGATGATGTAGGAAATACGAGATCATTTCGTCTCTATTGCCATGTCTATGCACTAGGAATAAGAACGAAGATTTAAGGAGAATCAAGGTCGGAGCACAAACTAATGAACAAACTAAGCCTTATGATTGCTTGTTATTTGTTATTTTTTATTACTTTTGCGCCGTGAAAGAATACGCTACTTCCCAAGTAGCAAGCCTCTTACCCCACTTTGGGTATCGGTTTACACACGCTCTCAAAACAATTCCGGTTCACTGTCGACAAACGTTCCAACGAGAAGCTCTTCAAATAGATCTGTGTTGTCTTAATAGACTTATGCCCCAACAACTCACTGATAACCTCGATCGATACATCTTGTTCCTTCAAGAACGAGGCGAATGAATGACGGATCGTATATGAGGTGACCGGAAGCGTAACGCCTGTCGATCTCGCCAACAACTTCAAGTCACGGTTAAAGCGGGACAAGGTCCTGTTATATTCTTTGTAGGCCGCCTCACCGGTTCTCCTTCCACTCAAAAAAGGAAATAAATAAAGGGATTCCTTTGCCGTACAAGCGGACAACTCATCCAACAGCCGCAACGCCCCGGAGGGAATCTCCAGCTGTATGAGAGACCCGCTCTTTTGTCGGTGATACTGCAATATCCCATCCCGGATATTCTCCCATTTCAAATGCGTGAGATCCACAAACGCTATCCCGCTGAACGCGAACATCAACCGAACGGTCAACTGTACACGCCGCAAGGACGGATCCTCCAACGGGGCGTTAAACATACGCTCCAGCATCTCTCGCGGCAACGCCTTCTTCCGCTTGCTTTCAACGCCCGTGAAGACATCTTTGAACAGGTTGGGTACAAAGGGAGCCTCGTTCGCCTCCACGGCCAAGTTATAAATGTGACGAATCCGACGCATATAGGTAGACACCGTATTCAACGAACGGCCCTTGTCCAACAACCATGACTGATAGCACAAAAGCCTGTTCCTATTAATATAGGCATAAGGAATCGCCTCCATACCGCAAAAGCACTTGAACGAGTTCAAGGCATCTTGATAACTCTTCGCCGTGGAATACCGTTTTTTCTCACGCAGACAAGCCATGTAGATGGACAGGCCCATAACAAAATCTTCTTCTTTTTTCATATCTTCTCCTTAATAAAAAGGCCAAAAATACTACCTTTGTACACTGTGTAAATAAAATCTATACAGATGAAGCAACACCTACGACCGATTATGTTTGTCGGAACCTGCTCTGATGCGGGTAAAAGCGTTATCAATGCGGCGTTTTGCCGTATTTTCAAGCAAGATGGTTATCAACCGGCACCGTTCAAGGCACAAAATATGTCCCTCAATTCCTACTCTACCCCGGAAGGCGGCGAGATGGGCCGGGCGCAAGTCGTACAAGCGGAGGCCTGCGGTATTTCCCCGCATACGGATATGAACCCGATATTACTAAAGCCGACAAATGATAAAAGCTCGCAAGTCGTATTAAACGGAAAGCCAGTCGGCAATATGTCCGCCAAGGATTATTTCGGGATACAAAACCAGAAGGAGGAGCTATTTAAGGAAGCCATCGAAGCCTTCAAGCGTCTGGAAGCTCGCTATAACCCGATCGTATTGGAAGGAGCCGGAAGCATCTCCGAACTAAACCTGCGAGACCGGGATATCACCAATATGCGTATGGCGATCGCTGCCGGAGCCTCTACCTATTTAGTTGCGGATATAGACCGTGGGGGCGTATTCGGCTCTGTATATGGAACGATCGCTTTATTACGACCGGAGGAACGAGTGTTAATGAAAGGGGTTATCATCAATAAGTTCCGTGGAGACGCCTCTTTATTCGAAGAAGGACGGAGCCTATTAAAGGAATTGACTGGGATTCCCGTGGTCGGCGTAATTCCATGGTTTCGGGATATCAAGATAGAGGAAGAGGATTCCGTAGCGTTGGATATGAAAAATAACACTTATAAAGACGGGAAAATCAATGTAGCTATCATCCTGCTGAAACGAATGTCTAATTTCACGGATTTTGATGTATTGGAGATGGACCCCCGTTTCAATCCGTATTATACCAACAATATCGATGAGATAGAGAAAGCCGACATCATCCTGCTCCCCGGCTCAAAGAATACGTTATCGGACTTACAAAGCCTGCGGGCCAATGGGATAGCGATGGCGATTATCCGGGCGCATAAAGCGGGTAAAAAGGTGATCGGTATTTGCGGTGGCTATCAAATGATGGGAGTCCGCTTGGAAGATCCGGAAAGTATCGAGGGAAATATCCCGGCGATTCCCGGTCTCGGTCTTCTGCCTCAATGCACAGTCATCGAGCAGGAGAAGATCACGAGACAAAGCGACTTTGCTTTCCTCCCCTCCTCGGAGAATAAGGATTGTAAAGGATACGAAATACATATGGGACGAACCACCTTATTGGGCGACGCCCCCGAACAGCCCGTAGCCCGACTGGAAGACGGACGAACGGACGGATATTACCTCAACAACCGATGCTGGGGAAGTTATATGCATGGTATCCTTGATAATCCGGCCGTATTGGACAACTTAGCTGAGGGCTTTGACACGGAAACGACTACAGGCCCTTTCGATTATGCCGCTTTTAAGGAAGAGCAGTATGATAAACTCGCCGCCCTCGTAAGGGAGCACGTGGATATGGAATATATTTATAACAGTATTAAAAACTAATATCATGAACAGACGTACTTTTATGCAAAAAACCGGACTTATCATGTCCGGACTTACTTTATCGCCGCTTATCGGTAAATCGTATTCCTCCATATACGGACAAACCGCCCCTAGCAACAAAGTAAAGGTAGCCCTCATAGGATGCCGTAGCATGGGATACGGGGATTTGAATACTTTTCTTGATTATCCGGAGACGGAATGCGTGGCTCTTTGCGATGTCGATGACGAATGGTTAAACAAACGGGCTGCCGACGTTGAGAAGAAAACAGGGAAAAAAGTACCTCACTTATATAAGGACTGGCGACGAGTAATCGATAATAAAGACGTAGATGTAGTCATTATCGGTACGCCGGACCATTGGCATTGCCTTCCGACGGTCTGGGCTTGCCAAGCGGGAAAAGACGTATATGTAGAGAAGCCGCTCTCCAATACGATCGAGGAATGTAACCTGATGGAAAAAGCCGCCCGTAAATATAACCGGATCGTACAGGTAGGCCAATGGCAACGTAGCGACCCGCATTGGGACGAGGCGGCTAATTTCTTGAAAGCCGGAAATATCGGACGGATCCGTACGGTCAAGGTCTGGGCTTACCAAGACGGCAAGCCGACACTTCCGGTTAAACCGGATTGCGACGCTCCCGCCGGTGTGGATTACGATATGTGGCTAGGCCCGGCTCCTAAACGTCCGTTCAATCCTTATCGCTTTCATTATAATTTCCGTTTTTTCTGGGATTATGCCGGAGGCTTGATGTCGGACTGGGGTGTACATTTACTGGATTATGCCCTAGAAGGTATGAACGCGGGCCTTCCCAGCCGTGTATTCTCAGGCGGTGGCAAGTTCGCCTATCCGAACGACGCTATGGAGACACCCGATACTTTAATGGCGACTTATGCCTACGATGATTTTAATATCATCTGGGATCACGCCTGTGGAATCAATCACGGACTCTATAACCGTAAGGAAGGATTAGCGTTCTATGGGGAGAATGGTACGATGGTACTCGACAGGGCCGGTTGGGAAGTCATACCAGTCGTATCCAATAACGTAGCCCGCATGGAAGCCGTTCCTTTCAAGAAAGGAGAAGGCAAAGGACTTTATAATCATGTGGGAAACATGTTGAGCTGCATTAAAAGCCGTGAGCTTCCGAACGCCGATGTCGCTATCGGTGCCCGTGTAGCGAAGATGGCTCATCTGGCGAATATCTCCTGCCGGGTTCAACGGGAAGTTCATTGGGATGATAAAAACAATTTGTTTGTCGGCGATAACGAGGCTACCGCCTTGTCGAAAGCCTATTACCGGGCACCTTGGGAATTACCTAAATTGTAACAATCGCAGCATAACGTTAAAATTTTGACAAACAATAAACAATGCCCTAGTAAGCTTGTTAGAACTATAAAAAACGAACAATACGTTTAATTCTAAATTAATACAGCTATGGCAAAAGAAAGCGTCAAAATTTTAAGAGGGAAATTGGATGTCGACAATTTATTATCTCAACTAAACGCCGCGTTAGCGGAAGAATGGCTAGCATACTATCAATATTGGGTAGGAGCCTTGGTCGTTGAAGGAGCCATGCGTTCCGACGTACAAGGTGAATTCGAGGAACATGCCGAGGAAGAAAGGCATCACGCCCAATTATTGGCAGACCGGATCATCGAATTGGAAGGAGTTCCGGTACTTGATCCGAAACAATGGTTTGAATTAGCCCGATGCAAATATGATTCACCGACAGACTTTGACGTAGTAAGCCTTCTGAACCAGAATGTCGCCTCCGAGCGTTGCGCCATCTTGCGTTATCAAGAAATCGCTAAATTCACGGACGGCATCGACTTCACGACTTGTGATATCGCTAAGCATATCTTAGCTGAGGAAGAAGAACACGAGCAAGATCTGCAAGACTATTTGACAGATATCGCACGTATGAAAAAATCTTTCCAGAAATAATTTAGGAAAGGGAAAACTCTTTACAACAAAAATCCCTTGAGAGAATGTCTTAGAGACATTCTCTCAAGGGATTTTAATTTCAAGCACATTAATGCTTTGTCCCATGCAACAAAGCGTCATATAATAAGGCATCCGCCACTTCCAAAGCGATTTCCTCGTCTTTCAGATTCCTCAAGATCGTCAAACCAAACTCAAACATAAAACCCGGCCCCTTGCTTGTGATGATATTTCCATCCTGCTCTACTCCATTATCCGTAGGGATAGCGCCTACCATTGTTGGCTCGAAGAAAGGAAAACAGGTAGCCCTTTTCCCTTTTAGCAATCCAAGACCACCTAAAACCATCGGTCCGGCACAGATAGCACCGATTAATACGCCTTCCTCCGTTTTCTCCTTGACTAATTCTTTCAAATGGGCATGCGCATTTAAGTGGTTGCTTCCGGGTATTCCACCCGGCAAGATCAAGGCATCGACGCAACTGAAATCCGCCTCCTCGAACAGATAATCAGCCATTACCGGAATATCATGAGCTCCTATCACCAATCGGTCACCCGTAATAGATACCATCATAACCCGTACACCACCACGCCTCAAGACATCAATCGTACCCAAGGCCTCTATTTCCTCAAAGCCTGTCGCTAAAAAGACAACCGCATTTTTCATTTCTTTTTTATTTAATATAGTTGACATTCACTTAAAACAGAAGGATCATCCTTCTCCACAACAGCCTTATCCGTAACAACCAATGGTAAGGTGAACCAGAAAGTGGAACCTTTGCCAAGCTCAGATCGCACACCGATCTCACCACCCAACTGCTCTACAATCATCTTGCAGATCGGTAGTCCCAAACCAGCCCCTTGATAAAAATCATCCAATTTCACGAAACGCTCGAAAACAGACTCCAGCTTTTCCTCTGATATCCCGATTCCGGTATCCATGACAGAGACACGTACGAACATATCTTCCACCTCATAAAAAAGCGAGATAAAACCTTTGGAAGTAAACTTAATGGCATTAGACAAGAGATTTAACAAGACCTGTTCTACCCGGTGCGGATCGATCCACAGACGAACAGAAGGCATGGCGACCGAGTTATATAATAATGCCACATCGGAAGTCATCTTCAAGGATTGTACCACATAGGCCTCTTGGCAAATATCCCTCAACTCAACTTCCGACACGTTATAGTTTAACCGACCGGACTCGATCTTCGACAAATCCAAGATATCGTTAATCAGTTTCAACAATAAATCGCAATTCTTATTTATAATCGAAAAGTATTCCCTTTGCTCACTGGCATTAGTCGTTTCCGTCACGAGATGGGCAAAGCCAACGATAGCATTCAGCGGAGTCCGGATCTCATGGCTCATATTAGCGATAAAAGCGTTTTTCATCTTATCCGCCTCTTGCACTTTCATCAGCGCCAACTGGTCCTGACGCTGCTCCGTGATATCATTCAGCATGACCAATAACAGAGGCGAGGCTCCCGGGTCCGGATTCGTGATCAGTAAACGTACGATATTTACGATTCTCACCTCTCCATTCGGTTTCTCATACTCGACCATTTCCTTTACCATACGTCCCGTCTTGATCGTATGGTAATCTTCCGTTCAGATCTCATGCGCCCGCCGGGAATCAGGGAAAAGCTCGAAATCCGTCTTCCCTAAGATATCTTCCGCCTTGACCCCCGTAAATTCCTCCGCCGCCTTATTAAAATAGATATACCGGAAACCGTTGAAAATATCTTTCACCGTGATCTCCACAAATACGTTCGACAAGATCGTATCCATCAAGATATTTAAGAAGTTGATCGTATGCTGGCTTTGGCGCATCTCAAGTTCGTTATCGCTCGCGGATGGTGTCAAAGTGGCTTTTTCCAGATCGGCTTCCAGTCTCTCAATCCTTTGAATCAACTCTTCTTTGGAAAGGTGGTCATATTTTCCCATGGCCCATACATAAAGTTAAATTGCGTAATGGACAAAAATAACTATTATTTTTTTATTTACAACGGCTTACCGCCTAATAATTCTTATTTTCAAAAGGTCATTACTAATATTTTGACACAAAAGCATGGCGTTATCCAAAATAAAAGATACATTTGCAATCTAATTTCATGAATTAAACACACTCTAATTGAAAAAACGATGATGTATTGGCAGAAAGAAATAGAAACCATGGATCGTAAAGATCTGGTAAAATTCCAACTGGAACGACTGAAACAAACCATAGAACTAGCGGGCAACTCCCCTTTTTACCATAAGATATTCAAAGAGAAAGGAATTACCCCGGACAGTTTTCAGTCCTTGGAGGATTTACAAAAACTTCCGTTTACAACGAAAGATGATCTTAGAAATAACTATCCGTTCGGATTGGCTGCCATCCCATTACAGAAATGCGTACGTATCCACTCTTCCAGTGGAACGACAGGTAATCCTACCGTTGTCTTACATTCCGCCAAGGACTTGGACCAATGGGCTAACCAAGTAGCTCGTTGCATGTATATGGTAGGGCTAAGGGATACGGACGTATTCCAGAATACATCCGGCTACGGCATGTTTACCGGTGGCCTCGGTTTCCAGTATGGAGCAGAAAAATTAGGTGCGTTGACAGTGCCTGCGGCGGCCGGTAATACCAAACGACAGATTAAGTTCATCACCGATTTCGGCACCACCTGTTTACATATCATACCGAGCTATGCCACTCGTTTGGCCGAGGTTATGTATGAGGAGGGAATAGACCCCAGAAAGGATACCAAACTACACACCGTATGTATCGGTGCCGAGCCTCACTCGGAAGAACAACGTAAACGCATCGAGCAGCTTCTGGGTGTCAAGGCTTACAACTGTTTCGGTATGTCGGAGATGAACGGGCCGGGTGTAGCGTTCGAATGTACGGAGCAGAACGGCTTGCATATCTGGGAAGACAACGTGATCGTAGAGATCGTAGACCCGGTTACCTTGCAACCGGTGCCCGAGGGAGAGGTCGGAGAATTGGTATTAACCACCATCAACCGGGAGGCGATGCCTTTACTCCGTTATCGTACCCGTGACCTTACTTGTATCTTACCGGGCGATTGCCCTTGCGGACGTACCCATAAACGCCTAGCCCGTTTCAAAGGACGTAGCGACGATATGATAATTTTGAAGGGTGTGAACCTGTTCCCCATCCAAATCGAAAAGATATTGATGCAATTCAAGGAATTGGGCAGCAATTACTTGATCACCCTCGAAACGATCGGCAACAGCGACGAGATGTTGATCGAGGTAGAGTTGAGCGACCTATTCACCGATGATTATTCAGCCTTACAGCGTTTGACGAAAGGTATCACCCGTCAGTTGAAGGACGAATTATTACTTACACCACGTATCAAGCTGGTAGCCAAGGGATCTTTGCCAACCACAGATGGCAAGGCGGTACGAGTGAAAGATCATCGCAAGCTTTGTTAAATAAACAATTAAAATAACACCTTATGACAGTCAATCAAATTTCTATTTTCCTAGAAAACAAGTACGGGAAATTAAGCGAGATATTAGCGTTATTGGCGGAAGAGCGCATCCGCATCATCGCAGCCACCGTAGCCGACACCTCCGAGTATGGAATCCTTCGTATCATCGTAAGCGATCCCCAGAAGGCATACAAGATATTAAAAGAAAACAACGTCAGCGCAAACCTGACCGACGTATTAGCGATCGTAACCAGCTCATGCGCCGGAAGTTTTGCCAATACATTATCTTATTTCACGAAAGCGGGCATCAGCATAGAATATATGTATTGTTTCTCCATCCGGGAAAAAGCGATCTTGATCTTGCGTACGAACAACCGGGAAAGCGCCCGTGAGGTAATCCGCCATCAGAATCTCGAGTATATCTGTGAAAGTGATCTAATAAAACTTTAATAGGCACGGATATATGTTCGGAATCAGCGACCCCGGTATTTGGCTGGCTTACCTTCTAGCGTTCGCCTGCCTCCTATTTTCTATTTGGTTCGGGATAACCACTTGGAATAAAGAAGACGACGAAAAAACAAACCCTACTAAAGAATCACGAAAATGAGTACGCTAACATTAGGCATTATTGTCATTATTTACATGTTTGTAATCGCTTGGTTAGGGTATCTCGGATACAGGCAGACGAAAAACGCCAGTGATTATTTATTAGGCGGACGAAAAGTAAACCCCATTATCATGGCCCTGTCTTACGGGGCGACCTTTATCTCGGCATCGGCGATCGTTGGTTTCGGTGGCGTAGCCGCTACGTTCGGCATGGGTATTCAATGGCTTTGCTTATTGAACATGTTCATGGGCGTAGTGGTAGCCTTTATCTTTTTCGGACGAAGGACCCGGAAGTTAGGCGAGGCACATAACGCACGGACTTTCCCGCAATTATTGGGATTACACTATAAGTCCCGGTCTATACAGATCTTCATCGCCTCGATCATTTTCATCGGCATGCCCCTCTACACCGCCGTGGTGATGAAGGGAGGAGCCGTCTTCATCGAACAGATGTTTCACATCGACCTTCATCTGGCCTTGTTGATCTTCACCTTGATCGTAGCGGCCTACGTGATTACGGGCGGAATCAAGGGAGTACTTTATACGGATGCGTTGCAAGCGGTTATCATGTTCGCTTGTATGCTATTCCTGCTATTTTGGTTTTACCATATCATGGACATGGGCTTTATCGAGGCAAACCAGAAGTTGACGGATATCGCCCCCATGGTGCCCGAACGCTTCAAGGCCTTGGGACATCAAGGATGGACAGCTATGCCCATCTCAGGCTCTTCACAATGGTATACATTGGTTACCTCATTGATCCTTGGCGTAGGAATCGGTTGCTTAGCGCAGCCACAACTAGTCGTACGCTTCATGATGGTGGAAAGTACCAAGCAACTCAACAGGGGCGTATTGATCGGTTGCGTGTTCTTGATTGTCACGGTAGGGGCGATTTATCACGTGGGAGCCTTGTCTAATTTGTTTTTCCTCAAGACGGAAGGTGTAGTCGCCTCCGAGGCGGTAAAAGATATGGACAAGATCATCCCCCTATTTATCAATAAAGCGATGCCGGAGTGGTTCGGGGCGGTTTTCATGCTTTGTATTCTCTCTGCCAGTATGTCTACCCTTAGCGCACAATTTCATACCATGGGAGCGGCTTTCGGGGCAGACGCATTCCCCAAACTAGGACGTAGCAAAAATCCGAACTCTACATTAGGTGTACGTATCGGCGTGCTATGCTCTATCTTGGTCAGCTACGTTATCTGCTATACGCTAAGCGCGAGTATTATCGCACGAGGCACCGCCTTGTTCATGGGTATTTGCGCGGCTACATTCCTACCTACCTATTTCTGCTCGTTATATTGGAAAGGGGCTACCCGGCAAGGGGCCTTGGCCAGCTTATGGGTAGGAGGCTTGGCCAGTTTATTCGCCATGTTGTTCCTTCATAAGGCGGAAGCGGCTCCGGTAGGACTTTGCAAGGCTTTATTCGGACAAGACGTCTTGATCGATGTATATCCGTGGCATGCGATAGATCCGATCTTATTTGCTTTGCCATTATCGGCGATAACGATTGTTTTGGTTAGCCTAGCGACTCAAAAGAAGGCTTTTTAGCTTTTCTTATGAACCTCAAAACACTAATTAGCATTTATTCTATTGACAGATATATAGAAAACAGTACATTTGCACTGTGGTTTTTTCATAATAGTATTAGATTTAAGGTTAACAAAGTTGGTTAGGGGTTGCCGGGAGGCAATCCTTAATTGTTTTATAGAGGTCTAGATATGATTAAATACATTTTTCTACTATTCATACTTTGTTGCTCCGGTTGCCGGCACGCACAAACGGAAGATACCGTAATCAAGGTTTCGGTACTTCGTGGTCCATCCGTTATCGCATTCGCCGATTGGCTTGAGAATCCTCCAATTATAGATAACAAAAAAGT
The DNA here is from genome assembly GCF_000012845.1 of Parabacteroides distasonis ATCC 8503. NCBI lineage: Bacteria > Pseudomonadati > Bacteroidota > Bacteroidia > Bacteroidales > Tannerellaceae > Parabacteroides > Parabacteroides distasonis. The sequence goes on from NC_009615.1 coordinate 1,588,386, forward strand.
ACAAGTAAAAGTGGTAGACTCGCCTGATCTGGCGCAAGCCTTACTGATCAAGCAGGAGACCGACATAGCCGTACTCCCCATGATCAATGCGGCGAACTTGTACAATAAAGGGATCAAGATCAAACTAGCGGGGTGCCCGATCTGGGGAACCCTTTACCTCGTTGAGAAAACTCCCTTGAAAGAACCGGCATTGTATGTATTCGGCAACGGTACGACTCCCGATATCCTTACCCGGTACTATCTCGGCCGCCAACGATTAGATTATCCTTTGAATTACGCCTTCAATACCGCCGGGGAAATCACCCAAGGCATCTTAGCCGGAAAAGTAAATCGTGCCGTGCTCGGGGAACCGTTTCTAAGCATCGCTTTACGGAAAGACAGCAGCTTACGAATAACCGCGGACTTGAATCACTTAACAGACAACGATACCCTCGGATTCGCCCAAACAGCGGTCGTATACACCCCGACGATGGAGAAATATCGTATCGCTTTTGAGGATGCCTTACGAGCCTCCTGCCAAAAAGCCGTACGATATCCGAAAGAGACCATCCATTCTTTGGAAGAACATGGAATCTTCGCCCAAGGGGCCTTAACTCCTAAGAGTATCGAGCGGTGTAAAATCTATTATTTATCAGCTATCGAGGCGAAAGACGCCGTCATGGGTTTCCTACGTCTCATCGAACAGTATGAACCCAAGGCCGTCGGCGGGAGGCTTCCCGATGCCGGATTTATCCCCGAAAAACAATGAGATTGCGAAAAACAATCACTACGATAGTCGCTACCGCTATCCTCTTGGCGGGATGGCAACTATTCGCCGTTATAGCCAACCAACCGGAGCTGATACCTTCACTTCCCCGGCTCGTACGGACACTTTGCGAATGGCTCGTCTCCGGTAGTTTCTATCAGTCGGTCGGAGCTACTATATTCCGGGGAATCTTAGGCATGTCGATCTCATTCGTTTGTGCGATAGGGATGGCCGGGTTATTCGCCCGTTTTGAGTGGGTGTATGAATTATTCAGACCTCTGCTTGCCATCATGCGCTCGATCCCGGTCATATCCTTCATACTTTTGGCGCTTATATTCCTAAATCCGGAAAGTATCCCTTTGATGATCGCCTTTCTCACCATGTTCCCGCTACTAACAGAGAATCTGACACGGGGAATCCTCGATCTACGTCCGGGTTTATCCATTATGGCACGTCAGTTCCATATCAAACGTTCCAATGTCTTATTCCAGATCATCTACCCGCAGCTAAAGCCATTCTTATATAGCGGACTTGCCTCCGCCGCCGGATTCGGCTGGCGTGCGATCATTATGGGAGAAGTCTTGTCGCAATGCGCATTCGGAATCGGAAGCGAGATGAAAAGGGCGCAAAACTTTATCGCTGTCCCTGAGCTACTCGCTTGGACAATCGTGGCGGTATTCATCAGTTTCTTTTTTGACAAAGGAATTAGCAAAGTCGCTGATATCACCCCTAAAATATCTTTCGCGAATGAGGATCAGACCATCCCGACCCCTACATTATCAGTTTTAGACACGAAAGATATAAGTTACCAATACGGCATACAGCACTTTTCCCATTCCTTTCAAAAAGGGATTATTTATGGAATTAGCGCACCTTCAGGCAAAGGAAAAACAACGTTATTAAACCTAATCGGAGGTATCTTATTGCCTACGGAAGGAGAGATACATCCCACAAGACACTTTGGAATCGCCACCATATTCCAACAACCGCAACTCCTGCCCCATCTAACCGCAGAAGAAAATATCATCCTCCCCCTCTCCTCTTTTCTCACGGAGGAAAAAGCCCGGCGAATTGCCCAAAAACACTTACAGGAAATGGAAATGGAGCCCTTCGGGAACCGATATCCTAAAGAGCTTAGTTACGGACAGCAACAACGTATCGCTATAGCTAGGGCATTGGCATACCCTTCTCCTCTCCTTTTGATGGACGAGCCGTTCAAAGGCTTGGATGAAGCCTTAAGCCATCGTATTATAGAACGAATACGAGAAAAGCAAATGAAAGAAGAACGGATCATTCTTTTCACGTCACATAATCCGGATGAGATTCGGTTGTTGGCGGATGAGGTGATTTACCTATAAATTCCAACCAAACTTGAATGTCTTATTTCACTTTCATCGGTTGGCAAGGTATCGTAAACCAGAATGTAGAGCCCTTTCCCTCCTCCGACTCAACCCCGATTTTACCTTTCAACTTCTCAATAATCGTCTTGCAGATAGAAAGACCTAATCCTGTTCCTTGCTTAAAGCTGTTCAATTTCACGAAACGATTGAATATGCTCGCTTGAGACTCCTTACTGATTCCCATACCCGTATCCGTTACGTAGACATAGATACCATCATCGGTCAAACGATAACCAAACCGTATAGAACCCGAGCTGGTGAACTTCACGGCGTTGGAAAGGAAATTGGTCAAAACCTGAGTCAAACGGGTCTTCTCCGACACAATACAATAGTCATTACCGTCCGACTCAAAGATAACCTTTACACCCGGGGCCACTCTCAAGGCGAAAGCTTGCTGCTGGGGAGCGAATATCTCACTCAAACGCAGGGTCGTATAAATAAACTCCATCTTTCCGGACTCGATCTTCGAGATATCCAAGATATCACCGATCAACTGCAACAAAAACTCATTGCTACTCTCTATGATCCTCAGATATTCCTTTTTTTCCTCCTCATCGTCACTCTCCGCCAATAAGGTGGAAAAGCCGACGATGGCATTTAAAGGGGTACGTATCTCATGGCTCATGTTAGCGATAAAAGCGGACTTCATCCGGTCGCTCTCTTCCGCCAAACGCTTAGCCTGCACATCCGCCTCGTGCCGTTTATCGACGGTCATATCCCGAAGGATTCCGATCGAGCGGATCGGCTTGCCATCCGGATCGGCCTCATAGACCTCACCGATCTTCTCCAACCATACATACTCATCCGAGAAATAACGACAAGGGAAACTGAATCGCATGGAATCGATCTCGCCCCGCATGAAAGCGGTTGTAATATTCTCGTATACCTTCCGGTAATCCGGATGGATCTTCTCCGTAAAACTAGCGTGGGTGATCTGCACATGCTTGATCTGGCCGTTTTCTTCCAAGGAAAGCTCCGCCGTACCGTTTACCAAATCCCAAAGCCACGGGTAGATCTTACCCGCTTGACAAGCGAGCGCCAAGCGCTTATTATAGCTATGCAACTCCTCCTCGACCTGCCTTTGCTTTGTAATATCCCATGAAATCCCTACTAAATAAGGAGGCTTATCCTCACGGGGCGCTAGCAGTTTCATCGTATCCATAGTACGCAAGATACCTTTCGGATCGATCATTTGCTCCACGAAACGCTGCATCTTACCCGTTTTCACCACCTCCTCGTCCATATCCCTGAAAGATTGGGCGACGACCGGATCTAGAAATAGGTCAAAATCTGTTTTCCCGACCACATCATTATGATATCGTCCGTAAAGTTGGTTCATCAAAGGGCTGGAGTACACGTACCTGAAATTATCACCCGTATCCTTCACGAAAAAGTAGATGGGCAACGAGTCCACGATATTAGATAACAATCCTGCTAAATCCCTATAATCCTGTTCCAAAGTTTTGTTCTCCGTAGTATTAACTTCCATGTTGATTTTTTTAATCAAAGGCTTGAATATTCCGGCCGTAAAATTCTTGAAAATTAATGAAAGATACAAATAATAAGCCCAAGAAGTGAGCATCCCGACCGAAAATATAAGCAAAACCGTATATTTGTACTCCAATTCTAAGAAAACTAGATATGACAAACGTATTTCACACGCTTATAGCCCGTTTTCTACAAATTCCGGAAGGACAAGTGGAACGGACAATCGGGCTCTTGAACGAAGGCGCTACCATACCTTTTATAAGTCGTTACCGGAAAGAGGTGACCGGAGGATTAGACGAGGTGCAAATCGGTGCCATCAAAGATCAACTGGATAAACTGACGGAACTGCGCAAACGAAAGGAAACGATCCTCGCCACGATAGAAGAGCAAGAGAAACTTACTCCCGAGCTCCGGAAACGCATCGAGGAGTCTTGGGATAGCACCGAGATCGAGGATTTATATCTCCCTTACAAACCGAAACGGGTCACCAAGGCGGAGATCGCACGCCGAAAAGGACTGGAGCCCTTGGCTAAGATCGTTATGATGCAAAACGAGAATAACCTATCCGCACGTATCAAGAGCTTTATCAAGGGGGAAGTGAAAAACGCCGAAGAAGCCTTGCAAGGGGCACGGGACATTATCGCCGAATGGATCAACGAGAACGAATCGGCACGTAACACCGTACGTAACTCTTTCGCTCATACCGCCATGATCACATCCAAAGTGATCAAGGGGAAAGAAGAGGAAGGCGCCAAATACCGGGATTACTTTGATTTCAGCGAGCCTTTGAACCGGGCCAGTTCCCATCGCTTATTGGCTCTCCGACGGGGAGAGGCGGAAGGTATCCTTCGTGTAAGTATCTCTCCCGACGCGGAATCTTGTCTGGATCGCTTGAACCGGCGTTTCGTAAAAGGTCGTGGAGAGGTTTCCGAGCAAGTGGCTACAGCTGTCGACGATTCTTTCAAACGCCTGCTGAAACCCTCTATCGAGACGGAGTTCTCCAACCAGAGCAAGGCGAAAGCCGATGAGGAGGCGATCCGGGTATTTGCCGAGAACCTCCGGCAATTGCTGCTCGCTCCTCCCTTGGGACAAAAACGGGTATTAGGCGTAGACCCCGGATACCGTACCGGATGTAAGTTGGTCTGTCTGGATGCGCAGGGGAATTTACTGCATAACGAGGCGATCTTCCCGCATCCGCCCCAGAACGAGAAGGGCAAAGCCGCCGCTAAGGTCGCCCAGTTAGTAGCCACTTACGCCATAGATGCCATTGCCATCGGTAATGGTACCGCCAGTCGTGAAACCGAGCAGTTCATCACGAATATACGATACGACCGCAAGGTACAAGTGTTCGTAGTCAGCGAGAACGGAGCCTCTATCTATTCTGCGTCCAAGATCGCTAGGGAGGAGTTTCCCGAATACGACGTCACGGTACGCGGAGCTGTCAGCATCGGTCGCCGGCTGATGGACCCTTTGGCCGAGTTGGTCAAGATCGACCCGAAGAGTATCGGTGTCGGCCAATACCAGCACGACGTAGAGCAAAACGCCTTGAAAAAGAGTCTGGATCAAACCGTGGAGAGTTGCGTGAATTTAGTAGGTGTAAACGTGAATACGGCGAGCAAGCATTTGTTGACTTACATCTCGGGATTAGGCCCTACGCTAGCGCAAAACATCGTGAATTACCGGGCGGAGCACGGACCCTTCACTTCCCGGAAAGAACTGATGAAAGTCCCCCGTATGGGAGAGAAAGCTTTCGAGCAAAGCGCCGGATTCCTACGGATACCCGACGGAAAGAACCCGTTGGACAACTCAGCCGTACACCCCGAGAGCTACCCGATCGTCGAACGGATGGCCAAGGACCTAAAATGCTCGGTAGCCGACCTGATCACCGACAAAGCGCTTAAAAAGAAACTAAAACTAACGGACTACCTTACGGATAAGGTCGGGATGCCTACCCTGCTTGATATCATGGAGGAACTGGATAAACCGGGCCGTGATCCCCGCCAAACGATCCAAGTATTCGCGTTCGATCCTACGGTGAAAACGATCGAGGATTTGAAAGAAGGGCAAGTATTGCCCGGTATCGTGAACAACATCACCAACTTCGGTTGTTTCGTCGATGTAGGGATCAAGGAAAACGGGCTTGTCCATATCTCCGAGCTGGCGGATCGTTTCGTAAGCGATCCTACCCAAGTGGTCTCCATCCATCAGCATGTCAAGGTGAAGGTTCTAAGCGTAGACCTATCCAGAAAACGTGTTCAATTATCCATGAAAGGGATCTAAACGATGAAAGAGAAGATTAATAAGACAAACGTGGCACGCCTGCTGGACAAGGCTAAGATCGCCTACCAGCTCGTGCCTTATGAAGTAGACGAGAATGATCTGAGCGCTACGCATGTAGCGGAGCAGCTAGGGGAAGATATCGCCCAAGTATTCAAGACCTTGATCTTGCATGGCGATAAGAGCGGTTATTTCGTATGCGTGATCCCCGGAGCGGACGAGGTGGACTTGAAAAAGGCGGCCAAGGTATCCGGGAACAAGAAATGTGAGATGATCCCCGTGAAAGAGTTGTTACCACTCACCGGTTATATCCGGGGAGGATGCTCGCCTATCGGCATGAAAAAGCATTTCCCTACGTATATCCATCCTACGGCATCCGGCTTCGATAAGATCTATGTAAGCGCCGGACAACGAGGCTTGCAGATACAGATAGCCCCCGCCGATTTAATCAAGGTGGCGCAAGCTATAGAAGCGGATTTGATCGCATGATCTAACATCGCTGAGAGTACTTCGTAAGAAGTACTCCAGTACTCCGCAAAGAGTATCGCAGTACTTCCTAGGGAGTACTGGAGTACTCCTTATGAGGGACTGAGATCAAACAGCACATGATATCTTAGAATTTCTTAAACGTATACGTTCTTCCTTCGCAGCTCATTACCAGATTCGTCACAGATGACTGCTCGATCGTGAAAGTTTGTTTAGGTGAGGTCCAATCCGTATAACGCATGAATTGTTCCAAAGGTGTACCTCCATAGTTGACCAACTCCAGATCCAGTCTCGTATCTTCCTCCAACGTCTTATAACCGAAATTCGTACGATATACGTCCTTTGCCGGGTCATATAATTGGTACTCGAACAAAGAGGTCTGGAAGTTATACCAAACCGTATCCACCGTCTGGACCACCCCATTCGCCTCTACGGTTTTCAATTGCCATTTTCCTTCCAGCTTATGTTCCACCTTATTACAAGACACCAACGCCACGACAAAACAAGTTATCGCTATCAAATTTTTCATCATAATCCTCGTACTTATATACCTATATTGATTTGAAACGTCAAAGAAAAGAATTAATTTCCAAAGGACAAAGTTTTTAAGGATATCCTAGCCACAAATACCCAGAACTTTTTCTTCCTTCCCTTTGTTAATTGGGTAATTACAATACAAATATTATCCAATATGAAAACATTTATTGATAAAATGGATTATGCGGTCAAGAATTGGTGGTTATCACTATTGGTCGGACTGCTTTACATCATCGTCGCTATTTATTTAATGTTCGCGCCATTGGCGAGCTACGTAGCGCTTAGTATCTTATTCAGTGTCTCTATGTTCGTAAGCGGCTTGTTCGAGATCGCTTTCGCCTTGGCGAACAAAAAGGGTATCAGCAGTTGGGGATGGTATTTGGCCGGAGGTATTATCGATTTGATCTTAGGTATATTCTTGATGGCAAGCCCGGGACTTAGCATGGAGGTGCTTCCGTTTGTCTTGGCATTCTGGCTTATGTTCAGAGGCTTCTCGGCTACCGGTTACTCGATGGACCTGAAACGATACGGTACACGGAACTGGGGTTGGTACATGGTCTTCGGTATCTTGGCTATCCTTTGCTCCATCGGTGTTATCTGGCAACCCGCCCTAGGGGCCTTCACGTTGGTTTACATGATCGCTTATGCCTTATTAATAATAGGTATATTCCGTGTCATGCTATCCTTCGAACTGAAAAGCTTGCATAAAAGAAATAAGGAAGCACAAGCGGAATAAGTCTGATTCAAGGATTAATTGGTCTATTTTTAAATTATCCAGTAAGTCAACACCACTTTTATTATTTTTGTGTTCAATCATTAATAAATTAACGGATGAACGCAAACTTACCACAATTAGATTTGCCCCGGGATTATGTCGTAGGAAACGACATTACCGAGGCAATCTTAAACTTTTACAAGCAGACTTGCCGGTTAAAAGCAGGTATTTTCGTGTTATGCGTTGAAGGAAATTTACGGGCTTCCATCAACTTGACGGAGTACACGTTGAAACCGAATGATTTCATCACCTTGATGCCGGGAAGCATTATTCAGTTCTGTGAGCAGAAAGAGAGTTTCCGCCTTTCCTTTATAGGATTCTCATCCGAGTTCATGGACTGCGTGAACATGATAAAGTCTACGATGAGCGCCTTACCTACTATCTACGAGAATCCGATCATATCACTGAGTGAGGACCGGGCGGACTTCATTAACGATTATTTCCATTTGCTAGAGCGGGTACAAGCGAAAGAGAAATCCATAAACAGGGAGATGGTGAAACATATCCTGCTTACCATGATCCATGGGATCAGTGATTTGTATCAAGGAAAATCATGGCCTAACAAGATAACGACCCGTAGCGACGAGATCCACAAGAAATTCATCCAACTGGTGATGAAAAATTATACCTCAAAGCGACAAACGGCTTTTTACGCCAGCCAACTAAGTATTTCTCCCCAGCATCTCTGCATGATCATCAAGCAAAAGACCGGACGTTCCGTATCCGATATCATAGCCGATATGATAATCATGGACGCAAAATCGCAATTGATGGCTACGGACTTGACTATCCAAGAGATATCTTACTCCTTGAACTTCCCGAATGTATCCTTTTTCGGTAAGTACTTTAAACGGTACGTAGGCGTATCTCCACAGAAGTTCAGAAACAGTTAAGATAAAATTTAAATGTAACAGAAAAAAAATATCACTTTTTGCTTGTAGTTTCCAAAAAAGCGTTACTTTTGCTGCGTATTTAAAAACAAACAGACAATGAATCGATTTAGCTTTACATATTACTTTTATTACTTTTACTTTAGCAGAGTAAGGGCAGGAGTTTGTATGTAAAGCGTTGATGATTGAATATAAATATCAATAAAATATAAAGTCCTGCCGGTTTCGGTGGGACTTTTTTTGTTTGTAACAGTTTAGAGTAAAAATAGAGAAACAAGATGAAAAAGAAAGTAGCAATACAGGGAATAGCCGGTTCGTATCACGACATCGCCGCCCGTAATTATCATGAAGGTGAAGAAATAGAAATCATCCCTTGCAATACGTTTCGGGATGTTATCACGACGATCAAGAAAGACCCGTCCGTACTAGGCATGATGGCCATCGAGAATACGATAGCGGGAAGCCTCCTTCAAAACCATGAGCTGATCCGTGAGAGCGGGCTGAGTGTTACCGGCGAGTATAAGCTACGTATCTCCCATTCCTTAGTAGCGCTTCCGGGAACCTCGATACACGAGGTAACAGAGGTCAACTCCCATCCGATAGCGTTGATGCAATGTACCGATTTCCTCGATACTCTGCCCAACGCCAAGGTGGTAGAGAAAGAAGATACCGCCATGAGTGCCCGGTGGATCTCGGAGAACCAACTGAAAGGACATGCGGCGATATGCGGGAAACTGGCCGCCCAGATCTACAAGATGGAAGTCCTTGCCGAGGGGATCGAGACTAACAAACGGAATTTCACCCGCTTCCTCGCTATAGCGGACCGTTGGACGGCGGATGAGATGCTTCGAGGAACCGATAAAAACAAATCCTCTCTCGTATTCGCTCTTCCCCACACTTCCGGCAGCCTTTCCAAAGTCCTCTCCGTTCTCTCTTTTTACGACATGAATCTCTCTAAAATACAATCCTTGCCTATTATCGGGCGTGAATGGGAATACTTGTTCTACATTGATCTTACTTTCACGGATTTCACCCGTTACAAACAAGCGTTGGACGCTATCAGACCATTAACAAAAGACTTAAAAATATTAGGCGAATATGCAGAAGGAAAACAAAGCGTGTAATATTACACCCGCTAACCGTGTAGGTAGCGTACAGGAATACTACTTCTCCAAGAAGCTGAAGGAAGTAGCCGAGATGAACGCCGCAGGCAAGAACGTCATTAACCTTGGCGTAGGCAGCCCCGACCTTCCACCTTCGGAACAGACCATCGAGACGTTGTGTGAACATGCCCGCAAAGCGAACGAGCACGGTTATCAGCCGTACGTGGGCATACCGGAACTGCGTAAGGGATTCGCCGATTGGTACAAGACGTGGTATAACGTAGACTTGGACCCGAAAACAGAGATCCAACCACTCATCGGCTCCAAAGAAGGTATCTTGCATATCTCGCTGGCATTCTTGAATCCGGGGGATGGCGTACTGGTTCCGAACCCGGGATATCCGACATATAGTTCCGTCAGCAAGCTAGTAGAGGCTCGTTTGATCCCTTACGAGTTGAAAGAGGAATTGGGATGGCAACCGGATTTCGAGGAACTGGAGAAAATGGATCTCTCCAACGTAAAGCTGATGTGGACCAATTACCCGAATATGCCCACAGGGGCGAACGCTAGCGTAGAGCTATACGAGAAACTGGTGGCCTTCGGCCGGAAGCACGGTATTATTATATGTAATGATAACCCCTATAGCTTCATCTTGAACGAGCATCCGCTAAGTATCTTAAGCATACCGGGAGCCAAAGAGATCTGTATCGAGATGAACTCCATGAGTAAGGCTCATAATATGCCGGGTTGGCGTATGGCGATGCTGGCTTCCAACGCCCAATTCGTCCAATGGATACTGAAGGTAAAAAGCAATATCGACTCCGGGCAGTTCAAGCCGATGCAATATGCGGCGGTAGAGGCCCTAAGCGCAAAGAAAGAGTGGTACGACAATATGAACCGTGTCTATCGTAGCCGCCGGAACCTTGCCGGACAAATCATGCGTACTTTGGGATGCGAGTACGACGAGAACCAAGTAGGTATGTTCCTTTGGGGACGTATCCCCGACTCCGCCGAGAGCGGCGAGGCAATCGCCAACAAGGTGCTATACGAGGCAAACGTATTCCTTACGCCGGGATTTATCTTCGGTAGCCGTGGCGAGCGTTATATCCGTATCTCCCTTTGCTGCAAGAACGAGACTTTAGAAGAAGCCTTGAAGAGAATTGAGAATTTATAACTGAAAATTGAAAATTAAAATATAGATCACAAAGATGGAAATGAAGATTGAACCGTTAGCATTACCGGGAGTTGACACACAACGTCCTATCGTAATCGCAGGCCCTTGTAGCGCCGAGACAGAAGAGCAAGTGTTAGAAACAGCCCAAGGATTAGCCTCCAGAGGCGTTAAGATATTCCGTGCGGGTATTTGGAAGCCTCGTACGAAACCGGGTGGATTCGAGGGCATCGGAGCCGAGGGATTGGCTTGGTTGAAGAAAGTGAAAAAAGAGACCGGCATGCTGGTATCTACCGAGGTAGCGACTAAAGATCATGTATTCGAGGCATTGAAAGCCGGTATCGATATCCTTTGGATCGGAGCACGTACGACGGTAAATCCATTCGCTGTCCAAGAGATCGCCGACGCGTTAAAAGGGGTTGATGTACCTGTATTGATCAAGAACCCGGTTAACCCGGACTTGGAGTTATGGATCGGAGCGTTCGAGCGTTTGTACGGAGCGGGCATTCATCGTTTGGGTGCTATCCATAGAGGTTTCAGCTCATACGACAAGAAAATCTACCGTAACCTTCCGTTGTGGCATATTCCTATCGAGCTTCGCCGCCGTATGCCGGACCTGCCTATTTTCTGTGATCCTAGTCACATTGGTGGTAAGCGTGAGTTGGTAGCCCCACTTTGCCAGCAAGCGATGGACTTGAGTTTCGACGGCTTGATCGTAGAGTCTCATTGTAACCCGGATTGCGCATGGAGCGACGCTTCCCAGCAAATCACCCCGGATGTATTGGATTACGTATTGAACCTATTGGTGATCCGTGACGTAAACCAGACTACCGAGAACCTGACCGCTCTTCGCCGCCAGATCGACGGTATCGACGAGCAATTATTGGAGCTTTTGGCTAAACGTATGCGTATCTCCAAGGAGATCGGCGTTTATAAGAAAGAGCACAATATGCCGATCTTACAGTCTCCCCGCTACAGCGAGATCTTAGAGAAACGCTCCTGCATGGGTGAGCAAATGGACCTGAGCCCGGACTTTGTAAAGGAGATCTTGAAGGAGATCCATGAGGAATCCGTGCGCCAGCAAATGATTATCATGAACGAACAATAATTTATAAGATGAAAATATTGATTTTAGGCGCAGGAAAGATGGGTTCTTTCTTCACCGACCTGCTTAGTTTTGATCATGAGGTAGCCGTATTGGAGAAAGATCCGAAACGTATGCGTTTTATCTATAACGCCCTTCGCCTACAAAGCCCGGAAGAGGTTAAGGATTTCAATCCCGAGTTGGTCATCAACTGCGTGACGTTAAGTTACACGATAGAGGCTTTCAAGGCCGTAATGCCTTACTTGCAGCCATATTGCATTATTTCCGATATCGCTTCCGTGAAGACTTATTTGAAGGAGTTTTATGAGACATGCGGTTTCCCGTATGTCTCCACTCACCCGATGTTCGGACCTACATTCGCTAATCTGGGACAACTGGAGAAAGAGAATACGATTATTATCTCCGAGGGCGATCATCTGGGCAAGATCTTCTTCAAGGATATTTATTCCAGCCTCCGCTTGCATATCTGCGAATACACGTTCGAGGAGCACGATAAAGTGGTAGCCTACTCACTAGGTATCCCATTCGCCTCCACTATGGTATTTGCCGCTACGATGAAGCATCAGGATGCCCCGGGTACCACTTTCAAACGCCATATGAAAATCGCCCGCGGCCTTTTGTCCGAGGACGATTTTCTATTGACCGAGATCCTTTTCAACCCCCGTACCCCTCGCCAAATCGAGCGGATACAAGAGGAATTGCATATCTTGCAAGAAATCATCAAGGATAAGGATTCCGAGAAGATGAAAGAGTATCTGACCAAGATACGGAAGAATATCGAATAAGAAATTAAGAAGGTTGTGCTGATTAATTTTTCAGCACGGCCTCTTTTAAAAGTTCTCTCCTTACCAACATAAAGGAGATAAATAACGTACACAACTCCGCCACCGGTACATTATACCAAATACTTTGGATGCCGAATAAAGAAGGATAAACGATAATACCAAAGGTTACGAATACCAAGCTACGCAGCATAGAGATAACAACCGACAGCTTAGCGTTGCCGATAGCCGTGAAATAACTGGAGGCCAATATATTCAGCCCACTCATCAAGAAGGTGAAGCAATAAATCGTTATGCCGTAATTAGCGATCGCCAAAGCGTCCAAAGCCTCTCCTCCCTTAAAGAAAAAGGACGTGATCTGTTGCCCGAAAAAGAATAAGATGGCGAATAACGTTATACCTATCATAAAATTAACACGCCCTGCTAATCTCAGCACTTTCTCGATCCGGTCCAATCTTCCCGCCCCGAAATTATAACTGATAATCGGTATAATTCCATCGGATATCCCTAAGAATACCGTGGTGGCGATAAACAAGATATAGTTAATCGCCGTAAAGGCGGCGACTCCATCCTCTCCTAAATATCGCATCATCGTTATATTGAACAAAAAAATCGTGATTCCGGCAGATAGCTCGGATATTCCTTCCGAAGAGCCATTGTATAACGCATTCCAGACCAAAGGCCAACGGAAACGTCCTCTTTGTACCACTACGACTTGCCCTCGCTGGAACATCCGGGGAATATTGAACAGCGCTCCCAAGGTAAAGGCCAAACCTGTAGCCAATCCCGCCCCCTTAATCCCTAAACCCATTACCGGGATAAACAAAAGATCCAGACCGATATTAATCAACACCGTACTTCCCATTACGATCATGGCATAAAGCGGATGCCCCATCGCCTTAATCATATAATCTCCTAAGAACATCAATGATAATAAAGGGAAAAACGGGACAAGGGAACGAATATAGTCCACGGCTCCCGTAACCAATACGTCATTCGCACCTAACATACGGGCGATATCTCCGGCGAATATATAAATCAACCCGCTAATCAAAACGGATATTCCTCCAAGAAACAAGAACGAAGTAGTTATAGCGTTATTCGCCTCTTGCCGATCCGAACGTCCGAGGTTTATACCGATCAAGGTCTGACACCCTACTCCTATCACGATAGACAAAGCCGTCATCAAACTATAGCAAGGTAAGATCAGATTCACGCTGGCCAAAGCGTTCGCCCCGACAAACCGCCCTAATATCACACCATCGATCACCGACTGAATCCCGAGGAATAATAGGCCGGCTACTCCCGGTATCGTATATTTCAGAAATAGTCTTGAAATCTTTTGAGTTAGTAAACCACGCTCCAACTCTTGGCGATGGATCGCCTTTTCTCCACTCATTTTCATATTATCCACTTCACGTTTTTAACGACGCGAAGATATGGCTATTGAAAACAAGAAAAATTACCCTATGATAAATAATGACTTTTCCCTATTTTTTTACGGAAGCACGGATACGGCTCAATGACTGTGGGGTTATCTGTAAATAGGAGGCGATATGTTTCAAGGGTAGTTTCAAGATCAAGTCCGGACGGGTTTTCAGCAATGACTCATATTGTTCACGAGCTTCCATCCAACTATCGTTTATAAAATAGTTCTCATATTCCCGAAGATAGTAATCTTGTATTTTCAACCCCCAATTGGCCAACTCAAGGGAGCTCCGGCATAGGTAATCCAATTTCGTTTTCGGTATTCTCAATAATGTCGTGTTCTCCACCATTTGAACATTATAGGCGGAGATATTCCGATAAACAAAATTGATCACCTCGCTATCTGAGGCGAACCATAACGAGATATCTTTCCCCTCACGCTCCACGAAAGCCCGGACCAATCCGGTTTTCACGAACCAAACGAACGGATCTCTTTCTCCCTCCCGAATCGATAATTCTCCCTTAGCAAAAGAAACCTCTTTCATTTCTTCCAACAGCTGCCCCACGATCTCATCTGATAAAGGAGACACCTGCCTTAATTGTTCTACGAACTGATCCATAATCATTCATTTATCTTATATCCGTAAAGATATAAAAAAAGTGCGATCCCAAAAACAAAGGTAATTTTGAAGGTTTGCGGATTCCAGTGATTTTACGTAATTTTGCGCCGCTAAATCAAAGAAGAGGTATGAGCTGTAAATTCGAATATTATTTTTTTACGACTAAAAGCATCTTGTTCGTCCATTGGACTACGAGAGGCTCTACCGTATCCGCACCCTATTCCTTCTAATTTATCTTTACATTTTCATTTAAAACAACTCTATCGTATATCCGGCATATACGATCAAGGATTTTTACACCATCATTAATAACAGAACAATACATATGTACAATAGAATAGCGGGTTACAAACAATATTATAAATCCTTAGTAATGCTAGGGGTACCTATCATCATTGGACAATTGGGGGCTATCATCACCGGATTGGCAGACACCATCATGGTGGGACAACACAGTACGGAGGAACTAGCGGCGGCATCGTTCGTCAATAATGTAATAAACGCATTTATCATAATGGGAACCGGATTCTCCTATAATCTTACCCCGCTGATCGGACAGAATTTAGCGATGAATAAAAAGATCGTGATCGGAGGCTGGCTCAAAAACAGTCTGGTTGCCAATATGACTACCACCTTATTATTGATAGCCGTCTTACTGGGGATTTACCTAAACCTAGACTCTTTAGGCCAACCCGAAGAACTCTTGCCATTGATAAGACCTTATTTCGCAGTCTCATTAGTCTCGATCATATTCGTAATGCTTTATAATTCATTCCGTCAATTCGTGGAAGGCATAGCCAACCCATCCATATCCATGTGGGTCCTATTGACAGGGAATCTGCTGAATATCATCGGCAACTATATCCTCATTTACGGAAAATGCGGAATGCCGGAACTCGGACTGCTCGGGGCAGGTATAAGCACCTTTATCTCGCGTATCATCATGCTATTGCTTTTCATCGCCGTATTCATGCTGCGAACCGACTATAAGCCTTACCGGAAAGGTTTCACCCATATTCGTATCAATAAGCAAAGTTGGAGAAGGCTGAATTCCATAGGCTGGCCGATCAGTCTGCAACAAGGCTTGGAAGCGGGAACATTCTGCGTCACCGCCATCATGGTGGGTTGGCTGGGTAGCCTTGAGCTTGCCGCCCATCAAATAGCCATTACCATATCAACGATCAGTTTTACCATCTATTTAGGTCTTGGAGCCGCCGTAGCGATTCGTACCAGTTATTATAAAGGGGCGAACGACTGGTATATGGTGCGTAAGATCACCATTGCCGGGCTTCATCTAGGGCTTATTGTCGTTTGTATTGTCTGCACCACCTTATTCATGACCCAATCCTGGCTTGGATTAATATTTACGGATAATCTTCATGTCAACGCAATCGTGAAGACACTACTCCCCATATTGATGCTCTATCAAATAGGAGACAGCGCACAAATCATTTTAGCGAACTCCTTACGAGGGCTAGCCGACGTGAAAGCGATTATGTGGATCTCGTTTCTCGCTTATTTCATCATAGCCATACCTGCCGGATATCTATTGGGATTCACATTCCATTGGGGTATCGCCGGGATTTGGATGGCTTACCCATTAGGCTTCTTATGCTCTGTATGCCTGCTGGGATACCGGGCGAAAATGCAGGTAAAATCGCATCTCGCCTAATCCGATCAAGCCTTACGATTGATCCGGGAGAAACTAATAACCGCCCCGATCAAGGCCAACACACTTCCCAGCCATAACGCCGCGGGCATGCTATGGCCGGGAAATAACTTAAACATCAAGGCTACCAGCGAAGCCCCGCAAGTTTGTCCCAGCAAACGGGCCGTACCCAACATGCCACTAGCCCCTCCACTCCTACTTTCCGGAGCGGCCCCGATCATGAGGCTATTGTTAGGAGTCTGGAACAACCCGAAGCCACAACCGCAAAGCGCCATGCGCCAGATAATATCCAGATCGGAAGGATGCGCCGGTAATTCCGCCAACGAGAACAACCCTCCCGAGAAGATAATCAACCCGATACCACTCAAGACCCCGGCATTCATTTTCTCCGACAAGATCCCGGCCAAAGGGGCGCACACCATTGTCGCCAAAGGCCAAGGAGTCAATAATAAGCCGGTCGCCACCTCATCGCGTCCCAGTACCCGCTGCAAGAAAAACGGGAAAGAGACCATAGCCAGCATCTGAGCGATGAAAGAAAACACAGACGTAATGATAGAAAGGGTAAAAAGAGGAATACGCAGCAAGTCTATCGGCAATAATGGATATGCCTGCCGTTCCTCTCTCCGGATATAGAAATACCCACAGAACAATACGATAACAATCGCCGCTATTATCAATGAGATATGTACATCATGCGTGAACGCCTCGATAATCGCTATCACCAAACCGAATGTCAATGCGTTCATGAGTGCCGCCGTAACATCAAACTTACGTCCGACAGCCTTCACCGGATTTTGCGGCAAGAACTTAAAGCTCAATATCAAAGCGGTAATACCTATCGGGATATTTATAGCGAACAACCAAGGCCAGTTCCCCACGGACAATATACCAGCGGCTATCGTAGGACCAGCGGCGGCCGATACGGATACCACCAAGGCATTAATCCCCATACCTCGCCCCAGAAAACGTTTGGGATAAATAATACGGATCAAGGCCGTATTCACGCTCGCTATGGCAGCGGCGCCAAAACCTTGTAGCGTACGGGCGATAATCAGCGTAAACAAGGAATCGGATAAAGCGCAGGCCAAAGAGGTACAGCTAAATAACAGCAACCCGATCGTATACACCTTCCGATACCCCCAGATCTCTCCCATCGACGATAACGACAGCAAAGAAATCGTGATCGCCAACTGATAAGCGTTCACCACCCATATAGAAGCAGACGGACTCGTATGGAGATCGCCGGCAATCGTAGGTAAAGCCACGTTTGCGATCGCCCCATCCAACACCGACACGGTAACACCAAGCCCAATCGCTAGGATCGCCCAATAACGGCTAGGGATTGGCAAGCCATCCGGGATATTCCCTCCCGTCTGACCATTTATATTCGTTATTTCTTTATCCATACGGTATATGAAACAGAAATAGGATGTATCTGGTTTAGGAAGTATCGACCAGATCGAGTATCTTTGCCCGTATAAATGGACATGACATGGCAAAACAAGGCACTATACTAGTTGTGGATGATAATAAAGGTATCCTGACCGCCGTACAAATGCTGTTAGGAACTTGCTTCGAGAAGGTTATCACCATCTCTACCCCGAACAAGATAAAAAACACGCTGCACGACGAGAACGTGGATGTCGTATTGCTCGACATGAATTTCAGCGCCGGTATAAACAGCGGCAACGAGGGGTTGTTCTGGCTCTCCGAGATCAAGAAGGCTTATCCCTCGATACAAGTCGTTCTCTTTACCGCCTACGCCGACATCGATCTGGCGGTACGAGGAATCAAGGAAGGGGCTACCGATTTCGTGGTAAAGCCTTGGGACAACGCTAAATTATTGGAAACCTTGCAAGCCGCTTACCAAATCCGCTCGGCCAATCATAAAGGCGGTGTCGGCAACAAGCAGTTGGTATCCAAGGAAAGCGGTATGTTCTGGGGAGACAGCAACGCCATGCAGCAACTACGGATGCTGATAGAGAAAGTAGCCAAGACAGACGCCAATATATTAATCACGGGAGAGAACGGAACCGGTAAGGAAATGCTGGCCCGGGAAATACACCTGCTATCCCCCCGCAAGGATGAGGCCATGGTACCGGTGGATATGGGCGCTATCACGGAGACGCTGTTCGAGAGCGAGCTGTTCGGACACGTAAAAGGGGCCTTCACCGACGCCCGGACGGATCGCCCCGGTAAGTTCGAGGTAGCGAACAACGGAAGCTTGTTCCTCGACGAGATCGGTAACCTGTCTTATCATCTGCAAGCCAAATTACTGACCGCCTTGCAACGCCGGAGCATCGTACGGGTAGGTAGCAATACCCCGATCCCCATCAATATCCGCCTGATCTGCGCCACGAACCGGGACTTGCAGGAGATGGTACAGAAAGAGCAATTCCGCGAGGACTTGCTGTATCGTATCAATACGATACACGTAGAGATCCCGCCCTTGAGGGAGCGGCCGGAGGATATCGTACCGCTTGCTGAGATATTCATCACGAAATATACCAATATCTACGGTAAAAAGCCCATGGCCCTCACCGACGACGCCAAGGAAAAGCTGAAAGCCCAACCTTGGCTGGGTAATATCCGCGAACTGGAACATACCGTGGAGAAAGCGATTATCATTGCCGATGGTGATACTTTAGATGGCAGCAATTTCGATTTCCCTCGTAAGCGGGAGGCGCCCGTCAAGAATGACATCACTACGCTCGAGGAAATGGAGTATACTATGATCAAGGCCGCCATGGATAAATTTGGCGGTAATCTCTCGCTCGTGGCGAACCAGTTGGGTATCTCACGGCAAACGCTTTATAATAAGATCAAGCGGTATGAACTTTAAAGGCATTTATTACAGCCTCACCTTCCGCCTCGCCCTCGCTATCGGGCTGACGGCGGCACTCACCTACCAGGCCTTGGAGAAAGAATGGGGATGGTTCCTGTTCTTAGGCATCGGATGGCTGGCTGCCTTGCGGGGCATCAGCCTTTTGTTCAAGCGGAACGCGCAAAAGGTAGCCTTCATGTTCGACGCGATCGACAATAGCGATTACGCCTTCAAGTACGCTACCCGGGGGCGCTCCTCCAACGACAAGCTGGTTAGCGAGTCCTTAAACCGCATCACCCAAATACTTTTTCAAGCGAAAGCCGAGGCGATCCAGAAAGAGAAATATTACGAGTTGATCATGAACCAAGTGAATACGGGTATCATCGTAGAAGATGATAAGGGCAATATTTTCCAGACCAACAACGAGGCCTTGCGACTGCTGGGATTGACGGTCTTTACCCATGCCCGCCAGCTCGGACGTATCGACGAGAATCTAGAGCGCCTCATCAGCGACGTTCGTCCCGGCGAGAAACATCAGATCTCTTTTATCAACGAGCGGGGCACGGTACATCTCTCGGTCCGTGTCTCCGAGATGACGCTCCAAGAGAAACACGTCCGCATCATTGCGATCAATGATATCAACAGCGAGCTGGACGATAAGGAGATCGAGTCATGGATACGACTGACACGGGTCTTGACCCATGAGATCATGAACTCCGTCACCCCTATCACCTCCTTGAGCGACACCTTGCTTTCCCTCCACCAGAATGTCGACGAGGAGATACGGGGCGGCTTGGAGGTAATCAGCTCTACCGGAAAGAGCTTGATCGCGTTCGTCGAGTCGTACCGTAAGTTTACACATATACCGACGCCTCAGCCCTCTTTATTCTACGTCAATAAGTTCGCCGAACGGCTCACGCGGTTGGCCCGCCACCACAATAACTACCCGAACATAACCATTCGTATCGACGTGGAACCGGAGGACTTGATCGTCTACGCCGACGAGAACCTGATCACGCAAGTAGTCTTGAACCTCTTGAAGAACGCCATGCAAGCGATCGGGCACGAGCAAGAAAACGGCCTTATCTTGTTCAAGGCGTATTGCGACCCCAACGAGGCCGTTATCCTAGAAGTGACGAACAACGGCCCCATCATCCCCCCCGAGGAAGCCGAGCATATATTCGTGCCGTTCTTCACCACGAAAGAAGGTGGAAGCGGTATCGGGCTGTCCATCTCACGACAGATCATGCGCTTGTCCGGCGGCAGCATCGCATTGAGAAGCAACCCGGCCCAGCGGCAGACCACCTTCGTGTTGACATTCCCGTAGCTCGTTTACCGTATCCGCATAAACGCGGACACGCGGCCGGGCGGATACGCGGACACACAAGCCCGGATACACGGGCGCGACCGTACGGGTACACCCGCGTATCCGTACAGCTACATCTTTGTATCCGAGTAGCTACATCTTTGTATCCGGGCAGCTACATCTTTGTAGCCGAGTAGTTACATCTTTGTAGCCGTACGGATACGGACGGACAGCCGGGCAGCTACAAGAGGACAGCCGTACGGATACCCGCCATCGGCCGTACGAACGTATTTCCGGCCACCGTTGGGTAACAACGAAACTATTCGTATCTTTACGCTGTTTTTTAATTTAAAAGTATCTATACAAACATGAACTTACTAGACAAACTGAAGATCAACCACCGCCCCCGCTCCGGGGCATTGGATTTGCTAAAATATATCGGCCCCGGATTACTTGTCACCGTAGGCTTTATCGATCCCGGAAACTGGGCGACGAATCTCGCGGCAGGCTCCGAGTTCGGCTACGCCCTCCTGTGGGTCGTCACCTTCTCGTCCGTCATGCTGATCATTATCCAGCACAACGTGGCCCACCTCGGTATCGTGACCGGCCTCTGCCTCTCGGAGGCGACCAACAAATACATGCCGCGCGTGCTAAGCCGCCCGATCCTAGGATCGGCCATGCTCGCCAGCGTATCCACCTCCCTCGCCGAGATACTCGGTGGAGCCATCGCCCTCCGGATGCTGTTCGGTATGCCGATCAAGGCGGGAGCGGTGATCGTCACCATCGTATGCCTCGCCATGCTATTCAGTAATACATACAGCAAGACCGAACGCTGGATCATCACGTTCGTGTCCATTATCGGGCTCTCGTTCCTATACGAGCTGGCGTTGGTCGACGTAGACTGGGGGCAGGCCGTGGTAGGCTGGGTGAAACCCACCTTCCCCGAGAACTCCATGCTGATCATCATGAGCGTACTGGGAGCCGTCGTGATGCCTCACAACCTGTTCCTGCACTCGGAGGTGATACAGAGCCGGGAATGGAACCTAGAGGACGAGTCGGTCATCAAGAAACAACTGAAGTACGAGTTCTACGACACGCTCCTGTCCATGGTGATCGGCTGGGCGATCAACTCGGCGATGATCATCTTGGCCGCCTCTACCTTCTTCAAGCAAAACATCGCCGTAGACGAGCTGGACCAAGCGCAACAGTTATTGGTACCCCTCGTAGGAAACAACGCCGGGGTGATTTTCGCCGCCGCCCTATTACTGGCGGGTATCTCCTCGACCATCACATCCGGTATCGCCGGGGCTTCCATCTTCGCCGGATTCTATGGCGAGGCGTACAATCATACCGACCTCCACTCAAAGCTGGGAGTCCTGCTATCGTTCGTCCCCGCCTTGGCCATCATATTCCTGATCGGCGATCCGTTCAAGGGATTGATCCTGTCGCAGATGTTGTTGAGCGTGCAATTGCCGATCACGGTCTTCACGCAAGTGTACCTCACTTCCAGCAAGAAGGTCATGGGTGTCTACGCGAACAGCCGCTCTACGACCATCATCCTCTTGCTGTTGGGAACGATGGTAACCGTCCTAAATATAGCCCTGCTCATCAGCCTATTTTAAAAAGAAATCGCTACCTTTGCCCCATTCGAAGAAAAACTATCAATTTTTAAGTATGAGCGATATCAATACAAACGAAGAAGAAGGCAAGAAGAACCTGAATTTCATTGAGGCAGCCGTAGAGAAAGATTTAGCGGAAGGCAAGAACGGAGGACGTGTACAAACCCGTTTCCCGCCCGAGCCCAACGGATACCTTCACATCGGCCACGCGAAGGCCATTTGCCTAGATTTCGGCATCGCTGAACGCCATGGCGGTATCTGCAACCTCCGTTTCGACGACACGAACCCGACGAAGGAGGATGAGGAATACGTGGAGGCGATCAAGGAGGATATCCAATGGCTGGGATATCAGTGGGGAAATATTTATTACGCGTCCGACTACTTCCAGCAATTGTGGGATTTCGCGATCCGCCTCATCGAGGAAGGTAAAGCATATATTGACGAGCAGACATCCGAACAAATAGCCCAGCAAAAGGGCACGCCTACACAACCGGGCATCGAGAGCCCGTATCGCAACCGTCCGATCGAGGAAAGCCTAGCTCTCTTCAAGAAGATGAACACGGGTGAGATAGCGGAAGGTGCCATGGTACTTCGCGCGAAGATAGACATGGCAAACCCGAACATGCACTTCCGCGATCCGATCATCTATCGGGTGGTTAACCATCCGCACCATCGTACGGGTACGACGTGGAAAGCGTATCCGATGTACGACTTCGCCCACGGACAGAGCGATTTCTTCGAGGGCGTGACGCATTCCTTGTGTACCTTGGAGTTTGTCGTACACCGTCCTCTGTATGATTTGTTTATCGATTGGCTAAAGGAAGGCGAGGACTTGAACGACAACCGCCCCCGACAGACTGAGTTCAACAAATTGAACCTAAGCTACACGCTGATGAGCAAGCGTAACCTGCTTACATTGGTAAAAGAGAACTTGGTAAACGGCTGGGATGATCCCCGTATGCCGACCATCTGCGGTTTCCGCCGCCGGGGTTACTCTCCGGAGTCTATCCGTAAGTTCATCGACAAGATCGGTTATACGACTTACGACGCCCTGAACGAGTTCGCCTTGCTGGAAAGCGCCGTACGCGAGGATCTGAATGCCCGCGCCATCCGTGTATCCGCCGTGATCAATCCGGTGAAACTGATTATCACCAACTATCCGGAAGGACAGGTGGAGGAGCTGGAAGCGATCAACAACCCGGAAGATCCGGAAGCCGGCAGCCATACGATCGAGTTCAGCCGTGAGTTGTGGATGGAACGTGAGGATTTCATGGAAGACGCTCCCAAGAAATATTTCCGGATGACACCGGGACAGGAAGTTCGTCTGAAGAACGCCTATATCGTAAAATGTACGGGCTGCAAGAAAGACGAGAACGGTGAGATTACCGAGGTATATTGCGAATACGATCCGAATACCCGTAGCGGTATGCCGGACGCTAACCGTAAAGTAAAAGGTACCTTGCACTGGGTAAGCTGCGCCCATTGCCAAAAAGCGGAAGTACGCTTATACGACCGCCTTTGGAAGGTGGAGAACCCCAGAGACGAATTGGCCGCTATCCGGGAGGAGAAGAATTGCTCCCCGCTAGAGGCCATGAAGGAAATCATCAACCCGAACTCCTTGGAGATCCGGAAAAACTGTTACGTAGAGAAGTTCGTGGCTACCTTGCCCAAGCTTTCCTACCTTCAATTCCAGCGTATCGGCTATTTCAACATAGATAGCGAATCCACCCCCGACAACTTGGTATTCAACCGTACCGTAGGGCTAAAAGACACGTGGAGCAAGATTAATAAATAAAGAATAGTAAATGAAAAAAGACGATATCTCACGCTTGTTACAACATTATCTTTCAGCGAAGGAAGAGGGTAAGGAGCCTTATTTCGACGCTGATCAAATCGATGAAATGTTGGACAGCTTTGAAGATTCGAACGATTATACTTACTTTGATGAAGTCTTAGCCCTCGGGCTAAAGCTTCATCCCGGTAATTCCGCCTTGCAAATCAAGAAAGGCAGGCAATTCGCGTATAACGAGGATTATGAGAGCGCTCTCGCTCTGCTCGAGAATATAGCGGAGACTGATAACCAAGATCTGGATATGTTAAAAATGGAATGCTATTGCTCGCTCAACCAATATCCCAAGGTTCTGGAGATCACGGAAGAGTTGATCACTAGGGATTGTGACTATTTGGAGGAAGTCTTCGAGTACATCTCCCCCATCCTGAATGATTTAGACATGAACAAAGAGGCCCGCGATTTCGTGGACCGTGGCTTGGCTTTATTTCCGGATAACTTGATCCTTAAGAATGAGCTTTGCTACATCCTCGAGACGGAAGGAGACGTTCCCCGGGCGATCAAGTTATGTAATGAGCTAATCGATAAGAATCCTTTCTCATACGAGTATTGGTTTACGTTGGGAAGGCTACATTCCATGGTTGGCGATTACGAGAAAGCGATCGAGGCTTTCGACTTCGCCTTGACGTGTGATGATTCCGATACGGAACTGAAAATATTGAAAGCGTACTGCCTGTATATGAACGAGAGCTATGAGAAGGCGATCGAGGAATATCAAGAAATCGAGGGTGATGAGGAGGTGATGCGCCGTATCTCTCCACTCATGGCGGAATGTTATATGAAGCTGGAGCAATATGAGAAGGCTTACCAACTGCTTTCCACGATCATAAACGATCCGGATATGGAGGATGGGCCGACCAATTATATCAATTATATCCGTTGTTGTACCGAGACCGGACGTGACAACGAGGCTTCCAACAAGTTATTCAAGGCGGCGCAATTGTATCCGAACAATGTCCGTCTCCTTTCTCTTTTAGCGCTTTGCTTGCTTGATAGCGGGAAAAAGGAGGAGGCTATCGAAATTACGAATAAGATATTCAAGATCATCGATAGCAATAGTATCGATCCGGAAACTCAAGAGGAATGCAACAGCTTGATTCATGCCGGGGAATATTTGCTTTCTAAGGGAGAGGTAGACAAGGCGATCTCTTATTACAAGAAAGTCCTTCAAATCAACCCGAAGACCCCGCTGATTCATATCCATTTGGCTATGGCTTATCTGCATAACAAGGATCTGGAGAATTTCACAGATCATGTCAGCCAAATATCCGAAGATGATCTTTTCCGCTTGTTTCGCAAATTTGGATCGGACATGTTCGCTGACTTTACCATCGATCCCGATAAAGAGAAGAAACATATCCAACCCGAGGATCTGGTAAAAGAGTTTTTAAAGAATAAAGATAACAGTAATTAGACAATTAATAATGTAATATGCCTAACAAACGAAATCTCAAGGACTACGGTTTTTTAGTATTAAAAGGTATGGGTATGGGAGCGGCGGATGTCGTTCCCGGTGTGTCGGGAGGAACGATCGCCTTTATCGTAGGTATCTACGAGGAACTGATCGACTCTATCAAAAGTATTAACGGGACGACATTGAAACAATTATTCACGGGGAAAATAGCGGCCTTCTGGAAAGGGATCAACGCTAATTTCTTGCTTTCTATCGTGGCCGGTATCGGTATCAGCATATTCTCGCTGGCGAAGATCATTACGTATCTCTTGGTGTATCACCCGATCTTGGTATGGTCTTTTTTCTTTGGCTTGGTGCTGGCCTCTACTTGGTTCGTCTCTAAGGATATCAAGCAATGGAACTGGAAGACGATCTTGAGTTTCGTTGTCGGGGCGATGATCGCTTTTTATATCACCGTGGCGACTCCCGCCGAGACTCCGAGTAATTTACTCTTTATCTTCCTCTGTGGGGCGATCGCTATTTGCGCCATGATCTTGCCGGGTATCTCGGGTAGCTTTATCTTAGTGTTGCTCGGAAAATACTTCTATATCATGGAGGCGGTCAAGACGTTTAACGTTCCCGTTATGTTGGTGTTTATAGGGGGTGCGGCTATTGGTATCACGACGTTCTCCCGCGTGTTGTCATTCGCCCTTCGTAAATTCCATGATATAACGATCGCCGTATTGGCCGGATTCATGTTGGGTTCGCTTAACAAGGTATGGCCTTGGAAAGAAACGATCGAGACCTATGTGGATAGCCATGGCATGACCAAGCCGTTGGTTGAGGCGAATATCGCTCCGAATCAGTTTGTTTGGGAGGCCGTCGGATTGATGATCTTAGGTTTCGGGATCGTATATTTCCTAGAAAAGCTCTCACAAAAAAGCGCTAAGGCGTAACCCAATATTACAATGGGCATTATAAGGAGATTACAATGCCCATTATAAGATGGTAAGAATGGGCATTGTAAAGAGCTTACGATGCCCATTCTTATTTGCCTACATTTTATCATCGCACATCGTACTTTTCCAATAAGCGAAATCCTCTCTATACCAATAAAGTGATAAAGAAGTATCAAAAGTAACTATAACCGTACCCTAGTCGCCGAGGTGTTAAATATCAGTAGAAAGACGCTATTCAACAAAATGAAACGTTATAATCTTGGCAACGAGTAATTTTTTACTAACTTTGATGCCTCAATAGAAATGTGTTACATTTAGATTTTAAATAAACAAGTATTATGGCGAAAATAAAAGGAGCTGTTGTTGTAAACACAGAGCGCTGCAAGGGATGTAACCTTTGTGTAGTAGCCTGCCCGTCGGATGTACTGGAGTTGCACCCACGAGAAGTAAACAACAAGGGGTATCACTATGTGTACATGAAGAACCCGGACGCATGTATCGGTTGCGCTAGTTGCGGGTTAGTTTGTCCGGACGGTTGTCTAACGATCTACAAAGTAAAAATATAAAGTTATATCAAGATATGGCAGAAGATATAAAATTAATGAAGGGTAACGAGGCCATCGCCCATGCGGCTATCCGCTATGGCGTGGACGGTTACTTCGGCTATCCGATCACTCCGCAGTCGGAGATATTGGAAACCCTTATGGCAGAGATGCCGTGGGAAAAGACCGGCATGGTAGTCTTACAAGCGGAGAGCGAGGTAGCCGCTATTAATATGGTATACGGCGGAGCTGGCACTGGAAAGAAAGTGATGACCTCTTCTTCCAGTCCGGGCGTGAGCTTGAAACAAGAAGGTATTTCTTATATCGCGGGAGCGGAGCTTCCTTGTCTGATCGTGAACGTTATGCGTGGCGGTCCCGGATTAGGAACGATCCAGCCGAGTCAGGCTGATTATTTCCAGACCGTGAAAGGCGGTGGTCATGGCGATTATCGCTTGATAACCTTGGCTCCATCTTCCGTACAGGAGATGGCTGATTTCGTCGGTCTTGGTTTTGATCTGGCTTTCAAATACAATAACCCCGCTATTATCTTGGCGGACGGTATCATCGGACAGATGATGGAGAAGGTGGTATTGCCTCCCTATCAACCCCGCCGTACCGAGGAAGAGATTATCGCTCAATGTCCTTGGGCCGTACAAGGAAAGAAGGGCGGACGCAAAGGTAACGTCATCACTTCCTTGGAGCTAGACCCGGCGAAGATGGAAGAGAACAATATCCGTTTCCAAGCGAAATATCGCAAGATCGAGGAAAACGAGGTTCGTTACGAGGAGTTCCAATGTGAGGACGCTGATTATCTATTGATCGCGTTCGGTTCTTCCGCCCGTATTTGCCAGAAGGTAGTCGAGATCGCCCGTGCGGAAGGTATCAAGCTTGGCTTGTTACGCCCGATCACGTTATGGCCGTTCCCGACAAAAGTGATCGCCGCTTATGCGGATAAGGTAAAAGGTATGTTATCGGTTGAGTTGAACGCCGGACAGATGGTAGAGGACGTTCGCCTAGCCGTAAATGGTAAGGTGAAGGTAGAGCACTTTGGCCGATTGGGTGGAATCGTATTCACCCCGGATGAGGTATTGAACGCGCTGAAGGAAAAATTATTCTGATCCGTATGACACGAGGAAGTAAAGCTGACGAGATATTGACGCTGTTTTTTATGCTACTGGCCATAGCTGCCGTGGTATGTTACTTCGCTGTTAGCGATAAGGCCGTATTCTTGTATTGTGGCGGGGCGGCGATCGTATTGCGGCTGGTGCAATATGTCTTAAGATATATACATTAATAATTAAAGATTATGGAACTCAACGATATAATTAAACCGGAAAATCTGGTGTATGAAAAGCCCAGATTGATGAATGAAAATCCCATGCACTACTGCCCCGGTTGCAGCCACGGTGTGATACATAAGTTAATCGCCGAGGTTATAGCCGATATGGGTCTGGAAGATAAGACAATCGGTATCTCCCCCGTGGGATGTGCCGTATTCGCATATAACTACTTGGATATCGATTGGATCGAGGCAGCCCACGGACGTGCGCCAGCCATAGCTTCTGCTGTTAAACGCTTGAATCCGGAGAAGATGGTATTCACGTATCAAGGAGATGGTGACTTGGCGGCTATCGGTACGGCCGAGACGATTCATGCAGCCAACCGTGGCGAGAATATCGTGATCGTATTCGTAAATAACGCGATCTATGGTATGACCGGCGGACAGATGGCTCCGACTACACTGGAAGGTATGCCCACGGCTACCTGTCCTTACGGACGCAACATCGCCTTGAACGGTTACCCGCTGAAGATCGGTGATTTATTAGCCCAATTGGAAGGAACTTGCTTGGTAACACGCCAAAGCGTACAGACGGCCGCAGCCGTACGGAAAGCGAAGAAGATGCTTCGTAAGGCTTTCGAGAACGCTATGGCCGGTAAGGGTACTTCTGTGGTAGAGTTCGTCTCCACTTGCTCATCCGGCTGGAAGATGACTCCGGAAAAAGCCAATAAATGGATGGAAGCGAACATGTTCCCCTTCTACCCGCTGGGCGACTTAAAGAATGTTGAATAAGTAATACGGTAAACGACAATGAAACAAGAAATAATTATAGCAGGCTTCGGTGGACAAGGTGTATTGTCTATGGGTAAGATCTTGGCCTATTCCGGTTTGATGGAAGGCAAGGAGGTTAGCTGGATGCCTTCATACGGACCTGAGCAACGTGGCGGTACGGCCAACGTAACCGTTATCTTGAGCGACGAGCGTATCAGCTCACCCGTATTGAATGAATATGATATCGCTATTATCTTGAACCAACCTTCCATGGATAAGTTCGAGAGCAAGGTGAAACCGGGCGGTATCTTGATTTACGATGGTTATGGCATCCATACGCCAGCGAAACGTACGGATATTAACGTATATCGGGTAGATGCCATGGACGCCGCTACCGAGATGAAGAACGAGAAGGCATTCAATATGTTGATCTTAGGCGGGTTGCTTAATATCGTCCCGATGGTTCAATTGGAGAACGTCATGCTAGGATTGAAGAAATCCTTGCCCGAGCGTCACCATCATTTGTTGCCGATGAACGAGGCTGCCATTAAGAAAGGAATGGAGATTATACAGAAAATATAAGAAGCTCATTCATTGATGTGCCGATATGCCAATTAAGTTTTCTGATTGGCATATTGGCATATTTTATAATTGGCACATTATTTTTTGTTATATCTTTGCAACCCATGAAGTATTATCTATACATATTACTTTTTCTGATAGGAACGGCGGCTTCCGCGCATGCGCAAGGACGTTCCGGGAGCCGGGGAGGACGAGGTGGATTCTCGTTATCTAATTTATCATCCTCAAACAAGGAAATACCGGATAGCTTGCTGCAAACAGATAGCGCGGCGCTGAAATCAAAACGAATCATCGGTTATCGGCTCACGCCTCTTTTGGGAGAACGTTATATCGCTCCTATGGATACCAATCGATTAAATTTCGGGAATAGTACGTTGGTGGAAGCGAACTCATTGGCCGTAGGTTATCTGGCGAATGTGGGATCGCCGGCGCAAACCCGTATTTTTAACGAACGTAAGGAGGAACGTGATTTCATCTTCGCCGATGCCTATGATTATTATATCACGACCCCAACAAACGCTTATTTCTACGATACCAAAGTACCCTATACCCAAGTGACTTATACGACAGGAGGAGCCAGCCAGAATAAGATGGACCGACTGAAAGGGGTATTGACCATGAACTTTGGCAAAAAGATCAATGTCGGTGGCGAGATGGATTATATCTATAGCCGCGGATATTATAACTCCAACGGTAATAAATTATTAAGTTATCGTTTTTTCGGAAGTTATATCACCGACCGTTACGAGTTAAACGCTTATTTAAGTAATTTCAATTTCGTAAACTACGAGAACGGTGGACTTACAAATGACCAGTATATCACGAATCCCGATGACTTGGCCGAGAATCAAAGAAATATCGATAGTAAATCATACCCTGTCCGTTACACGGACACATGGAACCGTGTCCGTGGAAAACAATATTTCCTGACACAGAGATACAATCTCGGTTTTACTAAGGAATTGGAAGAAACCGATGAGGAAGGGAACGTAAAAGAGGTATTCATTCCGGTTTCCAGTATCATCCATACCATCGATTACGAAGATAACCGCAGACGCTTTATCTCTAATGATGCCGGGATCGATACCTGCTACACTCATCTTTATGGTATGGACGCATCTTTGAATGACCAGACTTCCTCTTGGAATTTAAAGAATACCTTTGCGTTGGCCTTGCGGGAAGGTTTCCAAGATTGGGCTAAGTTCGGGCTGACCGCCTTCGTTACTTTCGAGAAACGCCGGTTTAGATTGGCATCCCAAGTTCCCGGACTGGACTACGGTCCGGATGGTCGTGGAAGCTCTGAGCCAAGCACATTAAATTTCCCTACTTCCGAAGTATATGATGAGTTTACTACCTACATCGGCGGCGAATTATCCAAACGCCGTGGTAGCCTTCTTACCTACAATGTCCGTGGAGAATTAGGACTTGCGGGAAGTGACGCCGGAGAGGTCCGAGTGAGCGGAGACCTGCAAACAAAATTCAAACTTTTTAAGAAAGACGCTACGATCAAGGCGGAAGGATACATCAAGAACATCACCCCGGCGTTCTACCAACGTCACCATCATGGGCGTTACTATTGGTGGGATCTATCATTGAAAAATGTGCAAAGGATTTACGCCGGAGCGAAAATCAACTTGGAATCCACCCGTACCCAGTTATCCGGAGGAGTGGAAAGTATCCAGAATTATGTATTCTTCAACGGCAAAGGTTTGCCGGAGCAAAGCAGTAAGAACATCCAAGTTGTCTCAGCCCGTATCAAGCAAGATATCATGTATCGTGCGTTCGGATGGGAGAATGAGGTGGCCTATCAGCTTTCTAGCGAGAAGTCTCAACTTCCGTTGCCGGATATCAGCGCATACTCGAATATATATCTAGCGTTTAAGTTGGCGAAAGTATTAACCGTACAGATTGGCGCGAACGTATACTACAACACCGCTTATTACGCTCCTTATTACGAGCCGGCTACCCAGCAGTTCCAAGTACAGGAAGAAGACAAGAAAGTGAAGGTCGGTAATTATCCGTTGATCAACGCTTATGCGAATTTCCATTTGAAGCAAGCTCGCTTCTTCATCATGGCATACAATCTAGGCTCTAAGTTCGTTGACCCGAATTACTTCTCTCTTGCGCATTATCCGTTGGACCCGATGGTCTTGAAAATGGGTATCTCCGTGACTTTCAATAATTAATCGATTGCCATGAGATCTAAGAAGTTGCTTATCCTATACGCTTTTCTACTGATTGTCGCTGTAGTGACAATGGTACAGCTTTGGAGACTTAACCAACGTCCCCAAGAGATCGGACCTCGTGATTATCCGGAAATCAAGGAAGAAGGAATTCTTCGGATGATAACCGAGTACAATCAATCCGGATATTTCGTATCCGGCGATACGGTGCAAGGTTTTCAATACGAGCTTAGCCAAGCGATCGCTAAATTATCCGGATTGGAGGTTCAGACGCATTTGGAAATGAGTTTAGCGAAAAGCTTCGAGGAATTATCGGACAACAAATGCGACGTAATCGCAAGAAACATACCCATCACCTCCGAGATGCGGGAAAACTACCTGTTCACCGAACCGATCGTTCTCAACAAGCAAGTCTTGGTACAACGTACGGCAGAGGCGAACAACGGACAAGCCCCTATCCGTAACCAATTGGATTTAGCCCAAAAGACTTTATACATACCGAAAGATTCCCCGGCCTTATTGCGTCTGCAAAATCTGGGACACGAGATAGGCGATACGATCTACGTGGTGGAAGATGAGTTATATTCTACCGAGCAGCTTATGATCATGGTAGCCAAAGGCGATATCGATTATGCCGTATGCGACCAACAAATCGCCCGCATGACCCAGAAAAAACTGCCGGAAGTCGATATCCTAACGGATGTCAGTTTTACCCAATTGCAATCGTGGGCGGTCCGTAAAGACTCTCCTGTCCTACTGGATAGCCTAAATAGTTGGCTCCAGCAAATCAAAGACAGTGGATTATACGACCAGATTTATAAGCGCTATTACAAATAGGGCTATTCATGAGACGGCAAAATAAAGGAGAACTCCGAACCCACCCCTAATTCAGACGTAACATGTATCGAACCTCCCATCTTCACAACCAATCCTTTGCAGATAGCCAGTCCTAATCCGATTCCTTCCATATAGTCGTTTATTTTCACGAAACGGTCGAAGACATCTTTCAATTTTTCCTTATCGATGCCGATTCCCGTATCCCTTACGTAAAAACGTAATTGATCATCCGGTTGAATGGTATATCCCATCGTGATGCTACCTTCTTTCGTGTTCTTGATAGCGTTGTTCACCAAATTATTAATCAACTGCAACAGACGCATGCTATCCGTACCGAACATATGGTGGTCAGCCTCTTTCTCCAAAACCAACTTGACTCCTCCCGGAACCCGTAACTTGGCGGAAGCATAAATCGTATCCATCAATTCACTGACATCTAATTGCTCATATGTGATCTTTATCGCATCCGCCTCGATCTTCGAGATATCCAAGATGTCATTGATCAATTGCATCAACAATTGGTTATTCATCTTGATCACATCGTAGTACGACATACGTTCCTCATCCGTATCAGCAAAAGCCATCAATTCAGAGAAACCGGTAATCGCATTCAAAGGAGTGCGGATCTCATGGCTCATATCCGCCAGATATTTCGATTTCATCTTATCAGCGGCCTCAGCCTTCACCTTCGCCTCCTCAAGGCTTAATTCTTGATTCTTCCGTTCCTGAATATTCGTTGAACATCCAAGGATAACCGAAGGTCTTCCTTTATCGTCCCGTTCATACACGGTAGCGAATACCTCTCTCCAAACATATTCCTTCTTGCCGGGAAATAGCATACGTGCCTCGATCCTTGCCTCAGAGATTTCCCCTCGGCAAAGACGGGTAAACATATTATGATAATGTTCTTGATCATCCGGATGCGCCCGGCTGATAAACTGCCCCCATGACACCTCTATCATATCTTCCGACATGGTATTCCAATCGTTCAAGGTCACAACGGAATCCTTGAAATTATGGGTACTGTCCGGATCGATGAAGATCGAGCATGTACGTATATCACTTATCCGCAATGCCATTTTCGTCAAGATCCGGGTTCTTCTCAAAGTATTCTCCGTAGCCAACTCGGAAGTTATATCTCTCCATAAAGCCAAGACAAGCGGCTTGCCATTATTTAGGGAAATAGGATATTTAGCGACCTCTATATCCCGGTAATCGCCGGAGGCCGATTTTACCTTGCCCTTAAATCTAGCGGTCAGTCCTGTCTTGATCACATTCATATCGGTTTCCAGACGCTCCTCGGCGGTCATCAAGGCATTATAATTCACCTCGAAATCATCATGTCCCTCGATCTCCCGGGTTTCAATACCCGTTATTTCCTCCATAAAATGATTCCAATACAGGTAATTAAAATGGTTATCCCCATCTTTCACGAAAACACCCAACGGTAACCGATCTAATATCGTATTGATCAGTTCTTGTAGATTTTTTTCTGTTTTCAGAGAAGATACATTGCGTGTATAAACGATCACAAGCTCCTCATTAAAAAGGCTTGCTTGCGATAGATAATAATAGTTCTTTCCCTCAAAAGAGACCTCAAAAGAGAAATCCACTTTCACTTGCTCCTCGAAAACACGTTTAACCGCAGCTCTATAGATCTCATATTGATCGTAGTTCTTCCCGTCCGGGAACAACGCTTGAGGTTGCTTTCCGATACAGTTATTCGCTAAATAATGATAATAATCGTCTTTTGCAGAAATAACCTTGACAAGAGTAAGATTTCGATCTACTAATACGATCGTATCGGGACTCTTCTCCATGATCATCTCTAATCCAGACTGAACGTTACTTCCGCTTTCTAGACTATTCATATTAATTCTTTCGTTTTTGGGGTATAACTCGGGGATAAAGGTATTTATTTTTCTATTTATCACCAAAGAGAAACCTACCTATTGCATAATATTTCTAAATAATCTTTATCTTTACCGGGAATTTGAATGTAAAAAGATGAGATTTGATGAATTAGATTTGGAAGATGCCGTATTAGACGGGCTTTATGACATGAATTTTGACGAAACGACTCCAGTCCAAGAGTTAACGATTCCTGTCATTTTAGAAGGTAAAGACATCATCGCTTGCGCACAGACCGGAACCGGTAAAACGGCGGCGTATGTTTTGCCAGTTATTAATGAACTAAGCAAAGGTTGTCATCCGACAGATGCGGTGAATGCGGTCATTATGGCACCGACCCGGGAATTGGCTCAACAAATAGACCAACAAATTCAAGGATTCACTTATTTTATACCTTCCGTATCTGCAGTAGCCGTGTATGGAGGTACCGACGGAATCGCTTGGGAACAACAAAAGAGAGGTTTAGAGATGGGTGCGGATATCGTGATCGCTACCCCGGGACGTTTATTGTCCCATATTAAGTTAGGTACTGTCGATTTGTCTAAAGTGTCGTTCTTCGTCTTAGACGAGGCGGATCGCATGCTGGATATGGGTTTTTATGACGACATCATGCAGGTTCATAAACAGCTGCCCCCCTACTGCCAGACGATCATGTTCTCGGCTACCATGCCGCCTAAGATACGAACGTTGGCTAAAACCATCCTAAAAGATCCGGAAGAAGTCAAGATCGCTATCTCACGCCCGCCCGAATCTATCATGCAAACCGCATATATCTGCTACGATCCACAAAAGCTCAAGATTCTACAAGATCTCTTCACTCAAAGCCGCCCTCAACGGGTAATTATCTTCTCCTCTTCTAAAATGAAGGTGAAAGAATTAGCGTCTACCCTAAAAAGATTAAAGTTCAATGTAGCCGCCATGCACTCGGATCTGGAGCAATCCCAAAGGGAGGAGGTCATGAAAGAATTCAAGAGCGGACATATCGATATCCTTGTGGCTACGGATGTCGTGGCACGTGGAATTGATATCAATGACATCAAGTTGGTCGTGAACTTCGATATCCCACATGATCCGGAGGATTACGTACACCGAATCGGACGTACGGCACGGGGTACGAACGGCGAAGGATTGGCGATTACTTTCGTATCGATCGATGAACAAGCACAATTCAAGCGCATAGAGGATTTCTTGGAAAAAGAGGTTTATAAGATACCGGTCAGCCCGGAATTCGGTGAAGTGCCCTTGTATGAGCCGGAAAAATACGGTATGAATAAAAGAGGCAGAGGACGGCCTCGTAAAAGTGAGGATAAAGGATCATCCTCGAGCCCACAAAAACGGAATACGGGACACCGTGGAAGGCCTAAAAAGGCGCAATAAAAGCATTATTCTTTTAAATCAAAAACACTATACTTTTGGAGCTAAAACAATATGTTTCGAACTCAAAAGTATAGTGTTTTTTATGGGATATTATCAACCGTTCATGGATGCCAAGAATTCCATATTATCAACGGTTTGTTCCATCCGTTGCTTAACAAATTCCATAGCCTCCATAGAGTTCATGTCTGATAGATATTTGCGTAAGACCCACATACGGTTCAACGTGCTCTCATCCTGCAATAAATCATCACGGCGAGTGCTGGAAGCCGTGATATCCACAGCCGGATAGATACGTTTATTGGCTAATTTACGATCCAATTGTAACTCCATATTACCCGTACCCTTGAATTCCTCGAAGATCACGTCGTCCATCTTAGAGCCAGTCTCCGTAAGGGCGGTGGCTAGAATCGTAAGGCTACCGCCATTCTCAATATTACGGGCGGCACCGAAGAAACGCTTCGGCTTCTGCAACGCATTTGCGTCCACACCACCGGAAAGCACCTTACCGGAAGCCGGTTGTACCGTATTATAAGCACGAGCCAAACGAGTGATCGAGTCAAGAAGAATCACGACATCATGACCACATTCTACCATTCGTTTCGCCTTGTTCAATACGATCTCAGCGATTTTCACGTGACGTTCAGCTGGTTCGTCGAATGTAGAAGCGATTACTTCCGCATCCACGCTACGAGCCATATCCGTAACCTCCTCTGGACGTTCGTCGATCAATAATATAATCATATAAACCTCGGGATGGTTGTAAGCGATAGCGTTCGCGATATCTTTCAGCAACATCGTCTTACCGGTTTTCGGTTGAGCGACGATCAAACCACGTTGCCCTTTTCCGATCGGGGAGAATAAATCAACCACACGTACGGCGATATTATCGTATACTTTCGGTGATTTACGTGCCGTAAGCATGAATTTCTCATCCGGGAATAACGGGGTCAAATGATCGAAAGGAACCCGGTCGCGAACCTCTTCCGGCGTACGGCCATTGATCTTGTCCACTTTCACCAACGGGAAATACTTCTCACCTTCCTTCGGCGGACGAATCGAGCCTTCTACCACGTCACCCGTTTTCAAGCCAAATAACTTGATCTGGGATTGAGAGACATAAATATCGTCCGGTGAAGTCAAATAGTTATAATCTGAAGAACGAAGGAAACCGTAACCATCTTGCATCATCTCCAACACGCCGGTTCCTGTAAGGATGCCGTCAAACTCATACATTTTCTCTTGAGCCTGCTGGTTGTTATTAGCGTTATTGTTATTACGGTTGTTATTATGATTATTCTGTCGATTGTTCTGTCGAGGATTATTCTGCTGGGGAGCGGCCTCGGGTTGAGGTTTGTTAGCCTCGGGTTTCGGAGCGGAGAACGGGAAAATCTGATCCAATACGGATTTAGCGTCCGGATGGCGAAATACGATGCGCTTAGGCTCTTCTTCCGTCGCTTGTGGTGAAGTGGTTTCTTCCGCTACCTCTACCGGAGTCGTATTTTCCGGCAAAGCGGCTTCTTCTTCCGTTTCAAGTTCCGCCACAACAGGAGGCAACAACGGTTTCTCCACCGGGCTCTCTACTACCGCCGGAGTTTCCACGGCCGAGATTTCCGTTACCATAGAGATCGTTTGCGGCTCTTTCGAAACCACCACTTCCTTGTTATCCTCGGAAGGAGCGATAGCGCCCGCTACCTTTTCCTTTTTCTCGATACGGACTCTTTTCTTACGTTCAGGCTGCTCTTTTTGCTCTTTCTTGTCAGCCGGAGCAGCCACTGGCTTTTCCGAAGCCTGTTGGGCACTCTCTGCAGCTTCGGCAGTCTCAGCCTTCGCCACTTTAGGAGAAGCGGCTTTAGCCGGACGGCCTCTCTTACGGCCCTCTACAGGCTTCTTAGCCTCTTTCTCTTTCATCTTTTCAGCCTGAATGCCGGCATAGGAGATCGCTTGCTCATCAAGAATCCGATAAACCAACTCTTCTTTCTTTAAGCTGCTAACTTTTTTTATTCCCAACTCTTCCGCGATACTTTGAAGTTCGGGAAGAAGTTTTTCATTTAGTTCTAGAATGTTATATTTCTGCATATTGCGAAGTAATAATATAAATGGCACATACACACGGATCACATATGCAAACACGACGTACGCCCAATGGTATCATTGTATCTTTATTAAATTATAATTTTCATGTAATAACCGGATTGTTCAGCTAATTTGAACCATTAGTAACATATCTGCGGAGTAAATCTTCGCAAATGTAAGAATATTTTTACAATAAACGAGGATTTAGCCCAAAAAATTCACAATTAGCACACGCTTTGTTGATTCGTCTATACGAAAACGATTATCAGTCCTTTCTCCTACCACCCAAACGATAGCGTCGCCACTACAAAGAAGCCATGTGCGCTCCTTCTCAATCCGGCTAAATTTATGATCGGAGAAATAGTCACTCAACTTCTTACGTCCTTTCATTCCGAAGGGAATAAACCAATCGCCTTCTTTCCAAGTCCGCAATGTTAAAGGGAAATCGAGTTTATCATAATCCAAATAAGCGATCCGCTTATTCTTCTCGATAGGGAAATCTATAGTTATAACAAGTTTTTGGAAAGATAGTTCAATAGGTTCATGATTAATGCCCTTTTCTGGATCTAAAACGAAGGTTCGCTTTTCCTTCTTCTCTAAAGAAGTGATCCATAAATAATCCCGATCCTTCAGCAAACGATGGGTGGAAGAGTAAAACAGCTTACCAGGCTCCTTGGTCAAGGCAGCGAAAATATCGTCCGAGACCAGACGGGTAAAACCATATTCTTTTAATAACTCATACAAAATCGTCTCCGGAGCCGGAAACCGCATCAACGCCCCGATAGAAAGACGATCATCCGATACGACAACCTCTTTCCGGGCTTGTTCCAATACATATATATATATAGTCTCTGCGGCAGAAAGATGCTCGGCGGAACGTGCGATGGTATTCCGGGCCGATGGATTTATCTCCTCCAAAAGCGGCAACACATTCAAACGGATGAAATTACGGGTATAAGCATCCGATAAATTCGTGCTATCCACCATATAGGCGTAGCCTTGATCCGCCAGCCAAGCCAAGATATCCTCACGGCTTACGCACAGCAAAGGACGGACGATGAAACCATTCCTCGGACGGATCCCGCTCATCCCCCGGATTCCCGTGCCCCGTATCAAATTCATCAAGACCGTCTCCACATTATCGTCCCGGTGATG
Organism: Parabacteroides distasonis ATCC 8503; assembly: GCF_000012845.1. Classification (NCBI taxonomy): domain Bacteria; kingdom Pseudomonadati; phylum Bacteroidota; class Bacteroidia; order Bacteroidales; family Tannerellaceae; genus Parabacteroides; species Parabacteroides distasonis. The sequence goes on from NC_009615.1 coordinate 1,627,522, forward strand.
GGCGACGGCGGTCGCCTGCCCTCCCAGCCGCTCCCGCATCTCCTCAAACCAAGCATAGCGCAATTCACGGGCAGCCATCTCTATCGAGAGATGCCTCTCTCCGGCATAAGAGATCGTATCGAAATCTATCTTATGAAAGGGTACTTCCAAAGATTCCGCGAACTCACAGGCAAATGCCTCATCCCGATCCGACTCCTCCCCACGCAAATGAAAGTTACAATGAAGCGCTATACACGGATATCCCAAACGCACCAATACGCCCAACAAAGCCACAGAATCGGCACCACCGCTCAATCCGACCAAAACCGGACGATCCTCGGATAACAGCCGGTACTTCTCTATATATAAACGTATCGTATGTATCATAACATCTTTGTATTAAAAACAATAATGGCCCTAGCCGGTTTTAGCTAGAGCCATTACTTATAGATCTTTTGAATTAATCTTCTACACCTGCTAATTCCGGGTCGATCATAATACGACCACAGTATTCGCAAACAATAATTTTCTTACGCAACTTGATATCCAATTGCTTCTGAGGCGGGATCTTGTTAAAGCAACCACCGCAAGCGCCACGTTGCACATAAACAACAGCCAAACCGTTACGAGCACCTTTACGGATACGCTTGAAAGCGGTCAACAAACGAGGTTCGATAGTGGCTTCCAGCTTCTTCGCTTTCTCACGAAGTTTCTCCTCATCCTGCTTTGTCTCGGAAATGATCTGCTCCAACTCGCTCTTTTTCTGAACCAAGTCAGCCTTACGGCCTTCCAGCTTCTCAGTCAGTTCAGCGATATCTTTTTTCTTAGCGTCTACCGCCTCTCCGAACTCACGGATTTTCTTCTCTGAGAACTCAATTTCCAAACCTTGGAACTCGATCTCCTTGGACAGGTTATCAAACTCCCGGTTATTACGCACATTATCTAATTGTGCCTTATAGCGATCTATCAATGTGGTAGATTCCGTGATCTTATGCTTTTGCTCAACAACAGAAGCCTCAAACTCCTTGATCTCCGCCTGATAGTTCTGGAGACGTGTTTCCAGTCCTGCGATCTCGTCCTCCAAGTCTTGAACCTCCAGAGGAAGCTCACCACGAAGGGTCTTGATCTTATCAATTTCAGTCATCATCGTCTGAAGTTGATACAGCGTAGAAAGCTTTTCTTCAACCGTATATTCCTTTTCAGCTGATTGTTTATCTGTAGCCATTCTATAAATATTTTACTGGGTTTGAATTAACATTCGAAAAATGTACCGCAAAGGTAGGGAATTTTTTCGATATTATGTTATAAAATATGTCTTTTGTACAGATTTCCGATTCATAATGACCGATAACCGCCAGTAGAATCCGGTCCTCCACATCGTAAAAATCGTTGTACTTTGCCTCCCCCGTTATAAAGACATCGGCACCATACGCGATAGCGTCCTTGATCAAGAAAGCGCCGCTGCCTCCGCAGATAGCGACCTCTCGGATAGGCTTACCAGTAAATGGGGAATGCTTCACGCAACCGACGTTAAACAGGGCCTTGATCCGCAACAAGAAACTCAACTCATCTTCCTCGGCAGGCAACTCTCCCACTACACCGGAACCTGCCTGTTCCCATGTGTTTGATAACGAATAAAAATCAAAAGCCGGCTCCTCATACGGATGAACGGATAACAGGGCACGGGTCACCGCCGTCTTCTTGAATGCCGGAAAGATCATCTCGATACGCACCTCTTTCTCTACATGCAACTCGCCGATCTCACCACAAAACGGATTGCATCCCGCATTGGCACGGAATGTTCCCTCGCCATGTAAATTATAACTGCAAGCATCATAGTTCCCGATACTTCCCGCACCGGCATTGAACAAGGTATTCCGCATGATCTCGGCATAAGCCTCGGGGACAAACGTCACCAACTTCAGCAAAGCGCCTTTTTGGGGGCTCAAGATCCGTACATTTTGCAAGCCGATCAACTCTGCCAAACGGTAATTCACGCCTCCTACGGCATTATCAAGATTGGTATGGGCGGCATAAACCACCAAATCATACTTACACGCCTTCATCATGCAACGCTCGATATAATTGGAGCCAGTCAACGACTTAAACGACTTAAAGGCCAAAGGATGATGAGAGATGATCAGGTTGTATCCCATCTCGATCGCTTCATCAAGCACCTCCTCGGTAACATCTAGGCATAGCAACACACCCGTCGCATGCTGGTTCACGTCGCCAACTTGCACACCCGCATTGTCAAAACCTTCTTGAAGCGGCAGCGGGGCGTAATGCTCGATTTCTCTCAATATATCTTTAACCTTTACCATGCTAAATATCTTTTGATTTATGTTCGGGAGAAAAAGTAATTCCTTTCGGAAGAAAAGAAAATTCCATTCAGATGGAATAAGATTCCCATTCGAATGGAATTTCAGATTGGATTATTTCTTGATATCAACGATCAAATTCAGTTCGTCCAACTGGGCCGGATCCAAGACACCCGGAGCATCGAGCATAACATCTCGTCCAGAATTGTTCTTCGGGAAAGCGATACAGTCGCGGATAGAATCCAAACCGGCGAACAAAGACACGAAACGATCCAAGCCATAAGCCAAACCTCCATGAGGAGGCGCTCCGTACTTGAACGCATTCATCAAGAAACCGAATTGCTCTTGCGCTCTTTCTTCGGTGAATCCTAACAGCTTGAACATCTTATCCTGTAATTGGCTGTCGTGGATACGGATAGAACCACCACCCACTTCAACGCCATTGATAACCATATCATACGCATTCGCACGAACAGCGCCCGGATCCGTGTCCAACAACGGTATATCATCCGGATTCGGAGAGGTAAACGGATGGTGCATAGCGTAGAAACGTTGATCGTCCTCGTTCCATTCGAACAGCGGGAAGTCGATTACCCACAAGCAAACGAACTTATCCTTGTCACGAAGGCCTAATTGATTACCCATCTCTAAACGCAACTCGCAAAGTTGCTTACGAGTCTTCATCGCATCGTCGCCGGAAAGGATCAAAATCAAATCACCCGGCTTAGCGCCGAACGCATTCTTCATTTCTTGAAGAACCTCTTGGCTATAGAATTTATCTACGCTTGATTTCACGTTACCATCCGCTTCCACACGGGCGTAAACCAAACCTTTAGCACCTACCTGCGGACGTTTCACGAATTCAGTCAGCGCATCCAGTTGTTTACGGGTATAGCTTGCAGCACCTTCCGCACAGATACCCCCTATGTAAGCAGCGTTATCGAATACGGAGAAACCATGGCCTTTCATGATGTCCATCAACTCGACGAACTTCATGCCGAAACGCAAATCCGGTTTATCGCTACCATATTGTTTCATAGCATCTTGCCAAGTCATACGCATAAACGACTCCTTGAACTCGACACCACGGATTACCTTAAACAAATGTTTCGCCATGCCCTCGAACATATTCAAGACATCCTCTTGCTCCACGAAGCTCATCTCACAGTCGATCTGCGTGAACTCCGGCTGGCGATCCGCACGCAAATCCTCGTCACGGAAACATTTTACGATCTGGAAATAACGGTCGAAACCGGAAACCATCAACAATTGCTTCAAGGTCTGTGGAGACTGAGGCAAAGCGTAGAACTGTCCCGGGTTCATACGGGAAGGAACCACGAAGTCACGGGCACCCTCCGGGGTAGAATTTACAAGAACCGGAGTCTCTACCTCCAAGAAACCTTGCTCATCCAAATAGCGGCGAACCTCGAACGCCATTCTATGACGAAGTTCCAGATTCTTACGAACGCAAGCACGACGCAAGTCCAGATAACGATATTTCATACGCAAGTCATCACCGCCATCTGTCTCCTCCTCGATCGTGAACGGAGGGGTAAGCGCAGTGTTCAGGACATTTAATTCAGAAACGATCAACTCAATATCACCTGTCGGGATATGCGCATTCTTGCTGGAACGCTCACGAACCGTACCCGTAACCTGAATCACGAATTCACGGCCCAGTTTATTCGCCTTTTCGCAAAGAGCTGCGTCAACCTCCTGATTAAATACCAACTGAGTAATACCATAACGGTCGCGGATATCGACAAATGTCATTCCTCCCATTTTGCGGGTTTTCTGCACCCAACCGGCCAGTGTAACCACCAGACCTTCATCCGCAAGGCGCAAGTCGCCACAAGTTCTTGTTCTATACATCTTTATTATTTAATTTGCTAGATTTACCAATCTTTATACCTCGGTTTATTACAAACCGCAACCACAAAGATAATACTATAAATCTTAATAATTATTCTTTTAAGCAAATTAAAATACGTTTTACCCTCTGCTACCCAAGCTGTCCGTATCGGGATTAATCTCTTTCACAGCCTCCTTTACATCCTTGGCCGTTATTTTCTTCTCATTTTTAACAGCGATTTGCTCTACAGGATACTTTTCCTCCATCTCCTCCAATTTAGAGTCTACGGATGTTTTTGAATCATTTGTTCTCATATTCTCTATTTTATTAACGTAATAATGGCTATTAAACAAGCAAGTACTGCCAATGGTTTATAGCGATAGCGACATTGTCCGTGAACATGGGGAGTATCTTCATTTAAGCTTTGATTTAAGGGAACAATACCCCTAGCCACGCCAGTGCGGCATAGGCAGAAATACCATTTCAGCTCTGGTAATACACTTGCTGAGCCTCCTCAATATGACAAACATGAGTATGTCTTCAAGTTTGTGTTTGAAGTTCTCCCTGCTTGTTCTACAGTATTTAGGGACTGAAGATACAAATTTTCTCAAATGAGTCATGATGCCGCCACGAAGACAGTCAAGGTGTTTCTTCTTTAGTAATATTATGTGTAAAAAGTTGTATATCAAGAAAATAAATCCTGTTTTTGCTATCGCAAAAACAAAAGCGGAAGACAATATAAACATCATATCGCTATTGAATTCCGCCTATAAAAAAATAAGAATGAACGATAAGATGAAACACCTAAGGCGGTGCTTCCGTATCGCTGCGCACGGATATAAGGATTTTTTAACAAAAAAACAAGCGATGAACAATATTTCTTAAATGAAAAAGCCGTGTGCCAAAGGTACGGATTTCCGGCTTATGTTACAGTAGATATTACCTAATTATCATATCTTTGCGTAAAATGAATTAAGAAGACATGAAGTCAACAACTGAATATATAAACATCTTGCGTGACTATATGGCGAAGAATGCATCCAAATATAGCATTACCCGTATGGGAATATTTGGTTCTGTAGCCAGAGGGGAACAAACAGAAAACAGTGATGTTGATGTTTATTTAGAGACCTCAAAGCCAAATATGTTCGCATTGGTACATATAAAGGAAGATTTACAATCCCTATTCGGCTGTAATGTCGATATTGTCCGATTGCGGGATCAAATGGATTCACTTTTGAGAAACCGAATTGAAAAGGAAGGCATTTATGTGTGATACAGAATTAGTCCGTTCCTCTTTGACAAAGATACAAACGGCTTTAGATAGATCGCTCGCTTGGTCAGCCCATCTTCCCAATGTTGTTCCGCCAAGTACTGAATGAATCGGTCTTTTTGATCGTCTGCCATACCCTCACTGTATTTTACAGGAGCTCGAAAGAAGGTTTCCCTGCTCAACTACTCCCTCTTCTGTTTGATTGAAAGATATTACAAGAAACCTTATTCCTTTTACAAAAAGACTGAACAGACTCGCCTCTTGGCAGTGACTCTGTTTGGTACTGAAAATAAAATCGCTCTAAATCCTCGTTGCTATACACAAATCTATAAGTTTTTGTTCGCAACGAAGGTACGGATTCTAAATCTCAGCCCTAAATTGAGTGCTTACAGACATGATACTCTTCAATTCGGTATCACCCAAAAAGTCTGTAAGTTAGACAAGAAGAATAGTCTATACATTCAGAGTCCATCATACATTTATGAATTGCAAAGGAGAGAATATCTATTTGGAAGGACAGTATAAATCAACATGCCAAAATCTTCAATTAACGGCATAATAATTTATTTTGCAGATACGCCATATAAACGCTCATATTGTTTTGTTATCATTATCCATCGATAACATCTTTGAGCTATTTCCATCATATTTTCTGCATTTAAAACATAATAAGAATCAGGCATTTTCAATAAATTCACAAGATCTTCTACAGAAGAAAAATAATCCGCCTTATTTTCCGTTGTCTCTCTATTATAAATCACATCATAAGCCAATATCGGTTTATTAAAAAACATTGCTTCCACCAAAGACGGATTGGTACCACCTGCACTATGTCCGTGAATATAATAGCAACAATGGCTTCTAAGAACATTCAACACCTTCACATCATATATTGGGGAAAGTAAATGGATATTTTCACAATCACCATATTTATCTTTTAGCATCTTTCCATACGAACTTCTTTCCCAATTTCCTATAAAAAACAATTCTTTCCCAGTCCGTTTAAAAGCTTCCAATGTTATATGTACGTTATTTTCCGGCTCTATTCTGCATAACGAAAAAGAATAATCTACATCTTTTAGACCATATTGCTCTAATACTTCATCTTCTATATCAGAAACGTCACACAAAACATGATCACCACCATAAGCAATCAACTCAGCCTGTTTACCATACTCTTCTAATACATAATCTTGAATTCCCTTATTATCGGCCACCACTACATCTGCATATTTCACAGCCATTTTTTCTGAGAACCTCAAGAATCGCCGTGTCCACTTTCCCCATTTATTTCTTCGGTGTTCCAATCCATCAATATTAATTATCAATTTCTTTTTTGAGAACAAACGATAAATGGGTAAAAAGCAACATCCAGAGACACCTAATATCAGAACAACATCACTTCTCCGTGTAGCTTGAATCAAAGACAAAATATCATAAAAGATACTTTGAATGCCATTAGCATCTAAAGGAATATACTTTAACGAAGCACCTTTATACAAACTAAGCCTCTTAGGATAACTTTTACTACTACAATATACCGTATAATTCCCATCCTTAGAAGCATTTTCACCTATCACATTTTCGACTAAGGTTTCAAAACCTCCATAATTAGCAGGTACTCCAACCGTACCAATGATTGTTATATATTTCATGTAAACAACTTATTATACACACATTATCATAGCAAAATCAACCACTATACACTAAAAAAATAATTTTTTCAACCGCTTCTTAATACGATTATATAGTTTATTAAAAGGAACAATAAGTATTAACATATATGTCAAATAATAAGAAAACCACGGGAAATACTTCTTAATATTTTGCTTATATCCGTATATATCAAAGCATTCTATCCTTGCCACATATTTATTAAAAAGAAGCGTAGGAAGAAAATAGAATAATATATCATTCAATATATGCTTTTTACATTTCATGGAAATATATCCAGATTTATATACAGCATCAATCAAAGACGGATATTCAATAGTAAAAGCTTTGAATTTATTATGCCCACCTCGTTTAGGAATCCTTTGAACATCAAACAAATATTCATCATTAATAATATATTTTCCTAAACAATGTTGCGTCAAGAACAAGGAGGTATGAGGAAATAAAGGATTTAACTTTATTTCTCCTATCTTATCAAATTCATCTTTCCATATGCAGAAGCCATTGCTTGACGAAGACCAATATGACAAGTTATACATAAAAGAATTAAAATCATCATATGCCAACACTCTGTTTTTATTAAGCATTCCATTTGAATAGAATAGTAAAGCTTTATCATTTTGCGACCCTCTAATATCATCAATTATTTTCGTCAAACTCCCTTTTTTGAATTTTGCTTGACTATTATGAAGTTTTAAGAATGTGCCCTTCGCATATGTAAGAACACAATAGGAGTTTAAAAATCCCTCACAATCTGTATGGAAATATTTTAAGTTTTCAAAATCAAATTTATTAACCAACAGTTCTATTTCATGTAGAGGATCATTATCAGAAAGAATAACCTCATAATCAGTTATTGGAACATCTGAATTATCTTGAAAAATACTTGTAAGTGTTAGTTCTAGTTGCTCAATCCTTTTACAGCACGGAATACATATAGATAATAACATAAATAGAATGATTGTTAAATATATTTGATAATTTTTGCCGGAATCCCCCCTATAACACAATTATCAGGAAACTGTCCACGCACAACAGCACCTGCTGCTACAACACTGTTATCGCCGATGATAGTACCATCTAAAATCGTAACTTTTGCTCCAATCCAACAATTCTTGCCAATTTTAACGCCAACACCATTAACACCTTGTAGCCTAATAGGAATATTTGTATTATGATAATTATGATTCTCTGGATGTATACTCACATAATTTCCGAATATAGTATCATCTCCAATCTCTAAAAAGCCCATTCCACTTCCATAATGCCCATGTGTACCTAATCCGACATAATTTCCTACTCGCATTCCCTTTCCAAAATACCGTAAAGAACCTGTTAATTCTATGTGCGTATTATAACCGATAGATACGTTATCGCCGCATATCAGCCCCTCTTGGGAAAGAGCATTTATATAACAATTTCTTCCTACACTGAAATTTTTTCCTACTTTAATCATAGAGGTACACCTCATTACACTTGAAGGATGTATAAAAAGTTTTTTTATTGATCGAAAACGAATAATACCCCAAAGCAAGGATAGTCCTCGTGACAGGAAAAGTAAGATAACATAAGATAATGGAACCCTTGAATCTAATTTAAAATCTTCACCTTTCACAGTACTAATAAATCTGTTAATTATACGCATCTGTAAAATTCTGTTTTAATAGCAACTTCTGATAAAGAATATTATGCCGATTTATCATATTTTCAATGGAGTAATGATTACAAACAAGCAACTTAGCTTGTTCTCCAAGTTTTTTCTTTAGCTCATTATCACATAAAACACTCAGAATTTTGTTAGCCAAATCTTTATAATCATAGGTTTCATATAAAATACCGTTAACATTCTCCTCTATTAGATCACAGCAAGATGGTATTTTAGAAGCAACCACAGGTAGTTCCACAGCCATCATTTCCATAAGAACCAATGGTAGCCCTTCAGATTCTGAGGGAAACACTCCAACATCTGCAATTGACAGATATTCAACAATATTGGGAATAGAACCAGTAAATGTGATTTTATCATCTAATGATTTTTCATGAACAACAGATTGATATTGTTCTTTAAGTGGGCCATCTCCAATAAATAGTAATAAGGCAGAAGGGTGATACTGTGTCACTATTTCCCACGCCTTGATTAGGGTATCGTGATTCTTTCCTTCACAAATTCGTGCAACATAAACAGCAACATATTTATCTTCACTAATCCCCATACACGATTTCGTAAGATTACGTTTACAAAATTTTTCTTTTGTATCAATTCCATTTACTATCGTCAAATGTTGATTAGAAGTATATAATCTTTTAACAACACGACTTACCGTAGGACCAACAGATATAATTATCGTTTTTAACAATCGACATGCACACCAATCGAAGATAAAACGTATTTTATCTTCGATTGTTCTTTTTTCCAGAAAAAAACCACTAAAATGTATGCTTCTAATATTAACCGGAACAGTTCTCGATAGCAATATACCTATAGATAAAAAGAAATATGAAAATGAGGAATTGTGCGCATGAACAATATCCGGTTTTATCTTTTTCAACAAATCCACTAAATTCGGCAAATAACGAATATAATTAACATGATGATTCCTGTTACTTTCAAAAGGAAGGTAAAAAACAGAGATATATTCAGGTATTTCAAGGTGCAGATCATTCATATCTTTGTGCAAACATATAATATAGATCTTATTCCTCAATTTGGCGAAACTTGACGATAGATGACAAACAACCGACTCTACGCCTCCTCTGTTTAATCCATCAACAAAGTATACGATTTTCATATTTTGAATCTAATGATTTATAATGTAAATAAATGAATATCAATGATGCAACATCAATATACCCTTTAATTAATAATATCAAAGCATAAAAAAACACCGTAAAAAAGAAAAACGAAAGAATCCGTTCTTTAAATATCAAACCAGAAATTCTAACTATACTATATTGATATAATAGAAATAGTATTACTCCAGGAACACCAAAATAGAACAATAACCTAACATACCCAACATCAGAATCACCATAATAACTATCGCCTTTAGTCCAACGCATATCACCAATATAATATGTTTTTTGATTTTGCGGCCATATACTCAAATGATATTCCGTTAATCCATCACTTGATGCAGTCGATAGTTCTCCATTTTCAACTAAATTAATAAAAGCTTCAAAACCAAAATCAATGATATCACCATAATCTTCCTGCAATTTGGGAGATGATGTATAAATGAAAACTAATGCTATACCAAAAACAGTAAGATAGATTATAAATTGTCTGAAAACTAAAAATACCTTATTACACATTTTAGGTATTAATATACAAAAAATCAAATACACTATACTAAACACACAACCAATCATAGCCGTCCTTGCAAAGAAGATACCTACAATGAATATATAAACATATAGCAATATCAACTTAATTAATTGCTGCTTGTTTTTCGCTTTTAACATGAATGGCATTATAGCAATTAAGCCTAATCCATATATAGCTCCAGCTCCAAAGTAGAAACAACCGAGTCCGATCAACCGGACTCCGAAATACATTTTAATAACCCTACTAGTAAGATCTATACCTTGTAAATCAAACAGGAATAAACATATTGGTTGATTGACAAACATTACTATAGCTATAACAGACTGTACAACTAATGTCATCAAAAAATAGCGTGTTATTACATAAAAGCTTATTACCTTGCAAAACCTTTTTGTAATATAGTATATACAGTAAGAAAGAAGTAATAAATAAATAACTTGAAAAGGAAATATAATAAACGTATTTTCGGTTATCGTATTTACAACACTTGAAAGCACTGTAAACAAAGACATCAAGACAGGATAAAACAAAGTCTTTATATATCTACACTTTACTTTTCTATTAAGTAACAATCCATCTTTAATCATATAAATAAAGAAAAACAAAAAGACTAAAAGCCTTGGATCAAACCCGTAAGCTTTAAATGGAAAGAAATAAACAAAGAAGCAAAATATAATCAGTATATTTTGATAGCACCTAACTTTAGGCATAATGAATCGAATACTATAAGATTTAAATCACAAATCTTTTCCCTCTATTAGAGAAAATTCCACTTAACAAAACAGACAATCCCAATTTGATTCTCGAAGAATTTTTAACAAATAAAGAATAATCATTCGACAGTATAAAATGCTTTATTCTAACATAAGAATTTTCCATAGACATATACAGCATACATAGTACCAATGTCAGAATTTCAGCTGCATCAATATGCTCCTTTCTTATAAGCGAAGATACCTTTTCAATTATTTCACAGTTCACTACTTCCGGCAACTTTATACCATATGGCACTAAAACATGCTGAACATTTTCTCTTCTCACTATTTTTGATATTAAATCTTGTTCATCACTATATTTTGCGGTTATTTGGTTGTTCGAAATACGATAAAACAATACAACATCTTTGATATTGGCAATAGAGTTAGGATGTGAAAAAATTATATCACTCCAAAACTTATAATCTTCCGCATGTTTATATGAGTCATTGTATTTCAATCCAAACTGCTTAATCGCACTGTTCCTAATAATAGTTGTAGGATGATACAAAGGACAGTTTATCAAAGATAAATAAAGTAAATCTTCATATTTTTGAGGCAAAATAGGAGCCATTCCAGTCAAGCCTCCTATATACTCCATTTGCCCTCCGCATACAAAGCATTCAGGATTTGAATCCATATATTTTACTTGTTTGTAAAGCCTATCATCAAACATTATATCATCAGCATCCATTCTAACGATATATTCACCTTTAGCAAGCGATAATCCTTTATTAAGCGTCTTGATTAGACCAATATTTTTCTCATTCTTATAATACTTTATACGCCTATCAATATTACTATACTCAATTGCGATTTTTGAGGTATCATCCATAGATCCATCATCAATCAACAGCACATCAAAATCTTTAAATGCTTGTCGCATAATGCTATCTAAAGAGTCTCTAAGATAAAGTGCCGCATTATATGCAGGTAGTAAAATTGTAACTTTCATTTATTGTTATGTTTGCAGATAAGATTTCGCAATGATGTCTATAACAGAAAAAAATTAGCTCATCAATTCTATATTATCAAACTCACGGAGCCATGTATCATAATAATTTTTACACTTATTATATTTATTATCAACAATTATCACTTTCTTATCCATAAGAATACCTAAAATTAGTCCATGAAGACGCGTTGTATAAATAATTTCATAGTTCGAAAAAAAATTTATTCCCTTATAAATATACCGCTCTCTATTATTTTTTCTATTTAAACCATATATAGGACTCACAAAAACATTTAGAAATTTACATTTTTGCAATCTCTTAGAAACCACCACTTTAAAATACTCAAAATATGAGTACAATAATAAAATATATTTATTATTAGAAAATGTAGGCCAATCTTTTACGTCAAAATCTGATTCCAACTTAAAAGTTATATCATCTATTTCTGAATCAGTGCGAAGCATGAATAATATACAATCATTCCTTACCTTTCTCATCGGCATGGCTTCAACATCAACAAAGAAAGCCATATCAGGCAGTAAATACAGTTTTTTTGCATCTACATAATTAGACAATATATCCATAGACATTTGGTCTCTCAAACAAATATGAATATCCGCATGATTGTTAAATATTTTACAATCTATTGGAAGAATACTTTTATTATTATACCACACCGTTTGTGGAAATATTATTATGCGCTTATCTTTAAATTTCTCTGCAATATATAAACGATGCTCTTGACACTCTCGATACAGATCTCCCCAATTTCCTCCTCCATGAAATAAAATAATTTTGGCATCCTTTATCTTATTCTCATCCCAATTATGAACATTTGCCGAGTAAATACACTTATAATGAATATTTTCAAGAAATCGAAGTTCTCCTTCCCAAATAAGATTATCACCAATATTAGGATGGTTGGGTACATCCAACAATACATAATCAGCATTTATTAAAGGAATCAGCTTTTTCTTTATCAAATCCCTATAACTCAAAATTTTATCACGATTACTCATAAATTTTTATTTTCATATATTCAAACACTCCCAACAATCTTATCTGCACTAATATAATACGCATCCTGTACAACAATCCTCTGTTAGTATGTTTAAACATCGACAAGCACAAGTTAAAACGATTATCTTTCAATTGCCTTTGATAAATTTGACATGCTACAGGTGCTCTATGGCAAATATTTGGGTAACTCATATAATCTCCATACAACTCTTTTAGCAAATAATCATAATTATTCGGAACCGGCAACAACATATTCTCAAATTGCAGCATTTTTAATGGAAACAAATCATTATAGGTAAGCTCAAATGTATTAGAAAATTCAAAATAAGGATGAACCATTATAACATTTTCTAATCCAGAATCTACTAACCCATATTTATAATTATAGTATTCTAAAAAATCCATTTGTTCATTTTTATGGCTTAAAGTTTTTTTCATATAACCATAAGATTTACCAAATATGATATAATTTGCAGTATCTCTATAAATATTATTTTCTATTACATTATCTTTATTTTTAACTATACAATTAACAGGTCTAATATCTATTTTAACAGGAACAAGAACACAAGAACCCTGAGTACGAGAAAATACTTTTTTACTGGCAAAAAAGTTACAAGTATGTTCTACTAATGGCTCGTTATAGAACAGTGCAACATCATTGTGCATTTCACAATACATTGATATTTCTTTAATTAACCTAAGGTAATCCTTTTTTAGCAGAGAAATATCCAGATCATCATCCCATGGAATAAATCCTTTATGACGTACTATACCAATCAAACTACCCCCATCTATCCAATAGGGAATATTATTTTCTTTTGCAATAGTATCTATTATCAATAATAGACGTAGCATTTCTTCGTGTACTTTTTCCAACCCTTCAACAGTATAATACTTCAAACCATCACGATTAACCAAAATATGTTTTTTTTGCTTATCAGATAACATACGCCATCAATTTAATATATTTTTATATTTAACGATACAAATCCTATACAACGCAACAAATAATTCGGGTGCAACAAAAGCCAATGCCATTGTATAAAGATTTACTTTAGAAAAACTGATAAATGATAATAACATCAATATATATAACAAGACAGAATATACAACACTTAAATTATATTCCCTTGAATACCCTTTAACAACTAAAACAGAAGCACCAAATAGATAGCTGATCCCCACTATTGGAACATATAAAACCATAATCTTTAATATCGAAACGGCCCCTAACATTGAAGTATCACTTAATAATAAAATAATATTAGGAGCAAATAAGTAAACAAACAAACAAACAAAAGCACCAAAAAGCAGCACTATCTTAATAGATTTTTTCACTAGCAGCATATTTTTACTCTTAGCTACATTTGGATATATAACTTGTGCTACTAATGAAAATGGAGTTTTTAAAATTGAAACTATCTTAGCACACAAATCGTATATAGCAACCATATCATAAGAAAAAAAAGTTCCTATCACTAAGACATTACCTCTTTCCATGACAATAGCAGATAAACGAGATGTAAAAAAAGGAAGACTTTCTAAAAAATCCTCTTTCATCCTATACTTAGACACCTTCACAAAATATATATCGAACTTTTTTTTAAGGATAATAACCGATAATACTGATGTAAAAAAACCTCCTATTGAATATAATACTGGAATACAAGCATAGTCTTTTTTATCATGTACGAACAAAAAAATTAAAATTAGACATGAACACTTTGCCACAAAAGTGATAATTGTTATAAACTTCATCCTTTCTAGTCCTTGAAACAACCATGTAGGAAAAAACACTTCTTGAATGCAAAGTCCTATAAATCCAAGGAGAATAACAGAGTAATCATATTTCAAGAATATTAATACGAACAACCCACTCACCAAGCATATCGCAAATATCAATAGCTTTTGATATACAATACTTGAATATATTTCTCTAATTTTAAACACATTAGTTCTATTTTCACTTATTTTCCTTGTTGCAGAAACGTTATAACCAAAATTTATTATAATAACTACATACGCAATAATAGCTTGACAAAAAACAACTACCCCATAGTTATCGGCTCCAACAGTCCTTATAACGTATGGATATGAGATCAAGGGAAGTAATAATCCTATGATTTCTAGAATTGACAAATAAGTAAAATTGGCAAATAACGTTTTTGCTGTTTTATTATTTTCCAGTTTTAAGAAAGAAATCATTTTATAGATATTAAGTATATTTACCCAAATCGGAGATATTGCATTTTCCCCGTATATCAATAATCAGTGGAACAACAATTTCTATTACAAAAGTTCGTTAAGTGCTTTTATGAAATAAGCATTATCAATTCTGTTGCGTATAGCCAAGCGAATATACTGTTTGCAAGCAAAGGCTGATTTTGTGCTACAGTCTTTAACAAGAATGTTGCAATGTTTCAAAAGGAGTTGTGTAAGTTCTGTAGCTTTATATTTATCTGTCACCTCGCATAAGAAATAATTAGCCTGTGAGGGTATCACACGCAAGAAAGGTATTGATCGCAAATCTTCATAAAAGCGTTGGCGTTCTGCGATAAACTTTTCACAACCTTTCTTATAGTCGCTCTCATACTTCCCGTAAATCTGCATATAGAACTCGGCAAACGAATTGATATTCCAAATAGAGATATCGCTTTTGATCTTCTTGATTAACTCGATGTTACCCGAAGCCAACACGCCTAAACGAAGACCGGGAACACCGTATGACTTGGAAATACTCTTCATCACTACCAGATTCTCATATTGTTCCAATACATCATCACACAACAAAGTATTATTTTCATAACCTACGCTGAAATCGACAAATGATTCGTCAACCACCATACGGATTCTTCTTTGTTGTGCCCATGCTATCAAATCCAACAAATCAGCGTATGGAATGAAATTCCCAGAAGGATTGTCAGGATTTACCAACAGCAAAGTAGAAATAGGCTTATCAGAAAAGAAAGCTCTCAAATCGGAAGCAGAATAAGAGAAATCCCTATTATCCGGCGTAAAGCAAATTAGCTGTTCCTTATCGCAACGATTTGGGTACTCTTCAAACGTCGGATATATGACACCAATCTTTCCCTCTATCTGTTCCATAAGAGACTTGATCAGCTCAGCCGCACCATTCCCAATTACGGCATACTCTTTTTTAATATGAAAATACCTAGCTATCAGTAACGAATTAACACGCATTCCAGAAGGATATTCAGCCAATAACACGTCAAAATTAGCCTTCAACTCATCCTTCAACTTCTGAGGTGGAAAAAACGGATTGACCAAATAACAGAAGTCTAGTAAGTTCGGAAAACGCCAATAACCACCATAGCGCTTTTGATAAAGCGACAAGCGATCTTCTTCTGTGGCAAAAATCGTTTCCGCAATGTCCAAGTCCTGCACATCGTCTATCTCATACCACTTTTCCCCCTGCAAAGGCAAGGCTTTCAATTCACATTTATCCAACAGTGTAATCACCCGAAGCACTTGCTCGTAATACTCATTATTGCCCAGAGCCTTAGTATACGCTTCCAAAAAGGGAACATAATTCGTAGTGGAGAACTCTTTGCTGAACTTGTAGATATTAACCGTTTTGTAATAATAATCTACATCTCCGTATTTAAAGGCTTTCTTAGGAATAAAATTGACAATATTATTCTCCTCATCCAAGCGAACCATTGTTCCGTCCATCCAAGTCTCGTACTTTGCTACCAGCGCTAAATTAGGGTATGGATTATAGACAATCATCGGGAAAAGAGTATCATCGAATATCAAATCTGATTCTATCAATAATGTATCATCTTTTTGCAGCTCTTTCTTTGCCAAGGAAAGCGAATAAATATTGTTCGTCTTATCATAAACTGGATTTTCTATATATTCTATCTTCAATCCTTTATATTTGTGACCAATATAGTTACGTAGAAGATCCCCTTTATATCCGATAACTATTATTACTTTCGACAAATCCAACAGGGAAAGCTGAGTTAATATACGATCTATCAAGGAAGTACCATTAACTTTCACCATACACTTTGTATTATTACGAGTCAATTCCCCGAGGCGTTTTCCCATACCCGCCGCTAAAATAATCGCTTGCATATTAATTAGTTTGTACGTCTATATTTCAATTATCAAAAAGATGTTTCAAGGTCAAGTAAAGAGAGGGAAACTTTAACCTTCCTTTCTCACAGAACCATACTAAGCAGTCTCCCATCACACGACTCTCCGCACTTAACTCATATGTTATTTGTTTATCATACTAAAAAGGATCCGGTTATATTTAGGCATCATATACCTATACTCCTTCTCTTATTCAAATTCTTCCTATTTGAGGCAAGAAGTACAGACCGACAAATCCTCTTGATAGTTATCAGGCCCAACCATGCATTTATCATAAACACGTTTCATTGCTGTTTTTCTTCCCTTTCCTCTTTTGTCATGTAAACACATTGAAAAAACATCAGGATTATGTTCTTTGGGATCACTATCAAAAGGTTCGCCCTGCTCCTCGCACATCTCCTGAATCGCAACATTCGCCTTATCCTTGATCCATTCATACTCGCCATTTATATAGTTACTATATTTACTGGCTCTAAAGTTTAATCCGGTATCGGTTACAATACTCTTTAAAACATTGAATGATGTATGATGATAAATTGATTCCATTCTTTCCTTCCTTTAATTCATTTAACACAAGGTTCTGTATTCCTCATTTGTCCCAAGCATTGGGACTGATAACTCCCATGCCTTGGGAATTACCTGTCTCAACACTTGGGACAAAGAACCACTAGCTCATAAGATCATCAAACCTCATCCGGACTCTCACTGTCACCGCCTCCATCAGCCGGTTTGCCGCCAATCCAGATCGGGGTACTGATACTGCGGGGTACTTTCAGCGTGTAGGAGTTCGAATACTGCGTCGTCACAGTCAGCGTGTACTCACCTTCCGCCAAATCAGCCGGCAGGAGCAACGTGAGCGAAGAAGGGTTGTTGATGGTGATCTGGTCGTCCGTCAGTTTCGTGGTGGCACCTTTGGAGTCGGTCAGCGTAACACCTACCGACTCGTGGTCGCCAACCACTTTCAACATCGCCCCACGGACGAAGAAGTTGTGACCCGCAGTGGCGCTGCCGTCTTTCAAGCCCGTCTTACGATCTTCGGTCTCCAGGATGTACATGATGTTAGACTTCTCGCCGAGGATCTCCACCACGGTCTTGGCGATCGCCTCGCGCAGAGCCTTGTCTTGCGTGAAAGAGACGTAGATGGAATTATTCTCCTTGTTCCAAGCGCCGCCCTCAACCACGCCTTTCAACTGGGGGACGGCACGGAACAGACCCGTGTTCACGCTATAGCCGTTTAAGATCAAGTCCATTACTATCCGATGGTAGAGGGTCACAGAGTGACGCATCGTCTCCGGGCGTAGACCGGTGTCTTGCTTGTACATCTCCTCCAACACGTCATCCAAAGTTAAACTTCCGGCCGAGGCCAGTAACAAGATCTTGTCCGTCTTGTTGTCGGTGGTCACCGCATTATCGATGAGCCAGCCTTTCAATACTTTCTTCATGGTATTTTGATTTATAGGAAGGACGGAATTGCCCTTCCCGGCTTTCCTTGTCTAGAACCTCTTGTCGAATGCCGATTCCCTCTTCTGCCGATTCCGGGCGATCAGCCAATCGATCACCAAGTGAAGAACCGTCCATAGAGACAGGTTTAAAAATAATATACAATTGACATTCAAATGATTAGCCAATACAATATTCAATGCGATAAAGAAAACGGACACGCAAATGATCGTCACCATCACCATCCGCACCCGCATACCCGTGCGCAACAACTTATGATGGAAATGGTTCTTGTCCGGCAAGAACGGGTTCTTGTGCTCACGAAGGCGGCGCAGCACCACACGTACCACGTCCAGCAACGGTACCAAGACCGTGGAAAAGGCAATCACCAAATAAGGATTCGAACGCTCCGTAGAGGTACTATTCGATACGCATAAATGAATGATCAGGAAACTGATCACGTAGCCCAACGTCAAACTCCCAGCATCGCCCATGAAGAGCTTATGCCCGCAGTTGGCATTGCCAAAGACATTGTAGCACCAGAAAGGCATGAGGATTCCCAGCGTACAGATAGCGAGCAAGGCATAAACACATTGATCTTGAATGAAAAAGAACACGCTCAAGACCGATAAGGCGATACAGCACAAACCGGAGGCCAGACCATCGATCCCGTCAATCAGGTTGATAGCGTTTGTCACATAAACCACGGCGAAAACCGTGACTGGCACACCCAGCAAGGCCGGGACCGAATAGATCCCGAATAGGCCTCCCAGCGTATCGAGCCAATTGCCGGACAACACCAGCAGGAGGGCCGACACGACTTGTACGATGAACTTGTAGCGGTAACCCACCCCGACCAAGTCATCGCAGACACCCACCAGATAAAGAAGTGTCATGCCCACGAACAAGAAAAGATACTCATGGAGCATCTCGATCGAGAAGCTAGACAGATCCGAGGGCCACAGATAAAGGCGAAAGCCTATCACCAAGGCAAACGACATCAAGACCACGGGAAAAAACGACAGGCCACCCAAGCGGGGAACCGGGGTCGTGTGTACCTTTCGAGAATCCGGGACATCATACAGTCTTTTCTTGTGGGAGATCACCAAGATCCTCGGGATGATCACCATGCCCAAAGACACGGAGATCAGATATCCGGACAGTAATAACAATAATAGAATTTGCACCTCACTCATACGATCTCACTTAATGAAGGCAACCCCTTCACCTCGCCGGCATGCCACGCTTGGTAGTCCTCATGGGAGAGTTGGGATGCTGTTAATAATTTGTAATCTATGTCGTCTCTTCGCAAGATGTGCTTGCGGGCATACGAGCGGAGCGAACGATCCGTAACGGACACCATCACCACCGGGAACGGGTAGCCGAGCAAACGCATTGGCGTAATCTCGCTGTCCGGGAATACATGGCGCAACTGATAGGCCGAGCACTCAAATGCCACCCAGTAAGGCCCCGTACAATACAGGTGAATCGAGTTTTGGTTCGCACGCTCGCGGCTCATGATATCATTTAAATGCTCGTTCAGCAACCGCACCAAACGAACGCCGGAAGGAAGGGAAGACATTGATTTTTGATTTATGATTTATGATTTAAACTGTCAACTGTCACTTGTCTACTGTTAACTTATTTCATGGTTGAGCCACCCGTCGTAATCGTCCAACCGGCGGATCAAGGATAACTTGCTTTTCTTGGGCGAGGACTCACCCCGCCACGGATCCACCACCTCATGTGCCATCTGCCGGTAAAGGGCGCTGTCCGTGCAACCGTAGAGCGTCACCAGCAACAAGGCACGGGATTGCGGAGCTTTCACCACCGGGAGCATACCACGCATCGTGTCATGCAAACGTGTGAACTCCTCCTCATCGCCCAACAACTTGTAGGCAGAAAGAAGCAATGAGTAGATCTTGCAACGCATCACGTCCGTCTCCGCACAGAGCGAACCGTAGGATCTCAACACCTCACGGGCCAAACGAGTATCCTCCTCTGATACGTTGCCGGAGGCATGGTAACGTCCCAAGGCATCGTGCAAGCCTTCCCGCAGGCGGTCGTTGTCCAGATGGGTATAGACGTGCTTGCCCTTGGTGTTCAGCTCGATCAGCTCGTACTCGCCCGGCTTCACCTCCAACAAGGGGACCCACATGCAATCGAGGATACGAGCCATCACATCTTTATGACCGCCACCCGGCTGGATCACCACCTCCGCCTCCATACCGGTAAAATAACCGGACGTGATACGCACACGGTCGCCCTTCAGCAAGCGGTCGCTGTCCGGTACGTACACCGGAAGCTCGTTGGAATAAGATTCCGCCACCCAACGTAAATTCCCCATCTCGTCATCCGACAGATAAGGAAAATGAGTCATGCCTCCGGAAGAGACCCGGGGAAGGAAATTGTATAGGGGAAGCGTGCGCTTCATCTGGAAGATCTCCTCAACCGAGGACCGGACAAACACGTAGTTGAACAGCAGGGGTCGTTTCGTGTTGACCATCTTTCCGTCCACCTTCCTCACCTCCACATAGGAGGGGGCGAAATACTCGAACAACGTCTCCCCACGACGCTTGCGCCGGGAAAGCTCGGCATCCAAGCTTTTAGCGGGGCTGATCCTGTCGCGTCGTGCCACACCCGTAGTAGGAAGCGTGAGCACGTACCAGCGTACAGTCTTCAGGTCATGACGCTTGCCAACTCGCGCCGTACCCCTCTCCGAGCGACCGTCTCTCAAAACATTCATCATTATGATTATCTTTTCCTAAGATTATAGCAGGATCTCCACTCAAGCCTCACGACAATTCAAAGCCCTACCAAGAGCACCCTATTTACTCCTGATAAACAACACTTTATGTTTTAAAAAATGGCTTTTCTGAAAATCACCATCGCTTGAAATATTAAGCTACTTGGGAAGTAGCGTAAAAGATGGGAAATAATCATTTCCCAGTTGTAGAGACGGAGCGTGCTCCGTCTCCCACCGTCTGACAGTAATTTAGAATACTATTTTGAGGGGATGAGACGGGGCACGCCCCGTCTCTACAAGAATGTATGTTCGATTTTTAGGAGGGACGTGATGATGTAGGACATACGAGATCATTTCGTCTCTATTGCCATGTCTATGCACTAGGAATAAGAACGAAGATTTAAGGAGAATCAAGGTCGGAGTACAAACTAATGAACAAACTAAGCCTAATGATTGCTTGTTATTTGTTATTTTTTATTACTTTTGCGCCGTGAAAGAATACGCTACTTCCCAAGTAGCAAGCCTCTTACCCCACTTTGGGTATCGGTTTACACACGCTCTCAAAACAATTCCGGTTCACTGTCGACAAACGTTCCAACGAGAAGCTCTTCAAATAGATCTGTGTTGTCTTAATAGACTTATGCCCCAACAACTCACTGATAACCTCGATCGATACATCTTGTTCCTTCAAGAACGAGGCGAATGAATGACGGATCGTATATGAGGTGACCGGAAGCGTAACGCCTGTCGATCTCGCCAACAACTTCAAGTCACGGTTAAAGCGGGACAAGGTCCTGTTATATTCTTTGTAGGCCGCCTCACCGGTTCTCCTTCCACTCAAAAAAGGAAATAAATAAAAGGATTCCTTTGCCGTACAAGCGGACAACTCATCCAACAGCCGCAACGCCCCGGAGGGAATCTCCAGCTGTATGAGAGACCCGCTCTTTTGTCGGTGATACTGCAATATCCCATCCCGGATATTCTCCCATTTCAAATGCGTGAGATCCACAAACGCTATCCCGCTGAACGCGAACATCAACCGAACGGTCAACTGTACACGCCGCAAGGACGGATCCCCCAACGGGGCGTTAAACATACGCTCCAGCATCTCTCGCGGCAACGCCTTCTTCCGCTTGCTTTCAACGCCCGTGAAGACATCTTTGAACAGGTTGGGTACAAAGGGAGCCTCGTTCGCCTCCACGGCCAAGTTATAAATGTGACGAATCCGACGCATATAGGTAGACACCGTATTCAACGAACGGCCCTTGTCCAACAACCATGACTGATAGCACAAAAGCCTGTTCCTATTAATATAGGCATAAGGAATCGCCTCCATACCGCAAAAGCACTTGAACGAGTTCAAGGCATCTTGATAACTCTTCGCCGTGGAATACCGTTTTTTCTCACGCAGACAAGCCATGTAGATGGACAGGCCCATAACAAAATCTTCTTCTTTTTTCATATCTTCTCCTTAATAAAAAAGCCAAAAATACTACCTTTGTACACTATTAATTAAGTAAACCATATTTAGAGTAAAAACATTACCATGAAGAGATTTTGGAGTATTCCACTTATGCTCATGCTATTCGCATGCCAAACTCCCAAAGAGAGTAGAGAGGAATTATCGCTTGCCGGTTGCTGGGAATTACGATTGGATTCAACAGATGTCACCGAGCAAGTTCAATTACCGGGTACCACGGACACCAACCAAAAAGGATACCCTAACAATGATAAGGAGGAGACAACTCATTTGTCTAGGCCCTTCCGCTATCAAGGTAAGGCTTGGTATCAGAAAGAGATCACGATTCCGGAGAACTGGGAAGGCAAGAGCATTTGGTTAATCTTGGAGCGAACAAAACCGACCCAAATATGGGTAGATAGCATATATGTCGGTTCATCCGACCATATTTCCACCCCTCAAGAATACGATCTGTCCACATATCTCCGGGCTGGGAAGCATCACTTGACTATTCTAGTCGATAACGGTTTGAGCGTTCCGCCCCAATTATTGGACAATTCACACGCTTATACGGAATCCACGCAGACAAACTGGAACGGTATTATCGGAGACCTGAAATTGGAAGCCCGTCCACAATTCCATATCCGCCGGATACAAGTATATCCACATGCGGATCAAAAAACGGTGGACGTAAAAATAAAGCTTTCAAATCCATTCGAGCAAATGATCGTAGCCGCCGTTCAAATAGAGATGGAGGCTTTCAACACAGGCTTAGAGCACCATATCAAATTCAATAAGAATATCGTAGTTCAACAAGACGAGATCATATTCCAAATACCGATGGGTGATGACGCCTTGGAATGGAGCGAGTTCTCCCCTACCCTGTATCGCTTGACCGCGAACATCCAAGGAGAGAATATCCAAGATAGCCAAAGTACTACTTTCGGATTAAGAGATTTCAAAGCAGAAGGAACACAATTCAACATCAACGGATTGACCACCTTCCTTCGTGGAAAACACGATGCTTGCGTATTTCCGCTTACAGGCCATGTACCGATGGATACCGCAGCATGGAGACGCTATTTCCGCATCGCCAAGGAATACGGTATCAATCATTGCCGTTTCCATTCATGGTGTCCTCCTAAAGCTTGTTTCGAGGCGGCCGATATCGAAGGTTTTTACCTCCAACCGGAACTACCTTTCTGGGGAAAGATGGAAAAGGGCGATACCACTTTGATCCATTTCCTCACCAAAGAAGGATTACAAATACAGGAGGCTTACGGGAATCACGCCTCTTTCGTCATGATGGCGATCGGCAACGAGCTTTCCGGGGATCAAGAAGCGATGGTAGACATGATCGCCCGTTTCCGTAGTGAGGACGGACGGCATTTATACGCATCTGGATCGAATGACTATCTAGGCTTCAACGGCCCTGCGGCGGGTGACGATTACTTCACGACCTGTCGAGTCCCCGGCGCTAACGTATTCAGCAACCATACCCGGGGTTCCTTCTCTTTCGCAGATGCGGAGGATGGCGGTTATATCAACCATACCTATCCAAACTCGGTCATGAATTTCGAATCCGCTATCGAACAATGTTCATTGCCTATCATCGGACATGAGACCGGGCAATTCCAATGTTATCCGAATTATGAGGAAATCAAGAAATATACCGGGGCACTAAAACCTTGGAATCTGGAGATATTCCGCAAACGACTGGGCGAGTCCGGTATGGCCGGACAAGCGGATGATTTCTTCAAGGCTTCCGGTAAATGGATGGCGCAACTTTACCGGGCCGAGATGGAAATGGCGTTCCGTACTCCGGGAATGGCCGGCTTCCAATTATTGGATTTACAGGATTATCCGGGACAGGGCACGGCGTTAGTCGGTATCTTGGACGCTTTTATGGATAATAAGGGCTTGATAACCGCCAAGGAATGGAAAGAGTCTTGCGATGATGTCGTATTACTGGCTCTCCTACCTAAATTCTGTTACTCTGGGAATGAGGCGCTCAAAGGCTCCATCAAGGTAGCGAACTATACACCTACCACTTTAAAAGGGAAACATCTAACTTGGACCTTGACGAATAGTCAAGATCAAGTAATCGCCCAAAACAACATACCGCTGCAAATCAATCAAGGTACGTTGGCCGAGGTAGGCCCATTAAATATCGCTTTACCTGCCATTCAAGAGGCTGAGACCTATACTTTACGGCTGGCGATCGAGGGCACGGATTATCACAATCATTATCCGTTATGGATTTATCCGGAACATAATAACGTGCAAATCCCTACGGATATCAATGTTATTAAGAAATGGGATAAACAGGCCGAGAACTTATTGGCGAACGGGGCGAAAGTATTGTGGTTCCCGGATGCCAAGACTTACAAGAACGTGACGGTAGAAGGATTATTCCAGACAGATTACTGGAATTACCGGATGTTTAAGTCCATCTGCGAATGGGTAAAGAAACCGGTCTCTCCGGGTACCCTCGGATTATTAATGAATCCCTCTCATCCGGTTTTCGCTCATTTCCCGACGGATTTCCATACAAACTGGCAATGGTTCACGATGATAAAGAATAGCCATCCGTTGATACTGGACCAGCTTCCGGATAATTACAGGCCAATCGTACAGGTGATCGATAACGTGGAGCGTAATCATAAATTAGGGATGATCCAAGAATTCAATGTCGGCCCGGGCAAGTTATTAATCTGTATGACAGACTTGGAAACCCAACAAGAATACCCGGAAGTCCGCCAATTATACCATAGCTTATTAAGTTATATGGATTCCTCCGAGTTCTCGCCTCAGATGACATTAACGCCCGCTCAATTGATTGAGTTATTCACGCATCAAGTCGGAGATTCGAAGATTAAGGAATTAGGGAATATCTCGTATGATGAGTAAGCGACCTCACTTTTGACGTATATTCACATAGAGACGCAGCACGCTGCGTCTCTTTCCCTATAATATTCATAATCATCAAACAAGATAGTCTTTCGTAACGGAACGCTCGCAGGATAGTAACTCCTTGGGAGTACCACTAAACAAGATCTCACCCCCCATTAGTCCGCCTCCAGGACCTATCTCGATCACATAGTCCGCCGCTTTCAAGACATCCAGATTATGTTCGATCAAAAAGACACTATTGCCTTGATCTACCATAGAATCGAATAAGGAGATAATATGCCTGACATCTTTCACGTGCAAGCCATCCGTCGGCTCATCCAAGACAAAGACCTTGCTTTGGGTTCCTAGATAAGACGCCAGTTTCACCCGTTGCAACTCACCTCCCGATAATGTGGATAAGGCTTGGTTCAAATGCAAATACCCCAGACCAACCAGCATAAGCGGACGGAGTTTCTCCGCTATCACCGTTCCCGCAAAACGAAGGGAAGCCTTGCGGACTGTCAAGTCCATCACCTCAGCGATCGTAAGACCATCCACTGTATACCGCAAGGCTTCCGGGGAATAACGCAATCCTCCACAAGCCTCACAAACGGTCTCGATCGAATCCATAAAAGCCATATCAGACACGATCACGCCTTTTCCCCCACAAACCGGGCAACCGCCTTTTCCGTTAAACGTGAACATACTAAGCCCAGCCTTACTTTCCTTAGCGAAAAGTTTACGAATATCATCCGCAACTCCCAGATAAGTGGCCGGAGTGGAACGCAAGCTGATCCCGATATTCTTTTGGCTGATATAAATCACCTCCTCGGGGAAATCCCGGCGGAAGCATTCCATCAACGAGCTTTTCCCTGAACCGGCTACACCGGCGATCACCGCCAGTACTCCCATAGGAAGATCTACCGTCACGTCCTTCAAGTTATGAAGACGGGCATGCTTTACCGTAAACCAACCGGACGGGATCCGGAGGCTTTCCTTCAGAGGGGTATTTTCTCCTAGCATACGGCCGGTCAAGGTATCGCTACGGAGTAAGCCCGCATAATCTCCCTCGTACAAGATACGGCCGCCCTCCATACCCGAACCCGGCCCCATATCCACGATATGATCGGCGATCTGTATCATTTCCTTATGATGTTCCACCAGCAAGACCGTATTCCCATGATCCCGCAACTTTCGGACCGAGGCTTTCAATAAATGGATATCGTGGCTATGCAAGCCCACGCTCGGCTCATCCAACACATAAAGCATATCGGAAAGAGATGAGTTGATATATTTAGCGATCTTACAGCGTTGCGCCTCCCCGCCGGAAAGGGTTTCCATGGAGCGATCCAGCGTCAAATACCCCAAACCGATCTCCAATAAGGCGGATAACCGGCCTCCGATCGCCTGCT
The DNA here is from genome assembly GCF_000012845.1 of Parabacteroides distasonis ATCC 8503. Taxonomy (NCBI): domain Bacteria; kingdom Pseudomonadati; phylum Bacteroidota; class Bacteroidia; order Bacteroidales; family Tannerellaceae; genus Parabacteroides; species Parabacteroides distasonis. The sequence continues at coordinate 1,654,751 of NC_009615.1, forward strand.
TCATGTCTTTCGCCAACGGGTCATCAATCTCCCGAAGCCAAGCGATTATCTCGGGGATCGCCATATGAGTTACTTCGGCTATATTTCTCCCGTTGATCCGGCAAGAAAGTACCTTATCGTTCAAGCGGGTCCCACCGCAATCCGGGCAGATTCCCATCGTAACCATCGGTTCCAAGACCTTTTGATGGATCTTCCCTTCCTCGGAATTGATGATGCTGCGATACATACGGGTTACCAAGCCCTCATATTTCGCCGTCTTCGGCCAGTCGGCAGGAGGATTCTTCAAACGGATTTGCGGGGAATAAAGGAATAAGCGCAACTCCTCCGGCGTATAATCCCGGATCTTCTTATCCAGATCGAAAAGGCCGCTGCAAGCATAACGTATCCATCGCCATTGGCCGGGCTGGAAGGTGACGTAATGGATCACGTCCTCATCGTTCAGGCATTTATCAAAATCAACCAGCTTATGCACGTCCAGCTCACGAATCTCCCCCAATCCGTCACAACGGGTACAACGGCCTTGCGGATGATTAAAGGAGAATGTATCCGAATATCCGACAAAGGGTTTGCCCACCCGTGAGAACAAGAGACGGAGCAATGAATAGATATCCGTATAAGTCCCCACCGTAGAACGGGCGTTGGGAGCGGGCTTCCGCTGGTCTATCACGATAGCGACCGGCAGATTCCCGATCCGGTCTACATGCGGACGGCCATATTTGGGCAGGTATTGCTGCACGAAACTGGGGAACGTCTCATTCAACTCCCGGCGTGAACTGGCGGCGATGGTATCCAATACCAACGACGATTTCCCAGAACCCGAGACCCCGGTGAATATAGTGATTTGCTTCTTCGGAATATCCAGAGAGATATGTTTCAAGTTATTCTCATAAGCTCCCTCGATCTTGATATATTCTTGATTTGACATAACCAATGACCTTAATGAACGAATGACAAAGATACGATCTAATCCTGTCTTTTTAATAGATATAAAGCGTATCTTGTAACACTACCTTTTGAGAGAGGTTGCCAAGTAGAGGAAAGAGGATAGCTATATATGGCGCTTTTTACTCAAAAAGGCCGCTTTTTATACACGATAGGTCATGAAAGCCTACGCAACTAGTCGTGTTAGGCAACGCCAATAGTCACGTTGGGCATCGAAAGCAGTCATGAATAGGGTTATGAACTGTCATGAATAGGCATCATAACCCTATCATTTCCCCATCGTACCCCTATGAGATAGCCCAAACAACCCATAAGATATGAATTACGATGAACTAATTTCGCTAGAATGAAAGGCTGTTTTTTGACATCTATCTATTTAACAGACGATTACTGATTTTTTCTTGCGTATTTAGGAGCGAGCCGTACTTTGTCCCGGAAAAATCGATTCTCCGGGACTTAACTTTACAATTTGTCAATTTGATTATTCTGTCGAAAGACACCATCTTATTAAGGCATTTAATTCGTCGCATGGAAAGGAGCCTTGAATTCCGGACGGAGCGTACAGGTATCTTCCAATGGGAAATCCCGAGGGGCCTCTTGCGTCACTTCCCCGGTGGCTGCCCATTCAGCCCCTCTTAGTAAGGTTACCTGAAAACCCGTACACTCCATCGAGTAAATCATATTCGGGTCATTGCCGCAATGCCCCAACAGATCGACAAAGACACGCCCCTTCCCCCACTTCACCGTCCACATCAACGGTTCATGGCGTCCACGCTCATAAGCGGTAGCCAATATCTCCACATTCCGTACCGGACCACGCAAGCGGGTATAAATCTCGTCCTTAAAATGTTTCCATCTTATAGGCAGACCTTTCAAAATAGGGTGCTCCGGCGCACGATGCTCTAGGATCGTCTCATGCTGCAAGCCATGATAACCCGCATAACCGGGTGTATAATCGTATACATATTTGCCCTCTTTCCAATACAGGTAAGGACCGTCTTTCTCGTTTCGCCCCTCCCAAGCTCCCATGCCGATTATCTCGTTGTACGCTTTCCAACCGGCCATAGGTACCACGGAGGAATGGATAATCACGACCCCGCCACCATCCGCTACATAGTTCTCGAAAGCTTTTTGGACAGGCTCGGGCCAGACTTCACCTCCGTAATTGACAACAACCAAGTTATATTTAGCGAAATCGGGCTTAAAGGTATTTATATCTCCTCCGAAATCCGGGGTAAAGACGAAATCCACCTTAAACATTCCACTGTTCTCTAAGATCTGCTTCATGGCCTCGCAAGCACCTCGCCAATAATGACTGCCATCTTGCCCGGCGATCATCATCGTTTTTATCACCTTTTTCTGGGCGTAAGAGGTTGAGGCTGATAAGGCGCAACAGATAAGCGCTATAAAATAGATATACTTTCTCATGGTTGTTGGGGTTTAATGTTTTTACTCTCGGGGCTCCATTCGATACGGTCATAGCAACGGGTGGTTCGCAAATTATATCCTCGCTCATCAACCGTAAACTTCCCATCCTTGAAATAATCGATATATAACTCGGAGATCCCGTCATTATTGCGATCCTCCACCGTAAGCGCATATTTATCCGTCACATAGATCTCATCCGATATATATTGGATCTCTTTCGTATAATTATCCACGATCACGTAATAAAACTTAAACAGGTCGAAAGTAGGGTAATGCCCATTATCCCGCCCGAAAAGCATGACCTCTTCCATAGCGGCATCATCATCCATATTCGCTAAAACGGATTGTTGAAACCAAAAGCCGTCTTTTTGCGCTTGCGGAGGAATCCGGTCCCAACCCTCTTGATGGGCTGTCACCCGGAATTGGGCATGGGCGCCCATACAAACGAAAAGTAGGAGAACCCAATAAATCAATCGTCTTATCATGTCTATCATTTTTAATTATTATTCATATTTATAAGGCACAAATGTAATGATATGTCTCTTATTGATTATATTTGTCTTGTATTAAATTCACCTTTAGTCTAAATATATTATGAGCGATCAACCAATAGATTTTACGCAACGTAACATAGCCATCGACATCCTCCGGGCCGTCACGATGTGCGTGATGATCTTCGAAAGCGTACATCAAATTAAAAATTTAAACATTAAAACATATCGCTATATGAAAAAGATTATCGGACTATTCTTGCTTATATGGGCTATAGGTTCAGCCCAAGTTTCCGCCCAATCAGAGACAAACCGTTTAGATAGTATCATGCCCGTACGAGGCTTGGCCATCGCCGCTCCATCCGCACAGAAGTTGGATCTATTCTTGAAGTTCGTCCAAGAGGAACTGGCTCCCAGTCATTTCAACTTGTTGATTCTACGGGTAGACTGGAATTATGCCTATGAGTCCCATCCAGAACTGAGGGATCCGACCCCACTCACACGAGAGGATGTGAAAAAGATCGTAAAGGTTTGCCGGGATAACGGAATACGTATCGCTCCCCAGATCAATCTCTTGGGGCATCAATCATGGGCTGAGACTACCTACGCTTTATTACGTGAGTATCCGGAGTTCGACGAGACGCCACATGTGGATACCAAGAACTATACGGGTTGGCCCAACTCAGACGGACTTTATTGTAAAAGTTACTGCCCGCTTCATCCGGAAGTACATAAAATCGTATTCGCTTTAGTAGACGAGTTGACGGATGTTTTCGAAACTCAATTATTCCATGCCGGAATGGACGAGGTCTTTTATATCGGACATGATAGTTGCGTCCGTTGCGGCGGACATGACAAGGCTGAGTTATATGCCGGTGAGGTCACTAAAATACAAAACCACTTAGCCTCACAAGGCAAACGATTGATGATATGGGGAGACCGCCTGATCGATGGCAAAACTACCGGGATCGGCGCTTGGGAAGCCAGCATGAACAATACCTACCGTGCGATCGACTTGATCCCGAAAGATGTTTTTATCTGCGACTGGCATTATGAGCGTGCCGAGCAAACCGCTGTTTACTTTGCCATGAAAGGCTTCGACGTTGCTACATGCCCTTGGCGTAAACCTCAGATAGCGCTTCAACAGGTAGATGATATGATCCATTTCCGCCAGCATTCAAATCCGGAAATGTCTCGCCATTTCCAAGGAATTATCGAGACAGTCTGGTCCGGTGCAGACAGTTTCCTCGAGGCCTATTATAACCCGACTACCTATAAGCAAGAGGTCTCAGACGCTGTCACGGTCAAGAAACTAATCGAGAAATATAAGGCTTTGGAGAATCAGTGAATGTAATTTAGGTCATAATACCTGTAATCCATCTACAAAAGTTTCTCCGGATTTCATCGATCTTTGCCGTTGCAATCGAAAAGGGATAAACAAACCAAGAAGTAGAACTTATTAAAATAGCAATTATGACACTAAACGAATTCTTGAAGTATGTAGAGACAAGAAAGCCTCTTAAAGGAGACGAGATCCATCAGTTTATGAACAAGATGAGCGATGAGGCCAGACGCATGACATTCGAGTTAAACGGCTCATATCACGATCCCGAGGAAATCCGTGAGCTGTTATCCCGCTTGTTTAATAAGCCGGTCGATCCGTCTTTTCGTGTATTCCCCCCGTTCTATACGGATTTTGGGAAGAATATCACGGTAGGCAAGAACGTTTTCATCAACGCTTGCTGTCATTTTCAAGATCATGGCGGGGTGACACTGGACGACGGTTGCCAGATCGGGCATAACGTGGTCTTTGCCACCCTCAACCACGGCTTCGCCCCCGAAGACCGGAGCACTACCTACCCTGCCCCGATCGTTCTGAAAAAGAATGTCTGGGTAGGCTCGAACGCAACGATCCTATCCGGCGTAACCATTGGCGAGAACGCTATAGTCGGAGCCGGCTCGGTAGTTACTAAAGATGTACCGGACAATGCCATCGTGGGAGGTGTTCCCGCCAAGGTCATAAAATACATCCAATAACCCGTAACACCGATTACGACATCTGGGATTTCCGATATTCATTCGGGGTACACCCCACGGTCTTCTTGAATATGCGGCTGAAATGCTGGGAGTATTGGAATCCTAGGTCGTAAGCGATTTGGCTGACGGTCTTGTTTGTCCCTACTATCCATTCTTTCGCTAAGGAAATAATCCGGTCTTGTATATTTTCTTGGGCAGTTTTCCCTGTCTCTTTCTTGATCAGATCACCGAAATAGTTCGGGGACAAACAAATCTTCTCGGCGAAATACCGTACAGTAGGTAGCCCTTCCTGTCTTAACAGATCGCTTTGCAGGTATTCATCCAGCAATCGTTCGAACCTCACCAACACATCCTTATTCGTCTCCGCACGGGTCGTAAACTGACGATCATAAAAACGCAGGCAATAATCGAGCAGCAACTCGATATTCATCGCGATCAGCCGTTTGCTATGCTTGTCGATGGAGTGCTCCAACTCGATCTGGATTTTCCTCAGGCAATCCACGAAGATCCCCTTCTCTTCCTCAGAGAGATGTAACGCCTCGTTCGATTCATAGGAGAAGAAAGAATAACGCTTGATGTCCCGTCCCAAAGCCGTACCACGGATCAAGTCCGGATGGAAAAGCAACCCATGCGCCAAAGGCCGGGTCCCATCCTTAAGCTCAATACCCGTCACCTGCCCAGGAGCGAATCCTACTACGGTTCCTTCTTGATAATCATAATATTGCCTCCCGTACCGGATATCCCCGCACTTCGTATCTTTCAGGAAAAGTCCGTATATACCATAATTAACCCGGAAATTAGTAGGCCATGTCTCGGACTTGGATAAATCTACCACGCTCACCAAAGGGTGCAACGTCTCCAAGCCAAACATCTTGTTGTATTGATCGACGGTATCGATCTTTATTAGATTCTCCATAAGGCTATCTGTTTTATCGCAAAGATAAACATTCCAAATCTAACAGCCTCATGCCATCAGATAAAATCCACCAAACCGGATGATATCGTATTGAAAAATATGTACGAAAGGAATATTGAAGAGGAGGAAGGAGAAATAAAAAGCGGTCTGGACGGGACTCGAACCCGCGACCCCATGCGTGACAGGCATGTATTCTAACCAGCTGAACTACCAGACCAAAATGTTATTCTTTATCGCTATTCCGTTGAATTGCGGTGCAAAGATAGGTGGATTTTTTGAATTAGCAATAGTTTAGGATGAAAAAATTAGAACAAATCGATAAATTTCATACTTTTGTCCCCCATATATAATTAACACTAGCATGAAAAATACTCCTGTAGACTATCAGACAGCCAGACGGATTATCGATGGCTTTGGACTTCCCGATTTTGGGAAAGCGACTATCCGGGAGGTAGTTGCCATATCCACGCAATTGGAACAAGAAACGGGAACCGAGTTCATCCATATGGAAATGGGCGTACCGGGCTTGAAAGCCGCTCAAGTAGGCGTAGACGCTGAGATCGAAGCCCTTCGTAACGGTATAGCGTCTATCTACCCGAACATCAACGGAACTCCCGAAGTGAAAAAGCAAGCTTCCCGCTTTATCAAGGCGTTTATAAATATAGATATAGACCCGGAGTGTTGCGTACCCGTAACCGGTTCCATGCAGGGCACATACGCCTCTTTCCTTACGGCCGGACAATGTACGCCGGGAAAAGACACCATCTTGTTTATCGACCCCGGATTCCCCGTGCAGAAACAGCAAATAGCCGTTATGGGCTATAAATATGAGTCGTTCGACGTATACGAATATCGTGGCGAGCGATTGCGTGAGGCCTTGGAAGCGCATCTTTCCAAAGGCAATATTGCTGCGATGATCTATTCCAACCCGAACAATCCGGCTTGGTTTTGCCTCACCGACGAGGAGTTGAAGATCATCGGCGAGATGGCCAACAAATACGACGTGATCGTCATAGAAGATCTCGCCTATTTTGCCATGGATTTCCGCAAGGACCTCGGATGTCCTTTCGAGCCTCCTTACCAAGCGAGCGTAGCCCGTTATACCGATAATTATATCATGCAGATATCCGGCTCTAAGGCGTTCAGCTATGCCGGACAGCGTATCGGCGTGACAGCGATCTCCAATAAACTTTACCATCGCTCCTATCCGGGATTGACTCAGCGTTATGGAGGTGGTACGTTCGGTACGGTATATATCCACCGTGTCTTATACGCCCTATCTTCCGGAACCAGCCACTCGGCCCAATTCGCCTTAGCCGCTATGTTCAAGGCCGCCGCAGACGGTACGTTCGACTTTGTCTCGCAAGTGAAAGAATACGGACGTCGTGCGGAGAAACTAAAGAAGATTTTTACGGATCATGGTTTCACAATCGTTTATGATCACGATCTGGACCAACCGATAGCCGACGGTTTCTATTTCACGATCGGTTACCCGGGAATGACCGGCGGACAATTGATGGAAGAGCTGGTTTATTACGGAGTAAGCGCCATATCATTAAGTACCACAGGCAGTAACCAACAAGGACTACGGGCTTGTACCTCTTTCATAAAAGATCACCAATATGATTTGCTGGACGAAAGACTGAGATTATTCGAGGAAAATCATCAAGCATAAATTAACAATAAGCCCGGTCGGTTCACGTTTATTAACTTGAATCCCGGGCTTTTCATTTGCTTCTTATTAAAAAACGCCTTATATTGTCGGTGAATTAGTAACAACCTAACATTCACGATCATGGCATCTTATAAAAATATATTTAAAATAACACATAACGATGTCCTTCCTATTCAAGGAAGTATTCTGATTGCCGAGCCTTTTTTACAAGATGCCTATTTCCAACGTTCCGTCGTATTATTAATAGAGCATACGGAACACGGATCGATGGGATTTGTCTTGAATAAAAAAACGGATCTTATCGTAAACTCTTTTTTCAAGGAGTTTGCCGAATTTCCGGAGATACCGATTTATCTGGGGGGGCCGGTCAGCCCCAACCGTTTGTTCTTTATTCATTCCTTAGGGGATAATATCATTCCGGACGCGTTAAAGATCAATGATTATTTATATTTCGACGGGGATTTCAACGCATTGAAACGATACATCCTCAACGGGCACCCAATCGATGGGAAAGTGAAGTTTTTCTTGGGATATTCCGGATGGACCGAAGGGCAATTAAACCATGAAATCAAACGGAACTCGTGGGCCGTAAGCCATATCACCACCGATAATATCCTGTCTGCCGACGGGGAGGGCTATTGGAAAGATTCCGTAGAATTATTAGGCAATGATTATAAAACTTGGACAAAATATCCGAAGGACCCGTATTTAAATTAACTGCATTATGCAGACATCGGAATAACCATCCGGTGTCCTGATCCAGTCCTTAAGCGTCCCCGCCTCGACAAATCCCAGACGGGTAAATAATTTCTTGCTAGGCTCGTTCGCCACGGGAATATGCACATAAAGTTGATGAAGCTTCAAAAACGTATAAGCGTATTCCATCAATAGTCTTAACGCTTCCGTAGCGAAGCCACGTCCTTGATACCTACGGTCCAGCATAATACCGCAAGCCGCCCGATTCGGATGCGGCTCAAAATCGAATAAATCCACGATCCCCACGGAAGTCCCCGTATCGCATTCCTCGATCATGAAGCGAAGTTGGCGAGACTCATAGATACTCCGGTCGCTACCCGCTATATATTCCTTCAATATATAACGGGAATAGGGCGCCAAGGTATTCCCTACTTCCCATAACTCCGGATCATTCTCCCAACGATACAACAACTCCAGATCCTCTGGTTCCAATGCCCTCAAACGGACTCTATCATTCGACAACAACATATTTACTCAAGGATTACTTAAACAAGCCGACCACTCTTCTTCGTATATATATGGAAAACCGCTTTCTTGTTCACGAGCTTGTCCATGAACAAGAGCATCTGCTCGTAGCGGGCATCGGGGAAGCAGAAAGCGTAGTCCGTAAAGCCTTTCATCTGGTTCTTGCGACAGATAGCATCCATCACACGCTCCACGTCCAAATCCCAGAGATTCACGAATTCCAGATCCGGCATAGCTTTCAGGCAAACGGCCTTTACCTCCTCAAAATGATCCTCCCTACACAAGATCAAAAGGCGGCGATGCTTAACCGCTTTAGCCTTCTTGCGTAGAGGGGCTGAAATCATCGCCCAGCAAGCTTTCAGCAGGACAGCCAACCGGATCAGTATCCGCATCAACCAACCGGACCCCGGATAATATTTCTTATAGAAAATCAACATGGCGCCGTAAAAAGCCCTTATGTACTTCAAGTCACCATGCTTCGTACTCTCCCCCTTATAATGCAGGATCCGTTCCGGCACGTACAAGTTCTTATAACCTCCCAACACGATCCGATAAGACAGATCGATATCCTCCCCATACATGAAAAACGACTCGTCCAACAAACCAACCTTATCCAACGCCTCATGACGAAGCAACATGAACGCACCCGCCAGCACCTCCACCTTATGCGTCTGCTCTTTATCCAGATACGGAAGGCTATAACGTGCGAATGCCGGAGAGTTAGGAAACAGCTTTGAAAGGCCGAATATCTTGCAGAACGACACCCAAGGCGAAGGGAAAGCCCGTTTGCTCTCCGGCAAGAATACCCCATGCCCATTCAACATCTTCACACCGATAGCTCCGATCTCCGGGTCCTCATCCATCTGGAAGCACAGGCTGCGGAGGCTCTCCTCTCCCACCACGGTATCGGGATTCAGCAATAACACGTATTCCCCGGCGCACTGGCGAATCGCCTGATTATTGGCCTTGGCGAAACCGGGATTATCTTTATTCTCAATGAAAACCACCTCCGGGAACTTAGGCCGGAGATATTCGACAGATCCATCCGTCGAGTTATTATCCACCACGAACACCTCGGCATCCATCCCCATTACGGCGGCACGGACAGAATAGAGGCATTGCTCCAGAAAATACTTCACGTTATAGTTAACGATGATAACGGACAACTTGGTTTCTTCGTAGGTCATTCCGGATATTAATTATGAGTTATGATTATGAATTAGAAGAGGTGAGATTGAACTCAGTACGATTGATAATGGATCGTCCTAAGGTGATCTCGTCGGCATACTCGATCTCATCACCGATAGACACGCCACGTGCGATGACACTGATCCTCACATCGTAACCGGATAGCTTCCGGTAAATAAAAAAGTTAGTCGTATCGCCTTCCATGGTAGTGCTCAACGCCAAGATGATCTCTTTCACCTCACCTTCGGCCACACGTCGCACCAGACTGTCGATACGCAAGTCTCCCGGTCCGATGCCATCCATTGGCGAGATGATCCCGCCCAACACATGGTATACGCCACGGAATTGCCCGGTATTCTCTATCGCCATCACCTCCTTGATATTCTCTACCACGCAAACCAAGGAATGGTCACGGCTGGGGTTGGCGCAAATAGAGCAAACCTCATCATCACATATATTATGGCAGACCTTGCAGTACTTCACGTCCCGACGGAGGGCGACCAAGGCCGCAGCGAAGTTTTCCGTATAGCCGACGTCCCGGCGCAACATATAAAGCGCTAGCCGGAGCGCTGTCTTCCTCCCCACCCCCGGCAAGGAAGCCAATTCATTTACGGCATTTTCCAACAAGGCTGAAGGATATCTTTGATTCATCTACTTTCTGTATTTGACTACAAAAATAGAAAGAATTTACGAATTAACGATAAACCTCAAATTATTTACTCGGCTTCTCCCCCATCCCATTCAAGTCGCACATCTCTTGCTTGATATGTACAACTATAACTGCTCTAGGTATAATTGTTCATGTCCTCAAGTAATAAACATTCTTTTTGCCATATACATGGCATACTTGCTACTTGATCTATTTCCAAAAGATCGACGTGGGATGTACAGACCACGACGTGATTTGTATATTCCACGACTTGGTCTGTACAGATCACGCCGTGGTTTGTAGAATTATACAGCATGCGAACAAGAATTCATACGCTACTGGGCAAGAATTCATATAGATAATTTGGGTACGGTTGCCCTAACTATTCTAAAGAATCCTTGCATGTCTCAGCCAGAAAACATAAATTTGTCACCCAACACCCGTTTGGTGGAGCTATTACGAACTTATAATCTAACATTTTAATATCGTGAAACCAGAAAATGAAGAAAAGGTAACCGGGCTGCCAGAAAACGCCTACCGAGAATTAAAAGAAGGGGAAAGCTACAAGCCTCTTATGTCTCCCAACAAACACTATCCGGAGGTTACGCCTTGGTCCGTCCTTTGGGGATTGGTCATGGCAGTGATATTCAGCGCGGCGGCCGCTTATCTGGGCCTGAAGGTCGGTCAAGTATTCGAGGCCGCCATCCCGATCGCTATCATCGCCGTAGGGTTGTCCAGCGGATTCAAGCGGAAGAACGCCTTGGGAGAGAACGTCATCATCCAGTCTATCGGGGCCAGTAGCGGCGTGATCGTGGCGGGGGCCATTTTCACCTTGCCCGCCCTTTATATCCTGCAAGACAAATATCCGGAGATCACGGTCAATTTCTTCGAGGTTTTCATGAGTTCCTTGTTAGGAGGTATCATCGGGATCTTGCTCTTGATTCCGTTCCGTAAATATTTCGTATCCGACATGCACGGTAAGTATCCCTTCCCGGAAGCTACGGCTACCACGCAAGTACTCGTCTCCGGCGAGAAAGGCGGAAGCCAAGCGAAGCCCTTGATCTTCGCCGGATTAATCGGAGGTTTGTACGACTTCATCATCGCCACCTTCGGTTGGTGGGGCGAGACGATCAGTACCCGTATCGTCGGGGCCGGCGAGATGCTGGCGGAGAAAGCCAAGATCGTGTTGAAAGTCAATACGGGCGCAGCCGTGCTAGGTCTGGGTTACATCATCGGATTAAAATACTCCTTGATCATCTGCGCCGGTTCATTCTTGGTATGGTTGGTGATCATCCCCGCCATGTCCGCCATTTTCAGCGCCGACGTGCTTACGTTCGGCAATGACGCTATCACGGCGACCGTCGGGAGCATGAGCGCCGAGCAAATCTTCACCACCTACGCCCGCCACATCGGTATCGGAGGTATCGCTACCGCCGGGGTGATCGGCATCATCAACTCTTGGGGAATCATCAAGGGAGCCGTAGGCTTGGCGGCGAACGAGTTGAAAGGAAAAGGAGACGCTGTGGAGAGTAATACTATACGTACGCAAAAGGATTTGTCGATGAAAGTGATAACGATCGGTATCATCGTATCGCTGATTGTCACCTTCCTGTTCTTCCAGTTCGGCGTACTTCATAATTGGTTCCATGCTGCCATCGGCTTATTGCTGGTCGGGGTGATCGCTTTCCTGTTTACGACCGTAGCGGCAAACGCTATCGCTATCGTAGGGACGAACCCGGTATCGGGCATGACGCTCATGACGTTGATCCTCGCCTCCATCATCTTGGTCGCCGTAGGGTTGAAAGGGCCGGCCGGCATGGTATCCGCCCTGATTATCGGAGGCGTGGTTTGTACGGCGCTTTCCATGGCGGGAGGTTTCATTACCGACTTGAAAATTGGCTACTGGCTGGGTAGTACGCCCGCCAAGCAAGAGACTTGGAAATTCCTAGGCACACTAGTTTCCGCCGCTACGGTAGGAGGCGTGATCTTGATATTGAACCAGACGTACGGTTTCACGACCGGACAATTGGCCGCTCCGCAAGCGAACGCTATGGCCGCCGTTATCGAGCCGTTGATGAGTGGCTCGGGGGCACCTTGGGCTTTATACGCGATTGGAGCCGTCCTCGCCGTCGTATTGAACTTCTGCAAGATACCAGCGTTGGCATTCGCCTTGGGTATGTTTATCCCTTTGGACCTGAATACGCCGCTTTTGATCGGTGGAGCGATCAGTTGGTACGTGGGAAGCCGTAGCAAAGACCAAAGCTTGAACTCAGCCCGCTTGGAGAAAGGTACGTTACTGGCTTCCGGCTTTATCGCCGGCGGTGCCTTGATGGGCGTGGTTAGCGCGGCCTTACGTTTCGGCGGAATCAACTTGATGAACGAGGAATGGGCATCTAGCAATGCCGCCGAGATACTGGCGGTTGTCATGTACCTTGTCATGATCGCTTACCTCACATTTAATTCCCTGAACGCGAAAAAAGAATAGAATAAAGGAATAAGGATATGGAAGCACCTGTAATCAATGTGGGAATCATGACCCACAAAGCAATCTCATTTGTTTTTAACGAGGAGTATGTACATACGGAAACCGGCACGTTCACCATAGGCGAGCAACGTGCCCTCTGGGTAAACGGCAAGATCGTGTACAATGGGAAGCTTTATCAGGAGCTATTCTTCGAGCCGACCAGCCCGCAATCCTCTTTCGACTTGAAGGCGGTCACGATCGGCGTGGATTTTCACTGGCAACGACAGGAGGATCAACGCTTCAAGGGAGCGTTGAACCTCGTGGCGACCGATAAAGGTATCGTCACGATCAACCAAGTGGACGTGGAGGAATACCTTACCAGCGTAATCTCCTCGGAGATGAGCGCCAACGCTTCCAAAGAGTTGCTGAAAGCCCATGCCGTGATCTCGCGAAGCTGGCTCTTGGCGCAGGTCGAGAAGAATTTCAACTTGAACGGATCGGTTACGCCCTATAAAAGTTGTTACCGCGACAGCGAGACCTTGATCCGCTGGTACGACCGGGAGGACCATGATCTGTTCGATGTCTGTGCCGACGACCATTGCCAGCGTTACCAAGGTATTACCCGGGCATCGAACCCGATAGTCAGGGAGGTGATCAAAGAGACACGTGGAGAGGTATTGATGGATAACGATACGATCTGCGACGCCCGCTTCTCGAAATGCTGCGGAGGCGTGACCGAGAAATTCGAGAATTGCTGGGAACCGGTTCCCCACTCCTATCTTACCGCCTTGAGGGATGACGAGATTCCCTCCTATCCCGACTTGACGGACGAGCGGGAAGCGGAACAATGGATACGTACCTCACCCGAAGCCTTCTGTAATACAACGGACAAGGAGATCCTTAGCCAAGTGCTAAACAACTACGATCAAGAGACCACGGATTTCTACCGTTGGAAGGTAGAATATACGCAGGAGGAACTATCAAGGTTGATCCACCGGAAAACGGGTATGGATTTCGGGCCGATCATCGATCTCATACCGTTGGAAAGAGGTTCGTCCGGACGCATCACGAAACTCAAGATCGTAGGGGTACGCCGTTCGTTCACCATCGGCAAAGAGCTTGAGATACGCCGGACATTATCCGAGACGCATCTATACAGCTCGGCCTTTGTTGTCGATAAGAAGGATATCCGCCTTGATATCCCCTCCCGCTTCATCTTGACAGGAGCCGGATGGGGACATGGCGTAGGGCTTTGCCAGATCGGAGCCGCCGTGATGGGAGCCAAAGGATATTCGTACCGGAAAATCCTCACGCATTATTTCCCCGGAGCCTCTATTGAGAAAAGGTATTAAACAAGGGTGTCCAGATTTTGGACACCCTTGTCCAATTATTGGACACTCATAAACAATCGTACGCCACTCATCCCTCTGTTTTTCAACCACATAAACACAATGGCACGGTATTTGATTTTATCTTACCGGAAAATAATACAATAACAATATGAAAAACATCGGGATCGCAATTCGCTCCCTTTTTAAGAGAGGGCAACACAATGTAATGAAGATTATCTCCTTGGGTATAGGACTGACCATCGGCTTGGTGCTGATCGCTAAAGTCCACTTCGAGAACACCTACGATAACTTCTATTCGAACGGAGACCGGATCTATCGAGTATATGAGAAATTTTTCATGAACGGGGAAGTGGGCGACCACGGGCAAACGCCCGCCGGAGTAATCCCCCTCTTGAAACAAGAGACACCAGAGATCGAGGCCGCCACACGCTATACGTACTTCCGGGGAAACTCCCCTTTTACGATGTCCGACAACAAGCATCGGCTCAAAGCGACCTTCATCCTAGCGGACAGTTGTCTTTTCGACGTATTGCCCCGCCCCATGCTCATCGGAGACCCTAAGCAAGTTCTCTCCCAACCCATGTACGTGCTCGTATCCGACGAGATCGCCGAACGTATCGGCGGCAACGTGATGGGAAAACGCTTCGAGATTGACGACGCGCCGGGACAAGCCCTCACGATAGGCGGCGTATTCAAGAAACTACCGGACAACACCGAACAGAGTTATGACATTATCGTATCCCTTTCTTCCATCAGCAAGTTCATGTGGGACGGAACCCATATGTTAACCGGAAACGACCGCTACCAAAGTTATGTCAAGGTATCGCCGGGTACGACAGAGGCCCAGTTGGAAGCGGGAATGAGACAGATGATCGACAAGCATTTCCCCGTAAACGACCTTAAGAAAGCCGGCGTGGAACTGACCTTCACCTTCCACAAACTACTCAACGTACATATGGAGGACGATATGGCCAAACGTATGGCCTTGATCCTCTCGTTCATCGCCTTCGTATTGATCTTCACCGCCGTAATGAACTATATATTGATCGTGATCTCCTCCATCGTGAACCGCACGAAAGAGATGGCCGTACGCAAATGTTACGGGGCGAGCGGTAAGGATATCCAAGGTATGGCGTTGTCCGAGGTAGGGACCCACGTCACCGTCGCGCTAGCGCTGGTCGTACTTCTGATCCTAGGATTTCAAGGAATTATAAAGGAGCTGATCGGCACGGGAGTCCGATCGTTATTCCTATCCACCGGTATGTGGGCGATATGCCTCACGGTCATAGTCGTACTTATCTCTACGGGCATAGCTACCGGCTGGTTCTTAGGACGCATTCCTGTAGCGGCTGTTTTCCGGAGCATTCGTGAAGCACGCCGCCTTTGGAAACTGGGACTCTTGTTCTTCCAGTTCACGGCAATCAGCTTCCTCGCCTCCTTATTGCTAGTGGTAGGCAAGCAATACGACCATATGGTAAATGATCATCCGGGATACAATCCCGAGAACCTCGCCTATGTGTATATCGGCGCCGTAGACTCCACGGGGCGTGCCAAACTGATCGAGGAAACCCAAAGATTGCCCGAGGTAGACGCCATCACGACTTGCTATAACCTTCCTTTCTGGGGAGCCTCGGGCAATAACGTCTATCTTCCGGGAGACGACCGGGAACTATTCAACATCGCCGACCTCTACGACGTAGGAAACGATTACCTGAACGTATTGGAAATCCCGATCGTAGAAGGACAATACTTCACAGAGAATACCACCTCCTCGCAAGAGATACTGGTGAGCCGCAATTTCATTGAATACATGAAACCTTTCGCCGACTGGAAGGATGGAGCCGTGGGCAAGACGGTACAAATAACCGGACACGATACCAAGTCCGAGTCGATGCCTCTCTTCACGATCCGGGGCGTATTCGAGGATTTCCGCCTAGGTTCCATAGCGGGAGAAGATCCGCGAGCCAAGATCATGTTCTATACGAAAGGGGCGGCCCAACATATGGTCATTCGATACCATAGCCTTTCTTCCGAGGCCCTACGCAAGACGCAGGATCTAATGGGGCAACTCATCCCGGATAAAGAACTCAACGTGATCTCCTTCAAGAGCGAGATGCTGGAAGGATACACCTCCTCCCGGAAATTCCGTGACTCCGTCATGATCGGTGGTATCGTCACCTTGCTGATCGTCTTCATCGGATTGATCGGATACACGAACGACGAGGTGAACCGTCGCCGGAAAGAAATGGCGATCCGCAAGATTAACGGAGCCACGGTAAAAGACATACTCCATATTTTCTTGAAAGATATCATCACCATGGCATTGCCAGCCATCTTACTTGGTTGCGGTATCGCTTTCTATATCTCCCAGAAATGGCAAGAGCAATTCTCGGAAAAGATCCAGCTATCCTGGTATCTATTCGTGGGAGGAGGCGTATTGGTACTCACCGTCATACTGGCGGTTTCCGGATATAACGTATTCCGTACCACCCACGACAATCCCATAAACAACCTCAAGTCCGAATAAATCAAAAGGGCCGCATCTTATCCGGACGGCGGCCCTTTGACTTAATGTTTACCTATTTCCCAGTTATGATGAACAACCGGTTCGCTTTCACTCTCACGAGCTATTACTATGACACAAAGGTAGGCCGAAGGTTTAAAACGATCAAAAAGAATTCGACGAATCGGGCGTTTTCCTCGGTGAATCCCGTTATTTTTCCTACTTTTGTCCCTATTAATACATACAACCATGGGACTGAAAAAACAATTCGTATCAGCGATTTTGCTAGGCAGCGCGCTAACCGCTCCCCTATTCGCACAAGATATCGCCACCCCGTCCAGCTCGATAGACACTTTAGCCATTTTCTCATTCAACGATTTCCATGGGGCTTTCGCCTCCGACGGGATCACGCCGGGAGCCGCCCGGTTGGTACAAATGACACAAAACGAGAAGCAACGCTATCCGCATTCCATCGTTGTCTCAGGCGGAGATAATTTCAGCGGAAGCTATTTCTCCAAGATCACGAAAGGCGAGCCTATCAAAGAGATGTACGAGGCGATGGACGTGGAAATGTCCGCCATCGGTAACCACGAGTTCGACTGGGGGCTTCCTTATCTAGTGGACACCGCCGCCTTGAATATCCCCCATGTGGCCGCCAATATCACCGAAGAGAAGAGATATACTCACCCCGACTGGTTGAGTCCCTACCGTATCGTAGAGCGTAAGTTGAAAGATGGCTCCTCCCTACGTATAGCCTTCATCGGACTGACCACGACGGACACCTACGTCAAGACCAAGCCGGAGAACCTGAAAGGGCTTCAGTTCACGCATCCGCTGGGAGCAGCCTGCATACAAACCGTCTACCAGTTAAAGAAAGAGGACCAGATCGATATGATTATCCTCTTGATACACATCGGCACGGATATGAAAATGCCTTACCGCATCACCGAGGAGAACGCCCAAGGACTGCCGTTCATCGATAAGGTAGACGCCATCATATCCGCCCACTCGCATGAGCTGGTGCTCGATAAGATCAATAACATTCCCATCATCCAAGCCGGCGTAAACGGTACCCATATCGGGAAACTGCTGTTCCAGATACAGGATTTCAACGGACACCGGGATATCTCTTTCATCCAAGGGGATACCGTGCGTGTAGCCTGCGAGGAGAACCCGGAGATGCGAGAGGCCGTGGAGAAGATCATGGATAAATATCGGCTGAACGAGAAACTTGCCACGGCAAAAGAGGCCTTGATCCACGACCGTACCATCAATAAGTTCGACTATACGCCTATCGGGGCGTTGGTCACGGCCGCTTACGCCCAGCGTTTCCAAAAAGAGATGCCCGCTTACAAGGATCAGCCGGTGATCGGCGTAAACCATTACGGAGGTATACGTGCAGCCCTCCCGAAAGGAGATATCACCCGACTGCGTGCCGGCAACATCTTGCCTTTCGGCTCCGCTATCGTTGCCTATCGTTTCGACGGCAAGCGGTTGAAGAAGCTATTGGAGGATGGACGGAAGAATCCGAACGGTTTCCTTCAATCCTCCGACCTCACGCTTACCCTAAGCGGAAATAAGATCGAGAAAATAGTCTATACGAGAGACGGGCAAAAGACCGAGATCGAGGACAATACCCCTTGCGTGGTGACCCTAGACGCTTTCATCACCGATGGCGGAGACGGGTACGACGCCTCTTTATTCAAGGGCTACGAGATCCCGGAATTCGACAATTTAGGTATCATATCGACTGACGCTTTCATGGACTACCTAAAGGGCTTCAAGAAACCCATCACGGTAGAATCCACGCATATGCCGGTTATTTCAAAGTAAAGCCGTATCTTTGCGGAGAAGAAGAAAGAAGTTAGCAATACATGAACAGCTATATGATCCTTTTTATTATCGCTGCCTATTTCGCCGTCTTGCTGCTGATAGCATGGATCACGGGACGTAATAACAGCAACGAGGCATTCTTCCTCGGGAACAGGAAATCACCTTGGTATATCGTTTCTATCGGTATGGTAGGGACATCCTTATCGGGGGTGACGTTCGTATCGGTACCCGGCATGGTGCGGGCGATCGATATGACGTATATGCAGACTGTATTAGGCTTCTTCGTGGGATATATCATTATAGCCAAGGTATTGCTACCGCTATACTATAAGTTGCAGCTTACCTCCATCTACTCGTATCTGGATGACCGGATCGGGAGAAGGGGGTACAAGACAGGGGCCTCATTCTTCCTGCTCTCGAAGATCGTAGGGGCGGCCGCACGCTTATATCTAGTGGTCTTGATCTTGCAAACCTACGTGTTCAACGCTTGGAACATCCCATTCGCCGTGACCGCTATCCTCAGTATCCTGCTGGTATGGCTATATACGTTCCGGAGCGGTATCAAGACGATCATCTGGACAGATACGTTGCAGGCCCTTTGTCTCGTGGCAATGTTGATCGTGATCATCTGGCAGGTGAAGGACAAGATGGGACTGGATTTCGGGGGTATGGCGCAGACCTTGGTGGAAAGTCCTCATTTCCGGATCTTCGAGTTTGGCGATTGGCATAGTACGCAAAACTTCTTCAAGCAGTTCTTCAGCGGTATCTTTATCACGATCGTCATGACCGGGCTGGATCAGGACATGATGCAAAAGAACCTCTCCTGCAAGAGCTTGAAGGATGCCCAGAAGAATATGTACACATATGGCTTCGCCTTCACGCCGGTCAACTTCTTGTTTCTCGCGCTGGGGGTACTACTACTGACATTGGCGGCACAGCAGAACATCCAGTTGCCAACCCTCAACGACGATATCCTCCCGATGTTTTGTACCTCAGGGATCTTGGGCGGGAGTATCTTGATCTTCTTTACGATCGGTATCATAGCGGCGGCTTTCAGTAGCGCCGACTCGGCGTTGACAGCGCTCACCACCTCTTTTTGCGTGGATATCCTCGGCGTGCAGAGAGAGGAAGCGAAAAGGGCGAAACGTACCCGCCTAAAGGTACACGTGATGATATCCGTCTTGTTCGTCTTGATCATCTTGGCGTTCAAGGCCGTAAATAACCGGAGTGTTATCGACGCGATCTACATGATAGCGTCGTACACGTATGGTCCTCTATTGGGGCTGTTTGTTTTCGGGCTTTTCACGAAGCGGAAACCCCGTGACAAATACGTGCCCTATATCTGTATAGCCTCCCCGTTGATTTGCCTCGCCACGGATTTCTTGGTGAAACAATACGCAGGCTATACGTTCGGCTACGAGATGCTTATGGTAAACGGAGGCATCACGTTCGCCGGGCTGTGGCTTTCGGCAATTGAAAATGGAAATTTGAAAATTGAGAATTAAGCCTAGCCATTATTCAATACTCATTATTCATTAATTTATATTTTATGGAAATTAAAAGCGCAGAATTTGTTATCAGCAACACAGACGTAAGGAAATGCCCCGAGGGTAATAAGCCGGAGTATGCCTTCATCGGACGAAGCAATGTAGGCAAATCCTCTTTGATCAATATGCTTACCAACAAGAAGGGCTTGGCGATGACTTCGCAAACACCGGGTAAGACTTTACTTATCAATCATTTTCTTATCAATAACGAGTGGTATCTGGTAGATCTTCCGGGGTATGGCTTCGCCCAACGAGGCAAGGAGAACCGGGAGCAATTGAAACGTATCATCGAGAACTATATCCTCGATCGAGAGCAACTGACCAACCTATTTGTCCTTTTGGACTGCCGTCACGAGGCGCAAAAGATCGATCTGGAGTTTATGGAATGGCTGGGTGAGAGCGGGGTTCCTTTCTCTATCATCTTCACGAAGATCGACAAGATCAGCAAGGGACGCTTGAAAGAGAACCTAAAAGTCTATACGGATAAATTACTGGAGACTTGGGAAGAGCTTCCTCCGATCTTCCTCTCTTCCTCGGAGAAGAAAGAGGGACGGGATGAGATTCTGGACTATATCGAGTCTATCAACAATAGCTTGAATAATTGAAAATTAGTTGAGTTGATATGGGATTAGCTTCGGTTCTTCTGGTTTTATCTCCGTTTACGCAGATCAATACGCCTTATCCTTCCACGGCTTACCTAAAAGGTTATTTGGAGGCAAAGGGTGTACATGCCGGGCAGACCGATCTGGGTATCGAGACAATCTTGGCTTTGTTTTCCACGCAGGGTCTCGGGGAGTTATTCGCCGAGATCGAGCGACGGAAAGGTAAATATCCGGCTAAAGTCCGGGGGATGCTAGCTAATAAGCAACGGTATATCGACACGATAGCCGCCGTCGTCGCTTTCCTTCAGGGAAAGAACGATCCTCTCGCTTATCGCATCTGTAACCAAGATTACCTTCCCGAAAGCGACTGCGGGAGCCAAAACGAGGAGGAGCTGGAATGGGCGTTCGGCACTTCGGGATTACGGGATAAGGCCCGTTATCTGGCGACCTTGTATCTGGAGGATCTCTGCGACTTGATCAGGGAAACGATCGACCCGGATTTCGGCTTCAGTCGATATGCCGAGCATCTGGGCCGCTGCGCCTCCTCTTTCGACGAGATCGAGGAAGCCCTCCAAAAACCTTTCGGCTTTATCGACCGCCTGACGCAACCGCTATTGGAAAAGCACATCGCCAAGAGCAAGCCCAAGGCGATCGCTTTCAGCGTACCTTTCCCGGGGAATTTATTCAGTACCCTCCGGCTCGCCCAATGGCTACGGCAGGCACATCCCGATATCCCGATCCTTATGGGAGGTGGTTTCGTGAATACGGAACTTCGCTCCATCACGGATACACGCTTCTTCAAATACATCGATTACCTCTTGCTAGATGATGGAGAGGACCCACTCTTCCAAGTGTTACGCTATCTGGACGGGGCGATCCAAAAAGAGGAACTGGTACGCACCTTCTCCTTGGACGAGAACGGTAGCCGGGTCGTTTATCAAGATAATCCCGCTTACCCCGCTTGCCGGCAAAGCGAGACCGGATTCCCGGATTACGAGGGCTTGCCGCTGGACAAATACATCTCCGTCATGGAAATGGCCAACCCGATGCACAAGCTTTGGAGCGATGGTCGCTGGAATAAACTGACCTTGGCGCACGGTTGCTACTGGGGGAAATGCGCCTTCTGCGACGGCTCATTGGATTACATCAAACGATATGAGCCGAATACAGCCAAGACTTTGGTAGACCGTATGGAGCGCTTGATCGAGCAAACCGGCGAGATCGGCTTCCATTTCGTGGACGAGGCCGCTCCACCCGCCTTGCTACGGGAAATGGCGCAGGAGATTATCCGCCGTGGGATAACCGTCGTGTGGTGGGGAAATATTCGTTTTGAGAAAAGCTATACTGAGGAACTATGCGACCTTCTTCAACGAAGTGGCTGCATCGCCGTGTCGGGAGGTCTGGAAGTAGCCTCTCCCCGACTCCTCAAGCTGATAAATAAAGGGGTGACAGTGGCTCAAGTGGCACGGGTCGCCAACAACTTTACCGGGGCAGGCATCATGGTCCATGCCTATTTGATGTATGGTTTCCCGACCCAAACCGCTCAAGAAACCATAGATTCCTTAGAAACGGTCCGGCAAATGTTTGAGCTTGGGCTGATTCAATCCGGATTTTGGCATCGTTTCGCCATGACAGCGCATAGCCCTGTGGGGTTGCACCCCGCCGAGTACAGTTGCCGTGTCACGGAGCCTCCCTTTGGCGGATTCGCCCGTAATGACGTACAGTTCGAGGCGCTATCCGGCTGCGATCCGGAGCTTTTCAGCGAGGGGCTTCGCGTTTCCCTCTACAATTACATGAATGGAACAGGCTTCGACTTGCCCTTGCATAAATGGTTCGGCGGCATGAAAGTACCACGCACCACCCTGCCGCCGAATTATATAGAGAGGATAGTGGAGGAATAGCCCCGTAGAGGCTCGCCGGAGGATTGGAAACGGGTTGGAACTCCGCGGCGATCTCCGCCGGGCATCTTGAGTTCCCTTCCGATCCTCCGGCGACCCCCGCCGGGCATCCCAAGAGTCTTCCACATCCCCCGGCGATAGCCGCCGGATGCTTCAAAGTCCTTCCAACTCCCTCGGCAAGGCTCGCCGAGTATTTAATAACTGATCTTGCACCCCACGAAATAACTTCTAGGAATTCCCGGGCCATAGATATACCCGGCATCCCGATGCGCTCCCTTGTCGAAATCATCTTGATAGGAGTCGAAGATATTCTGTATTCCGGCGTTCACCTGCAAGGTTGCGGACTTGAAGATCGGGAAGTCGTAAGACAGCTTCAGGTTCAAGTCGAAGAAATCACGAGTCTTCTCCTCACGATCCTCGGGAATGTAACCCGCCAAGTGCTGCACCAACATGCTGCCCGTATAGGTTCCCGTCAATGAGGCGGAGAAACGTTTCACGGGCGTGAAGGTAGAGGTGAAATAGCCATATACGTCCGGAGAGCGGAACATCTTCTTCTGCGGGGTGATATTCGGGTTCTCGCTCCATTGCTCTGCCTCCTTGTAGCGGCTCCGTTGCAAAGTAGCGCCCGCCTGTATCTGCATCCAAGAATAGGCCATCTTACCCTCCAGATTGATACCCATCACACGGGCACCCTTTCCATTACGGCGTTCCATCAGCAGATTATTGTCCTCGTCACGGCCGATCTCCTCCAAGATAAACACGTTCCGTAAATCCGTATAGAAACCTTCCACTAAGAAATTCACTTGAACCGGGCCGAAGCGATGATAAAAATCCACGGAAGCGCTCACGCTCTGCGAATTCTCCTCCTTCAAGTCCGGAGAAATCTGGATGATCGCCACGTCGCCCCCCACGGCGGTGATATGCAAATCCTCGTCGAACGCTTGAGGGGCCCGGAAACCGCTGGAGTACGACATACGCAGGTTGATATCCTTCGTCGGATTGAAGCGCACGTTCGCACGAGGGCTAAAGATCACATGATCCATCATGTTATGCTTATCCAAACGGCCACCGATCAAGAAACTCCAACGGTCATTCTTCCACTCGTTCTGGGCGAAAGCGCTACCGATATGCACGGTCTGGGCGATCGTACGGTGATAGCCAAGCATCTCGTCTTGCAGATCATCGTAGCTATATTCGGCGCCTCCCGTAAAGGTAGCGGGCATAAAAAGGCATTTATCCCATTCGTAGGAATATTGGGCGCCACCGATAAAGGTCATGTCCGTCGTGTTACCATAGGCGTTCGGATCTTTTCCGGCACCGTAATAACTCTGGCGTTTCGTATGCTGGGCGGAGGTATACACATTCAGCCGATGATGGTAGTCGCGAGAGAAAAGATCGAATTTCAGGCCTCCCCCGTTGATCTGGTGGTCGGTCTGCTCGGTGATATCCGTCTCGTGAGGCGGAAGATCCAATAAATTACCACCTCGCCGGAACTCGCTGATGTTATGGTACTCGAAAGTCAGCTTGGAATAATTGCTGGTCTTCAAGTAGGAACGGAATCCGAGGGTCTTCGCCTCCAGCTTACCCAGCTCCGAGTAGCCATCGCCATCATGGTCGTAAGAGGCACGGTGGCGGCCCTGCCCAAAGAGGTAGATACCCGCCTTATGATCGTCCGTCACCAACGAGGCGTTCACGGTCGTATTAT
Source organism: Parabacteroides distasonis ATCC 8503 (assembly GCF_000012845.1). Lineage (NCBI taxonomy): Bacteria > Pseudomonadati > Bacteroidota > Bacteroidia > Bacteroidales > Tannerellaceae > Parabacteroides > Parabacteroides distasonis. The sequence continues at coordinate 1,679,202 of NC_009615.1, forward strand.
TATCCGGACGGCTTCCCCCGATCATCGTCAACGAATGGGCAATCTGGGCAGAGTTGCGCATCGGTTCCTTCGTGATGATATTGATCGTACCGGCGATAGCGGACGAGCCGAACAAGGCCGAGCCTCCTCCGCGCATCACCTCTACCCGCTCGATCATATTCGCCGGGATCTGCTCCAAGCCATATACGCCGGTCAGGGCGCTGAAGATCGGCCGGCTATCCACCAAGATCTGGGTATAAGGGCCTTCCAGACCATTGATACGTACTTGTTGGAAACCGCAATTCTGGCAGTTATTCTCCACACGCACGCCGGGCTGGAAGTTCAGACCGTCGGCCAAGGAAGTGGCGTGCGTAGTCTCGAACACCTTGGAGTCGAGTACATTTACCAAAGAAGGAGCCAGACGGCGGGTCGTCTCGTTACGGTTTGCCGATACGACGACACCGTCCAAGGAGACAGCGTCTTCCTCGGCATTGAAATTGATCTCCAATGTCTTCCCTTTCTTAAGGGTCACCGTCTTCTCCTCGGTTTTATATCCGATAGACTTCATGACCAAGGTGTATTTTCCCTCGGGAAGATTCTTCATATAGTAATGACCGGTAGCGTCGGTGGTCGTACCGATCGTCGTACCGTGGAGGTAGACATTGATAAAAGAGAGATGCTCTCCTGTTTTCTTATCGAGGATATGGCCTACGATATTAGCGTCGGAAGGATTCAGGGAGGTATGATCGTCTCCCTCTGCCCACGCTGATGTAAAGACACAGCACAGGCATAGTATAAGTGTAATGAACTTATTCATTGCTTGATTAATAGTTGTTTGAATATTAATGATTACGAATTGCCGAGGAGACGGGCATGCCCCGTCTCTACAAACGGATATTGATTTCTGGATATGTAATCAAACAACTGGGGGAGCCCGCAGGTATCGCAGTCCCTCAACGGAAGTGACATGATCCGGATAGACCGGAGACTCAGAGAGATTAGATATTTTTAAAGAATAGAATTGTAAACGTAACAGGTGAATCGCCCCGTCCATCACGTGAATAGATGAGAGCATATGAAACAACTGTATCTCCGCCAAAGAGGTATGATGATGGCAAGTACCGTCCGCCGTCTTCTTGAAAGGGTGCGCATGCACGATGGTCGTACCATGCTCCACATGGACGTGCGTAAAAAGCGAGACACTGCTATAATACGCAATAAAAAGTACCGGCAGCAACCACTTTATATATTTAACCATCGTTTCCCTCACCCTGTATCATCGTTATTTCGTGGGCAAAGATACTACAATTTTTTTAATTGCTTTGTTTTATATATTTTTGCGCTTCTAAAGCAAAAAAGAAACTCTTATGAATTGGTTACTTGAGACGCTTACAGAACCCTCGATGATACAGGCCGTGGCCGTCATTTCTATCGTGGCGGCGGTTGGTGTGTATTTAGGGCGGCTAAAGATATTCGGCATTTCATTAGGCATCACTTTTGTATTCTTCGCCGGTATTATGGCAGGGCATCTGGGCATTACCGTAAATAAGGACATGCTGAACTTCGCTCAGAACTTCGGGCTTATCGTTTTCGTATATACCTTGGGATTGCAGGTAGGTCCCGGTTTCTTCTCTTCCCTAAAAAAAGGCGGGGTGGAAATGAATACGATGGGATTAGGGGTGATCGCTTTAGGACTGATTTTGACGTTGGTGTTTCATTGGATAACAGGAATTTCCGTCCCCGTTATGGTAGGGTTGCTATCCGGTGCCGTAACGAATACCCCGGCCCTAGGTGCCGCCCAGCAAGCGCTCTTACAAATGGATCCGGAAAATACGAGGAACGTAACGGATATGGCTCTGGCCTGTGCCGTAGCTTATCCATTAGGTGTCGTAGGCGTAATTCTCGCTATTATCATCTTGAGGTCCTTATTCGCAAAAAAGACACAGAGCACGCATAAGGAGCAAGACACGACAACAAACGTAGCGGAATTTCAGGTATTAAACCCCTCTATTTACAATAAGAGCATCCAGCAAGTCATGAAATTGACAGAGAAACATTTCGTGATCTCCCGCCTCTGGAGGAACGGAAAGGTGACGATCCCTACCTCTGAAACCATCTTAAAGGAAAAAGACCATTTGCTTATCATATCCGTAAAGGCGGATGTCGAATCCATCAAGGTACTTTTCGGAGAACAAGAGACTACGGACTGGAATAAGGAAGATATTGACTGGAACGCTATCGACAGCCAATTGATCTCCCGCCGTATCGTCGTAACCCGCAACCGGGTAAACGGGGTAAAGCTAGGCTCGCTCCGGCTCCGCAACCTATACGGGATCAACATCACCCGGGTAAACCGTGCGGGTATCGATCTGGTGGCCTCCCGTGACCTCCGTCTACAGATTGGGGATAAACTAACGATCGTAGGCGAGGCCAATTCCGTGAATAACGTGGGTAAGATATTGGGAGACGAGCTGAAACGGCTGGATAACCCCAACCTGCTTGCCATATTCGTAGGACTTACGCTGGGCGTATTAATCGGGGCGATCCCAATCGCCATACCGGGAATGAGTACCCCCATCAAGCTGGGTATCGCCGGAGGACCGATCATCGTTGGAATCTTGATGGGTGCGTTCGGCCCCCGTTTCCACCTAACGACTTATACCACCCAGAGCGCAAACCTGATGATGCGGCAGTTCGGTATAGTGATCTATCTGGCGGGACTGGGAATCGACTCCGGAGCTCATTTCTTCGAGACCGTCTTCCGTGCCGAGGGATTGTTATGGATCGGTCTCGGTTTCCTATTGACGATCGTACCGGTCTTGATCGTCGGGTTCATCGCCTCGCAATTCTTCAAGTTAGATTACGCCCACAACATAGGTATGCTATGCGGAAGCATGGCCAATCCGATGGCCTTGAGTTATGCCAATACGACCGTCGAGGGTGACGAGCCTTCCGTATCTTACGCTACGGTTTACCCGTTATCCATGTTCATCCGGGTGATTTCTGCCCAATTATTGATCATGTTATTCACTTGACCGCTTAAAAAGTCTAACATTCGACCTGTTTTTTGTTTCACTTACCTTATCTTTGCAAGACATTTGAAACAATACTTTGATGAATGAATGAAACTATACTCAATGGGCTACTAAACTTGTTCGCTATATTTGCGTCCTTGGCAAAAATAGAAAGTGATCAAGCACGTCAAGCTGTCAATTCTTACTTAACCAGTCACTTTGGTATCCGCTCCCATAAAGAATATATGGAGCTATTTGAAGAGATACAAAGTGTTTACGATGACCCGGAGTTCGACATCGATAGAGAAAGCGTTATTATTAACGTATGCAACCAGCTCAAGCCCAAATTGATCGCGGAAGACCAACTATTGCTTCTTCTCCGTTTCATGGAGTTCGCCCATGGCAACAATGAAGGATTGAACGAGAACTTAGCCATTTTCCATAAGATCGCTACGATATTCAATATCGATACGGATACCTTCGACAACCTATACGCCTTTGTAGTCGGTAAAAAATCCCCCTCCATACTTACGATCAACGCTGATGATAGCGATAAAGACGTCAACCATATCTACAGAAGGGGGTTGGAGGGCGAGATACGGGTGTTGAGACTGACCCGGTTCGACCGAATGGTCTTTATCTACCAAGGCAGCGGACGGGTATTCATGAACGATATCCCGCTTACTTCCGGTATCTTCTATGGCTGGCAACGCAGCAGCGTAATCAAAAGCCCACTATTCTTGCCGGTTTATTATAGTGATGTCCTCGATGTATTCAATCAGAATGAGCATAAGGAACGTATTTTATTAACCGGGAGGGATATCGAGTTCAGCTTCAAGAATAGCGAGAACGGTATGCACAATTTCTCTTTCAACCTTGAATCTGGCCAGTTGGTAGCCATCATGGGAGGAAGCGGCGTTGGTAAGTCGACCTTGTTAAGCATCTTAAATGGGAATATTATCCCCGGAGAGGGAAATGTATGCCTGAACGGACATCCGCTGAGTGATCCGGAATGCAAGCAATTGATCGGTTTCGTGCCTCAGGATGACTTGCTGATCGAGGAGCTGACCGTATTCCAAAATCTATGGTATACCGCCCGCCTTTGTTTCGCCAACCTGACCAAAAAGGAGATCGAGGATCGTGTCAATACGATACTGGAGGATTTGGATCTGAGCAAGATCCGGGATTTGGCCGTCGGGTCTCCAATCCGGAAAACGATCAGCGGAGGGCAACGTAAACGTTTAAATATAGCACTGGAACTTATCCGTGAGCCGGCGATCCTTTATTTGGATGAGCCTACCTCCGGCCTCTCGTCCACCGATTCCGAAAAGGTCATCATGCTGTTAAAGGAACAAACACACCGGGGACGGCTCGTGGTTGTCAATATCCACCAACCTTCGTCCGAGATCTATAAACTGTTCGACCGCCTATGGTTATTAGATACCGGCGGTTACCCGATTTACGACGGTAACCCGATCGAGGCGATCACCTATTTCAAACGGATCGCCAATTATACAGATCAAGACATCAGTGTTTGCGGCACCTGCGGAAATATCAATCCGGAACTAATCCTAACCATTATCGACGCAAAAAAGATAGACGATAGCGGAAACCAGACAAACATCCGGAAGATAACTTCAAAAGAATGGCATGAGTTATATGTAGCTTCCCGCCCGAAGTTCCAAGAGGTTAAGCCTACCCCCCTGCCCCCGAATCATCAGCAGAAGCCCTCGATCTGGAAGCAATTCTGTATCTTCTTGGAAAGAAACATAAAGACCAAGCTGACCAATAAGCAGTACTTGTGCATCGCCTTACTGGAGACTCCTTTATTGGCGGTGATCGTGGCCCTGCTCACCCGCTTCGTACCCGATGACGGGTATTCTTTGCTGGCGAACAAAAATCTGGTATCCTACATTTTCATGGCGGTGATTGTCGCTACTTTCACGGGATTAAGTATCAGCGCCGAAGAGATCATCAAGGACCGGACGCTCCTAAAGCGAGAACGATTCTTGCGATTGAGCCGAGGCAGTTATCTCTCGTCAAAGATGTTCTACCTGCTTTGTATCTCAGCGATCCAAAGTTTGCTATTCATAGTGGTAGGAAATTTATTGATAGGCATTGGAAGCGAGATGTTCCTTACTTGGTGGATCACGCTATGGGCAACCTCATTCCTCGCCAACCTGACAGGTTTGGTACTATCGCAATCCCTAAACTCGATCGTAGCGATCTATATAACGATACCGCTGCTTTTAATCCCGCAGATCTTACTTTGCGGCTTAGTTGTCAAGTTCGACGATTTGAGCAGAAGCGCATCCAGCCGGAACATAGTGCCCCTTATCGGTGAGGTTATTCCCTCACGTTGGGCATTCGAGGCGTTGGTTACGGAACAATTCCGGAACAACAGCTACAACCGCCTATTTTTCACGGTCGAGAAAGAAAAGTTCCTAGCGCAATATTACCGGAATGTCCATGCTGACGAGGTGCGCAGCCTCATAAACAGCCTCAACCTGATCCCGGAGAAACGGGAAAAGAACACCCGGACGATCCACAACGAACTGGCCGTACTATCCCGTGCCGCCCGTATCGCCCCCTATACGTCCAAAGAGAGTTACGAGAGCTATATGGATAAAGTAGAAAAAGCCCTGCATACCCGTAGCGATAATTTCACGGCGTTATTAGAGAAAAAACGGAAAGAGGTCATTCAAGAACACGGCTCCGAATGGTTGAACACCTTGAAAAAGGAACATCATAACTCAGCCATCGAGGAGCTGGTACTCAACTCAACCAGTACCCAATTCTATAAGGAGGCCCACAACCGGATCTACCCTAAAATCGGGCAGATTTATCTGGAACCGGACAATAATTGGGGACGTGCGCCTTTCTATAGTCATGAGAAAAAATTCGCCGGTTATACATTTTCTACTTTTACATTTAATTTATTAATGTTAGGAATCTTTGCTTTATTGGTAATTATATCTATCTTCGCAGAGTTTCCCGGCAAGTATTTAAACAAAGGGAGCGATTAATGACAAAATATATAATCTAAAAATAAAGAATAACATGAAAAAGAGTTTTGTTAGCCTGCTAACCATAGCAGCGATTACATTTGGAATGGTATCTTGCAACAGCAGTAAAAAACAAGACGCCGCTGAGCAAAAAGTAGAGGAAGAAGCAGTTATCGCAGGAGAAGTATCTAAAGGTCTGCTTACTGCCGAGTTGAAAGACGAGGTCACTCGTTTCTTGAAAGATATGCCGGATTCGGAGTTGCCTTACAAAGTATCTACCGGCGAGGTTACGATCTCTGTCGCTAATACTGATTTTATGTTGCCGGTCAGCAAGGTTTCCGAATTGAACACACAAGCCCAGAAAGCACGTGCTTGCGGTATCTACTTCGCAGACTTGAACGTATTGAAGGCTATGAAAAAGCCGACTACAGATATCGAGAACGTATTGGTTAAATTGACTACGGATCTGGACATTCCATTCGCTATCGACATCATGAAAGAGTCCGCTCCCGCTAACGCCAGCAAAGAGGAGTTAAGCAAATTCATGAAAAACCAAGAAAACAAATTGATCGACGCTATGATGGAAAATGATAAGGCTGACGTTGAGCTTGAGTTGTTAGGGGGCATGGCTGTAGAATATGCCATTGTATACGCAAATCCGGGCTTGGTTGTTAAAGGCGACGCTATTTCCGCCGGTTTGAGCGAGAATATGGAAAAACGTATCGGTATCATCCAGCAGATCACAGCCGACTTAGCTAAATATTATCCTGACTTGGAGCAATTAGGAACTACAATCGCTCCGTTAAGCGGAATGGTAGCAACCATAAATACGGCTCGTGAGTCAAAAGCTAAGATTGAGGAAATGCGTGCGAATCTATTGAAGTAATATAAACCTCATATCATAAAAAGTGTATGGTGATAACATCATACACTTTTTTATATCCCTTCGGATATCACTGCAACAGGCTTTGCAATAGTACTGCAACAAGCCTTACAGTAGTACTGCAACAGGCCTAGCAGTAGTACTGCAACCCTTATGCAGTAATGCTGCAGCACCTATGCAGTATCCTATATCTTATGAGCTTTGATAAGTACCTTATCCCCATTTTCCAGAGTAGTAGCGAAAAGATAGATAGTTCCTCCATCCGCAATTTTAGTTCGCTTACGTAACTCTTCCACCGAGAGGGGGAAATTACGGACTGTGATATTCGCTTGGGGAATCTGCCTCGACAAGGTCTTACATTGTTTATTCGTAAAGGGGATCACTTCGTCTACCACAAAAGAACGTCCCGGAAAACAAGGGACTACCTCATCCGACGTATATAAATGACTGCTAACATGCAATTTACTCAATCCGAAACGAGTGGCGACCGCTTTAAACGCACCTGCCTTCAAGATGGAGACATTCGGTTCATATAAATAACGCTTGACTTCTCCACGGATGGAGGCGACCGCTTCCCGCTCTTCCATCAATGAGAACGTAAACGATTCCGACTCTTCCTCCGAGATAAAATTCACGCAACAGATCCGAGGATTCCCGTTTCTCGAGCCTCGTTCCAGCACAAATAAAAGTTCCTTACATTCGTTTTTCACCGAAAGAACCTGTATGTCAGTCACACCCGGAAGTAAATCCAGTGTCATACGAATATCCGCCATCGGGGATAGTTTAGCGATCACCCTTGGGGCATGACTAAATAAGACGGGGACTAGCTTTGTTAAATCCGGCTCGCAATCTTGCAATGCGAAAACCCGCTTATTTCCTTCTCCCCTACGAGCCGGATCGATATAGAACACATCTATTCCATCGATCTCAGCCAACAACTCCGTAGAATCGCCATTCAATACCGTTACGTTATCAGCCTCTAGTACCTTGAAATTATGGATAGCCGCCTCGCAATAAGCGGGAAAGCGTTCGATATAAGTAACCTGCTGTACTTTCCGAGAGAAGAAATAGCTATCGATCCCCAACCCTCCGGTCAAATCACATACATGTGCCTGTGGATCTACCAACCTCTGTTTGTACAAGGCAGTTTGTTCCGAGGAACATTGCTCCGCCGCTATCTTCGCCGGAAAAACCAGTCGATCGTTTTGATACCATGAAGGTAGTTTATCCTTGATCTGCCGCCGAGATTTTAATTGATCCACCACGAAAGGGATATCGATCCCCGGATAACGAGAGGCGGAAAGCAACAGACGATTCAAATCATCCGACGCATGTTCCTTGATAAATCGTGAAAGTTCCTCTATTTGTTCCATGCTTTGTCAACCTATACGTTCTTTAGGCAAAGTTAGCATAAAACGGCTACCTTTACCATATTCCGACTTCAATTGTATCTCACCGCCGAAACGCTGCGCTATCACTTGGCAAATCGCCAGTCCGAGTCCGGTGCCTTGCGCAAACTCATCCAATTTGCAAAAACGATCAAAAACTTGCTTCTGTTTCTCCTCAGGGATACCGATACCAGTGTCTTCTACATAGATATGAAGGCAGTCGCCTTTCGTACAGAAATAGTATCCCACTTCTATATAGCCCGAAGTCGTGAACTTGATGGCATTATTGATAAAATTAGACAATACTTGTTTCAGCCGATAAGGATCTACCGCCACAACCACCGGGATCTCGGGGACACGCATGCGTAGCTCTACCCCCTCGGGCATCATCAACTGGAAAGTACAATAGATTTCATTGATCAAGACATTCAAATCATGGCGATCGAAAACAAAACTCATCTTTCCGGATTCCATACGGGAAAGATCTAAAATATCATTGATCAGTTTCAATAGTAAGTCGGAGTTCGTATTAATCAACTTCACGAACTGCTCACGCTCTTCCGGCTCCAAGACCTCTTCCGAGTTCATTAAATTCGAGAAACCGACAATCGCATTCAGCGGCGTACGGATCTCATGGCTCATATTCGCCAAGAAAGCCGACTTCATCCGATCCGACTCCTCGGCTTTTTCCCTCGCAGAGATCAAGACCTCCTCCGTATCCTTGATATTTTGGATATTCAAACATAAGCCATTGATTACATACCCATCATTCGCATCCTCTAAGCTTCCGTAACGAAATTCCCACCATTGGTAACCTTTCCCGTTAAAATCGCAACGATATTGAAGGATATGATGAGAGATCGTACCCGTACAAATGAAATCAATCAAGGAGCGCAAACTCTGCCTATCGTCCGGATGAGTCATCTCGTACAGCTCATCCAAAGGAATTTCCCGGGGAGAAATATTCACATAGCTAAAGAACTCGTTGTCAAACCGGAAGGTACCAGACTGTAATTTCCAAGCGAATATATTCCCCCCTTCCAACGCTAAAGAAAGATGCTCCTTCTCTTGCTTTAAATTAGCGAGCACCGCTTTCCTTCGTCTTGCTTCCCGCCAATAGAGATAAAACAAATAACCGATCAATGCCAGCAATAAGATCACGCCCAAGGAAGAGGCGATAAAAACCCCAATCTTATACCGTTCAGAAATAGGCATATTGATGATGTGAACATTAGTAGGGACCTCCTCCTTTGAGATACCTAAACGTTGCATCTCCCCCCAATCATACAGATACTCTTTAGGACTCTCTACGATCGGAACGGAAGAGACAGGCGTACCGGAAAGAATTTTAGCCGCCAACCGAGCCTGTTCCGCCGCTTGTATGCGATTCGAGCAAAAATAGCCTCCCAGAACTTCCACGTTTATATTAAAGATTTCCCGCACCGCCGTAAATGAAGGAGTCACGAACATCTTAGACAAACCTGCGGATGTATAGTCATAACGGATATTGAAAAATACGCAATAAGGATAGGTACCATTAATATTACTCAATAAAAACTCCCCATTGGCTTTACGAAAAGGCATGAAATGAATTACATTTTTCGAAGGACGTATCGCCTTCATTCTCATCTCGGTTCTAAACGTCATGGAATCTACCTTAAAGTCCGGGTCATTTAATTGGAAAGCCAATTGATTATAATTCAATACATATCGGCTCGTATCGACCGCTTTTATCAACTCCCGGAAAGCCAACTGCCCTAAGGAGGTCTTATCATAATTGATATAAATGCGAGACTTTCCCATTTGCTGATCGATCAAACGAAGGTTTTCCTTATAATCAATCTTGTCCCAACTACCTGTTACGTTCGGATATTTTTCCAGCAAATCCCAATTAGGGAAATTGACGCCAGAGAAAACAACCGGAACTTTCTTTACAAAAGGATGGCCGCATTTCATCAACGTATAGGTAGCCTGATCATCATTCACCAATATGATGTCGGGCTTCCAAAGACGTATCGTATCGATAAAGTTATACATCCGTTCCTCTTCCTCCTCAGCCATATAGCACTCACAATCGAGATAAAACGTGCGGATGTCCGCATTCACCCGGTTTTTTCTCAGTTCTTTCCGGATATCCGAGTTTAATTCCAGATAGTTCTTGTCATCCCACCGAAAAGATTGGATCACAAGCACACGGCTCCGCTTCGCCTCGGGTTTGCACCCCAACGCCAATAAGAGCAGAATAAAAACACCCCCGGCATAATTTAAAAATCTCATGTCCAAACTTTAAACAGTAAATGTGACAAAAGTACGACTATTTTCAGTATTCACATTCATTAGCTGTATCTTTCTTTCCTTTCATCCCTTCTAAAATGAATAAATAAATCTTTTATAGGGATTGTCAAGGAAAAGCCGTATATTTGTCCATTGGTTGAAAACCTTGTAAACTGTATATTAACAAGATTAATTCTATTAGTAAATGGGAAGAGTATTAGTTATTGGTGCAGGGGGCGTAAGTACCGTTGCTGTTAAGAAAATAGCGATGAATGCGGATGTCTTCACGGATATCATGGTAGCTAGCCGTACGAAAAGTAAATGCGACAAGATCGCCGCCGATATCAAGAACGTAAAAGTGCAAACCGCACAGGTAGACGCAGATAACGTGCAAGAGCTTGTTGCCTTGTTTAACGCCTTCAAACCGGATTTGGTGGTAAATCTGGCCTTACCTTATCAAGACTTGCATATCATGGATGCTTGTCTGGAATACGGCGTTAGCTATTTAGATACGGCCAACTACGAACCGCTTGATGAAGCCAAATATCAATACAGCTGGCAATGGGCCTATAAAGATCGTTTCGAGAAAGCCGGTCTTACCGCTATCTTGGGATGTGGTTTCGATCCGGGGGTTACCGGCGTATATACAGCCTATGCGGCAAAGCATCATTTCGACGAGATACACTATCTGGATATCGTAGACTGCAACGCAGGAGATCACCATAAGGCATTCGCTACCAATTTCAATCCGGAAATCAATATCCGTGAGATTACTCAACGTGGCAAATATTTCGAGGATGGGGAATGGAAGGAGACCGATCCGTTAAGCGTACATAAAGCCTTGAATTATCCGAATGTAGGACCGAAAGAATCGTATTTGATGTATCACGAGGAATTGGAAAGTTTGACCAAAAACTTCCCGACCCTCAAACGGGCTCGTTTCTGGATGACTTTCGGACAGGAATACTTGACTCATCTACGTGTCATCCAAAATATCGGTATGGCTCGTATCGACCCGATCCTTTACAACGGGCAGGAAATCGTTCCGATCCAATTCTTAAAAGCCGTATTGCCGAACCCGGGTGATCTGGGAGAGAATTATACTGGCGAGACTTCCATCGGTTGCCGCATCCGTGGTATCAAGGACGGTAAGGAATTAACTTATTACGTATACAACAACTGTAGCCACCATGCCGCTTATCTAGAGACAGGAGCGCAAGGTGTTAGTTATACCACCGGTGTTCCCGCCATGATCGGCGCCAAATTATTTATGCAAGGCATTTGGAAGAAACCGGGAGTATGGAATGTAGAGGAATTCAATCCGGACCCATTCATGAAAGAGCTAAATGAGCAAGGTTTGCCTTGGCATGAATTGTTTAACATTGACTTAGAATTGTAATATGGCAGTACAAATAGGCGATAAGGTTCCCGAGTTTTTGGGAACCGATCAAGACGGTAAAGAGGTAAAGATGAGTGACTATAAAGGGAAAAAAGTAGCGCTCTATTTCTATCCGAAAGATAACACGAGCGGTTGCACGGCGGAAGCATGCAGCTTACGTGACGGCTATCAAGCCTTACAAGCGAAAGGCTTCGAGATCATCGGAGTAAGCAAAGATAGCGCCAAATCGCATCAAGGCTTTATACAAAAGCAAAACTTACCTTTCCGTTTAATAGCGGACACAGACACGACCTTACAAGAACAGTTTGGTGTGTGGGCTGAGAAAAAAATGTACGGACGTTCATACATGGGGACTCTCCGGACCACCTTTATCATTAACGAGGAAGGTATTGTTACTAATATCATCGGGCCGAAAGAGGTGAAGACAAAAGACCATGCAAATCAAATCCTTAATTTATAAGGGACACATATGGCAAAAGAAGAAAATTTGTTCGAAGAAAAAGCGAAAGAAGAAGGTGGTAAACCAGCCGCTAACACGGATAAGCTAAAGGCTTTACGTGCGGCAATGGATAAAATCGAGAAGAACTACGGAAAAGGTTCGATCATGAAACTAGGCGATGAAAACATCGAGGATATCGAGGTGATACCGACAGGCTCTATCGCTTTAAACGCAGCGCTGGGCGTAGGCGGATATCCGAAAGGACGTATCGTCGAGATCTATGGTCCGGAATCTTCCGGTAAGACAACCATAGCGATCCATGCGATCGCCGAGGCTCAGAAAAAAGGAGGTATCGCCGCATTTATCGATGCGGAGCATGCTTTTGACCGTTTCTATGCTGAAAAGTTAGGCGTTGATGTAGAGAACCTATGGATCTCCCAGCCGGATAACGGTGAGCAGGCCTTGGAAATAGCCGAGCAGTTGATCCGTTCATCCGCCGTAGATATCATTGTTATCGACTCCGTAGCCGCTTTGACTCCTAAAGCTGAGATTGAGGGCGATATGGGAGACAGCAAGATGGGTCTGCAAGCTCGCTTAATGTCGCAAGCCCTTCGTAAATTGACAGCTGCGATCAATAAGACGAATACGACCTGTATCTTCATCAACCAATTGCGTGATAAGATCGGCGTAATGTTCGGGAACCCGGAAACGACGACTGGTGGTAATGCGTTGAAGTTCTACGCCTCAGTCCGTTTGGATATCCGTAGTATTGGAAAGCTGAAAGATGGTGACGAGATCAAGGGTAACCAAGTGCGTGTGAAAGTCATAAAAAACAAGGTGGCTCCTCCATTCCGCAAGGCAGAGTTCGATATCATGTTCGGTCAAGGTATCTCCCGTTCCGGAGAGATCATCGATCTTGGCTCTGAACTGAATATCATCAAGAAGAGCGGTTCGTGGTACAGCTACAATGATACCAAATTGGGACAAGGTCGTGATGCGGCAAAACAATGTGTCGAGGACAATCCCGAATTGGCAGACGAATTATCCGAATTAATATTTGAGGCATTAAAAGCCAACAAGTAATTTGCGGGGGCGGGCACCCCCCGCCCCTATACGAAATTGTAATGAGTAATAAAGACAAATATCGTTTACTTTGCAATACTGAAAAAAATATACCGATCTTCTCACATGACTGGTGGTTGGATACGGTTTGCGGAGAAAAAAAATGGGATGTCTTGCTTATAGAACAAAAGGGAAAGATACAGGCAACCCTCCCCCTTTACGTCCCCCATTCCGATATTGTCTCAATGCCTTCTTACACCCAAACAATGGGCCCTTGGTTCACCGCAAGTTCCTCCGACACGAAATATACGACCGAGTTAGGACGACGTCAAGAACTATGCAAACAATTCACGGAAGAACTAAAACGCTATCCGCACTTCCTGCAAAATTTCAATTATGACATCACGGATTGGCTTCCGTTTTATTGGGCGGGATATAACCAAACGACACGTTATACCTATTTATTAAAAAATATCCGGGATCATCAAGCGGTATGGGAGAATATGAGCCCCAATATCCGGCGAAATATTACGAAAGCGCAGAATAAATACCATATATCCGTAAAAAAAGGGATTCCTTTGAATGAGTTCCTAGCTGTACAAGCCCAAACATTTGACCGCCAGCATGTACGAATCAAGGAAGACACGAATGTACTGAAAGACTTGATCGCCACTTGCCGACAAAGAGGACAAGGTGATTTATGGGGAGGTTATGACGAGCAAGGCCATTTACATGCGGCCGCTTTCATCGTATGGCAAGATCGATCGGCTTACTATCTCGCTGGAGGAGGAAATCCGGTCTATAGAGGTTCCGGAGCGCAAAGCTACGTCCTGTGGGAATGTCTTCATTTCGTTTCTCAATTTACGACGGTATTTGATTTCGAAGGGTCTATGCTACCCGGAGTAGAACGTTTCTTCCGCGAGTTCGGAGCTATCCAAACCCCATTTTTCACAATATCTAGGGGGAAATTGAGTTTATTAGACAGAGCACGCATTAAACTAAGCAAATGGGTATGAAAAATCGCACTTTACATTATATAATACGTTTTCTTGTAGGAGATGATGTCCCTAGCGAACTGGTGGAAACGATCGGGTACACGGCTGATCCCAATAAATTCGACCGATATAACGTCGTTATCATTCCATCCGGCTTCTTTGATGGACAAACATACGGGACTCCTGCTTCCTTACCGGAACTCCCTTTGCAAGAGGTTCAAGGTATCCCCTTGTTATTCGGCTCGCCGAAAGAGGAATGGGTAAGAGATACATGGGTGGTTCATGCCGATATCATCGCAAGTACTTATTTTCTCATTTCCAGATACGAGGAGATGGTACGGCGTGGACTTCGGGATGAGCATGGAAGATTTCCCGGTAAAGAGTCCTTGCCCTACCGGGCCGGTTTCCTGCATCGTCCGATCGTGGATGAATATCGCATGCTGCTTCATCGTTGGCTACGCCAATCCCGGTTACGTGTACCCGAGGTAAAAAAGCAAATCCGGAAGATCTACCTCACGCACGACGTAGATTCTCCGACTCTATATCGTTCGTGGAAAGGTTTGATACGGTCTATTAGAGATAGAAGAGGTTTATATAAATCCTTTCAAGGTAAATTCGGTACCCTTGAGAAAGACCCGTTTTATACCTTCCCTTGGTTTTTCCGCCAGAATAGTATCCTTCAGGATTTGATCGGGAAGGAACAATGTCACCCTATCCTATTTATCCGGAACGGGGGGAAAGCCAAGCACGACAAACCTCATTACGATTTGAGGAATAAAGATATTCGTAAATTGATAAAAAGTGCTCTAGAGCATAATGTAACTATTGGTTTGCATAGTAGCTACCAAGCGGGTACGACTCCCAGCCTTATCCGGAAAGAGAAAACCGGTCTGGAAGATCATATCGGTAAAAATGTTCGGTTCAACCGTCATCATTTCTTGGCTATCCGGGAACCGGAAGATATGGACCAAATAGAGGCTGCTGGGGTTACGGACGATTTCACCATGGGGTATGCCGATGTCTCCGGATTCCGGTTAGGGACTTGCTACCCGGTTCGTTGGATCAATCCGATCACCCGCCGGCTATCTCCTCTCCGACTACATCCGCTTATTATAATGGATTGTACCCTAGAGGAGGAAAAATATATGGGACTGGATTTTGACAGGGCTTTAACCTATTGCCGGAATTTAGTGGAACAAGTAAATAATGTAGGAGGTGAATTGGTTTTACTATGGCATAATGACTCCGTACAAGAAGGGTCCGGAAGTTATTTACGTAAATTATACGCCCAGCTATTAAAAGAATTAGCGAAGCAGTGAAAACAACAAAATCCCTGTATTCAAATAAATCAGAAAGAATGATTACTAATTGTAAAAATATTTTAGTCCTCGCCCCTCATACGGATGATGGGGAACTTGGGTTGGGGGGAACTATCTCACGCCTGATAGAAGATGGTAAAAAAGTGACCTATGTGGCTTTCTCCACCGCACAGCAATCGGTTCCCGAAGGTTTTCCGAAAGATATCTTGAAGACAGAGGTCAAGCAAGCGACCCAGACCTTAGGTATAGAACCGGGAAACCTAATCATATACAATTACGAAGTAAGAAAACTGGGATACGCAAGACAAGAGATATTAGAGGAGTTAATACGCCTGAAAAAAGTATCCGATTTTGACCTAGTCTTCATCCCTAGCTTGCACGACATCCACCAAGATCATACGACGATCGCCCAAGAGGGTCTACGAGCGTTCAAAAACACGAATATATTAGGTTATGAGTTAATCTGGAACAACCTGACATTCAATACACAATGTTTTGTAAGGCTGGAAGAGCGCCATATCGACGCAAAGGTAGAATCATTGAAAGCCTATAAATCGCAAGGAGCGAGAGATTATCTATCCAAGGACTTTATCTATTCATTAGCAAGAGCACGGGGCGTCCAAGCAGGATGTACCTATGCGGAAGCGTTTGAAGTCATTCGTCTATTCTTATAACCCTGATTGAATCCATGAATAAACTCCTTATCATATGTGATATGTTCCCACCCGCTTTCGCCCCCAGAATGGGATATCTATGCAAATATTTGACACGCATGGGATGGGAAGTTACCGTAGTGACAGAATACATAGAAGACAATACATTCGAATTCCTTACGGGGTATGCGGACGTATATTGCGTCCGCTACTACAAAGCATCAGGAAAGATCTCAAAGCATATCGAATGGATGTGGGTCATGTTTCTAGACATCTTGTTTGGTTATAAAGACATGAAAATAATCAACGCATGTATTCCCTTAATAAAGACCAACCAGTACAAA
Organism: Parabacteroides distasonis ATCC 8503; assembly: GCF_000012845.1. Classification (NCBI taxonomy): domain Bacteria; kingdom Pseudomonadati; phylum Bacteroidota; class Bacteroidia; order Bacteroidales; family Tannerellaceae; genus Parabacteroides; species Parabacteroides distasonis. The sequence continues at coordinate 1,695,956 of NC_009615.1, forward strand.
GGAATATTGTGTAGCACATACCGTACCTTTCCTTTAACCGCCGCCAAGACGTTAGCGATCCATACCAACCTCCCTTTCGTCGTGGATTTACGAGATATTATCGAGCAATACGCCTCCAACGAATATATATCGCATAAATTCCATACATTTTCATGGCTAGACGCATTCATCACAAAGCGATTTCGCAAACGGTTACTTAGAAAGCGGAATAACGCTTTGGAGGTAGCGGATTGTGTCACGACCGTATCGCCTTGGCACGTGGAGGTACTTAAACAATATAATCCCAATGTAAAACTGATTTATAACGGATTCGATCCCGAGTTGTTCTATCCGCAACAAATCAAGACCTCCCGGTTTATCATTACCTATACCGGACGGTTGTTAAGTTTAGCGATCCGAAATCCGGAGTTATTATTTGCGGCCATCGCCCGTCTTACGGAGGACAAGGTCATTATCCCCGAAACTTTTCGAGTTGTATGGTATACCGATCAAGAGTCCCGCTCCATCATCCGCCAAGAGGCCGAACAACATGGGGTGCAATCTTTCATGGATTACCATGAGTATGTACCGGCATCCGATATTCCCCTCATCTTGAACAAAAGCTCGGTGCTGCTTTCCTTGACGAATAAGTTTGACACGTCTGGTCCAAAAGGCTTCATGACAACTAAGTTCTTTGAATCGCTTGCGGTAGAAAAACCCATCTTATGCGTACAGAGTGACGAGGCTTACCTCGCCGAAGCCATCAAGGAGACCCATTCCGGACTGGCCGCAACCCGGGTAGACGAGGTGTACGATTTCTTGAAACATTACTATGAGGAATGGCAGGAAAAAGGATATACGACCTCGCCCGTCAATCGGGATAAGCTATCGAATTATTCCCGGAAAGAGCAAGCTAGCCAATTTGCGCGTATATTTGAGGAGATTTAAGCAGATGGATAAATACCTCAACATAGTATCGTTCAATATACCTTATCCCGCCAATTACGGAGGGGTCATTGATGTGTATTATAAACTGGAGGCCTTGCATGCATGCGGCGTGAAACTCATATTACATTGTTTCGAATATGAACGTCCGCACGCACCGGAATTAGAAAGCATTTGCGACAAGGTTTTCTATTATAAACGCCGTACCGGGGTAATCGCTAATTTAACATGGCTCCCTTACAATGTATATAGCCGTAAAGATCATCGCTTGATCGAGAATCTTTTACAAAATGATTACCCGATCTTATTTGAGGGCCTCCACTCCTGCTATTATATGGACGATCCCCGTTTAAGAAACCGGATGAAGATATTCCGGGAGTGCAATATCGAGCACGATTATTATCGCCACTTGGCAAAGTCTGGCAAAGGATTGGTTCGCAATGCCTTTTTCAAGATCGAGGCCATGCGCTTCCAAGCCTATCAGAAAGTAGCACAGTACGCAAATCTGATAATCGCCGTATCCACGACAGACGCAGACTATTTACGAAAACAATTTCCCAATCAAAGGATCGAGTTCGTTCCTTGTTTCCACGAGAATAACCGGATTACGGCCAAACCGGGAAAATCCGATTATATTTTATATCATGGCAAGTTATCCGTTATCGAGAATGAGCGAGCCGTGTTATTTCTCACCAAGCATGTTTTCAGCCAATTAAAACATACCTGCATAATAGCGGGCATGAACCCGACCCGTTTGATACGAGAGGCAGCCGCTCCTTACCCACATATAAAAGTAGAAGCAAATCCCAGTAAGGAACGTATGGACGCATTGATCCACAACGCACAAATTCATATGCTAATCACATTTCAAGATACCGGCCTAAAACTAAAGCTTTTGAACAGCTTATTCGCCGGAAGGCATACGATTGTCAATCATCTCATGCTAGCGGGTAGCGGATTAGATCCTTTATGCCATATCGCCGATACGCCGGATGAGATGATACGGGCTTGCGAACAATTAATGGCCCTACCTATAGATAAAGAGGCGATAGATAAACGAAAACAATTATTGTTCCCTGCTTTTTCTAATGAAGATCAGGGGATACGTTTATACAAGATGATATATGATGAAAGAGAATAGAAGTGATTTATTACATACATTAACCGAACGTTTGAAAGCGATCGACTATAATAAATTACCTATCAGCGATTATAATAAGCGATACATCGGCAACTTAAAGCCGGCGTTAAGCTATTTCATGCATATATACGCAGATTGCCTACAAAGAGGACTTCAAGCGATACAAACCCCTATCTCCGATGTCACGCTAATCGATTATGGAGGAGGAACCGGCTTCCTTAGTATTCTGGCGAAATCCATAGGAATAGGACAAGTTATTTATATTGATCTTAACCCATCTTCCGTGGAGACGATCCAGCTATTGAAACAAATAATAGGAATAGGCCCCGATACCATACTCCATGGAGATTCAGATGTTCTTGCGGACTGGTGCGCAAGGAACAAAGTCTCCCCCCAACTTTTAATCGCTACGGACCTGATAGAACATGTCTATGATTTATCTTTGTTCTTCAAGGATTTAATCCATATAAACGATTCCATGTATCTACTATTCACGACAGCCTCTACACCATTCAACCCGTATGTCCAACAACGGTTACATAAGATGATGATCGGATGCGAAAGTGGATCTTTGGAATCCCCCAACTATTATACATTACGAGAGCAATTCATAACGAAACTTTGCCCGGCTTTCTCCCCAAAAGAAGTAGAGACATGGGCCCGGCAGACTAGAGGCTTGACCTATCCCGATATCCAAAAAGCGATCGAGAAAAAGAGTTTACCAAGCCCGGAAGACCCATACAATACTTGCGATCCGGCTACAGGTAATTGGGCCGAACGAATCCTTCCCATACAGACTTATGAGGACTTATTGGCACCCTACCAGTTCAAGCTTAAAGTAGAGAAAGGATTTTATAACGCAGACCGAAACAACCCAGTTCTTTCTTTGATATGCAAAGGTATCAACGCATTGATCCGCAACAGCGGCTCCTTTGGTTTTCTATTGGCACCATTCATCATTCTCTCCTGCGGCAAGGAGCGAGCAGATGCCATCTAGAACATATTCACGGGTCAAGTCCTCTGCTTTCAAGATTTGGTCGTTCCACTGCAATAAATCAATATCTATCGGCACACGCCCACAAGATTTATCTTCCGGCTTACGGCCGATGCAGCATTCTATACCTTTCAAGACATCCTTTATTCGCGCCGGACTCTCCTCGCTATACAAAACAGCCACTCGATTCAAAAATGTAGTTGATAATGGACAATCGATCGGTTCCGTATAAACTGGCTGAGAAAACTGTATAAAAACAAAATGAGCACGCAGCATCTCCGCCGCGCGCTCCATATTTTTCTCTTTATCCCAATTAGAGCCTAAGCACAATAGAACCCGGTTTCGTTTATTCTCCATCTCCGGCTAAAAGCGTTTAGTCATTCTTATGATTATTCAAGAATGTATTGATAAAACCGATCAACTTCACGAAAGAAGCGGAAAATTGTCCGGTATCGCTATTACGGATAGAGATAAATTTCTCCTTACCTTCCGTGGTAAATGAAACCTGATACATGATATCCCCTAAATCCCGGTTCGTCTCCTCCTCAAAGCCATAAGAGTCTTTCATCTTAAAGAAATTACATTTTTGCAGAATCGGTTTTAAAGAAGCAAACTCCTCGTCAGTCAATGTCCCCTCCATAATTTTAGGATCTCGTTTCTTGGCGAAATTATCCATATAATAATTATACTCCTCGATACGGAATGTCTTGTCACTATCAAACAGAACCATTAGTTTGTAGTTATCTACACTTTCCATACTATAACTAAAAGAGAAATCCTTCAATTCTTTTTTACAGCCTGTAAAACAAGCAGACAGAAGAACCAATAAGGTGGTGAACAAAGTAATTCGTAGTTTCATTTGTCTAAAGTTGAAATTTGTGGCACAAACATACATAAAATACTCGAAAAACAACCCATGGAAATAAAAAAATACCTATTAGTTGGTATTGGTGGTACGAAGTTTTCAAGCTACCTTCGCGTAACATTTAATAGGACATGAGATTATCAGAACTTCGCACAGGCGATAAAGGTGTTATAGTAAAGGTAATGGGTCGCGGAGCTTTCCGCAAACGCATTATCGAGATGGGATTTATCAGAGGGAAAGAAGTGATCGTTATACAAAACGCTCCGCTCAAAGACCCTATTCACTATCGTGTAATGGGATATGATGTCTCATTGCGACGCTCGGACGCCGCATTGATCGAAGTCGTTAGCGCGGCGGATTTCGAGAAGGAACAAGCTACCTCGGTACAAGATACGAACAGGAGTGCAGACTCTTTTATCCTGCCTTCCGGCAATGAATTGCAAGCCATCGCATTACATAAAGGAAAAACAATTAACGTAGCCTTGGTTGGTAATCCGAACTGCGGAAAGACCTCTCTTTTCAATTTCGCATCCGGAGCACATGAGCATGTGGGTAACTATAGCGGCGTGACCGTAGATGCCAAGGAAGGAACCTTCCAACAGAATGGCTATACATTCCGCATCGTAGATTTACCGGGTACTTACTCCCTATCCGCTTACACGCCGGAAGAATTATACGTGCGTAAGCATTTGAATGAAGAGCAACCAGACGTGGTGATCAATGTTATCGACGCATCCAATCTGGAGCGAAACCTATATTTGACCGCCCAACTGATCGATATGGACGTTCGCATGGTAATCGCCTTAAACATGTATGATGAGCTGGAACGCCATGGTAATAAATTCGATCATGAGTCCTTAGCGAAAATGATCGGGGCACCGATTATCCCGACCGTAAGTAAAACAGGCTTTGGCATAGAGGATTTGTTTAACCGTGTAATCAAGGTATACGAAGAAGAAGATCCTGTCATCCGTCATATCCATATTAATTACGGAGAGTCTTTAGAGAAAGGGATCAGCAACGTTAGGAAGACCTTGAAAAATAGCGTGGATATACCCAAAAGCTTGTCAAAGCGCTATCTATCTATCAAGCTATTAGAGGGAGACCGGGAGATAGAGACATTTATAAAAACGCTGCCCGGTGCCGAAACGATCTTCCAAGAAAGAGACCGTAATACAGCCCTAATAGAAAAGTTATTGCAAGAGGATTGTGAGACCGCATTCACGAACGCACGCTATGGCTTTATTTCCGGAGCGTTGCGTGAGACTTACGAACAAAATATGATCAAAGAGGCAACGAGTACGCAGATCATCGATCTATTCGTCACGCATAAAGTCTTAGGCTTCCCTATCTTTATCCTATTCATGTGGATCATGTTCGAGGCCACTTTCCGTTTGGGAGGCTATCCGATGGAATGGATAGAGGCATTGGTCGAGGTGATCGGTAATTTCGTGCGCAACCATATGTCGGAAGGACCTTTGAAGGATCTTCTCGTGGATGGTATCATCGGTGGCGTGGGAGGTGTTATCGTGTTCCTGCCGAATATCTTGATTCTGTATATGTTCATATCGTTCATGGAAGACTCCGGATATATGGCACGTGCGGCTTTTATCATGGATAAGATCATGCATAAGATGGGACTGCATGGAAAGTCGTTCATCCCTTTAGTGATGGGATTCGGTTGTAATGTTCCTGCTATCATGGCCTCCCGTACGATAGAGAGCCGTAATAGCCGGATGATAACGATGTTGGTAAATCCGTTGATGAGCTGTAGCGCCCGCCTGCCGGTTTATGTATTGCTGACCGGGGCGTTTTTCCCGAAGAACGCCAGCTTTGTGTTATTAGCTTTATATGTATCCGGAATCTTGCTGGCAGTTATCATGGCCCGTCTTTTCAAACGCTTCCTGTTTAACGAGGAGGATGTTCCTTTCGTAATGGAACTCCCCCCCTACCGGATGCCTACCGGCAAATCCATCATGATCCATATGTGGGAGAAAGCGAAACAATACTTGCACAAGATGGGAGGTATCATCTTGGTCGCTTCTATCATCATCTGGTTCCTTGGGTATTTCCCCAGACATTCGGAGAGCGGAGATCAGTTTGATCGCCAGATAGCGGAGATCGAAAATACGGAGTTGGATTCTCAAGAAAAAACAGATACGATAGAGGAGTTAGAACGCTTGAAGGCAATCGACCACCAACAAAATTCGTATATCGGGCGTATCGGCCAGACGATTCAACCGATCTTGGCTCCTTTAGGATTCGATTGGAAAATGAGTGTAAGCCTACTTACCGGTATGGCGGCGAAAGAAGTTGTTGTCAGCACGTTAAGCGTATTATACACGGGGAATGCCGATGATGACAGCCAAGCCCTGTCGGAGCGTTTGAAGCAAGACCGTAACGCGGAAGGTAATTTGGTATTCACACCGCTCATAGCGATTAGCTTAATGCTTTTCGTCTTGATTTATTTTCCGTGCATAGCGACTATATCGGCTATTGTCAACGAGTCTGGCTCATGGAAATGGGGTATATTCGTTATCATTTATACTTGTGTCCTAGCATGGATCGTTTCTTTCATTGTTTATCAAACGGGGAATTTCTTTGTGGGTTTATTCAGCTAAGAACTTTCCTATGTTTTATTTAGTTATATATAGGAGGTAAATTTATAGGTATGTGGCAAGATATAGCAGTTTGCGTTATTGGTATCTCGGTTATCGGATATATCGCATATAAGGTTTATCGAATGCTTACGAAACCGAAATCCAGTGATCCTTGCTGTGGGTGTAGTGGGTGTTCGTTGAAAAAAGAGTTTAGAATGAAGGAATAACAAAATATTTTTTATATTTGCGTTATTCTAATACACCATAGGTTATGAATAACACGGCCTTACAAATATATGCCCTTTTTATCCTGCTGATCTTATCAGTAGGCTGTAAAGATGATTGGAAAAACCTTAACTTGCGTAGCGGAGAGAATGAACCTTTTTATTGGGAAAACAATAAGCTCGCAGCTCAGAGACTAGCGAAAATCATGTACAATAAAACAGATAGTGGAAGTTATGAACGTTTTAAGATCGTCCATATTTCGGATTCTCATTTATCCTCTTGGTCTCCGAGCAATAATTACGAGTTACCTATAAATCTACGACAATCCATCCAATTCGCCAATCAACAAGAACTGCGGATCAATGCGATAACCGCTACGGGTGATTTTATCTCTATTGATAAGAAAAAGAAGGCGAAAGAATATATGCACTCATTTATTCATTACCTTTATGATGAAAATCATGTCCCCACCTTTATTTGTACAGGAAATCATGATAGTAATTCCGAAGAAGAGATAGGCAGTACCTTCTTTTATAAAAACGAGATCAACGAAATATTATTCGCCAACAGTAATTATTCGAAGAATCGAAATAGTGCCGAGAATTATTACTATTCGGATGTAGCAAACCCTCAAGGAGGTACGATCCGTTTCATCGCCCTCGATATGTTAGACCAACCAGCATCCCAATATAATACTTTATCTTACGCATATTTCTCCCAGAAACAAATAGACTGGCTTATAAACACCGCATTAAAAAATGGCATGACAGACCATCATAGCGTCATTATCTTAACTCATTACCCATTTCAACGCCGTAGTGTAAATAACGATACCTATTTATGTGATGGGGATTATGTCCATTCGTGGAATATGATTCCCGAAATCATTGAAGCCTTTCGTACTCGTTCCTTATTAGAAAAAGTATATCCAAATCAATTCAACCTAGACCCCATCAATGTCAAAGCAGATTTCAGTGACCGCAAAGGAGAATTTGTCTGCTATCTAGGTGGACATATCCACTGCAACGCCTATTTTGACGTGACTGGATTAGAAAACGAAAGCACGGAACTCGTTCCACAAAAAATGATCCTTTGTACCAATCAAGCTCCAAGTGAAAAAGGCGTGGTATACAACAGGGTCATACGTGAAGAGGATAGCCTATCAAGTAACAGTTTTTGTATCTATGCTGTAGATACAAAAGAAAAGAAGATTTACATCACCTATTTCGGTGCCTATAAACCTTCTAATGATTGTAACTATCCGGAGATTCATACAATCTCGTATAATTAAAATTTACCGACCTATACAATGATAGATAAAGCCGGTTTCCTCTAACTCTGTCTTGTCATAAATATTACGTCCGTCTAAAATTAAAGGCGTGGACATCAATTTCTTGATAACAGACCAGGAGGGCATACGAAATTCTTTCCATTCCGTAACAAGCAACAGAGCGTCTGCATCTATCACGGTCTCATAAATATCTTTACCATATGAAATCACCCCCACAGGTAAACGTCTTTGAGCCTCGGGCATTGCAACCGGATCATAGGCGGAAATTACACATCCGGCTTCTTTCAACTTTTTGATTAAGACTAGCGAAGGAGCCTCTCGCATATCATCCGTTTCCGGCTTAAATGCCAATCCCCATAAAGCAATTCGCTTACCTTGTATATCTCCTCTAAAATGTTTCATTAATTTACGGAACAATATCGATTTCTGCTCCTCGTTTACGGCTTCCACCGCTTCTAGGATACGCATTTGGTAACCACTGTTGGCTGCGGTCTTCACAAGCGCCTTAACGTCTTTAGGAAAACAAGACCCACCGTATCCACAACCCGCATATAAGAAACGACTACCTATACGGGCATCCGTACCGATTCCTTTACGTACCATATTAACATCCGCCCCAACTATCTCACACAAATTGGCAATATCATTCATAAAACTGATGCGAGTAGCCAACATAGCGTTCGCCGCATATTTTGTCATCTCCGCAGATGGCACATCCATGAAGATTACACGGAAATTATTTAACAAAAAAGGACGATACAATTTCGCCATCAACTTCTGAGCACGATCAGACTCAACCCCAACAACAACCCGGTCTGGACTCATAAAATCCTTGATAGCCGCACCTTCTTTCAAGAATTCAGGATTAGAAGCGATATCAAATTCAATACTCACATCTCGCAAGGCTTGTTCCTCCTTGATCGCTTTCTTGATTTTCTGGGCAGTGCCTACCGGAACCGTACTTTTCGTAACAACCAAGATATATTTATTCATATAGCGTCCTACCGTACGGGCAACCTCAAGCACATACTTCAAGTCTGCGCTACCATCCTCATCGGGAGGTGTACCAACCGCACAAAACAGTACCTCGACCTCATTCAAACATTCTTTTAAATCAGTCATAAAATGAAGACGACCAGCTTGGGAATTGCGTGCCACCATCTCGTCTAGCCCCGGTTCATAGATAGGAACTATGCCTTTCTTTAGATTCTCAATCTTTACCTTATCCACGTCCACACAAAAGACCTCAGTCCCCATTTCCGCAAAACAAGTACCCGTTACCAACCCGACATAGCCTGTACCTACAATCGCTATTTTCATATATATCTATTACTTATGTTTATAGTGCATTTAAAAGAGATACAAAAGTAAGACTATTTCAAGAATTATACATAACTTTGGAAGCTTTTTTGGCATAAGCATGAACTAAAAAAGGAAGTCAATATGAAAATTATCTCTGAAAATCAGATTAAGGATTTAGGAATTACGCCTGCGACCTGTGTAGATTGGGCGAAAGAAAGTTTCTCTATAAAAAACAAGGCTCAATTACCCGCAAAAATAAGTGTACACCCCCAAGGTAATGACTTTTTCACTTCCATGCCCTGCCTCTTACCCCAAGAATTCTCTAGGTTTGGAATCAAGGTGGTTCATCGTATTGTAGGTGGCATACCTGCTTTAGGAAGCGATATCCTACTCTATGATTCCAATACGGGAGAACTATTAGCCCTATTGGGTGGAGATTGGATAACCGCTATGCGTACAGGAGCTGTCGCCACTCTCGCTATCCAAACATTAAAAGCGACCGATGCCACTACTTACAGTTTCATCGGCTTAGGAAATACAGCTAGAGCAACTATGTTATGTTTACTTGATAGCCAAAAAAATACGCATCATACAGTTCAGCTATTAAAATATAAGGATCAAGCGGATTCCTTTATAGAGAGATTCGGGGCTTATCCCAATGTTACATTCTCGATCATAGACAATATAGAGAATCTCATATCCAACTCAGATGTTATTATCAGTTGTATAACAGACGCAAGCAACTTGATCTGTCCGAAAAATGACCTATTTAAAGAAGGATGCCTAGTCGTGCCGATACATACGAGAGGATTTCAAAATTGCGATCTCTTTTTCGACAAGGTATATGGCGATGATACCGATCATGTGAAGGGATTCCGTTATTTTTCCCAATTCAAACAATATGCCGAGCTAGAAGACGTTTTATCAGGTAGAACGGCTGGCAGAGAAAATGACCATGAACGGATATTAAGTTACAATATAGGTCTTGGTCTACATGATATTCTATTCGCAAGTAAAATTTATGATAGTTTATCTGCGCAATCTCCAGAGATTAAGATAGAAAGAGAGGTATCAAAATTCTGGATATGATATCGGTTTACATTATATGCAGCGTTTTAGATAATAGAATCATCTTATAAAGACAACCCCTTCTCGGTTATGTACAGTCAAATTGATATTTTGACAGTAAAATCGACAGGGGTATTTGTTTATACAATTAAAAAAGAATAAGATATGCAAGCGATCATATTAGCGGCAGGCATGGGCAAACGCCTTAAAGAGTTGACAAAAAACAACACAAAATGCATGATTAAGGTACATAATCAAACCTTAATCGAACGTATGCTTAAACAACTGGAAGCTCTATCTCTGAAACGTATAATTATCGTGATAGGTTATAAAGGAGAAAAGGTACGTGAGCTTATCGGAGATAAGATAAACAACACTCCTGTTCTTTATGTAGAGAACAATGTATATGATAAAACAAATAATATATACTCGCTATATCTCGCTAAAAACTATCTGGTGGAGGACGAGACAATTCTACTTGAATCCGATCTAATTTTTGAGAACTCCATTCTCAGCAAATTGATAAACCATCCCTATCCAAATTTGGCAGTAGTTGCCAAATACCAAAGTTGGATGGATGGTACCGTCGTACGGCTGGATGAGGATAACAATATATTGAACTTCATCTCAAAGAAAGCGTTTCAATTTTGCCAAAAGGAGTCTTATTACAAGACCGTAAATATATATAAATTCAGTAAGGAATTTTCCACTAATAAGTATATTCCGTTCTTGGAAGCTTATTGTAAAGCCCTCGGTAATAATGAATACTACGAACAAGTTCTAAAGGTAATATCCTTATTAGACAGACCGGATTTAAAGGCCTTGACGATTACAACCGAAAAATGGTATGAGATAGATGACCAACAGGACTTAAATAATGCGGAAGCCTTATTTTCGGAAGGCAAGCAAGCATTATCTTTATACGGCAAACGTTACGGTGGATACTGGCGTTTCCCTATGTTATTGGATTTCTGCTATCTCGTCAACCCTTATTTCCCAAATACCCGATTGAAGGAAGAAATGAAAGCCAATTTCGATACTCTCCTTACCGAATATCCTTCCGGTATGCAAGAAAACGCTCAACTAGCCGCCCGTTATGCGGGAATATCCTCCGAACAAATCATCGTAGGAAACGGAGCGGCCGAGTTAATCAGTGGTTATATGCGTATGACCTCTAAGTATACCACAGGAGTTATATTACCAACATTCGAGGAATACCCGAACCGTTTGGCCCCTAAGCAGCTGGTGTATTATACTCCCAGCAACCGAGACTTCTCTTATACTGCTTTAGACATTATATCTTTCTTTGATAACAAAGCGATTGAGCAACTTTTGATAATTAACCCTGATAACCCATCTGGAAATTTATTATCTAAAAATGAGATATTTGCGCTAGTCGAATGGTCCGAACGAAAAGGGATTCGTTTAATCATAGATGAATCTTTCCTTGATTTCGCAAATCCTGAAAATAAACTTTCCCTGTTAGATAAAGAGCTTTTAAACAAATATCCACATTTGATTGTCATTAAGAGCATATCAAAGTCATACGGCGTTCCCGGATTACGATTAGGTTTCTTAGCGTCGGGAAACAAAGATCTCATAAGAACGTTGAAAAAAGACATATCGATTTGGAACATCAACTCCTTCGCTGAATTTTATATGCAGATTTTCGTGAAATACAGTGATGACTACGACAAAGCCTGCCATAAATTCTTAAACGAAAGAGAGCGTTTCTTCCAGAATCTACAGGCAGTCTCATATCTTAGGGTTATTCCTTCCGCCGCAAATTATTTCTTATGTGAAGTAACCGATACTTACACATCGGAGGAACTTTGTAGCTCTTTATTGTCGGGAAATAATATCTTGATAAAAAACTGTGGAACTAAAGCAGGGTTTGAAGGGAAACAATATATCCGAATCGCTATCCGGAACAAGGAAGACAATGATAAGCTAATAGAAGCGCTGACTTCATTGAATAAATAAGGAAGTTCAATCCGGTCTTTATTATATGGAAATAAAAAAGAAGCTCAAGAATCCTATGGTTATAAATTTTATCTCCTTGGCATTGCTCCAAGGAGTTAATTATTTATTACCTTTATTATCATTCCCTTTTCTTTTCAGAGTACTCGGTGTAGAACGCTGGGGGCTCGTGACGTTCGGCTATGCCTTGATGCAATATTTCATTATGTTTACGGATTTTGGCTTTAACCTATCAGCCACGAAATATATCTCTGAGCATAAAACGGATTTAGGTAAAATCAACTCTTACCTAAATAGCACAATGCTTGGACGTTTCTTTTTATGTGGGGTCAGCTTCGCCATACTACTCATTCTGATCACTTGTTTTGATAAGTTTAAGTCAGAATCTTCTTTTTATCTCCTATATTTTGGCATGATCATAGGCAATGTTATGTTTCCTATGTGGTTTTTTCAAGGCATGGAGAATATGAAATACATTACGGTATTCAATATCGTAGCGAAATCATTGAGTTTCCTTCCCTTTTTCATCTTCATTCGAAAACCGGAAAATTATATATACGTACCGATATGCTATAGTTTTGGCTTTATTCTTGCCGGGATCGTTAGTATCTTTATTGTTTACTTCAGAATGGGGATGAAATGGTACTTCACATCAATCGAAGAAGTTAGTAACTCCTTAAAAGATAGTTCCACTTATTTTCTCTCCCGGGCCTCTACCTCTTTGTTCACCACAAGCAACTCGTTTCTATTGGGTTTGATTTGCGGAAACACAGCGGTGGGTTACTATTCGGCAGCAGAGAAGCTATATCAAGCGTACAATCAGTTATTGACACCATTCACTGGGGTTTTATTTCCGCATATAGCGAAAAGTAGAGATGTCTTGTTCTTTAAAAAAGTATTCTATAGAATAACATTCTCCAACTTCTTTTGCGTAACGACCGTACTTTTATTCTCAAGTTATGTATTAAGATTTGTCTATGGGACAGCCGATCCGGATATCTTAGAAGTATTCCGGATACTTGTAATCGCTTGTTTCGTAACCATCCCCTCTATGTTACTAGGATATCCATTTCTGGCGGCCATGGGGCACCCTCTATATACGAACTATACAGTTATGACCACCTCCATGGTACACATCACTGGATTAGCGATCCTATATGTTTGCGGAATGATCGCCCCTATCACGGTAGCAATGATGGTAGTCGTGTCTGAGACACTTCTTTTCCTTTTCCGTATTTGGGGGATACGTAGGTTCGGGCTATTCCGAGCGTAAGAAGCTGAGGCAAATTTGACAAGTGATTTAAGAAAAGACATATCTTAGCTTCATCAACCAAGTATCTTAGGTTCGTTGGCAAAGTATGTTAAGTTACTTTGCCGATGAAGTTAACTTACTTTTTTGCCCAACTTTCCCACAAAACGCAAATTCCCGATAAAAGGTCGTAATAGCCATAAAGATTTAAAAGTTCATGGCCATTACAACATATAGTTCATTGTATTAAAATGCGTGTATTTGGATGCACATTTAAAGTAGTAGAAGAAAATTGCTTTGCGGTCACGCACACGGTTTCTACACTATCAAGCCCAGTAAACCTAAACAAAGAAAGGCAAGGTCTCACGTCTACTGTTCGTAAAACATAGTTCGATGAGCAATCAATATATTGCAACGCAGGATTACCAGATAAATCTAACGATTGCAAAGCACAGGATCTACAATCCAAGTTTTGCAGGCTAGGATTACCTTTTATATTCAACATCTTAAGTTGAGAATTTGATGGACACCTCAAGGTTTCCAATAACGGGGAATTACTCGTATCCAAACATTCTATATCCATGTTAGAACATAGAAGATAAATTAAATTAGTTTTCTCGCTCAAGTCTAATTCTTTAATGCCCACCCATTCCATTGTTACCTCTTCCAACGCTCCGCAATCAGCGAACGACAACTCATCTTGATATAAATGATAAATTTTCAAGTATTTAAGAGATTGACATCCATTCAAACGTAAAAAAGCACTAGGATTATAATTATAAAATTCCAGATGCTCAAGGGAAGCACATCCACTAAGATCCAAGCCCGGAAAACTTTCAGTTGTATATAGTTTTAGGCCTCGGATACTTTTATTGAAATCCAAGCAAGTTAATCCATAGCAATCTAAAAACAAATTAGGACAATCACTAACATCTACTTCCCCCGCATTTCCCTCCAACCGGGTATTATCAAGGCTCGTACAACCTTTAAACTGTAATGAGGTCAGGAGGCTAGATGTTATATACAATGATTCCAACGCTGAACAATTCTGGATATCAACAGAAGAAGGTTGGGCATCCGACCGATAAGTCAAATTCCGCAAATTAGGATAAAGACTTCCTTTTAGTTCTTTTATCGTCATATTATATACCGTGATACTTTCTAAAGCATGATTCTTACTTAAATCCAAAACACCATCTCCACTATCAATAAATATTTCCTTCAAACGAATACAATCTGATAGGTCTATATTGCCAATGCGTCTACTTTCAAACGTTTCCAAGCCAACACACCCTTCCAAGTTAATCGAATACGCATAATCAGCGGCCAAACTTTTTAAAGACTTACAACCTTTCAAGTTCAATGCATAATTCTTACCTGTAGGAGTAAATTCCTCTAATGCTTCGCAACCACTCAAATCAATATCCATTAAACCAATAGCTCCCGTAAAAACAATGCGCTTCAAACGTTTATTATTCTTTAAATCTAAGTTTTGGAAACTAGCCCCATCTGAGTAATATGCGATAGATGATAGCTGCTCCAAGGACGGCAAATCATTAAGAATAACTCCTGTTGTCTTTATTTTGAGGCATAAATTCTTTAATTGCTTACAAGCATTTATATCTATCGATTCAAGAACCACCGTAGAACAAGTCAAACTATCTAACTTACAATCTTCGGGAAGCTTCAGATAATTGGTATGGGAATTACATACCAAGATCTTTAATGCTTTATTCTGACTAAGATCTACAGAATCAACCAGTGCGTAAGTCAATGACTCTAACGAAGTGAAAAACTCAATCCCTTCATTGATCCGTAAGATTTGAACTCTTCTCCCGGATCCATAATGTAATCTTCCCATTCAGCCCTCCTTTACCAGGAGGAGTTGGGGTCGGATCAGGAATCGGGTCTTCTTTTCAACATCCCACAATAAACACAATCGCAAATACATAGGCAAACCATTTCAATGTTTTCATAATTATCTCCATCTAATATTATTAGATATAAATGGAAAATAGAAACATATATTATCGTATATTCCTTATTTAATATGTAATGTATTTGAAGAAAATATCATTTTACCATTTCTTCTACCTATAGTATAACCAATATCTGATAATCCAGCTGTCGGCATATAACCACATTCTGGAGAATAATTTGAAGTAACAATAAAATCCTCAGACTCATAAACGTCAATTTCACCCTGCCTCGTATCAACAATATATATTGTATGCGGCAGAACGCCTACCAACTAAGCCGTTGAAGTATCAAACGCCATTTTAATATTAGAAGAAAGAATTCGTATCGCACTACACCCTCTAGCCACACAATATTCATTAGTTCTTGATATTGCTCTCAGATTCTCAGGTACAACATCTGTTGTATCCTGCATATTTATAGACAAACATGCTCCATCTCTCACTCCCAAATTAGAATTTAACAAATCTTCATTTGAGCAAGAAACAAATAAAGTCAAACAAAATAAAAATATGCATATAGATAATTTTCCTAAAAGAAAAAAAATTCAATAATATCTCAGTTCTTCATTTTCACCAGATACAAACAAAAATCTATCAATCAACAATTTACACATTTTCATACAAACCACAAAAAGCAAATAAATGCAAAAAGGATGATGAAACATAGTTTATTCCAAGAATAACCCATAACTTTGTTTCATAATATAAATATGTACAAGTTACTCAACGTACTCTTATAAAAGTATGATACAGTCTTTGATTAATAAACATTTTTTCAATCTGCTTCTTTTCACCTTGACTTTTGGTATATTGTTATACGATGCCATCGGGTTTGATTATACAGATGAAATTTGCGCCTTATTCCTATTCGTTTTATTCGGTATATATCTGTTTTCCACATCCGACTGGAACTTCAACAAGGGCTTTTTAACAACCATTGGTATTTTCCTGTTCTATTTTTGCTACTCCCTATACATTGGAAGTAATACGAAAACAGCGATAATATCAGATATGTTAATCCAGATCAAGCCTTATCTCGCTTTTTTCTGCGTATACTCAATGATGCCAAGATTTAGCGAATCCCAGAAAAATATCATGAAATCAATATGCCTTGTATTTTGGTTTCTCTTGCTTCTGATGGGACTAGGAAAAGCTGTAGAGCCTAGGATTTTATTCCATCTCATGGGACATCCGGCTTATTATGCGGCAGCCGTTGTATGCGTTTCCCTTTGTTATTTGTATTGCAGTAAGTTCACTAATCTGGATAAGATTACATTTGTTGCTTTATTGTCTATTGGACTAATATCTGGTAGATCTAAATTCTATGGATTTTTCGCTCTAGCCACATTTATCACGTTCTACTTCTCAAATATAAAGCAGTTCAAGTTAGACGCAAAGAATATTACGATCATATTACTAACTATTGTCGCAGTATTATTTGTCGCTAGAGAGAAGATCTATTTCTATTTCTATCAGACATTAACCAGCGAGGTAGACAAAGACATGATCGCCCGGTATGTATTATATGCGACCGCCCCACAGATATTAATAGATTACTTTCCTTTCGGTAGCGGGTTCGCCAGCTTTGGGACTTTCTCCTCAGGAGTGTATTATTCGAGTATCTATTCAAAATATGGAATAGATGGAGTATGGGGTATGAGTAAGGACCATTACAACTTTATAGCGGATACCTACTACCCTTCTTTAGCTCAATTTGGCATTGTAGGGATTATCTTATACATCACTTTTTGGATCTATATCCTTATGAAGGCAATTAAATTCCATAAAAGGACATATAATATGAAATGCTTATCGATGGTATTGATGATCATTGGTTTCTTTATCATTGAGGGCACTACCGACTCAACATTTACAACGCATAGAGGCTTTTTTGTCCTTATGCTATTAGGTTTAATATTATCAGATTTGAAGAACGGGGTGACAGATGAAGTTCATCCAAATGCAAAAGAGTTACAAGATGAAAATACTTCAGATAAATAAATACTTTTTCAAAAAAGGAGGTGCGGAAACTGTCTTTTTCAACACGATTCAGCTCCTCGAGAGACATGGGCACACAGTTATCCCATTCAGTCTTAAGAATAAGAAGAACGAACCTTCTCCTTATGAGTCGTATTTTGTAGACTATCCAGAACTATCGGAATCTTCTTTACCCAAGAAAATAAAAAATTTACCGGCTTTTATCTATAATAAAGAAGCCGCACGTAAATTAGAGAAGTTGATCCAAAAGGAGAAACCGGATGTAGCACATATACATCTGATGTTTAATAGTATGTCTGTATCGATCTTACCAGTCCTCAAGAAATACAATATTCCTATTATCATGAGTGTCCACGACTATCGTTTAGTCTGTCCTGCATACACATTCACGGATGGAAAAAGGAATTTTTGTGAGCGTTGTAAGACCGGGAATTACTACAATTGCATAACACACAAATGCTCAAAAGGTAGCCTCATCAACAGTTTCATGTTGAGCATGGATAGTTATTTCCGATCAAAATTCTATTCTCCGATCGATTACATCAATCGATTCATATTTGTCAGCAAATTCTCTATGAATAAGCATATTCAAGTAGAGAACCGATTCAAGGATAGATGTACTTATTTGTATAATTTTACCCCGAAGGTAAAAGATTACAGTTCAACAAAAGGAGATTATATCTTTTTCTTTGGAAGAATATCCGAGGAAAAAGGTATCCTCACCTTATTGAATGCGATCAAGCAAGTTCCTGATATAAAATTAAAATTAGCTGGAACCGGACCTTTATTGGAGCAACTAAAGTCTCAATGCCCTCCAAACGCAGAGTTTCTGGGATTCAAACAAGGAGAAGAACTGCGGGAACTTATTCACAATGCCTCTTTTGTTGTAGTCTCATCCGAATGCTATGAGAATAACCCGATGACAATCATTGAATCCTATATGATAGGAACTCCTGTTATTGGTAGTGATTTGGGAGGAATACCAGAGTTGATTATTGAAAACAAAACCGGATATACATTCAAGCCAAAATCACCCGATGACCTAAAAGAAACGATTACAAAGGCTTGTTCTATATCAGAGGAAGAATATGCGAGAATGTCGGATGAGGCGAAGAAATTCGCAATGGATAACTTCTCAGAAGAAAGCCATTATCAAAAACTCATCAAAAACTATCAACTCATTATCGATCAGAATAAGCGATGAAAAATGTCTATGTATTTGGGACAAGAGGCTTTCCGAATGTACAAGGAGGCGTAGAGAAGCATTGTGAGCAACTTTATCCGGAACTGACTTCTAAATATAACATTTCTATATTCAGAAGGATTCCATTCTTAAAGAAAAATGCGGAAAAGGTATATAAAGGCATACGATTCATAGATCTACCTTCTACACGAATAAAAGGGTTTGAGCCTTTTTTCCATTCATTCTTGTGCACTATATATTGTATTATTAAGAGACCAGATATCGTACATATCCATAACATTGGTCCCGGAATGTTTATACCACTCCTTAAACTCGCTGGGTTGAAAGTTGTCCTTACGTATCATAGCGCAAACTATGAACATAAGAAATGGAATTACATATCCCGAAAAATATTAAAATTCAGCGAATGGATAGCTGTTAATGGTTCTACAGCCGTAATCTTTGTCAATAAAAAGCAAATGTGTCTTTTCAATGATAAAATTCAGCGTAAATCCACTTATATACCGAATGGAGTATATCGCAAGCAACTAGCGACAAGGACTGATTATATAGAGAAACTTGGGTTACAACCTCAAAAATATATTTTAGCTGTTGGACGTATTACACAGGAGAAAGGATTTGATTATCTGATTGATAGCTACGTACAATCTTTACCTCATGACTTCAAGCTCGTTTTAGCCGGAGGAGTAGACCATAACTCCTCCTATTCGTCCGAAATCAGCGAAAGAGCCCAAAAACAGAATGTAATCATGCCCGGATATGTGGATGGAGAATTTCTAAGGCAATTATACTCCCATGCCAGACTTTTTGTATTACCTTCTTATAATGAAGGCTTCCCATTAGTACTTTTAGAAGCGATGAGTTATCATCTACCTATATTGGCAAGTGATATACCCGCTAATAAATTACTTGAGCTAAATCCAGGGGACTATTTCAAAACAGGGGATGCTTTGGATCTATCTAAGCACATAAAACAAAAACTGGCTCAAGAATTTACCAGAGTTGACTATCCACTCGACGAGTATACGTGGCAGAATGTCAGCGACAAAGTAACTACAATCTTTGACAAGATATAAAAAATATCCCTCAAAATACTGTTTAGCTATTTTGAGGGATATTTTTATATAATTGGCTTTATTTCATGAGCATGTTGCGCAGCCAAACGCTGCTTCTCAGGAGGTGGAGTCATATAATTAGGACCATATAATGTCGTTAAATATACATCTGGTCTATGAGGCGCAAAAAACTTTGAATCCTCAAAGTCTATCTCTACTACAGGAAAGATATCGTCAAATCGAAGATATCTTTTCCACAAGGTATCGAAACCATGACCAAGGCGGCAGTCTGTACCTAATCCCCTATTCTTATCAATAAGCTTCTTTGCGAATTTCATATATTGAAGAACCAGTTTATGGAATACGGGATGAAAAAAAGCCAATATCTTTTTATCTATAGACTCATCCTTGAAATATATCGCATCCAAGCTCTTGCATATAAACGTATTATAGACCTTCACCATTTTTTCAAACATAAAAGGCAATTTCTGTTTATGATAACGATCCATAGGAAATATATCTATAAACAACCCCTTCTCGCACTCTTCATCCTCATATCCCGGAGATAATATAAAGCTTTTCTTGTCTCTAACCTTACAAGGTAAAGGCAAATAATGGTAATGAGGATCAGTCTCTCTGGTCTGCAACATCATATCTTCAGGGAACTCATTCACGGCAATCTCTACAAAACGCTCATAATCCTCACGAATCATACAGATATCCAAATCATCGTCCCAAGGTATGAAACCTTTATGACGAACCGCACCTAATAAGGTACCCGAGCACATCCAATAAGAAATATCATGCTTTCGACATATATAATCAATAATCTTAAGCATCCTCAACATCACTAATTGCGCTTGACGCAATACCGTTTCTCCTTCTTGACGATTGTCAGGATATAATTTCGAGAAATCAACAACACTCATAAAATATTACTTAGAATCTTTACTTTGCTTTTTATATTCTTGGATAAGAAGAGACGATTGTCTTCTTACAAATAAGTAAGATATAGGTATCACCAATGTTAAGACCAACATTCCAATAAGCGCAAACAACTTACGAGGACCGACAGGCTTGCTCTTTACATAGGCAGGATCAATCACCCGAGCCTTATCTCTTGTCTGACCTAAAATAAGAGCGGTCTCCTCTCGCTTCTGAAGTAATATCAAATAAACGCCTTGAATAATTTCCTGTCTACGTTTCAACTCTACAAACTGTCTTTCCGCAACCGGATAATTATTCATTTTACTATAAATTTCCTGCTCCTTCGCTTTTACATCCTTTATTGACCGCTGCATTCCTTTTTGAGCATTACCGATGGTTTCTATTACGCTTCCACGTAACTTATCCGCTTGCTCAGTCAAAGTTCCGACCAGCGGGTTATTGATACTCGAATTTTGAATTACGCGTGCACGTTCTAGCAAAACTTCATTATAACTAGTTAACGCACTTCCTTTCTCCCCTTCCTGAGCGGTCAATAAAACAGGTACCAAATTATATTTATTCGCAGGATCTTTCACGAATTCATCCATCATATTGATGACATTGGATTGAGCCTCCAATTCTATCAACTTTGTTTGTAGTTCTTTCATTTGTTCCACATAGAATTGAACGTCATGCTCTATATCCATCAATTGGTTCTTGCTCTTATATTCTTCAATTTGGTTTTCGACAGCGGCAAGTTCCGCTATAATATTCTCAATCCTCCCATCTAAGAAAACCAAAGATTTACGAGCCTCTCCTTTTTTATACGCCTCAGCTTCTTTGTTATAGATCGCAATTAATGTATCTAGCATATCCGTACCCCGATTCTTTTCATAATCAGTGCAACTCAACTCTATTACGTTTGAAGTCTTGGAGCTTCCTTCTATTAAAAATTCTTTCTCCAAATCCTCTGCGACCCACCCCGCAGGATTATATGTAATATCAAGTTTCGCTGAGGTGATATCTTTTTTTCCCGGCGCAAAGTCCAAGGTGAAGTTTCCCATCGGTAACTCAATGGTAGCAGGCAATGATGGAAAACTAAAATGTTTCTTTTTCATATTAACAGACTCCGCTGAAACCTCCGCCTTACCATTTTTTACGAAAACCGAGAACTCCACAGCTTCTGCCAAGCGTGCGTTTGTAGCAGAATCGGCAATCAACTTTAAAGGAGATTCATCATATAAACGATAGCCCAAAGAAAATGGTTCACAATAATCGACATTCACGCCTAATTTCAGAACCATATTCCGAAGCATTTTATTAGAAGTCAATGTCATTAGTTCATCATCAATATTAACGACACCTCCAGAAACAGATCCCAACCCAAAAGATTTCATCAACCCAGCGGCCTCTCCCAATCCAAAGCTACCTCCTCCGAGGTCTTTATCTTCCTGAATCTGGATACGGGCCATCATCTCATATGTACGAGGGTAATAAATCAGATATAAAACCGCAGGGATTATAGAAAACAGGAATACCCCTAAAAATAATTTCCAATGCAATAGATATCTTACGATAATACTTTTAAGTCCGATTGTTTCGTTGTCTTTCACTTCCATCATCTAATTATTATTTAGTAATAGCCAATATAACAGTCGTTATCACAGATACAGCGCTCAAAATTGAGGAGAACACGGTTATACTATATTGTTGGGCTTGACTATAACGGGCGTTTCTCTTCTTCGCATTATTCGGTTCCACATAAACAACATCATTTTGTTGAAGATAATAATAGGGGGAAGTAAATATATCCGGCTCGGTAATATCCAAACGAGCAAACTCCTTTTCTCCATTATTATCTCGTATAACCAAGATGTTCTTACGGTTTGCGTTAATTGTCAAATCACCGACCTGACCGATAGCATCTAAAATTGAAAGACGATCATTTTTCACGGAAATCGCACCCGGCCGAGAGACCTCACCCATCATCGTGACCTTATAATTAACAATCTGTACATTAACCAAAGCATCTTTCACATAAGGGGAGATCATTTCTTGCATTTTATCACTTAACTGTTGCTTGGTCAATCCCGCCACATGGATCTTTCCCAAAACAGGGAAATTTATGTCACCTTCCTGATCAACCAAATACGTTCTTAATTGACCAGAAGAAACCGTCGTAGTCTCACCTTGAGTTGCATAGGCATATACAGGGGGATTAAAGGGAGTAACGACTGTCGGATCCCATGCCGTAACGGTTATCGTAAGTAAGTCATCAGGGCAAATCTTCGAGGTATAAGCTTGATTCATCTTACTCACCTGTTCGGGGGTCAAGGCATCCACTCCTTGGAAATAAACCACATCTTTAGGAACAGAACAAGCCCCTAACAATAAGACAAACAATGCCACTACTGATACTAATTTCACTTTCATAATCTTTGTTTTCTTCAAATAAGGTGCAAATATACGTTTTTTAGTTTGAACATGAGGTCTCAAAAGGACCACAAGTATAAAGATACTTCTATAACGATGCAATTGTCTAGATATTGCTGCATGCTAAATCAAAATTATAGTTGTTTTTACCGCTTTTTCATGATTATTGCGTAAGTTTGTGACAAAACAAAAATATATGGTTGAGATAGGAAAATATAACACGCTGAAAATAGTGAAAGACCTTGACTTCGGGGTTTATCTGGATGGAGGTAACGGGGTGGAGATCTTGTTGCCGACTCGTTACGTACCTAAAAACGTGAAGCCCGGGGATGAGGTCGAGGTGTTTATTTATCATGATAATGAAGGGAGGTTGATCGCTACTACCGCACGTCCTCTGGCAACGGTCGGGGAGTTCCAGTTCATGGAGGTAAAAGACGTGAATAATGCCGGCGCATTTCTGGAATGGGGTATCATGAAAGATTTGCTCGTTCCTTTCAAGGAGCAGAAAATGCCGATGAGAGAGGGGAAATGGTACTTGGTCTATGTCCGGCTGGATCATGTGACAGGACGTATCATGGCATCCGCACGTATCGAGAAGTTCTTGAACAATACCCCTATCGATTACGAGCAGAATCAAGAGGTTCAGTTATTGGTAGCCGACGAGACGGATCTTGGCTATAAGGTGATCATCAATAACCAGCATTGGGGATTGATCTATTATAATGAGGTATTCCAGCGTCTTGAGAAAGGCGAGCATCTGAAAGGCTATATAAAAGAGGTACGTGAGGATGATAAGATAGATGTGAGCCTAACGCCGCAAGGCTACCAAAAGGTAGAGGGGATCGCCGGCGTCATTATGGAAGCGATGAAAACACAAGGGGGATACATCCCGGTACACGACAAGAGCGATCCGGACGTGATCTATTCCTTATTCCGCTGTAGCAAGAAAGCTTTCAAACAAGCGATCGGGGCACTCTATAAGCAACATCTTATCACGCTGGAAGATGGCGGGATACGGCTCGTGAACGAGAAGTGACCCATTTATATAAAAAAAGTCAATGGAATCCGTTACAGAATCCATTGACTTTTCTTTATAAATCCATTGAGTTAGCGAACGGATTCCATTGACTTTCTAATCCAGCTTCAATACGGCCAAGAACGCTTTTTGCGGAACTTCTACCGTACCGATCTGCTTCATTCGTTTCTTTCCCTCTTTCTGTTTTTCCAGCAATTTACGCTTACGGGAGATATCGCCTCCATAACATTTCGCCGTCACGTCTTTACGGACAGCCTTAATTGTCTCACGAGCGATAATCTTAGCGCCTATCGCCGCTTGGATAGCGATATCGAATTGCTGGCGGGGGATCAACTCTTTCAGTTTCTCGCACATACGACGTCCGAAAGTAACGCTATTATCCACGTGCGTCAATGTAGACAAAGCGTCTACCGGCTCACCGTTCAACAGGATATCTAATTTAGCCAACTTACTGGGACGGAAATCATGTAAATGGTAATCGAAAGAAGCGTACCCTTTTGAAATACTCTTCAACTTATCATAAAAGTCGATTACGATCTCGCCCAACGGCAAGTCATAATGAATCTCGACACGATCACCTGAAATATATTCTTGCTTAAGCAGGACGCCACGCTTACCCAGACAGAGTGTCATGATCGGGCCGATATAGGTAGTGTTCGTGATCACGGAAGCACGGATAAACGGCTCGTCGATATGATCAATCAAGGTCGGGTCCGGCAAGCCTCCCGGATTATGTACCTCGATCTCCTCCCCTTTCTTTGTATGCACGATATAAGAAACGTTCGGTACAGTGGTTATCACATCCATATTGAACTCACGATCCAAACGCTCCTGAACAATCTCCATATGCAACAAGCCCAAGAAACCGCAACGGAACCCAAAACCCAGCGCGGCGGAACTCTCCGGCTGGAAAGTCAAGGAAGCGTCGTTCAACTGTAATTTCTCCAATGACGCACGAAGGTTCTCGAAATCCTCGCTATCGATTGGATAGACACCGGCGAAGACCATCGGCTTCACCTCCTCAAAACCGGCGATCGCGTCTTTAGCCGGGCGAGACACATGAGTGATCGTATCACCGACACGCACCTCCCGGGACGTCTTGATACCGGAAATGATATATCCTACGTCTCCCGTCCGGATCTCCTCACGGGGGCACATATCTAATTTCAATATACCTACCTCGTCGGCGTCATACTCTTTTCCTGTAGCGATAAACTTCACATGGTCACCTTTACGGATCACGCCGTTTACCACCTTGAAGTAAGCGATAATACCACGGAACGGATTAAAGACGGAGTCAAAAATCAAACACTGCAACGGGGCCTCCGGATCACCTTTCGGGGCCGGGACCTTCTCCACGATCGTATTCAAGATCTCGGTCACTCCCTCGCCTGTCTTTCCGCTCGCCCGTAAGATATCCTCACGAGGGCAGCCCAACAGTTCCACGATCTGGTCCTCTACCTCCTCCGGCATGGCGCTAGGCAAGTCAATCTTGTTCATCACCGGAATAATCTCTAAGTCATTCTCTATCGCCATATACAGGTTAGAGATGGTTTGCGCCTGAATACCTTGGGCCGCGTCCACGATCAGCAACGCACCCTCGCAGGCGGCGATAGAGCGGGAAACCTCATACGAGAAGTCCACGTGCCCCGGAGTATCGATCAGGTTCAGTATATATTCTTCACCCTTATAATTATACTTCATCTGGATCGCATGGCTCTTGATCGTAATACCACGCTCACGCTCTAAATCCATGTCGTCAAGGACTTGAGCTTGCATGTCTTTACCTTCTACTGTCTTGGTATACTCAAGCAAACGGTCTGCCAAGGTACTTTTCCCATGGTCAATATGAGCAATAATACAGAAATTGCGGATATTCTTCATCTGCCAAATTTATTTTTAGGTACGCGAAGATAGGAAATTTAGCCTAAATACTATACTTTTGGCATACCATTTGTTGTTAATAGTATATGACAATACAAGAAATAAATAAAGCATACAACCGAATTATCGGTTCATTAGACGAAAAGGAGCTAAAGAATGCGTTCGATTTTCTCCAAGGTTTAATAGCGGGAATACGTGAGTACTCATTCCAAGACAGGTTGAACGAGCTACAAGATACTTATAAATATATGTTGCGATACCGGATCGAGGGGGCTAAAGATCCGATGCAAGACCAGATATACAACAACTTGATCGCATCCAGCTATGAGTTCGCGGATATAGTGAAGCACAAGGCCTTATCGGTAGATTCGCCTCTCTCCTATTATAGCCGTAGGCGAATGATGCAAAAGGAGCTTACCAACTATGACCAGCTCCACAAGGTCTTGAGAAACGCCTCTCTGGTGAAGATAGAGACTCCGACCGGAACCATCACGGAGCAGCAGCAAATCGAATCCGCCACGATCCTATTATTCAATAAGATCTGGACCTCGAATCCTCTCAATAAGGAAGAAATAGCCTCCATCAGGAACCTATTGAATGACCAAGAGTTGCCTTTTATCATCGGTAGCCAAATCGTATCGGCATTAATGTTGGGATTGCAAGCCGCTTTCGATAAGGAGAAACTGCTATTATTATTCGATGCGGCCAATATCCAAGAAGACGAGATTCGTTACCGCGCGTTGATCGGGATTCTCCTGACGCTCTATACCTATAGGAAACGTACGGCGCTATATCCGCAGATAGCGGATCGACTAGCGGCTTTATCCGAGGGATTTCCTAATTTCACGAAAGCGATCCGAACGATTACCCTTCGTTTTATCCTAGCCCGTGAGACAGAGAAGATCACCCGTAAGCTACAAGACGAGATCATTCCGGAGATGATCAAGCTAGGCCCTAAAATCAGTCAAAAGATAAACTTAAAGGATATCAATCCGGAACTTCTCGGAAACGAGATGAATCCGGAGTGGCAGAATATGTTATCGAACAGCTCCTTAGGGAAGAAAATGGAGGAGTTCAGCGAACTGCAACAAGAAGGCGCGGACGTAATGCACTCTACTTTCGTGCACCTAAAGCATTTCCCCTTTTTCCGGGAACTGGGTAACTGGTTCATGCCATTCACGACCGAGCATTCCGCTTTTGGCAATCAGTTGAGCAAGAATCAAACGGAAAAGGACATGCTAGATTCCATGACTCTTGCGGCATTCATGTGTAATTCCGATAAATACTCCTTATATTTCAGTATGATGCAATTGCCGGACCAAGCCCGTCAAATGATGATGGGACAATTTGGTAGCCAAGCCTCCGAGATGATTCAGCAAACGAAGGAGGAATTGATCAGTAAACGGGGAAAACTGGAAATCATATCCGGACAGTACATACAGGACTTGTATCGTTTCTTCAAACTTTATCCGGGACATCTGGATTTTGATGACATATTTACATCTGCGCTAGACTTTCATAACCTGCCAATTTTGCAGCCTTACGTCAGTGATGAGGAAAGTTTGACAACTATAGCGGAGTATTATCTCCGGAAGAATTACTTCCTCGATGCGCTCACGATCTACAATCGCTTATCCGATGCAAATCAAGAAAGTGATATCTTATTCCAGAAAATCGGTTACTGCAAACAAATGAATGGCGATATACAAGGCGCCTTGGAGGCTTATTTACATGCGGATCTTATCAATCCGGACAGTAAATGGGTTATTCGCCGGATCGCCGGTTGTTACCGTACCTTAAAGCAACCGGAAGAAGCGTTGAAATACTATCATCGTTACGAGGCTTTCAATCCGGATGATTTATCGATCCAAATATGTATCGGCCACTGCCATCTTGAACTCAAGAATTATAATGAGGCGCTGAAATATTATTTCAAGGTAGATTATCTGGACAATAAAAGCACGAAGGCTTGGCGTCCGATCGCTTGGTGTTCTTTCTTGACCGGTAAATACGATCAGGCCCGTAATTATTACAAAAAGATCATGGATAATCAACCCAACACCCAAGATTTCTTGAATGCGGGACATACGGAATGGGCATTACAGAATATAAAGGGAGCGCTTGCTTTTTATAAAAAAGCCGTGGAGAAAGAGTCCGGTGATTTCTCGAAGTTCCAAGAGCAGTTCAATCAAGATATCCCCGATCTTCTTGTAGCGGGAATCGAGGAGGCGGAAGTGCCGTTGATGATGGATCAACTCCGGTATTCCTTGAGCGATATATTCTAACTAGTCATCCAACAATTTGAGAAGACAAGAAAAAATATCGTATGAAAGAGATGATACTAAAGACAAAGCGACTCCTATTAAGGGAATTAAAACAAGATGATTTTGATGATATCTGTAAGCTTTTACAAGATCCGATTGTAATGTACGCTTACGAAGGAGCGTTCAGTAAAAAAGAGGTACAAGAATGGCTTGATAAGCAATTAAGGAGGTATCAAAACGATGGCTTTGGCTTATGGGGGATGATAGAGAAAGGCAGCGGAGAGCTTATCGGTCAGTGTGGTCTCACCTATCAAGAATTCAACGGTCAACAGGTTCCGGAGATCGGTTATTTGCTTAGGGCGGAATACTGGCATAAAGGTTATGCTACCGAGGCCGCCATAGCTTGTAAGGAATACGCCTTCAATATCCTTAACTTCGACAAAGTATACTCCATCATACGGGACACAAATATCCCCTCTCAAAAAGTAGCACTAAGAAACGATATGAGGGAAATCGCAAATTTCATAAAACATTATCGCAATATCGATATGCTTCATTTAGTATTCTGCGTGGATAAGTCATAGTTATCAAGCGGAAAGACTGGGATTCGAACCCAGGGAGCGGTTACCCGCTCACCGCATTTCGAGTGCGGCCCGTTCGACCACTCCGGCATCTTTCCTTGTGGTTGACGTGTACAAAAGTACATAAAATATAGTATCGTTATTCTCTTGAAAGGCTAAAATTACTTTATCAAATACAAAAAAGGGCATTCTTCACAGAACGCCCCTCTTTAAAACATATAACTAATACCTCTAAATTACTTGAAATAACGATTATATAAACCTTCAAATCCTTTGCCATGACGTGCCTCGTCTTTGCACATCTCATGTACGGTATCATGGATTGCGTCCAAATTCTGTTGTTTAGCCAATGTAGCGATACGTTTCTTGTCCTCGCATGCGCCAGCCTCAGCTTCCATACGCTTTTTCAAGTTAGTCTTCGTATCCCAAACTACGTCGCCAAGAAGCTCTGCGAACTTAGCAGCGTGCTCAGCCTCTTCCCAAGCGTAACGCTTGAATGCCTCAGCTACCTCAGGATAACCCTCACGGTCTGCTTGACGGCTCATGGCCAAATACATACCAACTTCGGTACATTCTCCCATAAAGTGAGCGTTCAGACCTTCCAAAATCACTGGGTCTACACCTTTAGCAACACCTAGTACATGTTCGTCAACGAACTGCAACGCACCTTCTGTCTCTACTAATTCCTTAAATTTGCTTTTCGGTTGTTTACATTGAGGGCAGAACTCAGGAGCCTCATCACCTTCGTGTACATAACCACATACTGTGCAAATCCATTTCTTTTTCATATATCGCAAAATTTTTATTGGTTGTATGGCACAAAATTAACTAAACTATCCGATACTACCATAATTCATCGATAGATTAATTCTATGTGTTAATCGATAAAAACTATGGAACTTATTTTTGACAGCGATTGTTTACTAAGTAAATATTTATTTATATGGATACATCAAAGATTATTAGTTTATTAGGAGACAAAAGTGATTATTATTTAAATCACGTATGTAAGACTATTGATAAATCGCTGCTTCATCTTCCATCACCCACTTGCGTGGACGATGTGTGGGGCAATTCAGATAGAAACATACAGACTCTCAATAGTCTGCAAACCTTGTTGGGGCACGGAAGATTAGCTAACACCGGATATGTTTCTATCCTCCCGGTAGATCAAGATATCGAGCATACCGCAGGGTCTTCCTTCGCTCCAAACCCCATTTATTTCGATCCGGAGAATATCGTAAAATTAGCGATCGAGGGTGGTTGCAACGCAGTCGCTTCTACGTTCGGCATACTAGGGTCAGTCGCACGAAAATATGCTCATAAGATTCCATTCTTGGTAAAACTAAATCATAATGAGCTTCTTACTTATCCGAATTCTTACAATCAAATCGTATTCGGTACGGTGAAGGAAGCATGGAATATGGGCGCCGTAGCTGTAGGGGCCACGATCTATTTCGGATCAGAGCAAAGCCGACGTCAGCTAGTCGAGATTGCCAACGCATTCGAGTATGCCCATGAACTAGGTATGGCGACCGTATTATGGTGCTATTTACGAAACAGCTCTTTTAAAAAGGATGGCATCGACTATTCCGCGGCAGCCGATTTGACCGGACAGGCTAATCACCTTGGTGTCACGATCAAGGCCGATATCATCAAGCAGAAGCTACCGGAGAACAACGGAGGTTTCACCGCTATCAATTTCGGGAAGATCGATCAAAAGATGTACACAGAGTTAACGACAGAACATCCGATCGACCTCTGCCGTTACCAAGTAGCCAATAATTATATGGGACGTGTCGGGCTTATCAACTCCGGCGGGGAATCTCATGGCGCCTCAGATCTTAAAGACGCTGTCGTCACCGCTGTCATAAACAAACGTGCGGGTGGCATGGGGTTGATTAGCGGAAGAAAGGCGTTCCAACGTCCGATGAAAGACGGCGTGGAGTTACTTCATTCAATTCAAGATATTTATTTGGATAAGGATATTACTATCGCTTAGTTTGTTATTGCGTTGAGAAAAGAAGGCCGTCCATCAAAGCTATATACTTTGGGGACGGCCTTCAAATTTTATTTCTTCAACCACATATCCAACCACTCAAAGAATGTGCGTTGCCATAGAACGCCATTCTGGGGCTTCAATACCCAATGGTTCTCATCCGGATAAATCAGCAACTCGGCCGGTACACCCCGAAGAACCGCAGCGTTAAACGCTGCCATTCCTTGATTAGCCAAGATCCGGTAATCCTTCTCTCCATGGATACAAAGGATAGGCGTATCCCATTTGTCCACGAACTTATGCGGGGAGTTCGCGAATGTACGCTGAGCCGTAGCGTTTTGCTTTTCCCAGTACGCTCCACCCATATCCCAATTGGCGAACCACATCTCTTCCGTTTCCAGATACTGCATTTCCATATTAAAGATACCATCGTGGGCGATAAACGCCTTGAAACGTTTATCATGATGACCTGCCAACCAATATACGGAGAATCCACCGAAGCTGGCGCCTACACAACCCAAGCGATCCTTATTTACATACGGTTCCTTGGCTACCTCGTCAATAGCGGTGAAATAGTCTTTCATGCATTGTCCGCCATAATCGCCGCTGACAGCCTCATTCCATTCCAAGCCAAATCCGGGAAGACCCCGACGGTTCGGTGCCACGATAATATAGTCATTAGCCGCCATGATCTGGAAATTCCAACGGTAAGACCAGAACTGGCTCACAGGGCTTTGCGGGCCACCCTCACAGAACAACAAGGTAGGATACTTCTTATTCGGATCGAACTGAGGCGGATAGATAACCCACGTTAGCATCTGCTTGCCATCCGTCGTCTTCATCCAACGTTCCTCTACCTTACCCATCGTAAGCTGGTCGTAAATATGTTTGTTTTCGAACGTAAGTTGAGTTACCGTATGATCCCCTGTCAAATCGATCGAATAGATCTCGTCTCCCATGCTCATGGAATGACGTTGAGCGATCAGCTTATCGCCCAGAAGAGCGACAGAGGCGTAATCGTACATACCTTCGGTCAGCGGGGTAATCTTATTGCCATTCGCCAAGTCTATCTGATAAACCTGCGACTCGCCATGCCAAACGCCCGTGAAATAGATACGCTTGCAATCAGCGCTCCAGCAATAAGAATCCACGTTGGAGTCAAAATCCTTGCTTACGAATGTTTTCTCACCCGTCTCCAGATTCATTACCATCAAGCGATTTTGATCCGCCTCGTAACCATCCCGTTCCATACTTAGCCAAGCGATACTCTTTCCGTCCGGAGAATAGGTGGGATTCGTATCATATCCCTTGTTCTCTTCCGTTATATTGGTCGTTTGCTTCGTATTCAGATCATATACATAAATATCCGAATTCGTGGAGATCGCATATTCTTTACCCGTCTTTTTGCGGCTGGTATAGGCAATCTTGTCCGAGGTAGTGTTCCAAGCCAATTGCTCGATACCGCCAAACGGCTTCATCGGGCTCTCAAACAACTCGCCCTCCATCACATCCACAGGATTGCTGATCGATTCGCCATCGAAATCGGCGACAAAAGGATGCGGAACGGTAGTCACCCACTCATCCCAATGCTTGTACATTAAATCCGTAATGATAACACCTGTCGCCTTATCCAAATCCGGATATTTATCAGCGGTACTGTTCACGGTTTTCACTTGCGAGATAAACAAGACCTTTTTCTCATCGGGAGAGAAAGCGAAACCCTCGATATCCTTATCATAATCGGAAAGTCGCTTACGGTCCGTCCCATCCGGATTCATTTCCCAAAGCTGGCTGCTACCGCTCTCGTTACATAAGAAAGCGATCTTGGTTCCTCCTTTGATCCATACGGCCTCGTTCTCAGCGAATCCGGTTTTCGTGATTTGCTTATTATCCGATCCGTCCGCGTTCATCACGAAGACCTCACGGTTGCTCTTGTTTTCCGGTACACTATAGTACGCCACCGTATACACCACTCTTTTCCCGTCCGGAGATACGTTCATACCGCCGATACGTCCCATGGCCCACAAAGCCTCCGGGGTCATGCGGCCGTCTTTGATCCGGATGTCCGACTTCCCGATAAGGTTCTTATCGCCGGTCTCCTTCACGTTCACATCCGTAGCCGGATTGCAAGCACCTAACAGTAGGGATGTTGCCATAATCATTGTTCCGATAGATTTATTCATGCCGTTATAATATATTACAATTTGAGTGCGAAAGTACTAAATATAATTTATATCTTCGCGTTACTAATTATAAGAACTGAACAGTATGAATAAGATTTGGTTATTTGGAGCCGCTGTATGTATGGTATTAGCACTCGGCTCATGTAAACCTAAACAGAGCGCGTACAAGGCTGCTTACGAACAGGCCAAAGAAAAAGAGTCGACAGCTCCTGTTGAGGTTGTAGAACAAGAGGAAGAAGTTGTTGAGGTCGCTCCTGTCTCAAAACCCAGAACCTCTACGGCTACCACTCGTACGGAAAAAATCAACGCCGCTCAAGGTGAGGACGCCAGCCGTCTGAAACGTTATAGCGTCGTTGTCGGTAGTTTCAAGAACAAGACAAACGCTTACGCATTAAAAGAACGTATGCAGAATGATGGTTACAACGCAGTGTTGGGCGAGAACGAGCAAGGGATGTTGCGTGTGATCGTCGCTAGCTTCGACAATAAAGCGGACGCCGCCGATAGCCGTGACGCCATCAAGGCGAAATACGCTCCTAACTTCCAAGATGCTTGGTTATTGGAGAGAGCTTATTAATTGTAAGCTATCAGAAAAGATAAAAGCGGAAGGTCTCGTTAGCCTGTAAGAAGAATCTTGCAGGTTATCGAGACCATTCTATTTGAAGGAAACATAAGGACATAAAAATAGCCCGACTTCAACAGCCGAGCCACTTTTCACCAATCTAATCTAACTTAACCTAAAACAAAAACCATCTTTTTCTTTTTGCCTTTCTCTTCTTATATCCTAACAACCTTTTTACCTTAAAAACGTAATACCTATTCGAAATTGTATAAACTCAAAACATCTAAACACATATGATATAAACGAATTACTCTTCATAAACCGGCCACGCACCTTCTTTCGTACAAACGAAAGCCGCTGTCTTTACAGCGAAATGATGGGCCTCGCTTAAGGACTTCCCCTTTAAGAGCGAAATGATTAGAGCCCCCGAAAAAGCATCCCCCGCCCCGACCGTATCCGCCACCGTGACCTCCGGCGTGGGCAACGTAGAGATCTCCTCTCTCGTATAAATCGTACTATGGGAGCTCCCCGCAGTCAAGACAAACATCCGAAGGCCGTATTTCTCAATAAACCATAAAGCCACTTCCCTCTCAGTTCCATTCAAGCCGAATAAGTCCCGAAGAACGTTAAACTCCTCATCATTCACCTTCAACACATTCGCTAAGTACAAAGACTCCTCGATCAACTCCTTATCATAGTATCGCTGGCGAAGATTGATATCCAGCAAACGATAAGCGTCTTTCGGCGCAAACGACGAGATCGCTTGTATCGTCTCCCGGGACTGACGGGAACGCTGGGCTAATGTACCGAAACAAATAGCGTCCGCTTTCTCCGCCAAATCAATCGCATCGGATGTAGGCGATATATGATCCCAAGCCACTCGCTCATGAATCGTATAAGTAGGGATACCTTCTCGTAACTCTACCTGAACGGTTCCCGTCGGGTAAGGCACTTTCTCGATCAAATGCTGGATATGATTCTTATCCAACTCATCAACGATCTCTTTACCCAACTCATCATCTCCGACAGCGCTGATAGCATATCCCTCAGCACCTAGGCAAGACACATGATAGACAAAATTAATCGGGGCCCCCCCAGCCTTTTTCCCGGAAGGAAGCATATCCCATAATAATTCTCCAATCCCAACGACAATTGGTTTACGTCTTGATTCAGTCACCTGTTCCATGGTCTTTCTATTAAAAACAACTTTCGTACTTATCGACACCGCAAAAGTATATCATCGTTATAAATACAACGATAACTATAGCTACAAGATAAATCACACAAGTTACATAAAAGATTTATTTTCAAGGGACAATAACAGACGTTACCCGTATGTAACATCTGTACAAGCAGCATCCTTACAAAGACTCTATAAACTCGGTTGGCGTTATATTATAAACCGCTTTAAAGCATTTGGAGAAATAGGCCGGCGAGCCGAATCCCGTGGCATAAGCAACCTCGCTAATCGTTCCGGATCGCTGCTTCAATAGGGCGGATGCCTTTTTCAAACGATAGTTACGCAAAAAGTCCGTAGGGGTAATCCCGGACAACTCCTTCACCTTTCGATATAAATGCACACGAGACAGGCCCAGTTTCTCACTGCCTTTCTCTATACTGAAATCGGGATCGCTATAATTCTCCTCTATCAAAGCGATAAACTTACGCATAAACAAATCATCCAGACTCTCTACCTTCCCTTTTGTCTCGATGGAAAGTCCCGCAGGCGATTGAGACTCTTTCAAGAAAACCTCTCGCAAACGATTACGTTCTTCCAACAATTTAATGATACGTAATTTCACGATCTCGATATTGAACGGTTTCTGGATATATTCATCCGCTCCCCCCTCAAATCCATACAAGCGTTGACTGTCATCCGAAAGAGCCGTAAGCAAGATTACCGGGATATGACTGAGGACCATATCCGACTTAACCCGGCGGCAAAGCTCGAAGCCATTCATCTCCGGCATCATCACGTCACTGACGACCAGTGATACATTTTCCTTCAATAGAATATCCAAGGCCTTGGCACCATTCTCCGCTACAAGTACATTAAAATTCCCGGACAACTCATGCTGTAAATAAGCGCGAATATCCCAATCATCCTCAACGATCAAGATCATATAATCATATTTCTTATTCAACGTTTCTTGAACTTGGGATATATCCAAATGCGCTACACCAGAGGACGATTCTGTCGCATTCGACAGAAAGACACAAGATTCATCAAAATGAGATTTACCTTTCGGGATCTGAACGGTAAACACTGTCCGTTCGCCTTGCTCGCTTTCCACGTGGATCGAGCCTTTATGCATAAGGACAAATTCCCGTGTCAGATGCAGTCCGATACCCGTTCCCGGAGCATAGCTTTGCCCGCTTGTAAAAAAGCGCTCGAATACGGAGGCTAGGTTTTCCGGGGGAATACCCTCTCCATTATCTTCCACCGATAAGACAACCTCCGTCTCCTCCTCCCGCAAACGAATCGTAATCTTCCCCTGCTCCGGGGTAAACTTAAAAGCGTTCGAAAGCAAGTTCGTTAATATCTTCTCCATTTTGTCCGTATCCACCCAAACAAAAAGAGAATTCATTTCATGCAGGAAGGTATAATCAATTCGCTTACTCTGGGCCAGAGTATTAAAATAAGATTTCACCTCTTGGATTAAAAAGACCAAATCCATCTTAGTAACCCGCAATCCCATCTTATTATTCTCTATCTTCCGGAAATCCAGCAATTGGTCGATCACACGTTTCAAGCGTTCCGCATTCTTCTTAACGATGCGGATATCATCCGCAAAAGCGCCTGCCGGGGCATCTTGCGCCATCTTGTTCAGAGGCCCTAGAATCAAGGTCAAAGGAGTCTTTATCTCGTGAGATACATTCGTAAAGAACTGCAATTTCTGTGTCGTGACTTGCTCGATACGCTGGTTCGCTACCGAGAGTTCCTCTTTCTGTTGTTGTACCAAACGATTTCTCTCATTCAACAAATGATTCTTCTGGCGCACTTTACGATTAATATAAACCGTGTAAATAGCGGAACCACCCAACAAAAGCGCCAATATCAAGATAATAATCAAGGAACTATAAAGAAAGTTATATTTCGAGAGCAATTGCGACAAATTCGCACGCTGTTTCTCGATCTGGCGTTGATATTCTACCAACCGGTCTGATTGTAAATAAAGGGTACCGGCGTTGGTCTTATCGATCATAGCGGTGCTTAACGCATACTTTTTCGTATAAGCTTGTCCGCTTAAGATCTGCCATGCTACCTTAATAGCCACCCCACCACCTGTCGGATAATAAAAAGAGGCATCCAACTTACCCTGCGCAACCGCCTCCACGCCCAAGCCTCCTCCCAAGAGTCCATCCACGCCTATAAATTCCACGTGCCCCACCAGCGACGAATCTCGCTCCTCAATCGCCTCACGGGCCCCTAAGGCCATCATATCATTATGAGCGAAAACGATATCGACATCCTCTATGGAATCCAGCTTCAAGACTTCCTCATAGGCATTCTCCTTATACCAATACCCATCCAACTCCCGGATCTTCACATTCGGATCAATAGACATCGCATCGACAAAACCTTGATGTCTTTCTGTAGCGGAGGAAGAGCCTCTTCGTCCCCATATCTCTAAAATCGTTGTCTCCCCCTTGATCAAGGAGCTGATGTACATTCCGATCGAACGACCGATCTCGTAATTATCCGCTCCAATATACGTCGTATATTCATCGCTATTAATTTTCCGGTCCAATATGATAGTGGGAATACCAGCCCTGTACGCCTCAACAGCGACAGGCGTAACAGGCTCGGTCTCATTCGACGATATAATCAGCAAATCCACCTTTTTCTTGATAAAACCTTTTATCTGGCTGATCTGAGTATCATTATCCTGACTAGCATCCATTACGACCAACTCGATCTCCGGATGATTTAAAGCCTCTACTTCCATATCACGTATCATGGATTGACGCCAAATATCCGTCATCGAGCATTGAGATACACCGATGACATATTTCTTTTCTTTTTTACCGGGCGAACAGGCAAAGCAAAGAATAAGGAATAGCCAAAGCAGGATATAAAGCGGGTTTCCTTTCATGTGGTATATTTAATTCGATCGTTTATTCTACAAATATACGAAAACTATTCCGAAATTACCCCCAAACAAGTCAAGGTATCTTTTAACAACGGGGTAAATCTATGGATACCGATTTCATTCAAATGATCAGCGTCCCTATAGCAAGAATCAGGTAACGGTACAGCCGTATAATTCAAATAAAAGACCGTTTTATCATCCACGTATTCCCGAGCCAAAGAATCCGTCAATTCTCGATAACTCGAAGGAACCCGTTCCATATATTCCGTGGAAACAGGGGCATTGTACAAAATAAGAGACAGATCCCGCTTCTTACATTCCTCTACGATTCGCCCCAACATCTCTTGTTGAAATGAGGATGGCAATAAATAAGCACCCTTATCATCATAGTAATGACGATCGATAATAACGTCTAGTGTTCCCCCGGTCGCCCCCGTGAAAATACGCTCGATCACATTCCTTTTAATCTCAGCTACGCAATTCTTGAACGGAACGCCAAACTCATACGAATACATGACCTCCTTACGGGTTACCGGCGAAACAGCCTCCTGTACCAAAAGTCGCAAATCCTCCCGCTCCTTTAGATGGGGATAAATAGACATATAGGCAGGAAACTCATTTTGATAGGAATCATCGGCCACGGTAAACGTGTGGTAACCAAACCCCAATATCACGGTTTTCAAATGGGGAAGGTAAGGCGCTTTCAAGCATAAATCGATATAGGTATTGAAATAATTCTCACTGGATTTAGCGTCATTCCTCGATTTCCCCAGCATATCGGCGGATATCGAATGTAAAGGATGGGAATCGCCCAAAATCAATACCTCCACTTCCGGATCACTTTTGAGGCTGGGTACGCTTATATGAAAATAAGAGCGGATCAGCAGGCAACTAAGCAACCCTAAACATCCTACCACCCCTAAATACCGGAATATAGCTATAAAGAACCTTCTCATACTTATCAGAATTGAAAATAAATGAAACCTTGTGGATTACTGGCGTCGAAACCATAGATGATAATCAGCAATACCGTATAGATAACATACCGAACCGGAAGGCTCAGGTCCTCTATCATCAACCCATGCGCCTGTTTTCGGCCGATCCATTCCACGACGAACATAAGAGCCGTGAAAAAGAAACATTTCTTCAGCAGGAGTTGCCCGAATCCCAAGCCCACAAGCTGAGGAGCTGAGAATAACGAGACATTGAACATCCGCTCGAGATACACAGCCGCTTGGGATATATCTTCCGACCGGAACAGAATCCATCCCAATAAGACCAGCAAAAACGTAGCTCCCATCTGTGTCAATTCCTTCACAGAGGGAAGGAAACTGTTTTCCGCCACGGAATCTCTATACCTCCTATTTTGACCCAACAATAACAATGGCAGAAACAACAATGCATGATACGCTCCCCATGCCACAAACGTCCAGTTAGCCCCGTGCCAGAACCCACTTACCAAGAAAATAACAAGGGTATTCCGGAAGCTCTTCCATTTCCCTGCCCGGCTTCCCCCTAGGGGTATATAGATATAATCCCGGAACCAAGTCGTCAAAGAGATATGCCAACGCCGCCAAAACTCCGCTATATCCCGGGAGAAATAAGGATACTTAAAGTTCTGCATAAGGTCTATGCCAAACAACCGGGCACAGCCGATCGCTATATCCGAGTATCCGGAAAAATCCCCGTAAATCTGTATCGTAAAGAAGAAAGCCCCCAGAAACAAGGTACTCCCATCCAACGTCTGGTAATTCTCAAACACACCGTTCACGAACAAAGCGCAGTTATCGGCAACCACCACTTTCTTGAAAAATCCCCAAAGCATCTGGCGTATACCATCCAACGCCAGATCACAATCGAAATTACGAGGCCGGAGAAACTGAGGCAACAAATGGGTAGCCCGTTCTATCGGGCCCGCCACTAATTGGGGGAAGAAACTGATATAAGCGAAGAATGCCACGATATCATGAGTCGCCTTGATTTTACCTTGGTAAACATCAATCGTATAGCTCAAAGCCTGAAACGTATAAAAACTGATCCCGACAGGGAGCAAGATATTCAACGTCACGTAATCGGCATCCCAGCCCAATAGGTGAAGGACATTTACCAAATTCTCGGTAAAAAAATCAAAGTACTTAAATACGCCCAAGATCGAAAGGTTCAGTAAAATATTACCGGCACTTATCCACTTTTGGACCAACCGGTTGCCAGCGCATTTCTCCAAATAGACTCCACTCAAGTAACTGCATAACGACGTAAACAGGATCAGCAGCAAAAAGCGCCAGTCCCACCATCCGTAGAACAGGTAACTAACAGCTACCACAAATAGATTTTGCCACCGCAAAGACTTGAAAACAAACCAGTAACCAAAGAAAACCAATGGCAGGAATATAAGGAACTCTATGGAATTAAATAACATAAATATTTAATTTTCAGACTCAAGAATATGTATCATCAAGGCGCAAAGATAAGGAATATCAAGCATTGACCAATAAATATTTCGTATATTCGTAGCTCAGAAATACAATAAGATACAGAGATGAAGATAATCAACGAACAATTACTCGACGAGACCCAGGCCAAAGCCTTGCAGTCTCCCCGCCTGCGAATGAACTATAATTTCCATGAGAAATTGGATGATCCGATCAATCGGTTACTGAATGCCATGGAGCCCGGTACGTATTTGCGTCCGCACCGGCATTTAAATCCGGCGAAAGACGAGATCTTCTTGCTGCTGCGTGGGAAGGTAGCGGTATTCTTGTTTGACGAGGAAGGGAATATCACGGAGAAAACGATACTGAATCCAAAGGAAGGCGCTTATGGAGCGGAGATCAAGGCAGGGACATGGCACGGGCTTCTGGTACTGGAATCCGGATCGGTTATTTATGAGATAAAGCAAGGGCCGTTCGCGCCGCTAGCACCGGAGAACCTAGCGCCTTGGAGCCCCGAGGCGGAAGATACGGAGGGAGTAAAGAAGTATCTGGAATGGCTCGAGAGCCAAATATGATTGATGATACTTTTAGTATAACAAGCTAGCGATCAGCCTCGTATAACAAGAGCTATCCGAGGGTTTTAACAATGCCCATTCTAAAGTGTTTACGATGCCCATTATAAGGAGCTTACAATGGGCATCGTTACCTCCTTATAATAGGCATTGTTATTATTTCTGGAAAACCTTCGTCGATTTAATCATCACGTCGTGTAAAGGACGATCGTTCTTATCCGTCTTTACCACGGAGATCTTCTCTACGATATCGAAGCCTTCCACTACCTCGCCAAAGATCGTTACCGAGCCATCCAGATGCGGAACGCCACCGATTGTCTTATAAATCTCACGCCGTTCGGCCGGGATCACTACCGGGCCTAATACCGCCAACGTATCTTCCACCAAGATGGACGCACGGGCATGTAACTCATTCTCCAAGGAATCGGCGGCCAAGGAAGGATCTTGCTTTTTCAGCTCATCCCGGAATTTATAGTACAACCAGTTGCGGCGGATCTCGTTGATACGAGCCTCTTTCTCCGCAAGCTCCTTGTCGTCCAAGACTTTCCCTTGCACAAAACAGAACTGCGTACCGGCGGAAGCACGTTCCGGATTCACGGCATCGATCTCTTTCGCGTCGATCAAAGCGCCTTTCTTATTAAAATGATTAGGTAATATCTCAGCGGGAACGGTATAACCACCATCGCCATCCCCATACAAGGCACCCGGCTCATGCGCTTTACTCTCCGGATCACCACCTTGCACGACAAACTCCTTGATAACACGGTGGAAAAGCATACCCTCATACTCGTTCGACTGGCAAAGCTTGATGAAGTTATCCCGGTGAAGAGGCGTATCGTCGTATAGCAGGACGGTGACGTCTCCCATCGTCGTCTTGATTTTCACATATACGGGTTTATTCGGGTCCAAAGGCTTATCCCCACAAGCTACCAACGTGAGCAAGAGCAGGAACAGCGAGAAAATTTGTCGTTTCATACCTGTTTTATTTATCGGATTAAGTA
The DNA here is from genome assembly GCF_000012845.1 of Parabacteroides distasonis ATCC 8503. Taxonomy (NCBI): domain Bacteria; kingdom Pseudomonadati; phylum Bacteroidota; class Bacteroidia; order Bacteroidales; family Tannerellaceae; genus Parabacteroides; species Parabacteroides distasonis. The sequence continues at coordinate 1,737,796 of NC_009615.1, forward strand.
GTTACAAAGCCCGTTATTCCTCCGCATAGATCAACATCTGGCAATTCTTGCAGTCGAAGCGCAAACGCAAGAGCGTTTCCTTATAGCGCAGGAAGTAAGGCTCCTTATAGGGAGACTTCTGCTTCTGGTAAGTAGGGCACCATCCCATACTGTACCGCAGGCAATGTTTCGTGAACATCAAAGGGACATCCTTCCGGGGAGACAACTCGAAAGCGTCTTCCACGGCAGTCACGCCATGCGCCTTATAAAAGGCACCAGCCTTGCTATTGGATACATTCCCTAAATAGGTCAGACACTTCTCGGGGAAAGGGGCTTCCGGAGTCTCGCCTACACACGGCTTAAACGGACGAGCCTCTTCCCTGCGGTAACGAATCCGCCGGGTAGAGATAAGCCTCTCCACCCCTAGCCTACGCATCTCGGCCAATAAAGAAGAAGGGACAAACCAGTTATCGGACATCGCCACGGCAACTTCCTCCGCCTCGAAAGGCGTGTTCCCCAACTTAGAGAGCTGGGTACGGATATTCTCCGCCTGCTCCCTCCGGGCCGGTTCTTTCTCGAACGGCTTGGTGAGCATGATACGGGCTCCTGTCTCGTCCGCCATACTTAACGTGAAGCCAAAGGCGTTATCTTGAAATTCCATCCGGACAGAGAGTTTCCGCTCGGCGGATGGCTTGGATAGCAGTTTATCAAACTCTTGATCGAAATTCCGGTACAAAGGCATCTTCGGACGGATCGCCGGGCGATCCAGCGTAAAGATTCGGTTCGCCTCCACACGGTTTACCCGGAAACCCTCCAACTCCCCTTTCTCGTTGAAGAAGGTAAGCCCGTCTCCGTTATTCAATTGTTTCAGTCCGGCGATCGTGAAAGAGTTTCCTTTCAGTTCCTTCACCGTACCCACCGGTTCACCCAAGGACTTAGGCGTATCAAAGCTGGTGATATCCTTCGTGCGCTCCTTCCATAAGAAAGGCGTGAAACCCCGGTTGAAGCTTTTCTCCGCCACAGGCTGGAATGTGTAAGTGCTATGCCCGGCCGAGGCACGACGGTATTCCGGCCGACGAGCCAAGATAGCGTCCAGTTTCTTCCGATACCAAGCCGTTACGTTTTTCACGTAAGATACATCCTTCAAACGACCCTCGATCTTCAAGGAAGAGACACCGGCATCCAACAGCTCCTCTAAGTATTCCCCTCGGTTCATATCTTTCAAGGATAGGAGATGTTTACCCGATACGATCTCCTTCCCATCCGCATCGATCAAGCTATAAGGCAGGCGGCAATACTGGGCGCATTCCCCCCGGTTGGCGCTTCGTCCGCTCAAGGCGGCGCTCAGGTAACACTGGCCGCTATAGCTTACGCACAGCGCCCCGTGCACGAAGACCTCCAGAGGCACGGTCGTTCGCTCGGCGATCTCCCGTATCTGGTTCAGTGATAGCTCTCTCGCCAATACGACTTGCGTGAAACCTGCCTCTTGCAGGAATCTCACCTTCTCCGGCGTACGGTTATCCGTTTGCGTACTGGCGTGCAAGGGGATGGGCGGAAGGTTCAACTGGGTGATACCCATGTCTTGAACGATCAAGGCATCTGCCCCGGCCTCGTAAAGCTGCCAGATCATTTGCTCGGCCTCTGCCAGCTCCTCTTCTTTCAAGATAGTGTTCAAGGCCACGTAAATACGAGCCGAATAGAGATGGGCGTAATCGCAAAGCTGCCGTATATCGTCCAGCGTATTACCGGCAGCGGCACGGGCTCCGAACTTCGGGGCACCGATATACACGGCATCGGCACCATGGTTAATCGCCTCCCTGCCGCAAATCAGATCCTTAGCGGGAGATAACAGTTCTATCGAACGGGGTTCTTTTCTCATTTACAAGCTTCCTAGTTTTTTAATATCTTCCCGGCGGAACGGGGTCTCTTGGTATACGTAGTAGTTCAGCCAATTGGTGAACAGCAGGTTCGCGTGCCCCCGCCAACGTACCACCGGACCTTGCGCCGGATCGTTATTCCGGTAATAATTACGAGGCTTGTTGATGGGCAATCCCTTCCCCAAATCACGCATATACTCATCATTCAGCGTATAGGGCGAATACTCGGAATGGCCGGTGATGAAGAATTCCCGTCCGCCACGAGCCATCGCCATATAGACGCCGGATTCCTCGCTCTCGGACAATAAGGTGAGCTCGGGCACCTTCATGATATCCTCCCGGCGAATCTCGGTATGACGGCTATGAGGCACGAAGAACTCGTCATCGAACCCCCGGAAGATCGGAACAAACGGTTCCCGGAGCGAATGACGGAAGACACCGAACATCTTGGCCGGCAAATCATATTTAGGCACCCCATAGAAATGGTATAGCCCCGCTTGCGCCGCCCAGCAGATATAGAGCGTGGAGGTAACGTGCGTACGGGCCCAATCGAATATCTGCGTGATCTCCTCCCAATAACTAACTTCCTCGAAAGGCATCTGCTCCACGGGAGCGCCCGTCACGATCATCCCGTCGTAGAAATCATCCGCCATCTCATCGAAATCCTTATAAAATTCTTGCATATGCTCGATGGGCGTATTCTTCGGCGTATGTCCCTTGATCTTCATGAAATCAAGTTCCACTTGCAGGGGTGTATTACTGAGGAGGCGAACCAAGTCCGTCTCGGTCGTTATCTTAAGGGGCATCAAATTCAATACGACTACCCGAAGGGGGCGGATATCCTGCTCCGACGCACGCAAGGAATCCATCACGAAGATATGTTCCTTCTTCAGCAGCTCGATAGCCGGTAAGTTCTTTTGTAAATTTAATGGCATTTTCTATCTCTGATTTTATATGAGCGCAAAGATAATGAGAATTTTCTCATTATCGCTTATACTTCGCCACCATGATCACCGGGTTGTCCTCCTCGTGCATACCTGTGCGGCTATCTCGTCGTTATATAGGACATACTCGGATACACAATCAGAAAGTAAATGGAATATGCCCCGTAAATCAATGGAACACGAAGTAGATTCCATTGATTTACGGGGCATATTCCATTGAGATAGTTTCCTCTATGAGGAGGGTGCGCTATCAAAACCCTCCCCCTAAAGCCTTATACAGGTATACCACCGACAGCAACTCATCCAGCACGGCATTGTTCAAACCGATCTGGGCGTCCAGCAAACCACGCTGGGCATCCAATACGTCCATGTAGCTGATGACACCGTTGATGTATTGCAGTTGGGCGAGTTCCAGATATTTACTGGCGGAGGCTTCCAGATTCATGCGGGAAGCACGGATCTCCTTCACCTTGCGGACGGTCACGATAGCGTTGTTCACCTCCTTGAAAGCGCCTAATACGCTCTTTTCATAACTATAGACCTCTTGCTCGTAACGAGCCTTCGCCGCTTTCACTTTCGCCTTGTTCTTCCCCATGGCGAAGATCGGCTGCAACAGGCTTCCGGCGATAAAACCAGCCGGACTCTTCAAGATGCTGCTTAACTCATCGCTCTCGAAACCGTAATTACTTGTCAAACGGATCTTCGGGAATAAGTCCGTTTGCGCCACACCTACCTGAGCGTTCGCCGCCCGAAGCTTAAACTCCGCTTGACGCATGTCCGGTCGGCGCTCCAGCAAAGAAGACGGTAAGCCGATCGGTAAGGCATCCGGCAAGTGCTGGTCGCTCAAGGAAAGACCACGGGGGATATCATCCGTATACTCGCCCAACAACATGCTGAGGTCGCTTTCCTTGATCTTGATCTGACGCTCCAGCGAGGGGATCAAGGTCTCGGTACGGGCCAACTCCACTTGGGCTTGGTTGTAAGCCGTCTCGGAAGTAAGTCCGCCCTCATAGCGAAGCTTCGCCAAGCGAACACCCTCACGGCGTGCGTCCAAAGTTTGCTGTACGATCGACAACTCTTGGTCCAAGGCGCAAAGTTGATAATAATTGGCGGCAACCTCGGCGATGATGGTCAATCGCAAGGCACGTTGTCCTTCCACGGTCTCCATATAGGAAGCGATGGCTGCCTCATTCGCCCAGCGAAGGTTGCCCCATAAATCTAATTCCCAAGACAAAGTCAGCTTCGCCCCAAATTCTGGATCGGGCTTTGGGTTATCCCCTCCATAATTCAAGCGTTCCTTTTGCGCATAGACATTCGCTCCCACCTCCGGCAGCATACTCGCGAAAGAGATCCGCTTGGCGGCGATCTTCATATCCTTATTATTATCCAGCGCCTTTCTGATCAGATCCTTCAAGGCCTCATCGGCGTAAAGGCTCTCCCATGGGATATTCTCCACGGATGCCGTATCGGTCGTATCCGTATAAGCCTCGATCCGGTCCGGCAGGTTCAACTCCGGACGTACGTACCGCTTTCCGATCTTGCAGGAAGAGAACGCCAGCATAGAAACGACGAAAGCGGCTATATAGAAATTCTTTGTCATCATAATTTTCCGTTTTTGTGTCTCTTTAAAATAGAGGTTACCACTTCTTTCTTTTGAGCGATACGTTCCATACGCATCTTTCCCTTTATCTTATAGATCAAAACAAAGAAGAAGGGAACCAACACGATACCTACCGTAATCGCCACCAGCATACCGAAGAACACGCCCGTACCGATACTATGGCGGGAAGCTGAGCCCGGTCCGCTGGCTAACACCATCGGAAGCATACCCAACACGAAGGCCAACGAGGTCATCAAGATCGGGCGGAAACGCATCTGGGCGGCATGGATAGCGGCTCTCACCACATCTACCCCGTTATCCACCTGTACCTTGGCGAACTCAACGATCAAGATAGCGTTCTTCGCCGCCAAACCGATCAAGGTTACCAGACCGATCTGATAATAAATATCGTTCTCCAACCCTGTCGCCCAGATGCCCAAGTAGGCGCCCAGCGTAGCTACCGGCAAGGAAAGCAATACGGCGATCGGCACGATCCAGCTCTCATACTGAGCCGCCAAGAACAAGAAGACAAACAAGAAGACCAACGCCAAGACAAAACCAGTCTGCCCACCGGCCTGTTTCTCTTGATAGGAAAGACCGCTCCACTCCAGACCGATATTCTCGGGCAGATGCTCCCTAGCGATCCGTTCCATCGCAGCCATCGCCTCACCCGTACTATATCCCGGAGCGGCTACGGCGTTGATCGAGGCCGTGGTGAACATATTGAAACGCTTGATCGTTCCCGGACCGGTCGTATATTGGGTCGTGCCCAAGGCAGTCAATGGAACCATCGCCCCATCCTTACTGCGGACGAAGAACAAATCCAGATTATCCCGGGTGGCCCGATAAGGCGCCTCCGCTTGGATATATACACGGTAAATACGGTTGAACATATTGAAGTCGTTCACGTACACGGAGCCTAGATAAGCCTTCATGGTCGAGAAGATATCAGACAACGGGATGCCGAGGAACTTCGCCTGATCACGGTCCACGTCGAAATACAACTGCGGGATCTCGCTCTGCATGGCGGAAGACACACCTTGAAGCTCAGGCGCTTGCGAAGCGTAATACAGGAAAGTATCCGTGGCACTTACCAGATTATCCCAGCTAGCGTCTCCCTTAGCCTCCAACTGCATCTCCAAGCCACCGCTCTCACCCAAACCCGGGATTACCGGTGGACGGTTCACATACGACTTAGCCTCGGGGTAATAGTAGAATTCCCGGCGGGCATCGGCCATCACGTCCTCTACCTTCATGCCGGAGGATTTACGCTCTTCCCACGGTTTCAAGATCACCGTCAGCGTGGCACGCCCTTGGTTCGTACCGACACGGGGACTGCTACCCGTTACATTCTGTACGTAGGCCACGGCCGGATGATGGTCGAGGAACTCGATCGCACGGTCGGTTACGGCACGTGTACGTTCCAAGGTAGTACCCTCGGGCATCTCCAGCTCTACAGTGAAGAACCCTTGATCCTCCTCCGGGATAAAGCTGGTAGGCAACATCCGGTTCAAGACAAAGATGGCCACCAGTACCATCCCGAACCCTGCCAAGATACGGCGGGGATTAGCGATAGAGATACGCAACAACTTCGTATATTTCTTATTTCCTTTCGCCAACCACAGATTGATCTTACGGAAAATAAACGCTTTCTTCTTATGAGACGGACGCAAGATGATGGCGCACATCGCCGGGCTCAACGTCAAGGCCACTACCGTGGACAACAGCACGGAAACCACGATCGTAACAGAGAACTGACGGTACAGCTGCCCCGTGATACCCCCCAAGAAACTCACCGGCACGAACACGGCAGCCAATACCATGGAGGTAGCGATCAAAGCACCAGACAATTCCCGCATCGCCTTATGCGTAGCCTCACGGGCAGTCACACGCTCCTCGGCCATGATACGCTCCACGTTCTCCACCACCACGATAGCGTCGTCCACCACGATACCGATCGCCAAGATCAATCCCAGCAAGGTTAGCATATTCAACGAGAAACCGAAGATCAACATGAAACCGAACGTACCGATCAAGGAGATCGGGACGGCGATCGTCGGGATCAAAGCCGCACGCCAATTCTGTAACGAGAGGAACACTACGAGAACGACCAAGAAAAGGGCCTCGAACAAGGTCTTATACACCTCGTGCACGGATTGTGAGATATACTCCGTCATATCGAACGGGAAATTATACTCCAAGCCTTCCGGGAAGTTCTTGCTGATATCCTTCATCGCCTCTTTCACCTTCGTGGCGACCTCCAGAGCGTTCGCCCCCGGCAACATATAGATACCCAAGATAGCGGCGTTCTTCCCATTGATCCCACTCTCCGTAGAATAAGAGGAAGCCTCCAGCGATACCCGGGCCACGTCGCTCATCCGGACGATCGAGCCATCCGGGTTTGCTCGCACCACGATATCCTCGAACTCCTTCACGGTAGACAAACGTCCCGGGGCCGTGATAGGCAAGGTGACATCCACATCCAGCACGGGCTGCTTACCCAGCTCGCCCGCCGCCGACTCCCGGTTCTGGTCTTTCAAGGCATCTTGCAAATCACTTACCGTCAATCCCATGTTGGCCAACCGATCCGGATATACCCAGATCTGCATACCGTAATAACGGCTACCGATATTCGATACACGACCTACGCCCGGGATACGGCGCAATACGTCCAACACGTTGATCGTGGCAAAATTACTCAGATAGATCTCATCGAACTTCGGATCGTCGGACATCAAGCTCAAGGTCATCAGCTGGCTAGGAGCCTGCTTCTCGATCGTGATACCATTTTGGATCACCTCGGCGGGCAAACGGCTCTCGGCCAGTTTCACACGGTTCTGGATCTCGACAGCCGCCAAGTCCGCATCGGCGGATACATCGAAGGTCACCGTAATATTCAAGCTACCCGAGTTCGAGCTACTACTTTGCATATAGATCATACCCGGCGTACCGTTCAGCTCCTGCTCGATCGGGGTAGCGACCGCTTGAGACACCGTCAAGGCGCTCGCTCCCGGATACGTGGCGCTGATCTTCACTACAGGGGGCGTAATCTGCGGATACTGGTCCACAGGCAACAATGCCAGTCCGATGATTCCGACAATCACGATCAGTATCGATAAGACGGTCGAAAAGACAGGACGGTCTATAAAGAATCCCGGTTTCATTGTTCTTCCTCCTCTCTAAGCGCTTGGATAGCCTTCTCGTCGCCGGCCTCTACCGCATGTACCTTCACGCCCGGCACCAATTTATGATAACCTTCTACCACTACTCGCTCGTTCTCGCCCAAGCCCCGTTCGATCACGACCTTGTTGCCGATCTCCGGGCCGGTCTGCACGAAACGCTTCTCGGCGATATCGTCCCTACGGATGATATAGATGAATGCACCTCCTTTCTCGATCGAGAGGGCTTTCCGGGGAACGACGATCGAACGCTCGCGGACATCCAGCAGGAGCTTCACCTTCGTGAACTGTCCGGGCAATAATTTCTGGTTCGGGTTGGATAGTTCCGCACGAACGCCAAACGTACCGGTCTTCGGGTCCACCAGCGGGTCGGCGAAGTCCACGATACCTTTTACCGGGTATTCCGAGTCGTCCGCCAAGGTAACCGTCACGGTAGGCTGCCAAGAACGGGTCGTATCCTGCTCGCCAAACTTCACGTTACGACGCTCGGCACGCAGGTAATCCAAGGCGGTCATCTTAAAATCGACCAATACCGTGTCACTTTTCACAACAGCCGCCAATTTCGAATTGACCCCCGGGCCCACCAAAGCACCCACATCCACGAAACGCTCACTGATATACCCAGACAGCGGCGAGGTCACCACCGTATAGCTCAGCTCCATCTCCGCTTGGTCTAGATCCGCCTTGCTCATGGCGATATTCGCCTCGGCATCTTCCAGGGCGGCTGTGGCGTTATCCAAATCCAGTTGGCTGGCGGCGTGTTGCTCGTACAACGGTTTCAGGCGTTCCACATCACGCCGGGCCTTGGCCGCTTGGGCTTGGCTTTTCTTCAGTTGGGCTTTCGCTTTCTCTACTCTAGCACGATATTTATCGGGATTAATCATAAACAGGGGCTCATTCTGCTTCACCCGTTTACCTTCCTCAAACAACATTTTCTCTAGGAATCCCTCCACACGGGCATGTACCTCGACAAAGCTGGCGGCACGGATACGTCCCACGTACTCGCCATAAATCTGCACGTCTTCTTTTGAGGGTTTGTCTACGATCACGATGGGCAATTGCTGCTCTTCCTTATGGCGGCAACCCGTCATCGCTACTACAAGGGCTATCAAGATAACCTGTACTTTTGCCAATCTTTTCCTGCTCATTCTACCTATATAAATTACTTATGTCACATTTGTTATGTAAAGAAAGAAAGAATCATTCCATTTTTCTCGAGGAGACCGATAATTAACATTACTTCACTTAATAACAAATCGTATAGCGTTTATGTTAACATTTATACTAAAATTAGGGTGTATCCAACCGGGGAATAAATCCACACCTACTGGGTAAGTCTACACTTTAAAAACAAAATCCTTTCGAATGAAACGTTTTCTCCATCCGAAAGGATTCCACATATATCAGATCTTTATCAATATCAATTATTATCGGTCAACCGACAACGCTTTCCACAAATTATCATCCGGCACGGGAGCGACAATTCGCACGTTCTCTTTTGAAACCGGATGGATAAACTCCGCGCTACGAGCGTGTAAGCTAATGCCCCCATCCTTATTGGAACGATCGAAACCATATTTCAGATCCCCCTTGATCGGACATCCCATCTTCGCCAACTGACAGCGGATCTGATGGTGCCGCCCCGTCTTCAAATCGATCTCCAACAGATAATAATTATCCGAATGGGCGATCAATTTATAACGCAGGATGGCTTTCTTGGCATTCGGCCGCTCGGTATCATAAGCGTAACTCTTATTTTGCTTCTCGTTCCGCACCAGCCAATCCACCAACTCACCCTCATCCTGCGGGGGACGGTTCTTGACGATCGCCCAATACGTCTTGCGCACCTCACCGACACGAAACATCTCGTTCAAGCGAGAGAGGGCCTTGCTCGTCTTGGCGAAAATCACGACCCCGCTCACCGGACGATCCAGACGGTGCGTGACACCGACAAAGACATTCCCGGGCTTGCAATACTTCTCCTTCAGCCATACCTTCAGCATCTCCGAGAGAGGCTTATCGCCCGTCTTGTCGCCTTGTACGATCTCACGGCAGGTCTTATCTACCGCTATAATATGATTATCCTCGTAAATAACCTCCATATTACATGTTCATACCGCCGTCAACCTGAATAACCTGTCCGGATACATAAGAAGACATATCCGAAGCCAAGAAGGTAGCGATATTAGCCACATCCTCCACCGTACCGCCACGGCGCAAAGGAATCTTCTTGCACCACTCGGCACGTACCTCGTCAGACAACTGAGCGGTCATATCCGTGATGATAAATCCCGGGGCGATAGCGTTCGCACGAATGCCACGAGAACCCAACTCCTGAGCGACAGACTTAGCCAAGCCGATCATACCGGCCTTGGAAGCGGAGTAGTTAGCTTGTCCGGCGTTGCCATGAACACCTACGACAGAAGACATATTGATAATGCTACCCGCACGTTGCTTCATCATGACCGGGGTACAAGCGTGGATAAAGTTGAAAGCGGACTTCAAGTTCACGTTCAACACAGCGTCCCATTGTCCCTCGCTCATACGCATCATCAAGCCGTCTTTCGTGATACCGGCGTTGTTCACCAAGATATCGATACGTCCGAAATCCTTCACGATCTCGGCAACGACGTTATGAGTCTCCTCAAAGTTAGCAGCGTTGGAAGCGTATCCTTTCGCCTTTACACCCAAGGCCTCGATCTCAGCCTGTGTAGCCAAGCCATTCTCATCGATCACTAGATCCGTGAAAGCGATGTTAGCGCCCTCTTGGGCAAACTTCAAGGCGATAGCCTTACCAATACCACGAGCGGCACCCGTTACGACAGCCACTTTACCTTCTAATAGTTTCATATTACTCAAATTTTTTAATATCAATGTTTAATCAAGCAAGCTCCCGTTGAATAGCCACCGCCGAATACCGTGATAGCGATCAAGTCGTCTTTCTTGAAATTCTTATCGTTCTGGGCATATACCAAGGCCGAGCTTACGGAACCCGTATTTCCCAGCTCCTCGATATTGTGTAAAAATTTCTCGTCCGGCAAGTTCAATTGCTTGGCGATATTCGCCATGATACGCATATTCGCCTGATGGCCGATGAAATAAGTAAGGTTATCCAGCGTATAACCGTTCTTCTCCAACAAATGAAGGACATTCTTAGGCATATAGGTACAAGCTTGGATAAATACGTCACGCCCCTCCGGCATCAAGATACCGCCGTCACGAGGACGCAAGTGAACCGCCTCCATCGCTTTCGACAAATGGCCGAGACCTTGCGTGTAAACCTCTACGATCTCGGCGTCGCCCTCACCGATCCGCTCCTTGGAGATAAAGAAAGCGGCGGCGGCATCACCCCATAAATGGCCCGCCTTCGGGTCTGTCTCATTATAATAAGCGGAGTTCTTATCAGCGGAAAGCACCAAAGCCTTGGAAGCCTTCCCCATGGCGAAATATCCCTCCACAACCTCCAAGGCGTTCAAGAAAGAAGAACAAGCCGAGGATAGATATAAAGCTTTCGCGTCAGCGATAGTATACTCATGTTGAACCGTATGCGCGGCCGTCGCAACCGTATCATAGGGAGAATACGAAGCGGAGACGATCAAGTCTACCTCCGTGATATCGTAAGGCAATTTGGGAAGAGCGTCCTTCACGGCCTCAAGGCTCATGGTATTGATATTCTCTTCCTCTTTCGCTTTCGAGCGGGTATGAATGCCCGTCCGTTGCTCAATCCACTCACTCGTCAACCCGTTTAATTCAAGAAAATGTTGGTTATCTACCCGTTCTTCAGGCACATAAAACCCTGTCGCATTAATAAACATCCTTAGTGTCTTTGATTTACTTAATCTTTATTCCGTTGAATATTAAATTCATCACATTGTCTCTACGTTTAATCCGCTGGCTGATATTATCACCCATGATCCCCCGGATATAGGGCACCTCCAGTCCTTTCAAGGCATGATGGAGCACGAGGGCGGTAATGTCCGTGTCCGGCATGCTGAATACACCTTCCTTCACGCCATCGTCCAATATTCCCTTAATGATCTCCACTTCCCGAAGGTCGAAGCTCTTGCGTACCTTCTCCACCCGCCATATATCACGGAAGAAGGTAGCTCGCAACGTACCGTTCCGAAATACCAACGCCTTTACAGCGTCCAAGCGGCTATAGATAAACGTCAGCAACTTCTCGTCCGCCGGCAGATCCTTGCTGGCCACGTCCACCAGCATCTTATGAAGCTGGTCCAGCTCCGACTCCACTACCGCCAAATAGATCTCGTTCTTGCTTTTAAAGTACGTATAAAGCGTACGTCTCCCCTTACGAGATGCCTGTGCAATATCGTTCATCGTCGTGTTATCAACCCCCATGCGGGCAAACAATTGTCTGGCCACATCCACCAACATGTCACGTGTTTTAGAAACTGTCATCGGCATTGTATTGCACATTTTGATTAAAACTGTGCGCAAAGTACTTAAAAAAGATCGTATCTACCAAGTATATTAAAAAAAACTTGCAATAAATTTGTTTTGTAAGAAAATATCCCTACCTTTGCACTCGCAATCAAGAAATGATAGCAACTATATCGCGGAGTGGAGCAGTGGTAGCTCGTTGGGCTCATAACCCAAAGGTCGTAAGTTCGAGTCTTGCCTCCGCAACTAAGAAAAGCCTTCCGGTCTGTGACCAGAAGGCTTTTCTTTTTTCGTAACCCAATGGTTTACGGGGTGGGAATCATTGAGTTTTTCCCGTAATCCATTGACTTACGTACCGTAAACCATTCGCTTAAGCCCAACAAGTCATAGGCTTACGTCCGGGGGCTCTTATTGGTTTCCCGGACGTAGGTCCTACAGTTCCTATCTCAAGGCAGGCAAGATATATTTCCATATCAAGTTGATCTCGGCCTGCATATCGCCGATATTCGCAGTCATGGCGATTACCGCATCTTGCTCGGGCAATATAATAATGTATTGTCCATTGGCTCCATCAGCACGAACGGCGTTATGGCGGCAACGCCACATCTGGTAACCGTAGCCTTGCAACCAGTCGCTATCTTTCGGCTTCATCTTCAAGTTCTCCGGTCTCATACCGGCGGGCAAAGAGGCTATCTTGGATGTGGTGGCTTCCTCTATCCAGCTTTCGGGAAGCAATTGCTTATCGTTCCATTTTCCCTTTTGCAGGAAAAACTGACCCATTTTCGCTAGATCCTCGGTCTTGAGATACAAACCCCAACCGCCGCAATTGATGCCTTGGGGACTCTCTTCCCAAGTAGCGCCGACGATACCCAGCGGACGGAACAGACGGGGATAGAGATAATTGATCACCTTCTCACCGGTCACCTTCTGGATGATAGCGGAAAGCATATACGTGCCGAGACTGTTGTATACGAAATAGGTTCCCGGTTTATGTACCAACGGCGCCGAGAGGAAAATCTTTACCCAATCGGCCTTCTCGTTCCCCTCCTGCCGTACTAAAGCGGTGGGATCGACATCATGGCCGGAGGACATGGTCAATAGGTGACGTATCTCCAGTTCTTTCAAGTAAGGGCTTACCTCGGCCGGTAATTGGTCGGGGAAGAAGGAGATCACCTTGTCCGTGACCTTCAATTTACCCTCCGCGACGGCGAAACCGATAGCCGTAGCCGTAAAGGTCTTGCTAACGGAGTTCAAGATATGCGGCGTATGGCGGTCGCCCTCACCCAGCCATTGCTCCTTTACGACCTTTCCATGCTGGAGGATCATGATACTATGTAAGTCTTGATCCGCCTTTTTCACCGCCCGCAGGTAATTGCCAAATGCCTTATCCAAGGCTTTCGAGGCTTCCGCACGAGGAAGTTCCTTGGTCAGGTCGTTATAGCTGATCAAGTCTATGTTCTTATCCTTCAAGGCTTGCTTCACCTTCGGACTGGTAAAAAGATCGGTCACGCCTTGACGGTCCATCGCCACGTTCTCGTAGCCGATATGCCCGACGGTTTTCATCTCCTCGTTATCCAAGGCCGGGTGATCCAAGAACATATAGCGTTTACCGGGTTCCAGCTTATCCAACATCCGGATGAAACTGGCCTCCTTCTCGGCCGGGGTCTTGGAGGCTCCATCATACCCGGAATAGGTGAAATCATATTCCTGCATCGCCTCTACCCGATCCACGACCGGCAGATGATATTCCTCGGACAAGCGGCGCATCAGCTTCACCACCTCCGGATCGAAACCGGTCGATCCCATATGGCCGGAGATATGGCTGATCTGGGGAATGTTCTTCAAGGCCATCTCTATCTGGGCCCGGGCCTCCTGCTCGATCTCGGCCAAGCTCCATGTATTCTCCAGAATGGCCAGACCCGGGTAGGCGGAATTCGGAGACATCATCGGCAAGAAATAGCCATTGCTATCGGTCAAGCTGGGACAATGCGTCAGCGGACGCCATTTCACGTTATCCCATTCGCTGGTAAACGTCAGGTGAAGCCCGACATCTATCCCCGGGTTCTCCCTCAACAGCCGGGCGGCCTCGGGGAACCACGAGGTGACAACCATAACCTCTATACAGGTCTCCACCCCATTCTTATACCCTTCCATACACGCTATATTGGCGGAACGGAACGACCCCATGTCATCCGCACGGATGATCAGGCGGGGATTCGTGGCAGGCTGGCTGAATGCCGGCCACGTAGCGGCGAACAACAGGCAGCCGCAAAGGATTCTTTTTACATTTGAAGTCTTCATGATATTGATAAATAAGTAACATCTTTTCTATACTTGGGGATGGACCACACAAAAGGTGCCGGAAGATTTGCTCACCAACTTATCGTCGCAATAAATCTCGCACTCACAAAAATGTATATTCCGTCCCGCCTTGATCACGGTACCCTTGGCGATCAGCTCATTACCCCAAGCGGCCCGTAAGAAAGACATTTTCAACTCTGCCGTCAGCACGTCTTTCTCCAGCGGGGTCATCGTATAGGCGGCGAAACCGGCGATCGTATCCGCCAAAGCAGCCAAGACACCCCCATGCGTCACGCCGCTATATTGTCTCTGCTCGTCATGCAAGGGCATATGCGCCTCTACACGACCTTCCTCGATAACCGTGAAGTCGATCCCCAGAAAATTCACATAAGGATTCGTCTTCGCACGGTTAATCAACTTTTCTTTTATTCTCTCATCCATATCTTTTCCTTTAACGAACCGTTATCTTACAATCATCCAGATTATCGATAATGGCGAGGCTCTCCACACGTATGCCCTTTTCACGTAGCAGGTTCCCACCATCTTGAAACGCCTTCTCTATAATAAAACCCATACCCTCGATCACGGCTCCCGATTGCTCCGCCAACTCGACCATTCCCATGGCGGCGTTTCCGTAAGCCAAGAAATCATCGATAAACAGGATATGATCCTCCGGAGTCAGGAAATTATTGCTGATACATACCGTATAGTCACGATCCTTCGTGAAGGAATGGACCACGGTAGAGAGCATGTTCTCCATCGTCTTCGGTTTCTTCTTCTTTACGAAGACCACCGGCAGCTGCATGATATAACCCACCATAATGGCCGGGGCGATGCCGCTCGCCTCGATGGTCACGATCTTGTTAATCTTACGATCTTGAAAGCGACGGATAAATTCCTCGGCGATCTTATACATCAACATCGGGTCCATTTGATGGTTGATAAAACTATCCACTTTAAGGATACCGCCGGGATAACAGCGGCCGTCTTGCAAGATGCGTTGCTTCAATAATTCCATAATTTGTTATTCTGTTTGATCTTCTTTTACACGTATAAATAAATTCGCCAGAATGGCCGTCAAGCCCCCCGTCGTAATACCGGAGGAGAAAATGCCACGGATCACCTGAGGGGCGGCCCCTAAAATATCCGGCATCAGCTCCACCCCCAGCCCCAAGGACAAACTAACCGCCAACACCAACGTGGCCTTCCGGTTGATATCTTGGGCGGCGATAATACGGATACCTGCCGCCGCCACCGTACCGAACATCAGCAGGGTAGCCCCTCCCAGCACCGGATCGGGCATCAAGGAGAAGATAACGCCGACAACCGGGAATAATCCCAACAGGATCAGCATACCTGCGATATAATACCCTACGTACCGGCTGGCGACTCCCGTCAGCTGGATGATCCCGTTATTCTGGGCGAAGATAGAGTTCGGGAAAGAGTTAAAAACACCGGAGATAAACGAGTTCACCCCATCCGCCAGCACCCCGCCGGAGACTCGCTTCAGGTACCCTTCTCCCTCGATCGATTTTCCCGATATCATCGAGTTGGCCGTAATATCCCCCGTAGCCTCGATCGCCGTGATCAGATAGATCAATGCGATCGCCACGAATGAAGAGATATTAAAATCCAATCCATATTTGAAAGGAACCGGGATATTAAACCCTCTCAGGTTTTGCGAGGAGACAGCCTCCATATCCACCATCCCCATGGCGAAAGCGATCGCATAACCGATACACAACCCCAGTACGATGGAACTCATCCGCAAGTACTTGTTCTTACAACGATTGAAGAACAAGACACTCAACAAGACGCACACAGCTACCCCAATATTACGCAAACTACCGAACGTACCGTTATCCATAGCCGTATACCCCCCGCCGCAAGCGACCACTCCTACCTTGATCAAGCTCAAGCCGATGAGCAACACCACGATACCCGATACCAAGGGAGTAATCACCGAGCGCAGATACTTAAAAGTACGGCTCACGATCATCTCTACCGGAGAGGCGGCGATACAAACGCCGAAAATAAGGGGAAGCCCTCCCGCCAAACCAGCCGTGATAATCGGGCCGATAAACGAGAAGCTGGTTCCTTGGATACATAGCAGCCCCGCCCCGACCGGTCCTAATTTACGACATTGAACGAATGTGGATACCCCGGAGGCGAATAGGGCCATGGAAACCAAGAAACCGGTCGTCTCCAGATCCAGTTTCAGCGCCCCGGCGATAATCAAGGGAGGTGTTATGATCGCCACGAAAATAGCCAGTAGATGCTGGATGGCGGCAAAAAGCGTCTCTTTCAAAGGCGGACGGTCATCGATCCCGTAAATCAAATCCGTATCCATACTGTCTCTTATAATTTCAAGTCTAATAAGGTCTCTCCTCTTGCGTTCAACACCCGTACACTCATCTCGTTTCCTTTCTTCCGCAATACCATCACCGTAGCCGAATCGAGCTTATACCCCCCGCCTACGATCACCGGGAAGTTGTTTCCCAACGAGCCTTTCGGGTGGAAGGCGTATTGATGCGTATGGGCGGATATATTCACGTTGAAAGGGGCTTTCGCCAACAGGCTTCCCCAAAGCTCCGGACAAGGCTCATAGGCATCCCCGTTTCCGTAGATAGGGATATGGTTCAATAAAACCCGCTTCGAGGCTTGCTTAAACTCCTTGCCGTTCAATTCTTTCGAGAGGAAACTCACTTGATCTTTCCGGAGACCGGTGAAATCGTTCAGGCCATAATACACCCATGTGCTATCCGGTTTATCCTCGCCGCAATCCAGCATGACGAAACGGGTATCTCCCCAGTTGAACGCCCCATATGTCTTATCGCCCACATAGTCAAACAAGGCACGCAGGCCGATCGAGTAAGCGTTGCGTATCTCGTGGTTGCCTCTTAGGAAGAAAGCGGGTACATTACTGGCGCCCACCTTCCCGCATAAATAAGCCAAATGATACAAAGCTTCTTTCTCATTGGCGGGATCGTCTATACAATCCCCGTTAAATACCACGAAATCATAAGAGATATCACGCACTTGCCCGTATAAGGCGTCTAGGGTCGGGATATGCTTATGTAGGTCATTAAAGATCAAGGCCGTGAAATCCTTTTGGGATGCGGAAGGGAGCGTGAAGGTGTAGAACGGGGATACCGCCGTCTCGCCAAACTCTTTCTTATAGGCTTGGTAAAGCATGATTTCCTGCGAGCATACCCGGTAGTAATAGGTTTGCCCCGGTCGTAGGTCCGTCAGCCGAATCTTATTATGCAAGCCGTTGCATATCACTTGACCGTCCACGATGGTGCGGGCCTTCTTCAAATTCAGCGTGTCCGTACCGTATTCTACCCAACTATACGTAGGGACATGGGTCTGCCACATCACCGTTATACCGCCCTCCGTAGGATTTTGGAGATAGGGCGCCGCATAAAAGATCTCTTCCGGCTTGGCCTTCAGGCGAACCTCCGTTACGACCGGGCGATGATCCGATGCCACCGCCTCTTCGGGAACCCATGCGGACAAACGGGTAAAGGGCTGTCCATTCTTTACATAACCCGCTATATAGTCCAAACAGCTATCCGGCGTGGAAGCCGGGAATGTAGCCTGTTTAGGATTGCTCAATAGCTGGAAATCCTTGCTGATTTCCGTGATAAAGGGGGAATGCGCCGTAGCGTTCCAATCCCCGGCGATAAACAGGGGCTTATGAGCGAAAGCTGCTTCCCGCCGAAGGATCGGCAAGGAGAGCATCCGGTCTTCCGGTGTCAAGGAAAGGTGCGTGCAGCAGAAGATATATCTCTCAAACTCGACCCATAGCAAGACCCGTTCCTCCTCCCGTCCGGGAAGGGCTATATAGCGGTAGCTCACCGGCTTCTCCTTGCTCAGCATACCTACTCCGTATTTACCGCCATCGAAGTCGATGGCCGGGGCGTAGGTAGGGAACATCAGGGTGCGTTCTCCCAACGTCCGGAGCACGTCGATCCCGCCGCTTCTTCCGGTCACGCTATCTACCTCCTGTACGGCAACTACATCGGGGGCTACCTTACATATAGCGTCCGCTATACGCCCGAGGTCCGTCACCTCATCCATGCCCCTTCCGTTGCGGATATTATAGCTCATGATACGCAACGTATTCCGCTCGGCATCGCCGCTTTGCTGTGCCAATGCCTTATTTATGGGCAAACATCCGATCATAACGATCGCCCAAATAAACCATTTCCTCATAGGATTCGATCTAATGTTTATATTCATTTTATATCTATACCTTAACCGAATATCTCTTTCAATGACTGCTCGAACTCAGCGATATCCTCGCCGGAAGTATCCCAAGAGGTAACGAGACGGGCCTCGTTGATCTCCTCGTTCCACATATAGAAGAAATATTTATCTTGCAACTTCCTCAACGCCTCGGCAGGGATCGTGAAGAAGAGCTGGTTGGACTCGATCTTCTGCGTAAAATGAATTTCCGGGTATTGTCGTAGCACGTCCGCTAGCTTGGCGGCGCTGATATTCGCTTTCATAGCGTTCTCCAACCAGAGGTTATTTTCCAGATAAGGGATGAACTGGGCGGAGAGATAACGTAGCTTCGAGGCTAGCTGGGCGGATTGCTTCCGGTAAAATCGCAGGTTCTCCGTGATCTCCGGGCGGAACGAGACCACGGCCTCTCCCATCATCATACCGTTTTTCGTGCCTCCGAAGCTCAAGATATCCACGCCTGCGTCTACAGTCACTTGGCGCATCGAGCAATTCAGGTAAGCGCAGGCGTTCGCCAAGCGTGCTCCGTCCATATGCAGATACATATCGTACGAATGTAAGAGATCGGCGATCGCTTTCACTTCCTCTATCGTATAGATCGTACCTAATTCCGATACTTGGGAGATATAAACGGCCTTGGGTTGCGAATGGTGGCAAACCCCGAAGTTCTTCAGATGGGGACGGATCAATTCCGGTGTCAGCTTACCATCCGTCGTAGGAATCGTGACGATGGCGCAACCGGTCATCCGTGCGGGGGCTCCACATTCGTCTACGTTGATATGGGCGGTCTCGGCGCACAGGATGCTATTAAACGGACGGGTCACGGCTTGCAGGGCCACGGAGTTCGCCCCCGTCCCGTTAAACACGAAAAAAGGAGAAGCATCCTTGCCGAACACTTCTTGTATCTTACTCGTAGCGGCCTCTGTCCAAGGATCATCACCATATCCAACCGCATGATTATCATTTGCCTTGATGATCGCATCCATTACCCGGGGATGCACGCCGGAATTGTTGTCACTAGCGAAACTTCTCATCTTTAAATCTGATTTTTCGCCAAAAGTACGGATTTAAGATGAGAATGAGGATATCCAAGTAACTATTTATCGCTATCCATTATGTTATTCTTATTTGTATGCGTATATGAATATATCAGATAAACGACACAAGGAATAACCACTATACTACAAAAGAATAAATAAGGTCCCATAACTATTTCCTCCTTTTTTTACTGTTTTCAGCCCTTTCTCCTTCCTTAAAATAGCGGGTACCCGCCCAAAAAGTAATTATAGCAACAATTGCCGCATTTATATAAATAATCCAACTCTGCTGTTGATAATTACTGATGAATGTGCTAATGATTCCGCCAGTCACTACATACTTAGCGATATCCATCAACCATTTTCCGATTTCTTTTTTCATAGTAAGATATTTTGTTTGTCAAGGCAAAGATAAATAGAATAATCCATACCGCACGTTATTTTACCTGAAATTGTTCCGTTGCGTAGAGGGCCTCGCCGGTTTGGGTCAGGCCTTCGATGGTGATGGTGAAATCACCGGTCAGGTCGGAGGTGGTAAAGGGGATGGATATAGAGGACTCGCCGTTTGTCCGGATATCGGGTCGCCAAAGTAAGGTATGGCGGAAATCCGGAACGGGAGATCGCTTCTCGGCCTCTGTCCGGTAAGCGGGCATATAGAAGATGCGCTGGGCTTGCGTGCCCTCATAATCAAAGAACTGGGTGGAGTTATCGACTACCAGACCCGGGTAATTATGCTCGTAAGAGGAGAAGGAGGCGATACCGTCGAATATCTGCCCACCGAATACGTACTTACCTTTATACACATCGATCTTCCGGATTTTTAGGGGATCGTACTTAAAAATGATCTCGTGATCGGTGATGGGGATACCATCCAATAAAACCAATGAGTTACCGATCGTATACCCGATCCGCTCCTCGGTCAGGACCGCCAACCGGCGAACCCCATCCATCTTACGGAAACGAAGGCCGGGGATAAACTCGATCACGACCTCCTCCATCGTCGTGAAACGGGTGTACTCATCTAAAAGATAACTCCAATCCGGTTGCCACTGGAACCAAGGCTTCTCCGCTTTTTCCCGAACCAAGGAATCAGACCGATAAGCATGCAACACCTGTAGCCCCACGCTCCGCTTCACCAACTCGTCTTGCCAAGCGGGATTCAATCTCAAGGCGGGAAGCTCCTTCTCCGGATGCGTAGCGTAAGGAGATTCGATGTCCACCCGGTAGCGAGAGGAGGAAGGGGATAAAGCCACCGTCACGATCTCGTGCGTCCCGGATATGTGTCTCGTAAAGAAAGTCACCTCCCCGGCAGGGCCCAGTTGCCCCCCGAAAAGACGGATCTCACCCCCGGAAAAGCCCAATAAAGGCCTCACCGCCTCTTTAGACGAAGGTTCGCCCGTAGACAGATCGATCACTTTCCCCGTCAGGATCGGCCCCTCGTATTCTGCCAAGAATTTACGATCGGCAGGCGATGATCCCGTAGTAGGCATGCTTTGTTTCCAATCAACGATACCGCTCCGGGCGGAAGGTTTATACAAGTCAATCCCGGCGATAGAGACCGATAGGGTCTGTAGATCCGGGGGCAGGCCGTTTATCCGGATCTCCCCCCCTGAACGGGTATCATAGGTCATACGGTCCGGTGATACGGAAACCGGGTCCTCTCGCCTCGTAAAAGAGTAAGCGGGCAATAAAGTATCCGTCAGCAGGGTCTCGTTCGTCACGAAAGTGTTCACCACCGCCAGCGGCTTCTCAAAGAAGACCTCCTCCCCCTCGTTCCGCATATAACGGGTATAGGCCACCAGCCGGTAGTTTCCGGTCGGCAAGGTAGAAGGCAACTGCAGACAACCATCGCCCACCCCCTTCTCCAGCACGAGTCGGGCTTGCACGACCGCCGAGGCGCTATCCAGAAGCTCCACATACCCGACCTTGCTCACGTCGGATAACCGTTGGTCCAAATCCGTGGCAATGAATTTCATCCATACAAGCTCGCCCGACAGATAAAATTGCTTATCCGTTTGCAGGTAAACCCGCTCTCGCAATTCCCCTGCGAGAAGCGTTTGCCCCACCCATAAAAGGCAGAGGAGCGACAAGATACATTGTTTTATCATAGACTTCTTCATAGCAACTAAATTATAAATGACTGGTAGGCCACCAAGAGGGCTTCTGTTTCGAACCAAAACGGCCGCAATCCATACAACGTTTCAGCGCATACGTATTACTCTCCGCATTCATCGGATTATAGGAAACATATCCGTAATCCGGATTATTATCATATTCCGATCCCTGTACGATCGTGCTTGCGCAGCCCGTAACCTCGGCCTCATATACCTTCTCTATCTCCGGAAAGAAACGCTTGAGGCGAGTCACTGTCGCTACTTCCACGAAACCGATCACCGGAACCTCCGGGTCCGTCACGCAACGGATATTCCCTTTCATCTCCGAAGGAATAGGGGCAAACAAGCTACCAGACTCCTCTATGTTCTTCTGCAAATTAAAATAGTAGTCGTAAGCCTCCCGGTGCAACGCATATTGTTCCACCTCCGCATGATACAACATCGAGAAACGGCGATCGCTGGGATGATACGAGGCGATACTTTTGTTAGCGATCACGTTCTGCGTCAGCCTATCGGAACTGCCTAGGGAGATCACCTTCGAGCTGTCCTTCCCCCAGCAATAATACCAATTATTCGATGTAAGTAAATCATATATTACGACCGTATTACCCATTTTCTCGGCGGCCATGAAGATCTCCGCCTTCACCTCCCAATTCTCCTTATACATCCAGCGGAAATAAGAGGATCGATCCGGGGCATTATGCGTAGACACACAGAGACGGACCTCCTCTCCCGGCCCCTTCTTCAGCAAGGAGAGAGAGTCGATCGGAGGCGTTATCTCCGGTCCCAGATAGTCCGACTCATACTCCAGCCCATCCAGCGAGATATGTAGCCGGTACCGGCTACCCGGGTCCAGCTCTCCCATATCCACCTTATACTCTCCCTTCCCGGAAGAATTAGCGCAAGTGAAAACAGCTCCATCCTCACGCTCCACCACCACCTTGGCGTTATTCACGAACTCATCCTCCGTGAAATCGTCGGTCAGGCCCACGCTTCTCCGGAGCTTTATCGTAGTCTCGCCATTCGTGATGATACCATCCACGACCAACAAATCCCGTACCTGCTCCAAGCCCTTCGGCTCGTAATCCGTGACACAGGCGGACAATAACAACAGCAAAGCCCCCAGCCACCAATGAAAGCCTTTTATAGAATCTTTTATCTTCGCTTCTTTCCTCATCTCAACTCCCCCCTAAAATTTAATATTATAAGAGACAAACGGGATAGGCACCCCGAATATCGCCATCTTATATCCCTTTAATTTCCCGTTCTCCGATATATAATACACCGAGTAGGCGTTCTTTCGCCCCGTCAGGTTATAGACCCCGAAAGAGATCGTGCTATGCGTGAGCAACGTCAGGTGGTGGCTCGGCTCGATGTTGAACGAGGCGTCCATCCGGAAAAAGTCCGGGATGCGGTATTGATTACGGTCCGAATAGTAGACAAACTCACCGCCCCCGTAATGATATTTGGAGACCGGCAAGGTGATCGGCCGTCCCGTGCTATAGTCGCAATTCAGCGAGAAGCTGAAACGATGCGTGAACTTATAGTTGCCCACGAACTTCAGGTCGTGCGGCTTATCGAAGTCGGCGGCGTACCAATCCCCCTTGTTCACGGGATTCACGATCATCGGGTCGTTCTGCCGCAGTTGCGTGCGAGAGTAGGTATAGCTTACCCAGCCGTTCAACTTCCCTTGCGTTTTCTTCACCATCAGCTCCACGCCATAGGCACGCCCCTCGGTCCTCAGCACGTCCGTCTCGATGTGGTGGTTCATCAGCAGCTCGGCGCCGTTCCGGTAATCCAGGTAATCCTTCATCGTCTTGTAATATCCCTCCAAGGAGACCTCGATTGTATTGCTCAAGAAATTCCGGTATAGCCCGGCGGCCACTTGCATACCCGTCTGCGGCTTGATGTTAGCGTCGCTCAACTTCCACGTATCCGTGGGCGACATGATGGTCGTGTTGGATAGCTTATGGATATTCTGCCGCATCGTATTAAAGCCGGCCTTCACGGAGAAGTCCTCGGTAAAGGCGTAGCGGGCGGATATGCGGAACTCGGGCCCGTGGTAGGTCTTGAACGCCCCGGTCTTATCCACCGTGCCCGTCACGGTAGCCAAGGAAGGCAGCTGGTCGTCGGCATAGAGATTATAGGTACGGGGCCCCAATACGTTAAATATGGAATAACGGACTCCCACGTTCAAGGAGAGTTGGGAGGTGATATCCCAACGATCGCCCACATAGATAGCGGACTCCACCGCTTTCTCCTTCTCCATCCGGTCCTCCTTCACCAACGACTCCCCACCATAGGGAAGGTATTTCCCCGGCTCCAAGCCGTAGAACAACGAGCTGGCGCCGAAATCCAGCGTATGCTTATCGCTCAGGTAATGCGTGAAGTCCATCTTCCCGTACATCTGGTCGATACGGAAAGCGAGGGAATAAGCGTTCACCGGGTTATCCGTATTACGGGTATTGTAGCCATAATGGTCGTAGCCGGCGGTGAGGACCCCCGTGAAACGATCCGAGAAGATATGCCTCCATTTCACCGAGGCGTTGGCGTTCTCGTAGGCATATCGCTCATCCACGTTAAAGCGGAAACGGTCGTGGCTGTAGTAGCCATTCAGATAGAGGTTGTTCCGCTCGTCGAATTTATGGTTGATCGTGGCGTTCAGGTCGTAGAACCCGGCGTTGCCATCCTTATAGCCGCTCTTCTCGGGGAGTTTCTTCAAGATCCAGTCCGAGTAAGTGGTACGTCCGCCCACGATAAAGGAGGTCTTCTCGGAGAAGAGAGGCCCCTCCAAGGTAAGGCGGCTGGTCAGCAAGCCGATGCTCGCCGATCCCTTGAACTCCTTCTTGTTACCCTCCCGGCTGTTGATGTCGAGCACGGAGGAGATACGTCCGCCATACTTGGCGGGGATGCTGCTCTTGTACAGCTCCATGTCCTTCACCACGTCGGGGTTGAAGACGGAGAAGAAGCCGAACAGGTGGGTCGGGTTATAGACCGTCCCGTCGTTGAAGAGGATTAAGTTCTGGTCCGTCGCCCCGCCCCTCACGTTAAAGCCGCTAGAGGCCTCGCCCACCGCCTTCACGCCGGGGAGCGACATGACTACCTTCATGATATCCACCTCGCCGAACGCCATCGGGATATTCTTTATATCCTTCACCTTCAGGCGTTCCACGCCCATCGTCGTATTCCGCACGTTGGCGATCTTCTCGGAGGAGATCGTGACCTCCTTCAAGGTGTAGACCTGTTCCTCCAGCTCGATATCCAGCTTGCCGTCGGAATGGAGCATGATCTGCCGCCGGGTGTCCTTCATGCCCATGCCTTGTATGTACAGCTCGTGTCGTCCGGGAGGGAGGCGCAGCGTATAATAGCCGTAAGCGTCGGTAGTAGCCCCGATCATCGGGTCCTTCACGAACACGGCCACGCCCACCATCGGCTCGCCGGTCTTGAAATCGCTGATATTGCCGGTCACCGTGACCCGGTCCGCCGCCTTGCCCGAGGCGTCGCCGATCTCGTAGACCTTGTTCTCCGAGGTAGCCTTCTGCTGCTTCCGGCCCGCCATCAGGGAGATACCGGAGCCTTCCTCGTCGCCATCGCCCTCTCTCCGCTTCTCCCGCAGGAAGAAGTTCTCGGGCAGGGAGGTCATCAAGGTGTTATCTCTCAACACAAAGAAGGCGCCGCCATACGAGGATACTTGGAAGGGAGTTCCCTCCAACGCACGCCGCAACGCCACCAAGGGCTCTTCCTTCTCACTGTGTACGCTAACGACCATGGAGTCCGTCTCCAAGGGTTGCCGGTAGACGGGCTGTCCGGTCTGCCGCTCGATAGCGTCGAACACGACATTTAAGGTTACTTGCCGGAAATCCAGATCGACCGTCCGCTGCGCCCTCGCCGTCCAACCGGACAGCAGGCACATTACCATACCGATATATAGGCTCTTTCTCATGGGATCTCGTTTAACTGTTCATACTGTCTCACCACGGCTACGATGGCTTCCTCGGGAGCGTGCTTGAAATCCAGCTTTCGCCGCTTGATATACCGGGCCAGCTCTTTTTTCTTGGACTTGAGGACCTTCAACACGGAGCCTTTGCTCCTCACGGTATAGTAAACACCCTCCTTCCGGATATAATATTTTACGGACTGATCGAAGGATTCATCGACCTGCATATCTTTTATCGTCTTAGATAATATACAAGACCATTTCCCCAGCACGGTACACTTCCCTTCATGCAACCGTAGGTAATAGCCTTCCGGCAGGTTACCCGACCGCTCGTCCGGATACCTGTAGAAGATATCGTACCCATGAAACTCAGCGTAGTCTACCCGATCGCTCGGCAAGACGATATTATAGCGATTGTCCGGAGAGAGCAGTAATAACTCATTCTTGTACAGGTCTAAGCGCATTTTCACGCCCTTGTAAAGAATACCTTCGAAGCTAAGATCCCCGGGTACGTATTTCTCGCTCTTCAAATAGGGGTGATTTCTTATCGAGGTGGGATATTTTAATTGCTCCTTCCCATGGTAAATCACGGATTGGCCGGCGGCGGAAGAGACATAGTCATCCACCGCATCTTGTGCCCTAGCCGTAACGATAGCCAACGCGCATACGCATAAAAACCCCAGAAGCTTTCTCATAAGATCCAGATTTAAAGTTTCATGCCAAATGTAAGCATATATATCCGACAAACCAACAACTTCCGAGGAATTATCACGTGGATAATATACCTTTGCGACGTTTTTAACTTTAACAATTAATCATATATGAAAAAAAATCAGTTTCCGGGAAGCGGAAACAAGCGTGAGAAAGCTGCTGGATAGTTTGGAAAATGCCCAAAAGGCATGGGTGGACTTGAAAAAAGACGCAAAAGGGGCGCATAAGTTGTTTAAAGACTACCAGCCGGAGGAGGATCTGGTTAAACGGGAGAAGATCATCTACACGGGCTCCGTGAAAGACTTCGTGCGGCTGACGCTGCCCATCCTCGATGACCAACGTTTCCGGGTGAACGGGCAGACGAACCGGGAAGCCATGATACGGGCGCTGGACGAGGTGTTCGAGATACACCCCAACGGCTGCCCGGAGCCAAGGAGCTTCCGGAGCATCCTCTCGACGGCGCAGGAGGAATACGGGAAAGCGCATGAATAACAAGCTTCCCGTTTTTCACAACAAAAGTTAAAACTTGGGAGGCGTCCCAAAGCGCCTCCCTACCTTAGCGGCATCAAGCCAGAGACACTGGCTCTTTTTTTATCACTTAAAAATATAGTATGATAAACACGTCATTATTCGCCCTTTTCGGACGATACAAAGGAGACGCCTCGCTAGCGGGCGTACTGGAAAACATCCAAAGAGGAACGTACAAGCAGCTCATCGACGAGACGCGGGAGGCGCTAGCGTCGGGCGATAAGGAACTGGCCGCCAAGCTAAAGAAAAAACTGCCCGCTTTCACCCCACAGGCCACCTACTCCGGGAAACGCCTCGACCCTCACATCACCCGCTATAACCAATTGGTGGTACTCGACATCGACCACGTAGGGGAACGGGAGCTGGAGCGTATCACCCCGCTCGCCACGGAAGCGCCCTACACCGTGGCGTATTTCCGCAGTCCCAGCGGCGACGGGGCGAAACTCATCGCCTACGCCGCCACGGACGAGACCGCCACGCCGGGCAATCACCGGAGGGTCTACGAGGCCATGAGCCGTTGGTACGCCGCCCGGCTCGGCGTGGAGCTGGATACCTCGGGCAGCGACATCGGGCGGCTTTGCTTCGTATCGGACGATCCCGCCCTATACTTCTCGCCTGCCTACCGCCCTTGGCTGGAGGGTACCGGCGAGCTACCGGAGGGCCTCGCCCCGCTACCCCTTACTTGGAAGGAGGAGGTTAGCGAGACGGCTCCCGGGGCGAAGGAAAGGAAGGTGGCATCGCCACTGGAGAAGGCACGCCGGACCGCCGAGCGGAAAGGCCTCTACGCCGAGGGCAACCGCAATAACTTCATCTTCGTCATGGCCGCACGGGCGAACCGGCTGGGCGTGAAGCGGGCCGAGATGGAGGCTTACGCCGCTACCGCCTTCGCCGACTTGCCGGCGGAGGAGCGCCTCGCCGCCATCGAGAGCGCCTACAGCCACGTGGAGGAGCACGCCGCCGAGACGAGCGCCGCCACCTCCCGGAAAAAGGGCGGGGGCCCGCTGGACGTGGTCGCCGTGGAGAATTATATATCCGAGCGTTTCCTCACCCGCAAGAACGGCGTGAGGGGGTACGTGGAGGTAGCCACGAAGAAAAAGCGGAACGGTCAAAAGCCGGTCTTCAAGCCGGTGACCGACTACTGGGTGAACTCGCTCTGGCGGAGTCTCCTGAAGGACGGCCACTACTGCTCGCATAACGACATCCGGGCCATACTGATGTCGGACTTCAGCGAGACGTTCCACCCTTTCCGCACGTATTTCGAGGGGCTGGCCCCGTGGGACGGGGTGACGGACTGGATCGGGCAGCTGGCCGATACCGTGGGCACCACCCGGCCCGCCTTCTGGCGGGATTGCCTCAAGCGCTGGCTTATCGCGCAAGTGGCCGGCTCCATGGAGTTAGGCGTGGAAAACCATACCATCCTGCTACTGGCCGGCGGGCAGGGGCTGGGCAAGACCTCGTGGCTGCGGAACCTCGTGCCGCCCGAGCTGCGGGACTATCTTTTCACGGGCAATGTCAATCCGTATAGCAAGGGTTTCCCGCAGATGATGGTGGACTGCCTCTTGATCGTCATCGACGAGATGTCCGGCCAGAGCTACGCCGATCTGAACCGCCTCAAGGCGCTCACCTCCACAGGGGTCATCTACCTGCGCCGCCCGTACGGACACTATGCCGAGACGCAGATACGCCACGCCTCCTTCGCCGCCACGGTGAACGACTTGCAATCGCTGCCGGACGATAACGAGTCTCGCCGCTTCCTCTGCTTCGAGGCCACACGGATCGATTACCAGTCGCCCGTGCGACACGCCGACATCTACGCCCAAGCTCTCGCCCTCTTCCGCCGGGGCGAGAAATACTGGTTCTCCGGCGAAGACATCCGGAAGATCAACGAGAACAACGAGACCTTCCGCCAGCGAAGCCCCGAGGAGGAATTGTTCTTCACCTATTTCCGCAAACCGGAGCGTTTTGACACGCCACAGTATCTTACGGCGAGCGATATTATGACGAAACTAAGTGTATTTACACGTATCACGCCGACACGTTCCAATATAGTTACGTTGAGCAAGGTGCTGAAAAAACACGGTTTTAAGCTCACGAAAACTAGAGGAAAACTACTGTTTGAGGTCGCCGAGATCACCTCGGAACAGGTAAAAGCCAATTTTTTGCGCCCTAGGCAAGAGGAAGAGGATAGAGCCCAAAAGGAGAATGATATCTTTAAAGGTCAAGAAGATAAGCCGGAATAAAAACTGACTTTCTAAAATGAGCAGGGCGCAAAAGGCGCAAAAAACAGTGTCTGGAAAAACATTTTACAAAAAAATAAATATATATCACACTATAGCAGTGTGATGAAAAAATATATTTACAAGAAAAGTTTTATATAGGCACGTAAAGATGCGCCTTTTGCGCCCTAACCCCGGCACCGATATTCGCCGGGATTAAGAAACATGACCGGAAAACCAATGAGATACGGATGCTAAGTCAATGGAACGCAAGACGGATTCCATTGACTTAGCGCCCCTATTCCACCCGGATACCATCCGGCTCTCACGGCTCGCCGAGCGACTCGATGATGGCCCGTACCATGGCGGGCGAATAGACCCGCTCGCCCTCGTGATAACCCAGCGAGAGGAGGCGACCGGGCAGGCCGGGATAGATCGTTATCCAATGTTGCAGCTTGCGGTGGGCCGAGCGGGGATGCAGGTCGGGCAGGTAGACCTCGGCCAGCTCCATCCGCCCGTACGCTCGTATCTTGAATGTCGTTTCCATATCCTAAAGATAGTGAATCTCCGGCATATATCCATCATTTCCCGGAGAAATAATTCACCCGAAATCACCCTAAGTCACCCAAAGCGACAAAGCCCCCATGCCCTGCCGTATCTTTGTATCAACATTAAAAAACAACACATTATGATCCGCTACAAGAAGTATCAAAACAAGAACGAGAAGAACGTGACAACCTTCAACAAGTGGTACGCCCGTGCCGTATGCGAGGAGACGGTAGACATCGCCGCCTTGGCCGAGCACATGTCCACCCACAACACCCCCTTCTCCACCGGCGCCATCCACGGCATGCTGAAGGACATGGTGAATTGTATCAAGGAGCTGCTGATGGACGGCAAGAACGTGAAGATAGACGACCTCGGCATCTTCAGCGTGGGCATCCGCTCGAAGGGGGCCGTCACGCCGGAGGATTTCTCCACGCAAGGCAATATCATCGGCGTACGCCTCCGTGCCCGTGCCACGGGCAACCTCTCCAGCGCCTCGCTCAAGCTGACGGCCAAGCTCCGTGAGTACACCGAGTACTCGAACGGAGAGGTGACCCCGGGAGGTGGCGGGGGCGATTCCGAGAGCCCGGACGAGATTTAGGGAATTGAAAATTGAGAATTGAAAATTAAGTGGTATGGAGATTTCTGTTTTTATACGTGAATACGCTCCGCTGGCCAGGGAGGCCGGGCGGGCGTTCCGGATCGATCCGGTGGTGATCTTGGCACAGGCGGCCATCGAGACGGGTTGGGGCGAGAGTACGCTCTGCCGGGAGTATCATAACTTTTTCGGCATCACGGCCTACGGGCTGCCCAACGTATGGTGGACCGGCCGGTGGACGGAGCTGTCGCCCCGCTCGCTACGTTTCCGGATCTACCCGGACGATAAGTGCTCGTTCATGGATTACTGCCGCCTGCTTCGCTCGGCCTATCCCCGGGCGGCCGACATGAGCGCCAACCCTACGGCCTTCGCCAAGGAGATCGCTTACAGCCCCTACATCAGCGAGGTGAACGGCGATAACCGGGAAGCCTATCGTAAGCTGATCGTCCAGCTTTGCCGAAAAATCAGCTCGCAACTATCAATCGTTAATCAAAAGGGCGGGCAGATGCCGCCCCTATCATCAACTGTCAACTAAAATGAAATACCTTGAACTCATCCTCCGTTGCCTCACGGCGCTCCTCCGGGTCATCTTCCCGCAGCATCCCCCTGTTCCCGAAACGACAGACGCTACCGGCGCTGCTCCTTCTCCTGCTAGCCCTCCTCTCCCTCCTCATGCGGGAGACGGAGGTGACGCTAGCGGCGATCGGCGCCTCGCTGACGCTCTTCCGCCACGACGGCACCCCTCCTCCCCACCGCCCCCCGGGGCGGACTGGCTGGGTATCTCCGGCTACACCCTCCTCATAGCGGGGTGCGCAGGGTGCCTCTTGAAATACTGGGGTTATTAGAGGAAATGGGAATTTGAAGAATACTATTTTCTTCAAGCAAAAAGGGTATGCCGTGATGCATACCCTTTAACTTTTATTAAACCATCTATTCCTTTTGTGGTTATAAAAGAACATATAACCATCAATTATTCAAGACAAACTCTTCTATGGCATAACCGTTATATAAGTTGTCACTCCATCTACCCTAACTCCATTAACATATACATCACAAACTAGTCGATAAGAACCCGGAGAATATACGTTAATCGAACAATAATCACCATTCGGATAACAATAACAATTCCCAGAACCTACAATACTCCATCTAAATTCAGCACCACTAGGAGCATTGAACAGTTGGTAAGACGACCCTGCGTAACCACCACTAAACTTCAAAGAAGTTTCCCCCTTAATATACATAGCAGCAGCAACTGCCATTATATCTACATTATCGTTTTCCACTTCTACAGCTTGAATTGTAGAAAAAGAACACACAGAAAGGCACAAAATAATAAAACAGCATAATAACTTCTTCATAATTTTAAAATTTAATTGAGTTTCAATAAAAAAGAATTCTAAAATATAAGAAGACAAACTCTTTAAGAGCAAGAATCTGTAAGCACCATTCAAAAT
The DNA here is from genome assembly GCF_000012845.1 of Parabacteroides distasonis ATCC 8503. Classification (NCBI taxonomy): domain Bacteria; kingdom Pseudomonadati; phylum Bacteroidota; class Bacteroidia; order Bacteroidales; family Tannerellaceae; genus Parabacteroides; species Parabacteroides distasonis. Next base: position 1,769,469 of record NC_009615.1, read on the forward strand.
AAAAACGATAAGGAAGTCCCCTGCCTTCCTTATCGCCATAAACCTTTAGTTTCTCCAAGCTTCCGGCTGTACCAAGTACGGAGTACCTGTTTCCGGATCTGTACCCAAAGTCAAGATCTCATCGTCAGGAACGGGCAACATTGTCTTATTTGCCGGCAGGTAAGAGGCACCCGCAAACTTAGAGATATACTGTTTCTCATAGTCCACATAGGCTTTCAACTCACTAGCCATCACATCACCACCCCAACGGGACAAATCGAACCAGCGCTCACCTTCCATAGCCAACTCTAACTTACGCTCCATGCGAATCGCCTTGATACAAACATCTTTGTTTGAGAATGCGGCATGTGAAGAAGGATATTCGGCAATCTTATAATTAGCGGCTGGAGTCCCATCATCTAACTTAACAATATTAACATCCAAAGCCGCACGACGACGAATCTTGTTAACCTGCTCCATCGCACCTTTCAGATTCCCAGCGTTAGCCAAGCATTCAGCATATAATAAAGTTAAGTCACGAACACTTAAATATTGCAAGTTCATAGCAGAACCCGGTGCCCAACCACCATATAACGCTTTCATACCAGCCGCATCCTCAGCCTTGCTATATACATGCTTTTTCGGCATGAAGATACCGCCATTCGTAGCATCTCGTACCCAACCATTCTCTGGGAATCCCCAATCCTTATAAGGAATACCAAAACGACCTACAGCAAAATCCAATCGAGGATCGACCGCAATGTTATTATCGTTAACGGCTAGCACAGCATCTTGGGAACTATCGGAGTTACGAACTGATACACTCTTCTTCGTACGATATTCACCGTTCAAGTAAGGAAGGCCATTCGCATCTACTTGGAACGAATTCACCAACTCAAAAGAAGGCTGGTAGAAACCACAACATCCACCGGGACCTGTATTATGCGGATAAGCTAAACAGAAGGGAGCCCCCCCCATATTCTCTGCCGCATTTGAGTATTGTACCGCAAAAACGGATTCCTTACCATTTTCTGTCAAAGCATTGAAGTTATTGTCCAGATCATCTTCCAGTCCATAAGCCATACCCTTAGACGTAACACCATTTGTCAACACATCCGCTAAGATAGGTTGCGCTTCCGCCAAATCACCATGCCACATCAAGATCTTAGCCTTCAAAGCCTTCGCTGCGGATTTATTCGCCCGACCAACCTCACCAACAACCTTAGGATCATCCGATAAATTCGCTATAGCATCATCCACGTCGGCAACGACCAAACTATAGATATCTTTGTCATTATGCACCTTTGGGTCATTCTCTTGATTAGTCTCATCAATATAGGGGAGATAAACACCAAACACACGCATTCCCTCGAAATAAGCCAAGGCTCGTAAGAATTTCAACTCGCCTTTACGCATTTGGCGAATTTCCTCCTTCATATCCTCCGCTTTTTCCAAGACCTGAAGAGCCAAGTTAACACGTTTGCTCATTTGATACACCCAAACCCATTTTTGCTTGATATAGCCATTGGTCGACAATGTATTATACAATTCTATCTCATTCACCGTAGATTGGTCGTTAGGGTCTGATCCCTTGTTGGCATCACCCCCATAAATACCACCCCATACCCAGTTAAACGGAGAAGCTTGATAGGGATCGTATCCTTCCACAGGAGAGGCTAAACCCGCATAAGCACTAGTAACCAGCAACTCCACACCTTGAGCATTCGCCAAAGCCTCCGGGGTCAAAACTCCTTGCGGCTCCTTTCCCAAGAAATCATCGCCACAAGACCCTAAAGTCAGCATACTGGCAAAAGCCAACGCTAATATATATTTGTTGTGTTTCATAATAAAATTCATTTTAAAAGTTAATCAAATCCCTAAACATTAGAAAGCGAAATTTACACCGAACAAGAAACGCATCGTTGAAGGCCATCCACCCATATCAACACCTCTCTGTAGGTCTCCCCCACTTTCTTTGCCCATATCCGCATTCGTATATTCCGGATCCAATCCAGAGTAACCGGTAATAGTCAGCAAATTCTCGGCTTGTACATACAAACGTAAGTTTTGGATACCCACCTTAGATAACACGCTCTTCGGAAGCGTATAACCCAAAACCACATTCTTCAAACGCAAGAACGAAGCATTCTCTACGTAATAAGAGTTCGAGAATTTACCAGAATAACCATCGTTCGAATCCAAGATCGGCAAAATGGCATTGCTATTATCAGCACCGGGAGTCCAAGATTGATCACGCATACGCTCAGACTTGTTACCGTTGAACATCCAGAAGTCCGTAAAATATTTCGTATTGTTAAACAGGTCATTGCCGATAGTTGAATACCAGAACATCGTGAAGTCCCAGTTTTTCCAAGTAACCGTAGCGTTTAAGCCAGCGATCAAATCAGGATGGGGAGAACCGATGAACGTACGGTCTCTTTCCGTCAACTTACCATCCTTATCCACATCATCAAACTTAAATTTACCGACCCAAGCCTTGGCGGACTCAGCGTTCAATCCGGATTGTCCTAGAGGCGGCAAGGCCAAAACCTCGTCAACGTTCTCATAGAAACCATTCACCTTGTAACCATAGAACTCAGAGATAGCATGTCCTTTCGTCGTACGGGTCACGTTTCCATCCAAGCGAGTTCCCGCTCCCCACAAAGAGGCATCATCCGACTCCGAGATACGCAGTACCTCATTCTTATAATGGGAAAGGTTCAAACTTACGTCCCAAGACCAATCACCTTTTGAATCTCTATAATTCAAGTTCAAATCGACACCCGTATTCTTGATATCACCGAAATTGATATATGGTTTCTTGATCTCCGGGTTAGCAAACGCTGAATATTGAGCCTCGATCAACATATCCGTTGTCTTCTTCCAATACCACTCAGCACCAATATTGAATTTACCATTTAAGAAAGTAGCGTCCACTCCGACGTTCCACATCTCTGTAGACTCCCACTTGGTATCCTCGTTTCCATATTTATCTAAGATGAAACCTGTTGTAGTAGAATTATTCTGTCCGTTCAAATCGTAGTCAGAACGTTTCGGGTAAGTTGCAAGTTCCATAGCATAGTTCGTAATACGAGGAACCTCAGAGTTTCCTGTCTGTCCATAACCGACACGCAACTTCAAATCGTCCAACCAATCTCTCGTACTTTCCATGAAATCCTCTTGGGAAATACGCCAACCTAAAGAAGCGGATGGGAACACACCATAACGATTAGATTTTGAGAAACGAGATACACCATCCCGACGGATGATACCTGTGAACAAATATTTATCATTGAAAGAATAATCTACACGGCCGAACAAGCCAAACAAAGCAAACTCACCCTTATATTCGGAATTCGCCAAACGCTGGTTGTTATTCTCACCCATATTCAGCACCCAACTATTCGTATTATCCTCAAACAAATAATTGTAACGACGACCGGTCAACTTGCGTCCCAGACCGTCACGGATAGCCTCCGTACCTAACAGAACGGTAAGTTTATGGATATCATTAAAAGTCTTGTTATAGGTCAACGTATTCGTCCATACCCAACGATAATTAAACTCACTTTGTTCCTCAAAGTTATTCTGTCCCATAGACTCTGAGAACTCCGGATTTTTCTTTTCCATGCGATAATAATACCGGTTCGTATAGTCGATACCGAAGTTCGTACGGAATGTCAAGTCCTTGAAAATATCCGCCTCAGCCCATAAGTTACCAAAGATACGGTTGCGAGTATAATAGTTGTCCTTATTACGGACTTGATTGGCTACCGGATTCTGGAAGTTACCCGTACCGGAGAACTTTGATCCAGCGAAATTACCTGCGATATCATATACCGGAACCCAAGGAGAAGCACGATATGTCCACGAATAAGGATTAGATTCCGCTCCATTCGCACTCAAGCCATTATCTTTCGTGAAAGCATACGTTAAGTTCTCACCCACACGTAACCAGTCACGTACATTGAAAGAGGTATTCGCACGCACTTGATAACGCTGATAGTAAGAATCAATTACCGTACCGTCTTGTTTGAAATAGTTTGCGCTTAAGTTATACTGTCCCTTTTCCGTACCACCGGACAAGCCGATCTGGTGATTTTGAATCATGGCGGCACGATCTAACTCATCCCACCAGTCCGTATCTGAGAATGGTGCGTAAGTTGTAGTAGGATAATCATAGTCGCTCGGATCTATTGTAGTAGAACCCTGAGCACCTGATTGTGTCAAGTAATTCGGGATAGAAGGTCTATCCCCCGTACCAAATTGAGGATTACTTGGATAACCTCCGATATCACGCATAGCAATATTATTCTTCTGCGCCTCCCAATCTAGGTTCAAGCGATCCATAGAATTCAACACGTCATATTTCTTACCCGTCTTCTGGACACCAATATAACCGTCGTACGTTAATCTCGGTTGCCCGCTCTTCGTACCTTTCTTCGTCGTGATCAAGATAACACCGTTCGCAGCCTGCGCACCATAGATAGCGGCAGAAGAGGCATCCTTCAATACCTGCATACTCTCAATATCGTTCGGATTCAAAGTACTTAGATCCTGATTACGTGTTGACACGCCGTCAATTACGTATAATGGGCCGTTATCATTAACCGTATTGATACCACGAATACGAACCATTGAAGGAGAACCCGGAGAACCGGTCTGACCGATATATACACCGGCCGCCTTACCTTGCAACTGCTGGGTAGCGGAAGATCCGGAAGATGCCAAAAGGTCCTTCGTATCGACTACTGCCACGGAGCCTGTGATATCTTTCTTCTGCTGCGTACCGTAACCTACTACTACGACCTCATCAAGGTTTTGCGTATCTTCTTTCAATGTCACATTTACCACTTCTCCCGAAGCCGGAATTTGTTGGGATACATAACCAATGTAGGAAACGACTAAAATGGAGTTGGGCTCAACTTCCAAGGAATACTTACCGTCAAGGTCGGTAATCGTACCGTTTGTAGTACCTTTTACTACAACATTCACACCCAAAAGGGGTTCACCCTTTGCGTCAGTTACCGTACCGGTAACTTTCTTAGCTTGTTGGGAGATGGACACATTCGCGTTAGACGCATGGATTGGAGGGGTTACACCCGCACCGACCATAAGGAAACAAAGTGCCAAACCCAGCCCGCTTTTAACAAAAGCCAACTGTTTGTTCATCATAACACAAAAATAGGTTAACATTAATAATTATATCCACTCTTCGTATACGGGTACAAATATAAATTATTATTCTCAATAAACAACAATAGTATGCATATTTTTTTCACATTCCCTTGAACTTGCGGATATGTGTTCGTACAAATAGCTATTATAGACCCAATAAGGCTTATTCTTGTTAACAAAAAGACACCTTCACAAGAATCAACAATATGTTAAAAACCGCATAAAAAATACAATCTATTCCTAATTTTTCCGAAGACTTTTAAACCTTATTATCAATCTACAGCACGGTAAATGAGTCTCTTGGGCCATATAAAAGAAAAGAGGACGCCGTTTTACCGACATCCTCCTAAGCTCTTATCGCATTAGATCCATGAGCCTTACCGGCTACCAGCTATCGATTTACTCACGATATTCGTTACGGCCTCTTGCATCTTCTCGATGACGCCGCTGTTTTCCATCCCGTATTCGGAGGCGATCGTCTCCAGATTCGGGGAACCGACCCAAACCTTGCCGTCCGCATCTTCCCAAACGGAGATACGTAGCGGCAGCTCCAAAGAGATAGACGGATCTTGCTGCATCAATAAAGTCCCGACTTTCGGTGAGCCGAAGACGATCACCTTATTCGGAGGCAGCTTCATCCCTACCTCGCTAGCGTTTCGCCCATGATCGAACATGGCGAACACGGAACCTCCTTGAGACTTGATAATCTCCTCGATCCGCCGCATCGTCTCATCCACGCTAAACGGGCTTACTGTTTTTTCCATCAAACGATTCTTTTTCTCCATGGCTGCAATTTTCTTTAGTTTTGTCAAGACAGGAGTCTTGACCGTCCGTACGCTCGACTTCCGGTCATTATTCAGCTGCTCATAAATAACGATCTTATTCTCTCCTTTGTTCAGCCATACGCCCGGTATGTAAAGCGTTTGCTGAGGGCCGGCATACCAATAGCGGCCGATATTGACGCCATTGATGAAAATAATGCCCTTTCCCCAATCCTCCATGTCGATGAACGTATCGCCGGTATCGGACAGGTGGAAGGTTCCCTCGTAGAGAACCGGCTTATTCCCCAACGCCGCTACCTCGGGCGAGCCATTCTTATAGACATAAGGTTCGCCGGAGACCAAAGCCGGCATCCGGTCCATCGGGAGCTTGTACATCTTCCAGTCCGATATCTCGCTGCCGTTAATCTTGACCGAGCTGATGATCCCCTTCGTATTGCGTACGATCTCCTCGCCATAATTGATACGCCCCATGTTCTCCACCAAGATGTCCAAGGTAGCGTTGAACGGGATATCGATTTCCATCGCATATTGGTTGAAGCAACGGTTTAACTCGCCGACACGCTCGCCATCCACGTAGATCGTAGCGTAATCACGCAAGCCCGGTATCTCCAAACGGCCTTTCAGGGGTTGGTTGAAATGGGTAGAGTACAAGACGTAGCCGTATCCTTGGTTCAATTGCTCGAACGTGAGAGGTGTCGGAGACGCTACTGGTTCCCCTTCTTTCGCCAAGGCCAACACATCGGCTACCTTCGTCAAGGAGATCGACGGGATCTCGATCAGCGGTATAGGGGCTGGGGCCTCGGGGACGTCATAAGTGACGTATTTCCGGATCACGTTGCGGATCGAGTCGAACTTCGGGGTCACCCAACCCGCCTCGCTGATCGGGGCGTCGTAGTCGTAGCTGGTCAAGTCCGGCTGGATATCATGCTTCTTGTCGTAATTGGCGCCACTGGTGAAACCGAAATTCGTACCGCCATGAACCATATAGAAATTGAAAGAGACATCGTTTTGGAGGTACGTCTCCGTCTGCCTCGCTATGCCGGAATCGCTTATATCGGGGAATGGTTCCGCCCAGTGCATCAGCCAACCGGGATAAAACTCGGCTACCATATACGGGCCTACTCCCCCGTGATACTCGTTCACCACCTTTTTCAAGTTCTCCACGTTGCTCTCCCCGTTCGCCGTAGGCAACGCTCCCGGGGTGGAACCGCCCTCGAACAACCAGCTTCCGTCCGAGGTGAACAGAGGCACGTTGAAACCGGCGTCCGCCAATTGCCGCTTGATCTTGGCGTTGTAGCGGCGATGCTCCTCCAAGGGGATATCCTTACGTTGCGCCACGTAAGAGCCGAACTCGTTCTCGGCCTGCACCATGATGATAGGGCCGCCTTTCGACACCTGCAAGTCGCCGACCTGCTCGTAAAGCTTATCGATATAAAGCTTCGTGCGTTTCAAGAACTCCGGGTTATCCCGGCGGATCTCCATGCCCGGTATATTCTGCAACCACCACGGATAACCACCGAACTCCCACTCGGCGCATACGTACGGGCCGGGACGGAGGATCACCATCAATCCCTCCTCTCCCGCTATCCGGATATACTCGGCCAGATTCTTGTCTCCCTCGAAATCCCATTTACCCGGCTCCGTCTCGTGCAGGTTCCAGAAGACATAGGTAGCGACCGTATTCAAGCCCATCGCTCGCATCATCCGAAGGCGATGCCGCCAATATTGATGAGGGATACGAGGGTAATGCATCTCACCCGAGAGGATCGGGGTTACCTTCCCGTTTACATAAAAATGACCGTCCTTGATCTCGAACGTACGTTTCTCCTTGGCGAACGAGCCGACAGGTATCAGCATCAAAAGGAGCAATAGATAGGCGATTTTCTTTTTCATGGAATCCATGTGTTATAAAGATTTATTTTTAGGTTTAAGATCTCGTGGCAAATGTATGTAAATAAAAAGAGGATGCCAAATAAATGACATCCTCTCTAGCTTATATATTATATAATGTATAAGTCTGTATTAAGCTTGCTCCAACTGCAAAGTCTTAGTCGGCTGGTCGCAAACCTCCGTCGGACCGAAGTACTGGATCGGACCCGGATATACATAGCTAGTAGTCAAAGCCCACTCGTCACGGTTAGCGGCGAACGCCTTGAAAGGAGCGCCGTCAAGCTTAACCAAAGCCTTCTGGATAACCGGCTTCATCTCGCCATGACGTTTCTCCATGTTCATCATCATAGTAACAGGGATACCACCGGCGATCCATTGATCAGCGGGAGCGGTCGTGTTACGTACGGAAGACATATAACCTGTCTTACCGGCGGCGATCAAGCAAGATGCCGTGTAACCCAAAGAGTAGCAGTAGTCCGCATCGTAGTTAGACGGAGCGGCGCAACGACCCTCGTAACCGAAGAAGTGGTGTTGTGCGGCGAACTTGCCTACGTACTTGCCCTCGGCCTTCCACTCAGCCAATTTCTTGCCAACCATCTCAGACAATAACTTCTCAGTCTCGATCAAAGAAACCTGTACGTTTCCGTGCGGGTCACGGTCCAAAGACAACTGACGAGCTACGCCCTCCGGAAGAGAAGCATACAGATCAGAGTTCTCCTTCGTCAACTTGCTGATGATATAAGCACGTTGCTCGCTCTTCTTGATCATCTTGAACTCAGCGTCGTGCTTAGCCAAGAAGTCGTTCAACTCGGCGATCAAGCGTTTCATAGCCGGAACGAACTCGATCAAGCCCTCAGGGATCAATACCGTACCGAAGTTATTACCCTCGGCGGCACGTTTAGCCACGATACCAGCCACGTAAGTAACGATATCGTCCAAAGACATATTCTTCTCCTCAACCTCCTCGGAGATGATACAAACGTTCGGTTGAGTCTGCAAAGCGCACTCCAAAGCGATATGAGAAGCGGAGCGACCCATCAATTTGATGAAGTGCCAGTATTTCTGGGCGGAGTTACAGTCACGTTGGATGTTACCGATTACCTCGGAGTAAACCTTACAAGCCGTGTCGAAACCGAAAGAGGTCTCGATCTGGGCGTTCTTCAAGTCGCCGTCGATCGTCTTCGGGCAACCGATTACCTGTACGCCGGCGCCAATAGCCTTGTAATACTCGGCCAATACGCAAGCGTTCGTGTTAGAATCGTCACCGCCGATAATAACCAAAGCCTTGATATCAAGCTCTTTCAAGATCTGAAGACCTTTATCGAATTGCTCTTTCGTCTCTAATTTCGTACGTCCGGAACCGATCATATCGAAACCGCCCGTGTTACGGTACTCGTCGATAATATCAGCCGTCAATTCCATATATTTATGATCGATCAAACCGCCCGGGCCCAAGATGAAACCATACAGACGAGAATCTGCGTTGTGAGCCTTGATACCGTCGAACAAACCAGCGATCACGTTGTGACCACCGGGAGCCTGACCACCGGAAAGGATCACACCAACGTTCATGACAGGCATAGCCTTCTCCTCGTTACTCTTCTCGAATGTAACGATCGGCATTCCGTAAGTGTTCGGGAACAATTTCTTGATTTCTTCCTGATCGGCTACTGATTGAGTATACTCGCCGTCAACGGCTTTCACTGCACCTTTCAACGCAGCGGGTACCTTCGGTTGGTAAGCTGCTCTTGCGATTTGTAATGCACTCTTTGTCATTTCTTAATTGATTTATTTAGAAATTATTTGATACGTGTTCAAAAGTGACGCGAATATAAGGAAAAAAATCCGTATTAATAAAAAGACAAGGGGATATGTTCATTGAAAAATCACCCTAAAATTGGTTCCGAAGGAATGATTAACACTTTACAAGCCGATTTCCTAAAACAGGTCTGACAATATAGATCAACTCCTTCATCGTCCGCCCCAAATACATAATACTTTATCGTATAAACACACCTTTTTAGCTCCTTTACATAAAGACTTTATATGCATGCAAGCTTTATCCCTAGGTGTATCTCTAGATTATAAAATAATAAATATGAATTCCTCACAAGAAGCCCCTTTTACTATTTTCTTATTCCAACTTTAAATCCGGTAACTTTTTGACGATCTCCATGGTTTGTACGCTCACGTTGATTACGGAGAGTAGCAAGTCCAAGATATAACGGGGGTTATCATGCTCACGGCTCCAGTCATTCGGATCGTTCTTGATCAAGCTACTTGGATCGGTTTTCACTTGATAGCGCTCCATGATCCATTCGATAGCGGATTTACCGTTCACGATGTACTCATACGCCTCATCGGGTATGTTCTCTATGCGAATCGAGCTGTTGTAGATAATCGTATCCTTTTGCCCCTTTTTGGGGAATCGCATTTTCTCTACCTCATAGTATTTATAATCCACCTTGACCGCATATAGATCCGTAGTTCCGGCAATCATACGACCATCCGGGGCTTCCTCCTTTTGCCTGTCGCCAATGACTGTCACGCCCTCATACGCAGGTATTTCCTCATAATTCAGATGCAGATTAGCCAGTTGCTTACCCGCATAGGAGAAATCGAGGAATGCGTCTATATCTTCCACGATCGGGATACGTGGTAAGGATTTCTTCAAATCGGCCGCAAAGGCTTCCCGGTATTTTGGGGAATGAAGCAAGCCATACACATAGTAGAAGATGGTTTCTTTCGTGATCTTCCGGGCATTTCCGAAACGGGTACGGACTTCTTTCAGTATCCAGTCGGTAATTCCGTCTCGACGGATGTAATCATCGCTTGATTCGGTATCGAATAAGGACAAGGTTTGCTGCTTGTTCTTGTTTTCTTCGTACCAGTAGAGAGGGAAACATTGACTCTTTCCTATAAGTTCTAAATCTGGAAGCATATCTGTTATGATACAGCTAAAGTCTTTTGTTACGCCGACACCGCTAACGCAAATCACTAAATTCTTATGACTTGAAGTCGGGAACATATTAAAAATAGGTCCTACATCATTTAGAACAGTCTTATCAAAATACAAATTTTGCTTTGAAAATGGACGATACAACCCTATAGAGGCATATTTAACATCATAAAAATGCTCTCTATTTTTTTCTACATCTTGTCTATAAGCTCTACTCCAACTTATTTTTAATGGGTCATTGTCAATAAAACTCACAACATCAATATTCGGATTATACCTTTTATATTCTTGATATTTTAATCTTTGCTCATTATAGAACTCATTTGATCGTCTCATTGACTCAAGCATTTTTTGTCTCGAATAGTTATAAGCCCATGAATCGCGAGAAGAACCTATGCCTCTTGCATAAACAGCATTAAATAGAGTTAGCTTATTAGCTTTATTATCCTTATCACCCAAAAGTATCAAAGAATCAAACACATCCCCTCTCTGATTAATCCAATCCCCTTTCTCATTCGGAGCAACAATCTCCCATTGTAATTTACTAGAATCAACGGAACCAAACTCACTTATCTTTTTAAGCTTCTGCTCACGAGATAAATAATCACCAATATCATGATACAGAATCGTCGCTTTCCCTTTCTTTTTCGGGTTCTTTATTAAGAAGGTGATTGATATAGGCGTACGAGAACCTGAACCAAATATTTTACCGCCTTCTTTACGAGACAACTCACCACTCGTACGTTGGTTTCCCCTTAAATTAAACACATATACACTCGAATATTCATCCTCAAGACATTTCCTAAATCCTTCTTGAGCATTTCCATCAATCCAAGCCCCATTACTAATGAAAGCTACCACACCCCCATCCTTGCAATCCGCAATACGATCACTCGCCCAACGAAACGCCTTAATATAACTATCATAAAGAGAGTTCTTATTAGTCGCTTGAGCGGCTTTGGCATACGTCTCGGCAATCCGTTTATCCAAATGAGCGTAACTCAAATTCTGCGCATTATCATTCGCCGATTTCTGTCCGACCGAGTACGGAGGATTACCCATTATAACCCGTACCGGAGCTTTCTTTTGCTTATCCACATTCGCCGCATTCTCGGGAAACCAAGTCTGATCCAAGACATTCTCCTCGTTCTCGGTTGTCTGGAAAGTGTCCGTTAAGCAAATGCCCTCGAACGGCAAATAAGTATCTCGCTTTACGAGACTATGAAAGACGCTCTCGATATTGACATCAGCGATATAATAAGCGAGCAAGACCAACTCATTGCAATGAATCTCATTCTTATATTTACGTTCCAGATCTTCCGGACGGATCAAACCGCTTTGTAACAAACGGGTAATGAAAGTACCTGTCCCCGTGAAAGGATCTAAGATATGCACATTCTCATCCGAAAGGCTGCAATCAAATTCCTTGCGCAAGATATCGTCAACGGAATGGATAATAAAATCCACGCATTCCACCGGTGTATAAACGATACCCAGCTTATCCACGGTCTTCGGGAAAGCGCCCTTGAAGAACTTCTCATACAGATTCTTGATAAGCGTCTGCTTTCCTTCCAGATTGTCAATATCGCCTACGTTCATGCGCACGTTCTCATAGAATTTATTCAATACCTCCGTATCCTTTTCCATGGCCTCGCTCTCCAGTAGCTCCAACATACGTTGCATACTACGGCTGACCGCATTATTCTTGACAAACTGATAGTCCTTAAACAAGGCATCGAATACCGGACGTGTAATCATATGCTGCGCCAGCATCTCCACCGCTTGTCCCTCGTCAATGGAAGGGTTCAAGTTCTTTTGCAAGCCATTCAAGAATTCAACGAAAGCCTCTTTGTGCAATCCCTCTTTCACGACACGGGCGATGCGCTCTATAAATTTCTGGGCGATCAAACCGATCTCCCTCGCCCAGTTCTCCCAATACAGGCGATCTCCGACCTTCTCGACCATCTTCGCGTAGATCCCATCTTGCAAAGAACCGAAACGAAGTTCCAACTGGCGAGCGATCTCCTCATTACTTAGCTCGGTCGCCCCCGTCTGTTGATCCTGCGGATCGGGCATCCAATCCTTCCCGTGCATCCGGCCCGAGCCTTGCGGTATCCCGGCGACAACCACCTTGGGAGGCTTCACCTTATTCAAATGTATCTTATTGACCGTAGCGTTAAACTCATCGTCGTGGGCACGCAAGGCATTCAAGATTTTCCAGACCACGGAAAAACGCTCGTTATCCTCCATCGCCTTCTCCGGCTCCACATCTGCCGGAACGACTACCGGGACAATGATATAACCATATTTCTTCTCATCCGAAGCCCCCTTGTGGAACGTACGCATCACACGCCCCACGCTCTGCACGACATCCACCTCGCTATTACGGGCGGCGACAAAAAGAACAGCGTCCAAAGCCGGCACATCCACCCCTTCGGACAAGCAACGCACGTTCGATAGAATACGGCACTCGTTCGGATTGCCGGTCTCCTCCTTCAGCCAAGCGATCTTCTCCTCCTGTGTAGCGGCATTCATCGCCCCGTCGATATGTTGAACCTCGATATCCACGACCTCTTCCCGTACTTCCTCCGACAAGGATTCCTTATATTTTCTCACCATCGTAGGCATCACGGCAGCAAACCCCTTGGAAGAGATACCGCTCCCCCGCTCACTCGGATTAATGGTCGAGCAAAACGCCACGGCCCTCCGCATCAATACCGGGTCCGCCTCCTTCGTAACCCCCTTATCTCCTTTTATACGTTTGGACAAGCCATTGATACAACCGATGAGCTTACTGGCGTCGTCCATCTTTATTTCCTTTTGTTGCTTATCCTTGACATCCTCTAGGATAGAATCCGGGATATCATCCTCGCTAATCGTCAGCACCAATACCTTATAGTCCGTCAGCAGTCCCTCACGCACGGCACGTCCGAATCCGATCCGGAAAAACTCCTCGCCATAATAGTCCGGGTTATTCATGCTCCACAACACTAAATCCTTGTCTTTAGCCGTCGCCTTGGCATTGTCATTATAATAACGTGGGGTAGCCGTCATGTAAAGACGCTTTTTCCCCCGGATCAAGTCATTGTCATGTATTTTAGTAAAATGACTCTCATCACGACCTTTTTGCTTAAAACCGGTTGTCCGATGCGCCTCGTCGCAAACGATATAATCGAATATACCATAAGACGGATCAGCCTCCAATAGCGCTCGCTGCGCCTCGGCCAAGACATCTATACTTTGATAGGTCGAGAATACGACAACCAGTCCGTCCGTATCCTTATAGCCTAATAATTGCCGTTTTATCGAGTTGATATTTGTCGTGGCGGGCAATGGGTTATCGATGATACTCGTCTCGTCATTATCGAAATCGTTCCTTTTGGAAGCCTTGGAATCCGAGCAAATACAAACAGCCTTCATCCTGTATTTCGTATCTGTCATCCAAGCATTCAGCGATTGTCCTAAAAGAGCGATACTGGGGACCATGAATAAAATCAGTCCCTTGCCCCCGGTCTCTTGCTCTATGATCTCCAAGGAGGTGTACGTTTTTCCCGTTCCACAAGCCATGATTAGTTTTCCCCGGTCATGTACCCTAAAATATTCATGAGCCGCTTTCATCGCTTCCAACTGATGCTTGCGAGGCTGTTTACCTTCCCGTAAAGCCGCTTTTCCCGTATCCCCTTTCAAGAGTTTATCCCAATCAACCGGAGAAGCCTCCAACTCATGCATATTGATACGAGTCACCGAAATGTCTTGACCTTTCAACGTCTCTTCCGCATTCGCTCCCCAGCGCAAGGTGGTAGAAACCCAGATCAGGTTACTGAAATACGTGGTCTTCAAGGTTAAATCATCTATAAACGCACGATGAGCGGTGGATATAAAGGAGTCTACGACCGCCTTGCTTATGACGGCCTTCTCGTCATAGCATTTACACTGGATGGCCCAATAATCACCCAAATCAGTTTTCGCCACCAAGTCTATACCTAGATCTTTCCCGCCGAAATCCTTTTTTCCCGGAAATTCCTCCCAAAGCCAAACCTCCTGCAATTTATCCGCATAGCGAGGGTCCGTTTGGAACCATCTCTTCATCAGTTTCTCAAACTTCGCTCCCTTTTCTCTTTCGGTAAAAGATCCGGTACGGAATCTTTGAAGTACTTCTTTAAATGTCATTGTCTCAATCGTCCGTTGTTTAGTCCTCAAAAGTACATAAAACTCCACTTATTTCAATAACTCGGACAGATTTTCATTGGAGACATAGCCGACCTTCTAAAAGAAACATCTGTTTCTTCCGATAGAAACAAGAGTTTTATACGGGAGAAACTCTTGTTTATTCATAGGAAAACTTTTGTTTTCCCTAGAAGAAACTAAAGTTTCCTAAGCATAAAAAACAACAAAACTGCAATAAATTGAAAAACAACACTATACTTAAAAATTCACTCTTCTACAGATAAGATAAGCGAGAATATTTCTTTTTTCGGAGCAAAGCCTTATGTAAATGTCATCGGGCAACGTTTTTTCCCAAAAGACTTCGTATATTCGCGAAGTCAATATTCCATATTTTAATACATTACTTACATAACACAAATACAAAATGAAAAAGTATCTTACTCTTGCCGCATCAGCTCTGCTCCTAGCCGCATGCAGCGAAAAACCGGGTTACGAGATCAACGGTACCGTAGCGAACACCGATCTAAACGGAAAATACGTTTACCTGTATGAATATGGCGTACAAGACGCCGCCCCAATGGATAGCGCATTGGTGCAGAACGGCACGTTCACGTTCAAAGGAACACAGAGCGCCCCTGCCCTACGCAAACTCGCCTTCGCCGAGGATGTCGTGGAACCCAAACGTGCCGCTTCCGGCGAGAACGCTCCTTTTACAAGCGTATTCGTACTGGAGAACGGTAAATTACAGGCTGTTCTTGACGAGGCCGCTTCCGCCGTTTCTGGAACACCGGAGAATGACGGATTGAAAGCCCTGCAAGCACAAATGAAGACTTTGCGTGCGGATTTGGAGAAGCTTTCCGCCGACATGAAATCTGAGGACAAGGAAGTCGTAAGCGCCGCCGAGAAGAAATATGACGAGATCGACCAAAAGGTAACCGATGCCGTCAAGACTTACATATTGAATAATACGACCAAGCAATCCGCCGCCAAGTTATTATACGATTTCCGTTATAGCTTGGACGAGGCTGCCCAGAACGAGATTATCGCCAAGGCGGACTCCGCTTTCAAGGCCGTTCCGAACATCGATAAGCTCATGGCTCACCTAGATGTACTGAAAACCGTAGCCGTAGGCAAGAAGTTCGTGGACTTCGAGATGGCCGACCCGAACGGTAAGACGCACAAGCTATCCGAGTTCGTAGGCAATGGCAAGAACATCGTGTTGATCGATTTTTGGGCAAGCTGGTGTCCTCCTTGCCGCCGGGATATGCCGAATTTGGTAGCCGCTTACAAGAAATACAAGAACAAAGGTTTCGAGATCGTTGGTATCTCCTTGGATAGCAAGGCTGACGCATGGGCGAAAGGCGTAAAGGACCTGAATATCACATGGACCCAACTCTCCGACTTGCAAGGCTGGAAAAACTCCGGTGCTCAACTATACGGGGTAAACAGCATCCCTCACACCGTATTGGTGGATAAGGACGGAACGATCATCGCCAAGAACCTACATGGCGAGGAGATCGACGCTAAACTTCAAGAAATACTAAAATAAACAAGAATAACATGTCCGCTCAAATCACTCTAAACTGGGAAAAGGACTTGACATTCGAGACCTTGCTAGACGGGCATAAGGTGACAATAGACAGGGATATGGAGAACGGGGGCAACGACGAGGGCCCCCGTCCCAAAGCCCTAATGCTCGTAGCCTTAGCCGGATGCAGCGCCATGGACGTAATCCCTTTGTTCAACAAGATGAGGGTACGTTTCGAGAAAGTATCCATTGACGTGAAGGCCGAGAGCTCCGACACCATCCCCATGGTATACACCGCATTCCACATGACCTACCATATCCAAGGGAACAAGGAAGACGCAGCCAAGATAGACAAGGCGATCCGCTTGTCGCAAGAAAAATATTGCGGAGTAGGCCTTATGATGAAAAAGATCGCCCCTATCACGTACGAGATCCTGTTAAATGGGGAACCGTTAAAACCATACCCTAACGACAAATAACAAATCCCGCCTCTTGCATGGCTGGATTAAAAAATTTATCTTTGTGCGATCTTTAGAGAAAGCGATATTACTATAAAATTAGCATAAGGTTTTATTACACTTTAATATAATAAATTAGCGATTATGATTTATTCACATGAAGTTCAACACATGTGTGTTGTAAAGAAGGGAGCTAACCACCAGTGCGCTCCGATTCCTGAAGAAGGAAAGTGGGTTAGAGCAACTCAGATCACTGATATCTCTGGTTTGACTCACGGTATCGGTTGGTGCGCGCCGAAACAAGGTGGATGTAAGCTGACATTAAACGTTAAAGAAGGAATCATCCAAGAGGCTCTTGTAGAGACAATCGGTTGTTCCGGTATGACTCACTCAGCGGCTATGGCTTCTGAGATCCTTCCGGGTAAAACTCTTTTGGAAGCATTGAACACAGACCTTGTTTGTGACGCTATCAACACCGCTATGCGCGAGTTGTTCTTGCAGATCGTCTACGGTCGTACACAGTCCGCTTTCTCAGAGGGAGGTCTGCCTGTAGGCGCTGGCTTGGAAGACCTTGGTAAAGGTTTGCGTAGCCAAGTGGGTACGATGTTCGGTACATTGGCTAAAGGTCCCCGCTACTTGGAGATGGCCGAGGGATATTGCACGCGCATGGCATTAGACGCTGATGACGAAGTAATCGGTTATGAATTCATCCACTTGGGTAAATTCATGGATATGGTTAAGAAGGGTATGGACGCTAACGAGGCACTGGAAAAGGCGAAAGGCTCTTACGGTCGTTTCAAAGAAGCTGTAAAATATATCGATCCTCGTAATGAATAAGAAAACATTTACACGTGTCCTCATCGGGCTGAGTGTTATCACGGCTGTGGCTACGCTTATCACGTATTTCGTGATGAAGCCGGAGAAACCGTGGTTGGCGTTTTACGTGGCTTGTTGTGGCGGTGTATTGGTTTTCAACTTTCTGATATCTTTATTCCTAGTAAATAAGAATTTTAAAAAGTAAAAAAATAATATGGCTTTATTTGAAAGTTATGACCGTCGTATTGATCATATCAACGCGGTATTAAACGAATATGGTATCAACGGTATCGAAGACGCAAAGGCTATCTGCGATGCTAAGGGTATCGACCCTTATACAATGTGTAAGGAAACTCAACCGATCTGTTTCGAGAACGCTTGCTGGGCTTACGTAGTAGGTGCCGCTATCGCTATCAAGAAAGGTTGTACGAACGCTGCCGAGGCTGCCGAGGCTATCGGTATCGGTTTGCAGGCATTCTGTATCGCTGGTTCTGTTGCGGATGACCGTAAGGTGGGTATCGGCCACGGTAACTTGGCCGCTCGTTTGCTTCGTGAGGAGACGAAGTGTTTCGCTTTCTTGGCTGGACACGAGTCTTTCGCCGCAGCTGAGGGCGCTATCAAGATCGCCGAGATGGCAAACAAGGTTCGTAAAGAGCCGTTGCGTGTTATCTTGAACGGTTTAGGTAAGGATGCCGCTAAGATCATCTCTCGTATCAACGGTTTCACGTATGTACAGACTCAGTTCGACTACATGACAGGTGAGGTGAACGTTATCGAGGAGAAAGCTTACTCTAACGGTCTTCGTGCGAAAGTTAAGTGCTACGGCGCTGACGACGTTCGTGAGGGTGTAGCTATCATGCGTAAGGAAGGTGTTGACGTATCTATCACGGGTAACTCTACAAACCCGACTCGTTTCCAACACCCGGTAGCCGGTACTTATAAGAAAGAATGTATGGAGAACGGTCACCCGTATTTCTCTGTTGCTTCTGGTGGTGGTACGGGCCGTACTTTGCACCCGGACAACATGGCCGCTGGTCCTGCTTCTTATGGTATGACGGACACAATGGGCCGTATGCACGGTGACGCTCAGTTCGCTGGTTCTTCTTCCGTTCCTGCTCACGTAGAAATGATGGGATTCTTGGGTATGGGTAACAACCCGATGGTAGGTGCTACGGTTGCCGTAGCGGTTGCTATCGAGGAAGCTATGAAGAAGTAATCAACTAAACAATAAAATAATTGTTTATATATAGACTCCTGTAATCTTGATGGTTGCAGGAGTTTTTATTTTACTTATCAAAAGGAGGAAAAGGATGACACTAAACATAGACCAAGAGAGTTGCATCAAATGCGGGAAATGCGTACGGGTATGCCCTTCGGATATATTCACGCAAGAAAGGGCCGGAGAGACGATCGGGCTGGTACGTGTGGAAAGCTGCATCGTTTGCGGGCATTGCGTGGACGTATGTCCGACGGGCTCCGTGTCGCACAGCGAATTCCCGCCGGAGAAAACGCATACGATCGATTACAGCCAAATGCCTACGCCGGAGCAGGTGATGTTGCTGATCAAGTCACGCCGTTCCAACCGGACATTGACCTCGAGGCCCGTCCCCAAGGAGATGCTGGACAAGATCGTGGAGGCCGCTCATTCTGCGCCGACGGCTACAAACTCCCAAAGTCTCTCGTTCACCGTCGTCACCGATCCGCGAAAGCTACGGCAGGTGAGCGATTATACGATAGGCGTGTTCGACTCCTTGGCGAAGCTATTATTGAATCCCGTCGTGAAATGTGTGGTCAAGCCGTTTATGAAGGATGTCTATAAATACGTACCGGTATTCAATCGGTTGAAAGAGGAACACAAGGCGGGTAAAGATCCGATTCTCCGGAAAGCCACCGCCCTGCTACTGATCCATACACCGAAGTCCAACCGATTCGGAAGTGAGGACGCTAACCTCGCTTATCAAAACGCCTCCTTGATGGCGCAATCGCTTGGGGTAAGCCAGATCTATATGGGCTTTGTGCTCACCGCTATCCGGCAGGAAGGAAAAGATACGCTCGCCAAGACGCTAGGGATCGACGGCAAGATACAAGCGATCATGGCGCTCGGCATACCGGCTTTTAAGTATCCGAAGTATACGGACCGGAAAGAGATCGTCAAGAACTATATCGAATGAGACTTGATGGAGACAACCTTGTCGACCGGGGTATGCGATCCATTGGATTACGCATCGTAAGTCAATGGATTACGATACGTAAGTCATTGACCTATGGTTCGGATCTCATAGGTTTACCGGGCTAGGATCACTCCCGATCACCAGAACTTATTATGCTCCGGGCTGTATTCAAAACCAGCGTCTTTAAGCTTTGTAAGAAGGGATTTCTTGTTCACTTGCAAATCCTCGCATAAATCGTCGAGGGAAGAATAATTGTCACGAAGTTTCATATTGATGAAGCTGAATAGCATCATCGGATCGTTTGGTAATGACATAATCTTACGAATAAAAATGTTATCTATGTTTTACAACACAAAGATAATGCTTTTTCGCCAGATGGAACCCAGACACGATCCTTATTATTTGAATATCGGTACGCAACAAAACAACCTACAAACTGGTTTTAAATAACGAGAACTTATAATTCAATTGAATGACATGAAAAAATATGTATTAGTAGTAGCGGTAGCCGCAGCCCTATTCAGCTGTAGCGGCAACCCAAAGGCAGACGCCACGCAAACAGACAAGAACAAGCAGGAAACCGCCCAAGTACCGGATATGCACAACGCAGAGACTTCCTTGGATTACTGGGGTGTTTACGAAGGGACATTACCAGCCGCCAGCTCGCCGGGTATTAAAACGACCTTGACATTGAACAAGGATAAAACCTTTACCCTCCGCTCCGAATATATTGACGAGAAAGACGGTATTTTTAATGATAAGGGAACTTACACGCTGGATGGTAACGTCTTGACGGCGAGACAAGAAGGGGGAGACATCACGTATTATAAGGTAGAGGAAGGCCAACTGAAAATGCTGGACCAGCAGAAGCAACCCATCACGGGCGACTTAGCCAAGTTCTATATCCTTAAGCAAACAAAGAAATTCTAGGCTTTATCCCCATAAGTATATACTTTCAAGGGCAAAAGCATACCCTTTTGTACATGAAAGTATATACTCATTTGCCTAAACCCAAAACTATTCCTAACTTTGCGTCCCTATATAACTATATAATTACTCCAATGAGAATAGCCGCTTAATTTATCTCAAGATGTCGTTCTTTCCATCCGGAAAGCCCTCTATCCGTATAGGGCTGATTTCGTGACGACAGATTCGAGGCTATAGTGAAACCGATCATCATCGGTATTTCTTATCCATTTTAGTATCTCACATTTTAAATCAGTTCACACTATGAGTATCGTAGCGCAAAAAATCACGTATATACATCCGGACAATCAAGTCTTATTCAAGGGGATCGACTTGACGATCAACAAGGGGCAAAAGGTAGCCTTAGTCGGGAACAACGGATCGGGAAAATCCACCTTCCTCCGTATCTTGGCTGGAACCTTGCAAGCGCAGGAAGGGGAGATTATCTATCCGACCCCACCCTATTACGTACCCCAGCATTTCGGGCAATATGATAACCTGACGGTGGCCCAGGCCCTACGTATCGACGGGAAACTAGAAGCCTTGCGGGCGATTACCGAGGGCGACGCCTCCCTCTCTAATTTCAATACGCTGGCGGATGACTGGACGATCGAGGAACGGAGCCTCGCCGCCCTGCACGCTTGGGGTTTGGAGCATATCCTCCTCTCCCAACCGATGCGCACATTAAGTGGCGGCGAGAAAACCAAGGTTTTCCTCTCCGGAATCGAGATCCACCAACCCTCGATCCTGCTATTGGATGAGCCGACTAACCATCTGGATAGGCGCAGCCGGGAGAAGTTATACGATTTCATCACGTCTTGCCGTATCACCTTGTTGGTCGTCAGCCACGATCGTACCTTATTGAACCTATTAGCTTCCATAGCGGAATTATCCGTCGGGGGGATCACCCTTTACGGGGGTAATTATGATTTCTACAAGGAACAAAAAGAACAGGAACAGGCTTCCATGCAAGAGAAACTGGAAGCGAAGGAGAAAGAGCTTCGCAGGGTCAGGAAAACCGCCCGTGAGGTAGCCGAGCGAAAACAAAAGCATGAATCCCGGGGAGAGAAGCAAAGCGTCCGGAAAGGAATCCCCCGGATCATGATGGGCGGATTGAAGGAGAACGCCGAGAAAAGCGCCTCCAAACTAAAAGAGGTTCACGAGGACAAGATGGAGAACCTTGCCAACGAGCTAAAGCAAATGCTCTCCTCCCTACCCGACCTTCAAGGCATGAAACTGGATTTCAGCGCATCCGGCTTACACGAAGGCAAGATATTGGTTACCGCCAAGGAGATCAATTTCGGTTACGCCGAGGCCGGCGATCTATGGCCCTCCCCGATGAGCTTCCAGATCAAGAGTGGGGAACGGTGGCTGATACAAGGCGATAACGGTTCCGGCAAGACGACTTTGCTGAAGTTGATTACCGGCCAGTTACCGCCTCGTAGCGGTTCCTTGATCCGTGCGGATTTCTCCTCTATCTATATCGACCAAGAATACTCGATCGTCCGGAACGGCCGGACGGTGTACGAGCAAGCGCAAGCCTTCAACGAGCGTCATTTCCAAGAGCACGAGATCAAGACTTTGCTAAACCGTTTCCTCTTCCCGCACGACACGTGGGAGAAGAGCTGCGGGAAGCTGAGCGGAGGCGAGAAAATGAGGTTGGCATTCTGTTGCTTGATGATCAGTAACCAGACTCCGGACCTATTTATCCTAGATGAGCCGACCAATAATCTCGACATCCAAAGCATCGAGATTATCACCTCCATGGTCCGTGCGTACAGGGGCACGATCTTGCTGATCTCGCACGACGCTTATTTTATCCGGGAATTGGGTATCCACCAAATAATAACTACCTTCGCGGGTAGGTTAAAGACGAATTTATGAAGACGTTACTTGACGTGCATACCCATACGGTAGCCAGTGGGCATGCCTTTAGCACCCTGCAAGAAATGGCAGTGGCCGCCTCCGAGAAAGGATTGAAGTTACTAGGTATAACAGAGCATGCCCCCGGCATACCGGGGGCATGCTCCCCGATTTACTTCCGCAACCTACATGTGGTTCCCCGCCGGATATACGGTGTCGAGTTATTGCTCGGAGCGGAATTGAACATCATCGACTATAAGGGTACGATCGATATGGGCGAGGAGTACTTCCCGATGCTGGATATCCGGATAGCGGGCATCCACTCGCTTTGCTACAAACCGGGAACGGTCGAGCAGAACACGGAGGCGATGATCGGGGCGATCCGCAACCCGCATGTCCACATCATCAGCCACCCGGGAGACGGCACGGCCGAGGTGGATTTCGAGCCTATCGTATTAGCGTCCAAAGAGCATCACACGTTGCTGGAGATCAACAACAGCTCTCTCAACCCGGTCCGCAAGAAACTCACCGCCCGGGATAATAACCTCACGATCTTGCGCCTATGCAAGAAATACGAGGTTCCTGTGATTTTAGGGAGCGACGCGCATATCTCTTTCGATATAGCCCGGTACGATCATATCTACGAGTTATTGCAAGAGACACGATTTCCGGAGGAATTGATATTGAACGACAAGGTAGAGGCGTTCAAGAAGTTCATAGGGAGATAAGCGGTGCCTTACATCCGGGCAGATACATTCCTGCAACCGCGCAGATACGTATCTGCAGCGGGGTAGATACGGACGTGCATCCGTGCAGATACGTACCTGCAACCGGACAGATACGGACCTGCAACCAGACAGATACGGACCTGCAACCAGACAGATACGGACCTGCAGCTGGGTAGATACGGACGTGCATACCTGCCCGGATATCTCGTCACTTACAATGTTCCTTTATTAATTTGTCCACGACAGGATCACCCAACTCCTTCGCCTTGTTGAAAGCCTCGCACGCTTCCGCCTTCTTACCCTGACGGACGTAGCAGATGCCTCGCAGACGGTAGCAAGAGGCGAAATCCGGAGCGATCCGCAAGGCATTCTCTAAGCTCCTCAACGCCTGATCATAGTTTTCCATACGGATATATACGGACGCTTCCTCCGCCGGATAAGTCGGGTCGCCCGGATTCAAGCGGATCGCGGATTGGATATCAGCCAAGGCTCCGGGGAAATCGTTCATGCGGAACTTCGCTTGCTCGCGGTAATAGAAGAAGCGGTCGCCGACCTGTCCTTTCAAGAGATCGTAGTATAAATCATAATCGTCCACGGCCTCCTTGTATTGCATCAGTTTCAAGCGGAGATCCACCCGTTCCAAGATATAGGGAGCGGCCTCGTTCGTTGGCGGGTTGCCGCATTTGGCGATGGCGCTATCCAGCAAGGCGATGATATCCCCGAAGTTAGCGCCCCGGATATTCGCCTTCGCCTTCGCCGCCCAATACCAAGAGGTAGAGGAAGCCATATCGCTATCGTTCACCTTCATATAATCAGCGAACGCCTGCTCGAAATCTCCTTTATAAAAATGGATGTCCCCTTCCAATTGGCGATAGACCGGCAAGTCCTCCTCCCCGATCGCTTTTTGTATCGCCTCGGTAGCGGCATCGACGGTCCACTGCTCCTTATTCAAGGTCGTATCCGCGGCGGCCACACCGTAGATCAGCTTGGCTCGGTTGAACCAGACATCCCCTTTCCGCTCGCTGAAGCGGGAAGCCGTGTTTATATCTTCCAACGCCTTATCCAGACAAGCCCCCTGCTCGGCCTCCGTAGGAGCCAGATCCGCACGGTGGTAAGCGTAATGATTGGCACGGTTCAAATACCCGTCGGGAGAATCCGGGAAAGTGGCGATGAAATCATTCAAGGTAGCCAGATACGTCTTCGGGTCTTGCGAGCTTGCCATCAGGTATAAGGAGACCTGCGCTTGGCTCGCGTCCGCCGGCCACGCCTTCCGGATACCAATCCGGCTATAGGTGGAATTAAAGGCGTCCGCCGACTGAATCGTCAAGCTATTCGCATATCCCGCCGAGACCGCGTAGGAATCTTCCTTCTTCCCCGACGCGTCTTCCTGCGCCAAGCCGAACACCTCGCCGTCCGCCGTCAATACAGGAGCGTTTACCTGCCCGCTTTCCAGCGCCATCGACAATTTATAATAGCTGAACGGCTCCTTCAACTTACTGACCTCCGAGACCGGTCCTTCCCCGAACTTCGTGATCTTACCGGTCGAGTAAGGCATCAGATAAGCGGTAGCTCCTTGCGAGATCGGCTCACGGGCGATCGGCAAGAACACGGCTTTCTTCGGCACCTCTACCTTGAACTTGATCACGTCATATAATTCATCAGCCCCCAAGATGCGGCTTACCGGATATTCTTTTCCGTCAGCGTCGGTCACGGTCGCCCTCGCCGCATCCTTAAACAAGGAATAGCCGGACAACGCCTCACCGGTCTCGGTTATGAAAAATCCCGTACCGGACGCTTTCTTCTGGTTATCTTTTCCATAAGTGGTGACGGTAACCACCGCCTTTCGTTGCTTATCCATCCATTTGGGCGCTTTCTTTTGCGCCGCCACCCAAAATACTTGGCAACAAATCGTAATCAACAGAACAATTCTTCTCATTTCGTTTTCATGTTATCAGAATATACGTCGCAAATGTAAATATTTATACCGGATAGGCGAACAAATTAGGGAATTAATCTATTATGAGTATATTTGCGGAAACACTTATAAAAAACCGCGAGATTATGAGACTAAAATCATGTATGCTTATGTGTAGTTTATTCATGGCGAGCTTAGCCTCCGCTAGTAACTTCGCCTCGGATTCTTTCAAGACCAAGAGCGGAAAAGAACTGACCATCACGTTCATCAAGCACGGCAGCCTG
Source organism: Parabacteroides distasonis ATCC 8503 (assembly GCF_000012845.1). Classification (NCBI taxonomy): domain Bacteria; kingdom Pseudomonadati; phylum Bacteroidota; class Bacteroidia; order Bacteroidales; family Tannerellaceae; genus Parabacteroides; species Parabacteroides distasonis. The sequence goes on from NC_009615.1 coordinate 1,795,153, forward strand.
ATGCTTACGTACGACAATCATTCGATACAGGTAGATCCTGTCTCCGAATACGCCGATTATACGACTTTCCCGAAAGCCGATATCATCTTGATCACCCACGAGCATGGCGATCATCTGGACCCGAAAGCGATACAAGCTGTCGAGAAAAGCGATACGGAAATCATCGCCAACGAGAACAGCCAAAAGAAGCTGGGAAAAGGGAAGGTCCTGAAAAACGGCGATACGGATACCTCCATCAGCTATATGAAGATAGAGGCCGTCCCCGCCTATAACACCACACCCGGACGGGATAAATATCACCCCCGCCACCGGGATAATGGCTATATCCTCACGTTCGACGGACTAAGAGTCTATATAGCCGGCGATACGGAAGACATCCCGGAGATGAAAGACCTGAAAGACATCGATATCGCTTTCCTTCCCGTCAACCAGCCTTATACCATGACCGTCTCGCAAGCGGCGAAAGCGGCCCGGATGTTCTCGCCTAAAATCTTATACCCTTACCATTACGGGGATACGAAGATCGGCGAGTTGAAAGATGCCTTGAAAGATAGCGGCATCGACGTCAGGATACGGGAGCTACAATGACGACAAGGCACGGCTAGCCTTTAAGATATTCCGCCGGTACACCCAGCAAGCCAAGAGGAAATAAACGGCACATTGCACCCACAACGTCACGTACTCCACACCGACTTGCTCAATCGACGCTCCCATCGAGTTGAGCTGTACATAGGCCAGCGTAGCGGGAGCCGCCGGAATGATATAATGGGCCATTTGCCAATACCAAGGCATCAATTCCAAGGGATAAGAGACTCCGGAAAGAAAGATCAAGCCTACCGAGAAGAAGGCGATCATCAATAACGGAGCCTCCGAGTCCGTAAAGAAATAAGAGGCGGCCAGCCCAAAGAAGCTGGTAGCCAGCAAGAAGGGTATCAGCAGGATCAAGGTGTTCAGATAATTACCGATATCCGGCAGGCCAAACAATAGCGGTATCAAGCCCAACAAGAACAAAGCGAAAATCGTATACAATACGCAATACACAAAGGTCTTGCTGATTATCACCCTAGCGATCCGGCCAAAGGATAATCCCTCGGAAGCGAAACGAACGATGGTACCCGAATCCCGCTCTTCCCCGCTTATCATACCGATCACCATCAACAAGGTCTGGAACATAATGACGATCAATACCGCCGGGATCAAATAGGTTCCATATCCTTCCGTAAAATTATACAACGCCGTCCCGACCACTGATATGGGTTGCGCCGAAACGATCTTGGAAGCGTCTTGCTGGGGCAAGAACACCAACATCTCCGGACGATACCGATCGTTCAACGCCAACATGGCACCGCTGGACGCCTCCTGCATCGCCATATAATATAGGAAGGCGCTTGTCGTCTGGTACATGATAAACAGGGATTCATTCCCTCGTGCCACCCGGGTCTCGAAATCAGAGGGAAGATACAAGATACCTACGGCATCCCCCTCCTTCATCCACTCCTGCGCCTCGGCGTAATCTAAACCATCGGCGATTACCGAGACTTGCGGAGTGGCGTTCAGTAAACGGATGTACTCCCGGCTCAAGTCGGTCTTTGAGTCATCGACGACTACCACCGGGGCGTTACGCACCAGATCCGGGGCATACATATAATTATACAGCAGGCCATAGAGAAATATACCTCCTACCAAGACGAGCAAGATAGCGTAGCTCGTGGAGATCGTCTTAAACTCGTCCTTGACCAAGGAAGCGATATCCGCCAAGGTTCCTTTCATATTATCGGATGTTCTCATATTTATGACTTAAAATAGCGGTTTTCAAATGTGGCAACAGCACCAATGCCAATAACATAAACGCAAACAACGAACTTACGTTTACCCATGTATAAGGAAATCCGTAATCGCCATACAATAAGTTCTGGTTGATCTCCACGAAATGCCGTACCGGAAACAGGTACGAGGCGTAATGTACGGGAGCGTACATGGAATCGACCGGGAAAGTAACGCCGCATAAAGTAGCCCCCAGCGAACCGACCATAGACACCACGCTAATCACGATCGCTATAGCGGGAAACAACGAGAACAGGAATACCGCCAACGCTTGCGTAGCGACCACGAACAAGATCGCCGTCAAGTTCAATGGCCAGAAACCGCAAGCGAAAGGAATATGCATGACCCCGAACATGATATAGTTAGCGAAGACGCTCATGATACAAAAGATAATCGTATAAGGGAGCAGTTTGCCCACCACCGCCACGAACATGTTCATCCGTGCCGCCTCCAGCCACTCATCGCCTGTCCGGAACTTGATCTCGCTACCGATAGCGTACACCGTAACCAGCAAAATGATCACTTGGAAAAAGACAAAGAAAAAAGGATTGCTCAGATAAACGGAATAATCCAGATCCGGGTTGAACAGCGGGTGGCTACTGGATCGTACCGGTAATAGGAAGGTGGTTATCTGATTCTCCCCCACCCCCATCGCCGTAGCTTGCACAACCACCGGGGCGAGCGAAAGCGTACGCAGCAGGGTCTCGAAGGCCCCACGTACCTCACCGCCCACGCTCAACAAGGCATAGTGGTAATAATACGATAAAGTAGCGTCACGCCCCGCCGTGGCATCCGCCTCAAACTGATTGGGGATCACTAAATAACCGTAGATTTCTTTTGCTTGGGTAGCATGGCGAGCGGTCTCTTGGTCCGTATAATGCCGGGTTACCCGGAAAGTCGGTACCGCCTCTACCTGCCGGATGATCTCCCGAGACATGGAGGTGTTGTCTTGGTCCACTACCGCTATCGGTATATTCTCCATCTGCCCGCTTCCGAAAATCGTAGACATGAAGAATATACAGAACAAAGGCAACACGATACACACCCCGAAATATAATCTCCGGGAAACCATGCGATCCAGTTCCCGACGTAAAACCATATAGAAAGGACTCTTCTTTAGCATAGCGACAATAAATTATTTAGTTGTAGAGACGGAGCGTGCTTCGTCTCTACAACTGGATAGTATCAAGGGAGTTGATAGAGTACGGACATACCGGGACGCAATCCCTCCACCTTCTCCACCGGCAAGGCATGTATCTCGAAGGTACGCAAGTCATAGCTACCTGTCTGCTTGGTAGACTTCCAAGTAGCGAAACTGCCCAACGGACTGATATAATTGATCTTGAACTCAATATCCTTCTGATCGATCGCCGGTACATCGGCGACAAACGTTCCTCCCATCTTAAATAAAGGCAAACGATCCTCACGTACGTTCAATACCACATGCACGTCATCTAATACGACTAAGTTCATGATTGGCATCCCGGCCCCAACCAACTCTCCCCGTTTCGGGAAAATAGCTGAGATTTGTCCGGATTCCGGAGCCGTCAACCGAGCGTCCTGTAAGAGAGCCGCCACCTCCTCCACGGTTCCTTGCGCCGCCGTCACCAACGAGCGGGCGCTCTCCTTATCTTGTATCTGCGCCCCGTCTACCGCCATTTGATATTGGCTATAAGCGGCACGTTCGGCGGCCTCAGCCGCTTTATACATGGCCTCCACCTCATCTTTACGCTGTGAGGTTACCACGCTATCTTTATACAAGGCATTGACCCGATCATAGGTAATCTTCGCCAATTGTAAATCCGATTTGGATTTATTCCACAATTGTTGCAAGGAAGCGATGATTTGCTTTCGTGTACCCTCATCCACTTTCTGGTGCTGATACTTCGCAATGTTCTCCATGGCGTTCACCTGTTGATATTTAGCCAACGCCTCCGGACTATTGATGACGACCAAGGTATCGCCTTGGCGTACATTCTGTCCCTCTTTTACCAGAAAGGTATCGATACGCCCCGGTAACTTGCCGGAGATACGTATTTCCGTTGCCTCGATCTGCCCTTGCAAGATCACCGGCTTCTTTTTCAACAAGATCATCCCGATCAACGAGACAACTATAACAATCGCCAAGACTGCGACGAAGGCCACACTCAAATATCTCTTAGTTTTATCCATAACTCCTAAATTTTCAATTCTCAATTTTCAATTCCCCAAAAGCTCCTCGGTCTTTCCCTCCATCTTGTATTGGTGGAACTGCTCCGGCGTACCGCAGACAGACAGCAGATTAATCAAGGCTACATCATACTGATAATAAGCCAAAAGAAAAGCGGTCTTCACCTTCGCCAGCATAACCTCGGCATCGACTACCTCCGTAGAAGTAGCCATTCCCTCTTGGAAGGATTTCTTCCGCACCCGGACCAGTTCCCGGCTCATCTCGATCGTCGTATCCAAAGCCTTTACGTTATCCAAGGCATTTTGTAGCTGGCTGTAGAATTTATCGATACCGACCTCCAGATCCGTAATCGCCTTCTCCTTACCCAAACGAAGCGACTGACTAGCGATCTTTGCCTGCCGGATGGTTTTCTCCCGGTTCAAGCCATCAAAAATATTCCACGTAAAACCAACTCCCACCATCGTACGAGGCAACAAATATTTATCCAGTCCATCAGCGTACAAAGTCTGTTTGCCGAATAAAGCGATATTCGGGACATAAGCGGACCGGCCGATCTTTAGTTGATTATCGGCTACAACCTGCTGCAATTTCAATTGATTGACTATATAATTATTCATCGGAACCAGATCCTTGAAGTATTGAGCCGGAGGAAGCGCCTCATTAATGAATAAAGGAGTCGTGGTACGTACGTCACTCCCCTCCTCCATATTAATCAAGCTTTTAAACGCCTGTTGAGCGACCGTTAAATCCTTACGGGCCGATTCCAGTTCTCGTTTCGCCTCGTCCATACTTACCTGAGCGAACAGACGCTCGGCCCGATTGATCATCCCGTTTTGCTCTAATTTAAGGGCTTGGTCATAATGGGTTTTCAAAGAATTGTACACTTCCGTTTTTACGTCCACCACACTTTGTCCCAGACGAAGCCCGAAATAAGCCTCGATCAATAAGGATTGTTGGTTGGCATCCACTTGATTCCTATTCACCTCCGCTATAGAGACCATCGTCTTTCCGATCTTGTTCGCGTAGATACGTTTTCCTCCCGTGAAAACAGGCCACGTCACCGTAGCGTCTATAGAAGTGATGTTTTGGGAGATCAGCGGAAGCGAGAAAGTACCTTGCCCGATCTTATCCAATACCGACATGATCAGCTCATTATCCGGGATATAATTATGGACAAACTCCTTCGCCGGTTCCGTATATTTACTCAGCGACTGCCGTACCTCTATCGGATTCGACATATGTACGAAAGCACCCGCGGCGTTCACCGACGGATACCAAAAAGCGTTTAGCTTTTGATGCTCATTCCGAGCCCATTCCACTTCTTTCCCGGCTATTTTCAAGCTTTTATTTTCCTTATGAAGCAGGTCGAGAGATTGTTCCAAGCTTAAATCCACATCGTTCCCTTGGCTCCATGAAGCGCATGGAAGAAGATACAGCAAAAGAATACTGTAAGATACTATATTACTCACCATAAACTCATTTAGTAATTGACGTTCAGTTGGAGTAATAACAGCGAAAAAGGGAGGATTGTTTTTACTTCTTTTTCAAGTTGGGAAGGAACCAAGTAACCAGTCCTAAAAGAGGCATGAAGCCACATACGTTGTAGACAGCCTCTATTCCATAATGATCCGCCATATTTCCTAATACGGCCGAGGCTATACCCGCCACACCGAAAGCAAATCCAAAGAAAAGTCCCGAGATAAGACCTAATTTATAAGGAAGCAACTCTTGCGCATACAACAAAATAGCCGGGAACGCCGATGATAAGACCAAACCCACGCAAAAACTAAGCACGATCGTCCAAGCGAATCCCACATGCGGCATCAACAAGCTAAATGGGGCTGCCCCTAGAATCGATCCCCAAATCACATATTTCCGTCCTATCTTATCACCGATAGGACCACCCGCCAAGGTTCCCATGGCCGTAGCGATCAGGAAGACGAACAAACAGATCTGCGAAGTCTGTACACTCACCCCGAATTTATGGATCAAGTAAAAGGTATAGTAGCTATTCAAACTAGCCATATAGATATATTTAGAGAAAATCAAGGTCAGCAATATCGAGATCGAAAAGACTGTTTTTCCCAAAGAAAGAGGCATCTCCACATGCGTCTCACCCGACTTCTTCTGCCATTTCACCCGACTCAAATACGCCTTATACCAACGGCAGATAGGAATCATCACCAAAATAGCGACGAATGCCAGTATAGAAAACAAAGCGATATGAGTCCGTCCATAAGGCGCCACCAATAAAGCAACCAGTAGCGGACCTAACGATCCGCCCTAATTACCACCCACTTGAAAAAGCGATTGTGCCAATCCCCTACGCCCTCCCGACGCTAGCGAGGTAATCCGGGACGCTTCCGGATGCAAAACCGAAGACCCGATACCTATCAAGAATACGGAGATCAAGACCCAATGGAGCGTAGAGGAAAAAGCGAGATTCAACAAGCCGACCAACGTAAAACTCATACCAATAGGTAACGACCAAGCCACGGGACGCTTATCAAAAACCAAACCGGTTATAGGCTGGAAAACAGAAGCGGATAATTGATAAACAAGCGTAATCAACCCGATTTGGGCGAAGCTCAACGCTAAATCATCCTTGAAAAGTGGATAAACCGCCGAGATAACGGATTGCAACGAATCATTCAAACAATGCGTAACGCTTAACGCCACTAATACCCGGAATGCTGTTTTATTTACCGGCTGCTGTTTAGGAACCTGCTCCATGACTGTCCATATTTCTATTTAACCTCATGCTCATTAACATTTCAAAAACCACACAAAAAGTTAGCTAATTTCTAGAAAAACAAACCCTAAGAGCCTATTTTAACCATAGTTAATACAACTATTCTTTCGGTTCTTTTCATTTCTTTATGTTAATCGGCTTAATCTTAATACCTATGAGCCTTGTTTTCTCAGTGATACTTCAGAGCTGTATCCCGGAATGAGCATATATCTTATAACTCACTCCCAAAACAAACGCCAAAATCCCTTATCTGCCATCATTCCGACCCGAAGTTAAAGATCGAGATCATTAACGGGAACAGCCTCTGAAGTTTTTTATATTTATTCCTCTTCTTCTCCCTCGTTCGCCGAATGTAAGATAAAAGTAGTAGCGCCAATCGTTACGATCGTACCCTCCCCGATACGTACTTGTTCTTTTTTACCGACCAATACATTTTTCACAAAAGTCCCGGTCAAGCTAGGAAAGTCACGCACCATATAAACGAACTTGCCATTAGTGTCTTTCTTTACATTAATCACACAATGCTTACGCCCCATACTTGGATCGCTCGTGATAATAGGGACATCTACACCTTCCGTATCCTTATTACGGCGACCAATCACATTATCTCCCATCACTAATGGTAGATCTTGCTTAAAAGCAAAACCATTCTCGATAATGGTAATATAACCGCAAGAGAAATCCGGTTCCTTCACCTCTTTTTCCTCACCGGTAGCCGTCTTCACCACCTTTCGGCCCAATTTAATCTTAAATTGCGCTCCACACTGCGGACAGACGAAGGCTAATACCTTCCCTTCCGGATATTTGGTCTCATCAAAAGACAACTGATTATCACATTTTGGACAGAATACTCTTTTCATACACTTAAATACAGGATCTAGTATTACAAACGGAGCGCAAATTTACGAAAAAACCTTCAGCTACACTCCTAAAATCTCATGGTTATGATTTTTTGAAACAAAAAAGGCTATCCATCACGGACAGCCAATCTCAATTGTTAACCTTAAATCTAATACCATGAAAAACACAGTGCAAATATAGAGGTTTTATGTTATGTAGCATAATATTTTATTTGCAAATCTCATTTCCTTAACCAGATTTAACAAAACCATGCTTTAAAACATATCCGTAAAATAATATATATTCCCTTAGAACTTAGGTTCATTCTCTTTAATCTCCTTCAAAGGCAAGGTAAACCAAAAAGTGGAACCTACTCCCAATGTAGATTCTACCCCGATTCGTCCCCCTAGTTTCTCGATAATATTTTTGCAAATCGCCAATCCTAATCCGGTACCTTGTTTGCAAGCGTTCAACTTAACAAAGCGATCGAATATAGTTCTACAATCGTCATCCGAGATTCCCATTCCCGTATCCGAGACCGAAACTCGTATTTCATCATTCGATACCTTATAGGCTAATTTGATCTCACCTTCCGAAGTAAACTTAATCGCATTTGTCAAGAAATTAGAAATAACCTGTATGACTCGTTTCGGATCTGAGAAAACGGTCACGGGTTGTGAGCCCCGGTCGAAAACAAATCGAACGTTTTTCGGAATCTTCAAGGCATGTACCGCATAAGTTTCCTCACAGATCTCCTTAAAATCAAAATTTTTCTTCGTAATGTCAAAGGTTCCCGCCTCAATCTTTGAGAAATCAAGGATATCCTCAATCAATTGCAGAAGCAATTCACTATTCTTGTCAATGATATCCACATAAAACTCTCGTTCCTCCTCCTCTATCTCCTTGGTCTCTGCCAGTATATTCGCAAAACCAACAATAGCATTTAAAGGCGTACGGATCTCATGACTCATATTCGCCAAGAACATAGACTTAAGCCGATTCGCCTCTTTAGCCTTAGCTAACTCATATTCTTTCCGTTGACGCTCTCGTTCCACCCAGCGCAATTTATCTTGCATGGCGATCTCATCCGTTATGTCCATCAAGTAATAAAGGATTTTCGCTGGTCTTCCCGCCTCATCATATTTATAAGGGTACGCATACGCTCTCACCCAAACATATTGCCCCTCAAAAAGCTGTCGGTATTGAATACTATATTCACCGATCTCACCCGTAACAATCTTTTCAAAGCCTTGTACAAGTACCCTTTCCCGATCTTCCGGATGTACGATCTCACAAAAATCTTTTTTCGTTGTCAAGTTACTTGCTCTCAATCTGGATTTATTACCTAAAACACGTAAATCCAGATCGATATGCATCTTATCGGTTTTAACATCATATTCCCACAGCAAGGAATCACTGCAACGCATAACCGTTTTCAACTTCGTGAACAGTTCCTCTACTTTCTCCGACTTTTGATATTCTTCCGTCTCATCCGTAAACATTAGTACATATCCACAGATATCTTCAGCCTCTCCTTTCAACGGCACACATTTAATAGACAGACGTAAATTTATACCTTCCTTTTTTGGGTCTATGTTATAGTACTCATTCGTTTGTATATTATCAAATTCATAATTACAATCGAACACAACCATTTCTCCCTGTTTCAGACGAGCGATCTTGTCCTCTGGAAAATTAGGATTCTCGAAAAGATTTATTCCCATAATATCCTTCCGGCTTATAGCGAACAAATTCTCGTCCGTCCTATTGAGATCCACTAGCTGCCCCCTCTCGTCATAAACTTCAATTCCAACAGGTAATTTCTGGAATAGGGCATTAAAGCTCATTTCCTCTAGCATTTTATTACATTGTCCCATCGTCATATTAAATTATAACCACTAATTCCCTACTTTAAATCAATCAAGCAATCTCCTCTGTTATTTATACAACAAATGAACGATAATAACGATTGCAGCAGAAGTTTAAAGTTATAGAAATAATATGAAAATCAAACATAATCATGTTGAAAATATATGTTTTCGATATTGAGAAAGAGTCATTCCCGTCCGTTGACGAAAGAAGCGATTCAATGTCGATTGAGACGGAAAATTAGTCAATATAGCGATCTCCTGTATATTTAATCGAGAGTCACGTAGCAACGACTTTACCTCTAACACTATATAGATAGATAAAAACTCCTTGGCTGAAATGCCACACCTTTCATTCATGATCGCACTTAAATAAGTTGTCGTTATATTCAATTTATCCGCATAAAATCCGACATTCTTGTGATTCTTGAAATTCTCTGCCACGAGACTACAGAAATCATAGATCAATTGCTCTTTTCTCAAACTAGTCCTGAAAGGGATTTTCTTACGCACTTTCACATAATAGTCGTAAACATCCATGTAAAAAATCCCCAAGTAACATATAATCCGCTCCCTCAGAAGCCCATTACCCCGATACCGCTCAAGCTCATTCTCTATCAATTTGCAAAATGATTGAAAACGCTCAATACCATTATTATCCTCTATATTATAGTAAAAATGATCCTTCACGAAAAAATGAAATCCCGGATCAAAATGACGTAAGGAACTTAATACATCCCCATGTAGTACATGTGGTATGATGATAAACTTCGCCGAGAAGTCCTCACTCACGTTCCGCATTGAGCATAACTGTCTCGGAAATAAGAAAATCAATTCATTCTTATTCCATACATGCTTATTATCAAGCAAATGAATGATCGCACTACCTCTATTACATACTGCTATTATCCCGTAATCCAAAAAAGAAGGTTCTGAAGTCAATGGACTATCTTCAATCTGTTCCGTAATAATAAAGTCTTTTTCTAATCCGCCTAAAAAACGATCACATGTATTATACCTATTCTCTTGCATATACTCTTATAAATTAAGGGAATACGAAATCTTACCTCCAACAACAATCAACAGAATAATATTATATTTTGTTCTGTCCGTTAAGGTCCCAAGTATATTCGTTTGATATTTTTCTTTCCTTACCCCCTCTTCTATTAGCCATCAAACCTTATATATCAATTGGTGCTAACAGCTAACCAAGGAAATCATAAAAAAACACAAGACAAAATTATATAATAAAAAATTGACTATTAAATGCATAACTAAACTAAAAGCGTACAAAAACACATCAATTGTATACAAAATCGAAACAGACAAAGAATAACCGAAAAAGATCATAAAAATACAATTAGCTTCATTGACAAAGTAAGTTAGCTGAAATACCAAAGCAAGTTAACTTACTTTGCCGATGAAATTAGCTTACTTTGAAAGTATGGATGTTACCCTCGGAAAGGGGCGCTTAAGCAGTGTTCTCAAAAATTCGTGTATTCATGCCTCTATACAAAAAAAGGCTATCCGTCACGGACAGCCAATCTCAATTGTTAACCTTAAATCTAATACCATGAAAAACACAGTACAAATATAGGTGGTTTTATGTTATGTAGCATACTGAATTATTTGCAAAATTCATTCGCTTAACTCGATTTAACGAAATCATGCCCTAAAACATAGTTATTAACAAGAAAACTATTCGTTCAGATCTAATAGCTTCCCAAGAAATCGTCGAGGGAACGAGGATCATCATCTGGCATCAATTCTTTTTTCAAACGAAATTTGCGTTTATAGATAGCGTCCTTCGTCACATTCAAGACTGACATCAGCTCCGCCGAGGTTAGCCGCAATTTGATCAAGCAACAAAAACGAATGGCATCCTCCGTCAAATCCGGATAAGCGACACGTAAACGACTTATAAAATCATCATAAAGAGTATTTACGATCTCGATCAAGTTTCTCCAATCCGAATCCGGCAATATCGTTTCCGATTTAGAAAGTATCTTCAACTTCTTGAACGTATCCAACTGTTCCAGCAAACACTTCGCCAAACGTTCCTTTTCCTTGATCAAGGATTCCACGTCACGATGCGCTTTCCACTGAGCCGCATGCTGGTATTCCATCAAGCATTTCTCCTTCGCTTCCAATTGCTCCTTGATGTGCGACATCTCACGACTATAACGTTGTATCAAGATTTCATTTTTATCCACAAGACTCGCTATTTCTCTCAGTTCTTTCTCCTTTTTTGTCTTATAAAGGTGATAACGTAAAAAAGATAATAAAAGTAGGGCAAAAGTAACGATGATTAAAATGATCAGATAATAAATATCTACATAGAAATGCTCCGGCTCCTTTAGAACCGAGCTTATGGCAGTAGATGTGTGCAGCGCAAACTTCATATAAATAGTATTTATTATCTTAATACTTCTTTCTTAGAATTCCCTCTCTCCAAATCGCTTCCAAAAAGCCTGTCCCATATCCGATCAATTGGACAAAAGCCGCTATGATAGATAACAACGCAACGATTCCGTTCTTATTTCTCACTAAAGCGTCAAAAAAGATCAGCGAAATATAAAATAACAATAGCCCCCATACCTTTGGAACGAAAAAAGCGGAAATACATACTCCCAGCAGACCTACCACAAATAAGGCCGGCAGGCAATGTACCCATTTCAATGATTCCGGGTACTTCTGGTACAAGATAATCCTAGCGTACCCCGAATGCCATACTTGCCGGAAAAACTGGACGAAATTTGTTCTTCGCTTATGATAGACCCAAGCGCCCGGAAAATAACGGCATTTATAGCCTGCCGCAAAAATCCGGATACTAAAATCTATATCCTCTCCATAACGCATATCAGAGAAACCACCCAAGGCTTCATACACCTCTTTCCGCATTCCCATATTAAAACTCCGAGGATAGAATGTATCCAAATGTCTCCGGCTTCCTCGGATCCCTCCTGTCGTAAAGAAAGAAGTCATCGAGTAATTGACCGCTTTTTGTATAGCGGAAAAAGAAGAATGCGCCCTGTCGGCACCACCAAAGGCATCCACCTTATAACGCATCAAGGACTCGTGTACTTGTTCCAGATAGCTGGCCGGAACGATACAATCCGAATCCAAGACAATCACGATCTCTCCTTCCGCATAACGTACCCCTTGATTGCGAGCCAAGCCCGGGCCTGAATTCTCTATATAGAAATAGCGAATCCTCAAGCGGTCATTATAGGCATTGACTACGGACTCACAAGGTATAGAAGAACCGTCGTCCACTACGATAACCTCAAAATGTACATATGTCTGCCGGGTAAGACTGTTTAATAAATCGTCTATCTCCTCCGGACGATTGTAGACAGGAATAATAATTGAAAATACTTCCATTAAGCTAGATTTAATCTGCCGACAAAAGTAAAGAGTTAAAAAGCGTGTATCAAAAAAGGGCACTGGACAAATAGAGGACATAGCTGGACATCGAATACCCCCTATTTTTTACCCCATAATAGAAAAACTGGACAAAAGACATAAGATACGTTCAGTTCATTCATGCAGAATAATCTATTTATCAATAGCTTACAAAATACAATACTATCCGCTACTATTTGGACAAAGACTGGACGCACACAATATTATTTCATTCGCACATCTGCCCCCCACATTAATTTTTCCCGAAGCGTCTGATAAAAAGTATGGTTATAGCGCTTGATGACTTTCGTCGTATAATCGGCCTTGCTCATCTTTAATTCGATACCTGCCGGGAATATTTCCGAACGTCCATCCAAAGAGATCAGAAAATATTTATTCCGGCTCTCTACCCGAAGCGTTATTATATCTGAATCCGGAATCACCAACGGACGCACGTTCAAGGAATGCGGAGCGACCGGACTCAAGACAATGCTATTACTTTGCGGGACGATAATCGGCCCATTTACGCTCATCGAATAGGCCGTGGAACCGGTAGGTGTAGCCACTACCAAACCATCCGCCTGATAAGAAGTCAGATATTCCCCATTCAAGAATGTATGAATCGTAATCATCGAGGAACTATCACGCTTCAGCACGGCGATCTCGTTCAAGGCATAATTATATCCGCGAAACGCACGGTCTTCCGTATATAAACGCAAGAGGGTTCGTTCCTCTACCTTATAGTAATTCTTAAAAATCTCATCCAGCGTATCCTCAACCTCATTACTGCTGACATCCGCAAGGAAACCCAGCCGTCCGGTATTAATGCCTAAAATAGGGATATCCTGTTTATTTACCCGGGCCGCCGTACGAAGGAACGTACCATCTCCTCCCACGCTAAGGGCTATATCCAGATCAAACTCATCACCCACTAATAGCCCGCTCACCACTGGCTCAAAACCAAAAGCATCGGTAAGGAATGTATAAAAAGGGCTGTCCACATAAATATCAGCCTCTTGTTCACGAAGCTTCTCAAACAGGCGTTTAATCAGATTCTGTCTCTCGATCTGATATTCACTTCCAAATATTCCAACTTTCATTCTACGCTCCTTACTTTACATATTCATATAATGTAATAACTCATTCATCCGCTGCCGCAACATATCATCCACCATCCCCTTCTCCATAAAATGATAAAGCACCGTATAATTGAAACGCTCGAAACTACGGATCACGGGAGAGGCATCTTCCAAATCGATCTTAAGGGTTATAAGCAGACGGCCCGTATCTTTATCTTGATGGGATAGCAAATTAAGGACATGGGCATTATTCGCCTCTACCAAACGGGCGATATCCGTTAATGAATAATCCTGTGGCATCATTTCCAATACGATCACGCTTCCAGCCGCCTCCGCATTACATAGCTCGGATAAAGCATCCACCAAACGATCCCGGGTAATCGCCCCCAAATAAGTTCCGTCCACGGAAACCACAGGCAACAGGCTCAATCCATATCGGGTTATCATTGCCAACGCTTCATGTAAATGTCTATTTTCCGAAATCGCCGGAGCGAATAAAACCGGCTCACCGATCGTAGCCGAAGGATCCGGCAGCGCCAATAAGTCTTTTTCCGACACTAAACACTGGTATGCGCTATCACTCAATAACGGAAGATGCTTGAGTTTAAAATCCTCCATTAATGCCAACGCATATTCCGCTGTGTCAAAACTTTTTAACACCGGAATTTCCTTTGTTATGAAATCTTTCACCAACATTATTCTGTTAATTCCCTAAATCCTGCTAAATTTGCCGATACTTTTGTGCAAATGTAATGAAAGAAAAAAGATATACGATATACAATGACAAATTTAAGTGTAAACATTAACAAGGTTGCTACTATTCGTAATGCGAGAGGTGGCAATATGCCAAACGTGCTGAAAGTGGCGCAAGACTGTGAATTATTCGGGGCACAAGGAATTACGGTTCATCCCCGTCCGGATGAACGACACATACGCTATAGCGATGTTTATGGACTAAAACCTCTTATCCGGACAGAATTTAACATAGAAGGCTATCCTTGTGATAAATTCATCGACTTGGTATTGAAGGTAAAACCGACCCAAGTCACACTGGTTCCGGACGCTCCGGATGCCATCACGTCGAACTCAGGTTGGAACGTAAAGGACAATTTCGATTACTTAAGCGAATTGGTAGACACCTTTACCTCACAAGGAATCCGTACATCCATCTTCGTCGGAACAGACTTGGCGAATATCGAGCTAGCGGCGAAAACAGGTACGGACCGTATTGAATTATATACGGAACCTTATGCGACCTATTATCCGGAAGATCGTGACAAAGCGATCGCTCCTTTTGTCGAGGCCGCGCAATTAGCTAAAAACTTAGGATTAGGCGTAAATGCCGGACACGATTTGAACTTAGAAAATCTGGCTTTCTTCAACAAGAATATCCCTTGGCTGGAGGAGGTTTCTATCGGCCATGCCTTGATTTGTGATGCGCTCTACCATGGTTTGCAAGAGACGATCGCTTTATACAAGGCATGCTTGAATAGTTGACAAGTGACAGTTTATAGTTATAAATCATAAATTATAATTCATAATTCGAAACGATGAGTATTTTACTTTCACTACAGGCCGTGGGCTCTCAGGCGGCAGATCAAATGCCGGATTTAACGGCTGTAACCCTTCCTACGGAAGCGGAAATCAATGTGATAGACCTTGCCTTTAAGGGAGGTTGGATTATGGTGGTATTGTTACTGCTCTCTCTGATGGCTATTTATATTTTTGTTCAACGTCTGATCATCATTCGCCGTGCGGGAAAAGAAGACGAGACGTTCATGAATCGTATCAAAGACTATATTCACGAGGGAAAAGTGGACTCGGCTCTCAATTTATGCAGGAGCACCAACACGCCTTCCGCCCGTATGATCGAGAAAGGTATTACCCGTTTGGGCCGTCCGATGAACGATGTACTCGTAGCGATCGAGAATGTCGGAAATTTGGAGATCGCTAAACTGGAAAAAGGTTTCCCCTTGATCGCTACGACCGCCGCCGGAGCTCCCATGCTTGGTTTCCTTGGGACGGTAACCGGTATGGTACGTGCTTTCTTCGATATGGCAAACGCAGGCACCAATGTTGATGTCTCCCTATTATCCGGCGGTATCTATGAGGCCTTGGTAACAACCGTTGGCGGTCTGGTAGTTGGTATCATTACATTGTTCGCGTACAACTATCTGGTATCTCAAGTAGATAACGTCGTGAACAAGATGGAGGCTCGTACGATGGAATTCATGGATTTATTAAATGAACCGGCTAATTAATTGATAATGGAGAATTGAAAATTGAAGATGAGCCAACTCTCCTCTATTTAATTTTCAATTCTCCATTTTCAATTTTCAATTATAAAAAATTATGGCTCTAAAAAGAAGAACAAAGGTAAACGAAGCGTTCAGCATGGCCTCTATGACCGACGTCATATTCCTCTTGCTGATCTTCTTCATGGTTACCTCTACCGTAGTAATCCCGAACGCCATCAAGGTTACCTTGCCGCAAGCGCAAAAGCAAACAGCGGCGAAACCTCTTACGAGGGTAACGATAGACGCGAACTTGAATTACTACGTGGCATTTGGAAAGCAAAAAGAGGTACAGGTCTCATTTGATGAGATCACTCCTTTCTTGCAAGATAGTTACGCAAAGGAACCGGAGATGTTCGTCGCCTTATATGCCGACGAGACCGTGCCTTACAAAGAGATTGTAAAGATACTGAATATAGCGAACGAGAATAAATTCAAGATGGTGCTTGCCACCCGTCCGCAGAAATAACAGATATGAGACTGAATAAGGATGACATATACAGTTTGATCGGTACCGTTGCTTTTCACGGTGTCATTCTACTGATACTTTGGTTTACCGTATTGAAAACCGAGGTACCGGATGAAGACGGGGGTGTACTCGTTAATTTCGGGAATGTAGATGCCGCCGCCGGAATGTTCGAGCCCAAATATACCGGGCAAGAACCGCCTCAGGAAACGACCACTCCCCCTCCTCCCGTACCGGAGCCGCAAGTGGAAACACCCAAGCAGGAACTCATCACTCAAGATATCGAGGAAAGCGTAGCCCTTGAGGAGGCTAAAAAGAAGAATGAGGAAGAGAAACGCAAGAAACAAGAGGCTGAGAAGAAACAGAAAGAAGAGGAGGAGAAAGAACGTATCCGCCGGGAAGAAGCCGAGAAGAGACGTCTGGCCGAGGAACGCCGCAAGAAGGAACAAGCCATTAGCAACAAGGTGGCCGGAGCTTTTGGTATGGGAAACGCCGAGGGTAACAGCCAAGGCGACGCTGAAAGCGGAACCGGTAACCAAGGAAGTCCGTTCGGTAACTCTGATCACGGGGCGAATGAAGGCGTAGGCGGTTACGGATCATTTAATTTGAACGGCCGTTCCATTGGTGCCGGAGGTCTCCCCCGTCCCGCTTATACGATCCAAGAGGAGGGGCGTATTGTTATCAATATAACCGTAGATCCGAAAGGCAACGTTATATTTGCCGAGGTAGGCCGGGGAACTAATATCGACAACGCCTCCATGCGTAAAAGCGCTTTGGACGCGGCTCGAAAGGCGAAGTTCAACAGTATCAGCGGCGCTAATAACCAGAGTGGTACTATTACTTACGTGTACAAATTTAAATAATTGAATCTTATGAAGAAAGCGATCGTATTCTTAGCGAATGGCTTCGAGGAAATGGAAGCCACGGGAACCGTAGACATTTTGCGTCGCGGAGGTATAGACACGAAAACAGTCTCCATCACAGACGACCGTAAAGTGATTGGCGCTCACAATATGGAATATACGGCTGACGCCACATTTACCGAAATCGATCTTTCGGATGCTGATGCCTTGATCTTACCCGGAGGCATGCCCGGAGCATCCAACTTGAACAATTCGGAACCGGTGAAAGAAGTCTTATTACAACAATACCGTGAAGGACGTATCGTAGCGGCTATCTGCGCAGCTCCGATGGTATTAGGCGGTCTAGGTTTGTTAAAAGGTCGCAAAGCCACTTGCTACCCCGGGTTCGAACCGAAATTGATTGGTGCCACCGTAACAGGCGAGGCTGTCGAGGTAGATGGAAATGTGGTAACCGGTAGAGGACCGGGCTTGGTATTCAATTTTGGCCTAGCTTTAGTATCTGTACTAAAAGGTGACGCAGTTGCGGAGGAAGTTGCGGCCGGATTACTATTATAAGATTTAGATCATCAGTCGAAACCCAATAGAATAGGGAACGTAATCCATTGAGTTATGTTTCCTATTCCATTGAGTTTTATCACCTATCCTATTGACTTACGAGATATCCCCCAAAGAGCTCACTGCCCTATTCTATTTTGATCGTTTCAACCGCTTGTCGCTTCGTCCCATCCATGGATACCGCACGATAACGAACCGTGGAGAAATCAATGGAACGTAAATCTATATTCCGAATAACGCTATTGTACATCGTACGGTAATAAATCACATGGTTTCGCATATCCGTAACCGAAGTCCATTGAGTAGCGCTCGGTATATCGCAAGGAACTTGCCCTAATGGGAATTCGATCCCTACGGGAATATCAAAATTATTCAATATCTGGAAACACTGGAAGACCGTTTCCAATGCGGTTTCTTGTTGTGGGGCCGAAGCTTGGTAAAAAGCCGCACGAACGAAACGTGACGGTGGAGTTACGTCGCCCGGAATCCCAAGGAAACCGCTTCCCGCACCAAATGAAGACAACTCGATATTTCCTAATTGTTGATTGGGGGCCGTACCCGGGAAAAGATTAACATAATTATTCAGGTTCGTCAGATGCCACTCGAAACTGGGAGAATTAGTCAGAACTCCTAACGTATTCTCATAGAAGTGTAGCTCACCCTTAATAATCTCAAGAACCAGTTGACGTCCCGACGGCTCGGCAAACCGCCAATGAACGGTAGACGCACGGGGATCTATATTGATAACATGCACTTTCTTAACAGCCTCTTTCACCTCTTCTACATTTGAACATTCCCCCAACAACCAAGACACTAATTGCAGATCAGAGATACTTTTATCCCGAACTGCGGCATTATATTTCTCATATTCACCGTACTTTGGAAAATAAAACAATCCAGCCGATAACCCAACCTCATTGAGTCCTTCGGCGATAAATTCCTTTTGCTCCACTGCCAAGCCCACATATCCATAACGTGCCGTGAAAGTCATTCCATCAACCCCATTCGGAGTATACGATCGTTCGGTGTATCCTCTTGGAACCACGACATACTGGCTGTTCAAATTACTTCCACCCCATTCTATCGTACGTGCTACAATAGTCGTACTGTCCTTGCTTTTTAAGGTAATACCGGTGCAAGCCTCTGCAGCGGAAGGATTAATAAGCAAGCCGGCAATCGCAAATAAAATAAAGAAATGTCTCATAAGTATCATTTTTGATAAAAACAAGCGACAGGAAAAGGATGTTTTCAAGAAAAGAAATTTTAGATAGACAAACAGCACTTATTACCGGCGGAGCAAGCGGCATTGGACATGCTAGCGACCCCTTCAATGACCGTAAAAGGAAAAGGAAGCATCGTAAACGTAGCCTCCATTGGAGGATTGACAGGAGATTTCCGGGGAACTCTTTATGGTATGAGCAAAGCTGGCGTCATCAATTTAACCCGTTACATTTCCGGACAGACTATCATCTCTGATGGAGGTATGACTTGCCATAATCCGACGATAGAGGATATTTCACATTGATGAAAGTTCTTATTTACATTATTAGTAAGAGAGCGATTCCTTCTCTTTATACATTTAGCATATAATGCCACAAAAGTAGCAGGGGCATTTTAACCCCATGTTATTTCAAGACTTTTTTGTATGTTTGCGGTCATTTTATCAAAAAGTATAATATGAATAATAATCTAAAAGGTTTCGCTTATGGAATAGCGACTTCTGTTACATTCGGTTTAATCCCTTTGTTTACATTGCCTCTTATGGAGAAGGGTATGCGGTTTGATTCGATATTGTTCTATCGTTTCTTATTCGCGGCCATCGCCTTATCGGGTATGCTTCTAGCAAAAAAGGAATCTTTCAGAACAGAGATGCGAAACCTACCGATATTGATTTTATTGGGTGCTTTTTATACAGGCTCGGCAATGTTCCTGTTTTGGGGCTATAATTTTATGGCGGCGGGAATCGCCACGACTCTACATTTCACCTATCCGATATTCGTAACCCTATTCATGCTGTTTGTATTCAAAGAAAAAACATCATGGATTACGCTCTTGGCGATCGGGCTCGCTATTTGTGGAGTAGCCCGTCTATCCATTGATGGAGGAGAGATGCGATTAAACGGGCTAGGCGTAATCATCGTATTACTTTCCGCCGTCGCTTATGCCCTCTATATCGTCACCGTCAATAAATCGAGGGTACATGATATGCCGGGACGAAAACTTACGTTCTATGTATTTATCGTCAGTACCTCTTTATTTTTCATAAAAGCACAGGCAGGAACAGGAATCCAACCCATTCCAGACCTGCCCTCTTTTATTAACCTCGTCTTATTAGCCTTCTTGCCAACCGTAGTATCTAACATTACATTGGTACAAGCCGTACACCATATCGGTTCCACCCTAACTTCCGTACTGGGAGCAACAGAACCCGTGACAGCCGTCTGCGTAGGTGTTTTAGTCTTTGGAGAGCCTTTCACCCCTCACCTCGCTTTAGGAATCTTACTGATTATCGTAGCGGTTACATTGATTATCCTGTCCAAATACATACAGAAAAATCTCCATGAGGCCAAGCGATTGTTCAAAGCACGGCACATCTTAAGAACCAAATAACAATACAACTGAAAGCAACACGGCATAGATAAATACATTCCGTGCCGTATGCCCTAAAGTTCTATTAAGCTCACGGCCTTGATACTGTTTCATCTCCAGCCATGTGGCGGCAAACAGCACGCTAAAAGCCGCGAATAAACAAACAAGCCAAGGTGAGGCATCCATCAATAAAGGCAGCGTGATCAAAAAAGCCAATATACCGTTCAGCAAATAAGTTACCAACCCGAACGTACGCCCGAATAGCACAATCGTAGTCCGTTTACGAGCCGCCTTATCTTGCTCATAATCCCGGTAATTATTCACGATCAAAATATTAGCGGACAACAGCCCCAATGACAACGAAAGCAAGAATGACAATAAGGAAAACGATAATGCTTGTACATAATACGTAAAACAAACCGGAATAATCCCATAAAACAATACGACACACACATCCCCCAGCCCGTTATAAGCCAAAGGAAATGGCCCTGCTGAATAAGCCAAGACACAAATCGCAATAGCAATTCCTACACCGATGAGCTCCCAGCCGGCAAAGAACAACAAGAAACAGCCACATAGACAAGAAAGCCCCAACGTGATAAAAGTCCCCCATAGCATTGCCTTAGGAGTTATCCAACCGGAAGCCACCGCTCGCTCCGGGCCTAACCGGTCCTCCTTATCCGCCCCCTTCTTAAAATCAAAATAATCATTGGCAAAATTACTGGCTATCTGGGCAAGTAAAGCCACCAAAACACAAAGGATCGCCGGAGCCAATTTAAATACTCCATCCCTGTAAGCCAGCGCACACCCAACTAATACCGGACTAAATGATGCCGGCAACGTTTTCGGACGTGCCGCCTCTAACCAAGCTTGAATTCTCGATCTGTTATTCTCCATTCTATTGTTTTATTCTTAAAATAACTACAAAAATAAAAAACAAATAACATATACTGTTGTTATTATCTAAAGAAATACTTGTATATTTGCGCCATGAAGAATTTTCTATTCATATTAGGTCTGTTGATTAGCTTCATGCTGTTTGCTCCCGAAGAAGGAACAAAGAGTATGGATGAGGTTATGTCTGCGACTAAAGAGGCCGTTATGAAAGAAAAAAACACGGCAGATGCCCAACGTCGTTTCGAAGTATTAAGTAACGAGCTGAAAAGCAGTAACTGCTTAACTCCCCGCAGGATTTCACAAACGGCAAACAACACTATCGAAATACGGATATGGAAAAATATGGAGAAATCCCTTCAAGACATGCGTTTGAGAGGAGTAAATCAACTTCATAGAGTATCTCAACATATATCCACTTATCAGATCATAAATTTATCCACACTTCTGTGTCGTATGGGAGAGCATGTCTTTGCCCTACGAAAACTCATTATTTAGTTTTTAATTGTTTCATATTTGTATCTTTCGGTAAGTCATTGATATGTCTTATCGGTAGGAATATTGCATTTATTAAATCAATATTTCCGGGGAGTTATTGCCCATTTACATTATTATAAACAATTAAAAATTACAATTATGACAACTAATAAATCAGGTAAAATACGTATATATCTTTATGTTCTTCTAACAATCGCAGGTTGTGTATTCGCATGCAGTTCTATCATCCCTAACGACTATATTAAATTAGTAGTAGTTATGGGTACTCTATGTGTTGGTCTATATGGCATAATGAAAGGACTGAGTAGTACCGGGACGTCATCGGAAGAGGAAGTCTTGGAAAAAGAATAATAAAATACAACAATTATCGAATCCTAAAAAAATAAGAAGATCATGAGAATAAATAAGGATTTGGCTGATGCAATCATGATGGTTTCATTTATCGTATTGGTATTAGTCGGAACTACAACATTTGACAATGAGGTTACTAAAAACGTAACCATGGGATCCCTCGGTGTGATTACGGTAGCGATGTTAGTTCTTCGCGTCATAGGATCACGCCAAAAGGAAGAGGAAGAAGCCTTTTAGTAGTTAGTCCATTGGTTTCCTGTTGTTGTCCCGGGGTGACCCGGGATTATCTGAGATACGTTTTTCTACCTACATTATAATAACTTGCTGTTTGACTTGGGTATAGCGTTTTTACGCTTGACAACAGGAAACCGGACTTATATACCTTACACTTTTCTACTGAACTTTTTCTCTTTGACAAGACTAACTGCGGCGGCGGCGAAAAACAAGAAAACACCTCCCGTTAACAAAGCGAACACGGCATGCCCATGATAAACATTACGTACAATCCATCCATGAATGATTCCATTCGTGATCTGAGGTATCGTTATAAAGAAATTAAATATACCCATATAAGTACCCATCTTATCAGCGGGAAGACTATCGGAAAGAATAGCATAAGGCATCGCCAATATACTTGCCCACGCTATACCGATGCCAATCATAGAAAAGACCATCATTCCTGTGTTATTCAACAAATAGAGAGAAACCAACCCTGCCCCTCCTAGGCATAAACAGAGGGCATGAGTCATTTTCCGACCTAAATGACGGGCAATCGGGATCAATAATAAAGCGAATAACATCGCCACAAAATTATAGATACTGAATAACTCACCTACCTTATCGCCAGCCATCGCATATTCGGCGGAAGCAGGATCTGTTGCCCCATATACATGTTCAGCGATAGCAGGCGTAGAATAAACCCACATGGAATACAAGGCAAACCAAGCGAAAAACTGGCATAAACCTAACTGTAACATTATTTTAGGCATATGAAAGATATCATGCATGATCTCCATAAAACCATTGCTATCCCGCCTTTTTTCAATGACCTCACCACCGGAAAGCCGAAACTCAGCCATCTCTTCTGGGGAATATTCCTTTGTCTTAAAAATTGTCCATAATACGCTCGCTAATAAAATCGCCGCACCGGCATAAAAGGCGAATTTAACATTATCGGCAACCTCACCAGCAACCGCCGTATTAGATAAACCAAACACCTTATTCATAATACTCGGCAACAAGGAACCAACGACAGCACCGATGCCGATCAAGAAAGTCTGGATCGAGAAGCCAGTCGTATGCTGCTCATCGGGTAGCATATCCCCTACCAAGGCACGGAAAGGCTCCATCGTTACATTGATGGAAGCATCCATGATCATCAACATACCCGCACCAATCAATACGGGAGATAAAATAGCCGTCTCTGTACCGGGTGACAAGAACAATCCCGCATTCGGCATCAATATCAAGGCAATCGTCGTAAAGATAGCTCCTACCAGAAAAAACGGACGCCGACGTCCTAAACGGCACCATGTTTGGTCGGAATAATGACCAATGATAGGTTGTATGATCATACCTGTCAGCGGAGCCGCTAACCAAAATAAGGATAGTTGCTCTACATCCGCTCCATAGGTTTGAAGTATTCTACTTGAATTTGCGTTCTGAAGGGCGAAACCGAATTGAATGCCCAAGAAACCGAAAGTTAGATTCCAAATTTGCCAAAAACTCAAAAATGGTTTTGTTTTCATGAGAATTATGTTTTTTAAGGTATTTATTTGTTTGGTGACAAACATACGGAATTATTCCGAAACAGGACGTCGTCCCTATTCAAATTCATGCAAAGAAGTAGAGCAAACGTTTTCGGAAGCTACTTTTTTAACGGGTAGACTGTCTCACCACCAGATTTGTCTTGATAATCTTGCTCACGATACGATCCCCGTCACGCACGCCATTCAAACGTTCTATCAGTAAACGCATAGCGATAGCTCCCAACTCATAACCATGTTGATCCACGGAGGTCAGCAGGGGATCACTAACTTCCGCTAAGCTATTATTCGTAAACCCACAAATCGAAACCTCATCGGGTATCCTCAATCCCTTGGCCTTGACAACATTCAGCACCCCTATAGCAGTCTCATCATTTACGGCGAAGAACGCATCCGGACGATTGGGCAACGACAATAATTCCGGGGTCAACCGAAGCGCCTCGGTATAATTATCACAAATCTTAATTAACTCTTTATCTACCGGTAATCCATTTTTACGCAAAGCATCCTCATATCCCATCCTACGATTATTAGAGATCGCTAAATGAGAAGGAGATCCGAAAAAGGCGATTCGCCGGCAACCGCTACGAATCAAGTATTCAACAGCGGAACAAACCCCGGCATAATCATCAACGACCACCCGGTCTGTCAAGATCCCCGTGCATATACGATCAAAAAACACCATAGGTATATCGCTATCGATTAGTTCTTGGAAATGATTGTAGATCGTCGTTGTTTTAGCGACAGAAGCCAAGACACCGCAAACACGTGCTTCCAATAAAGCTTGCGCACCTTTTACTTCTTTCTCATAATTCTCATTACTTTGACAAATAATAACACGATACCCTCCCTTTTCCGCCTCATCCTCTATACCGGATAAAACAGAAGAAAAGAAATAATGTACGATCTGCGGTAAAATAACACCGATTGTTTTCGTATTATTTGTCCGTAAACTCAAGGCTAAGGCATTGGGCTTATATTTATGTTCACGAGCGTAAGCATTCACTATATTCTTGGTTTCTTGGCTGATATCCGGATGATCAGCCAAGGAACGAGAGACTGTTGACGGGGAAATATGCAAGGCTTTCGCTATATCCTTTATCGTGATTTGACGCTTTTTCATGGTTCTCTTTTTTATAAAATCAAAGATATGTATTTAGGTCATACAATGCAAACGTTTGCGAGAACGTTTGCGTAAATTTATAGGGGTATCGACAAACATTTTAACAACATGAGAGGTTTGATAAACATACATTTGCATTCACATACTATGGCTAAAATTCAATAAATATAATAGAGTATTAATCTTAAACTGTCTAATGCATGAAACAAAAAATGTATTCTTGCGACGCAAGAGTAATCTTATCTATCTTGATAGGATTGTTTCTCTCCTGCAATGTTTTCGCACAAGACGTCACGATCAAAGGCAACGTGAAAGATGCGAAAGGTGAACCCATCATTGGGGCTAGTATCCTTGAAAAAGGAACTACGAATGGAACTGTTACCGATTTCGACGGTAACTTTATGCTTTCGGCGCCTAAAGGAAGTACGATCGGTATTTCTTACATAGGCTACAAATCACAAGACATTATCAACCAAGGACAAAGTAATTTAATTGTCGTATTACAAGAAGATACGGAAGTATTGGACGAGATTGTCGTAATCGGTTATGGTACGGTGAAGAAAGATGACGCTACCGGTTCCGTGACGGCCATTAAGCCAGATAAGATGAACCGGGGTTTGACCACCACCGCAACCGATATGATCAACGGTAAAATCGCCGGTGTAAATATCACGACTGACGGTGGAGCTCCGGGTTCGGGAGCCAGTATCCGCATCCGTGGTGGTTCTTCCTTATCGGCCAGCAACAACCCGCTGATCGTTATCGATGGACTTCCGATCGACAATGACGGTATCAAAGGGGTATCCAACCCGTTGAGTACGATCAACCCGAACGATATCGCAACATTCACCGTATTAAAAGACGCATCCGCCACAGCGATCTATGGTTCGCGTGCCTCTAACGGTGTGATTCTTATCACCACTAAGAAAGGTGAAAAAGGCTCCCGCCCACGGGTTACGTACGATGGAAACGTTTCTATCAGCACGAAGACCAAATCAATCGATGTTATGGGAGCTGACGAATATCGTAATTTCGTAACGGATCGTTTTGGGGCGGAATCAAGCGCCGTTAAATTATTAGGAAAAGAAAATACGGATTGGCAGAAAGAGATCTTCCGTACAGCCGTGGGAACCGATCATAATATCACGGTATCCGGAGGCTTGAATAATATGCCTTATCGTGTATCCGTCGGATATACAAACCAAAATGGTATATTGAAAACCTCTAAGTTCGAACGTTATACTGGATCTGTAAACCTAGCTCCCAGTTTCTTCGAAGATCATTTAAATATTAACTTCAACGCCAAGGGAATGATCTCAAATAATCGTTTCGCCGATACGGGAGCTATCGGAGCGGCAATCGCATTCGACCCGACTCAACCAGTCATGAACGGCAACAGTAAATACGGAGGTTATTTTGCTTGGGAAAATGCCGGTGAATTTATCTCAATCGCTACAAAAAACCCGGTAGCGATGCTTCAACAGAAAAAAGAAGAGGCTAATTCTAAAAACTTGGTCGGTAATATCCAAGTTGATTATAAATTCCATTTCCTTCCCGAATTACGTGCGAACTTGAATTTAGGTATGGATATGGCTACCGGTACGCAAGACATTTACTATCCGAAAGAATCTCCATTAGGTTACGTGGATAACGGCAAAACAGGTTATGAGACAATCGACAAATACAATCACCTATTGGATTTTTATTTGCAATACGCTAAGGATTTCAATGAAAAGCATCATTTTGATATCATGGCTGGTTACTCTTGGCAACATTTCCATCGTTCCACAGAGAACGCATACAATAACTTGAACGGAGATAACCCGACTTCTTATATTTTCAAGACAGAAAGTTATTTGATCTCTTTCTTCGGACGTGTCAATTATTCATTCATGAATCGCTATCTTATCACCGCTACCTTACGTAACGATGGCACTTCCCGCTTCTCTAAAGACAACCGTTGGGGATTGTTCCCTTCCGTGGCTTTAGGATGGAAGATCAAGGAAGAGGGCTTTATGAAAGACGTGGACGCTGTATCGGATTTAAAACTACGCTTGGGTTATGGTATTACCGGTCAACAGGATATCTCGCAAGGAGACTACCCGTATATGGCGACTTATTTCGCGGGACAAGACGGAGCCTACTATCAATTTGGCGACCAATTTGTTCCTATCGCCCGTCCCGACGGTTACAACCCGAACTTGAAATGGGAGGAGACTACTACTTGGAACGCCGGATTCGACTTCGGATTCTTAGATAACCGTATCACTTCATCCTTGGATTATTATTACAGGGAAACTAAGGACTTGATCAATGTGATCGACGTACCGGCCGGAACAAACTTCAAGAACCGTATCGTCAGCAATATCGGTTCTTTGAGAAATCAAGGTGTTGAGTTCTCCATCAACGCTAAAGCGATCTCAACCTCTGATTGGAAATGGGACCTAGGCTTTAATGTCGCTTGGAACAACAACGAGATTACGAAGCTAACCGCACAGGATGACGCCTCATCCATCGTATTGACAGGAACCGTAGAAGGTGGTACCGGGACCATGATACAGGCACAAGGTGTGAATCACCCGGCGAACTCATTCTATGTATACGAGCAGGTATATGATCAACAGGGTAATCCGATCGAAGGATTATACGTGGACCGCAACGGAGATGGTGTGATCAATGATGAGGACCGTTATTTCTGCCATAAACCGGCAGCCGATGTAACGATGGGCTTTACTTCTAAATTGGTATGGAAAGCATGGGATTTCAGTTTCTCACTTCGTTCCAACCTCGGGAACTATGTATATAATAATGTAGCCTCATCCAATGCGGCATTAAGTGAAGGTAGTATTAACAATAAAGGCTATCTATCCAACCGTCCGCTATCCGCTTTCGATACGAATTTCCAGAACATGAACGTATTGTCCGATTATTATGTACAAAACGCATCCTTCTTACGCTGCGATAATATCACGTTGGGTTACTCTTTCAACAAATTATTCGGCGTATTGGGCGGACGTATCTACGGAACCGTACAGAATCCTTTTGTTATCACGAAATATAAAGGATTGGATCCGGAGGTAGCGAACGCAGCTGATAAGACCTTCGGTATCGATAAGAACGTATATCCTCGCCCATTGGTAGGTATACTCGGTGTAAGTCTTAACTTCTAATTTTAAATCAGGATATCTATATGAATACGAAATTCTTTAAATATATAATACCGGCTTTATCGCTGGTTTTCAGCGTAAACTTCACCTCTTGCCTAGGTGATCTCGATGTTACGCCTATCGATCCGAACCTAAACGTAGAGTTCGATCAGAACGCCAATTTCGCCAAGATCTATGCGGGATTAGCCATCACAGGAAATAAAGGTCCCGACGGACAAGGAGATATCGCCGACACGGATGAGGGAGCGTCGGGTTTGATGCGTATGCTATTCAACCTGAATGAGCTTCCTACGGACGAGGCGATTTGCGCTTGGTCTGGCGACGTGGATGTATATCCCTTGAACTTCGCTAAGTTTACCGCCTCGAACGGTGTGGTATTGAATATGTTCAACCGTCTGTACATCCAAATCGCTCAGTGTAATAACTTCTTAATACAGACAGAGGGCAAGGATGACGAGGAAAGTCTTACACAGCGTGCTGAAGTTCGTTTTATCCGTGCCTTGGATTATTATTATTTGATTGATTTATATGGCAATGTCCCGTTCGTTGATGAGAACACGGGTATCGGTACCTATGTTCCCGAACGGATTACCCGGGCGAATCTCTATACCTATATAGAGAAAGAGTTGAAAGAAATCGAGCCACAAATGAAGGCTCCCCGTGCAAATGTATATGGACGTGCCGATCAAGCCGCCGTATGGATGCTACTTTCTCGCTTATATCTGAACGCAGAAGTATATACAGGTACCCCTCAATGGTCTGCCGCCGCTGAATACTCAAAGAAAGTCATGGACGCCGGTTTCTCTCTGGCTCCTAATTATGGAGATAATTTCCTTGCAGATAACAACACCTCTCCCGAGATGATCCTGCCGATTTGTTATGATGGCGTACAGACCCGCTCTTGGTCCGGATTGTTCTTTATCGCCAGCTTTATCAGTGGTGACATGAACGCACTGGTTGATTTCGGGACTAAAGAAGCATGGGGTGGTAACCGTGCCCGCATGGCATTGGTGAAAAAGTTCGCTTCTGACGGAGACTTATCGAAAACAACTGATACACGTGCCTCTTTCTGGACTACAGACCGTACATTCGAGATCAATAAGCCGACCGAGTTTACAGAAGGTTATTCTGTAACTAAATTCAAGAATATCACGAAATCCGGACAAATCGGTCACGATCCGAATCAGCAGTTCCCGGATATGGATTTCCCATTGTTCCGTTTAGCCGAGGCTAATCTGACCTTTGCCGAAGCCACAATACGGGCGGGAGGCGATAAACAAGCCGCTTTAAGCGCTATTAACCAGCTACGGAAAAGAGCGAAAGCCACGGAAATTACGGCAACCGATCTTACTTTGGATTTTGTGCTTGATGAGAAGGCCCGTGAGTTCTATTTTGAGGCGCAACGCCGTACGGATTTGATCCGCTACAATAAGTTCACCTCCAATTATACTTGGGATTGGAAAGGCGAGACAGCGGGAGGTACTTCAATCTCCAGTCACTTCTCATTGTTACCGATTCCTTCGACCCAACTCGTGGCAAACAGTAACTTGAAACAAAATCCGGGTTATTAATCGTAAAACCTATTAATAAGTAACAATTATGAATAAAGTCAATATATTATCCATCGTGTTTGCGGGCATCTGTGCTTTTTCTGCCTGCACGGACGATAAAGATCCGGTTATCAATGACCTAAAGGACTCAGAAGGTAATAATATATCTTTTACCCTCAATGCTCCGAATAACAGTTCATATACTTTAATGCCGGAAAATGCCAGTAGTATCATCGATATTTTTACCTGTGAACAACCGGATTACGGTTTTGCGGCAGGTGTAACGTATACCGTACAAGTCTGTGAAGGAGGAACTGAATTCGAGAAATTCGAGTCGCTGCCAACTACCGGTTCCGGCGAAAAAGTCTTGATCAAGACATTCGAGCTGAATGATGCCATGAACAATTTGGGAATGGTTAATCCTACCGTAGCTTATAATGTGGACTTCCGTCTTAAAGCATTTATTAACGACAGTGTTCCCGAACTTTATTCGAACACGGTAAACATGGCGATCACTCCATATAGTGGCGCCCGTACCCAAGTTTATTTTGTGGGTGACATATTCGACAACGGATGGAACAATAACGACCCATCGATGCGTATATTCGCTGATGACGATGTCAATAATATGTTATTCACTTACACAGGTTTCGTAAAAGCCGGTAGCGCATTCAAGATCATTCAAACCCCGGGTGATTGGGGCATTCAATGGGGTTACGACAGCGACGGAGCATTAAGCAATGACGGCGGTAGCGGTAATATCGAAGGCTTCACGCAGGATGGCTATTATACGATCACGTTAGACTTGGCTGGTAACAAATACAGCATCGAACCTTATACCGGAGCGACAACCGAATACAAACAAATCTCCCTGATTGGAGACTTCAATGATTGGGGTGGTGATCTAGATTTACAACAGGCTAGTTACGACAAGCACATCTGGATCGGCGAGAAAATAGAGATTCCGTCCGATGGCGGTTTGAAATTACGTGCGGATCATGACTGGGCCGTAAGTTTCGGTGGCAGCAATAGTTTATGGAACGATAAACAAGGACAATTCGCCAAATTTGACGGAGGTGATAATGTAAAGGTTTCCGCCGGTACCTATTTTATCAAGTTTAATGACTTAACGAAACATATCATTCTACTAGCCGAATAAGGCATTACTTAAATTACCATCCTTTACTTGATTTAAAAGTCAAGTAAAGGTGGTAATAGATAAAAGTAACGCTTGTGTTTATGAATTATGCCTCAAAAGATATGTTTTAGAACATGATTTTGTTAAATCAAGTTAAGCAAATGAGATTTCCAAACTATTCATTATGCTACATAACATAAAATCTCTATATTTGCACTGTGTTTTTCATGGTATTAGATTTAAGGTTAACAATTGAGATTGGCTGTCCGTGATGGATAGCCTTTTTTTGTTTCCTTTTAATAGTACATATTGGATTTGATGCCATTGCTGACATACAACAAACCATTCTTTCTCGTGATATAAATATTGTTTTCTCTAGCCAACCAGCCAATAGCCAAGGCTAGGTCCTCAATACTTAAAGACAATTTACGGCTTAACTCTTGCGTAGATATTTCATTTACCTCGTTTAGCGCATGCCACACTTTTCCTGCGTTTAGTCCAATTCTTCCTTTTTCCATAATCAAAATATTTTTCTAGTAAACAAACTATATTCTTTTTGTTTCCTCTTTCCTACGATTAGTAGTCATTTGTAAAGTTCGCCCTTAAATTTTAGGGAATCAATATCCATTCTTTCGTTTCTATGTTCTATTTTTATTATCTTGAATAATAAGTATTTATTAATTCCTATATTTGAGACGAATTACCGATTAGATATGGAAAAGGAAATGCTCACATTCGATATCACGAACGATTTTATCGTCGGAGATCGTATCACAAAAGAGACGCTAAACAAATACAGCAAGCTGCCTCATAAGATAAAGGCAGGTTTGTTTCTCCTTTGTGTAGAAGGTTCCGTGCAGGCTTCTATCAATCTAGCGAAGTATACGATTAACAAATATGATTTCGTGACCTTAGTGCCCAGCAATTTTATCCAGTTTCATGAAATATCGGACGACGCACGTTTCTATTTCGCCGGATTCTCTTCGGAGTTTATGACAAACATCAATTTTATTAAATCAACCATGAGCTTTCTTCCCGTTATCACGGAACATCCGATCATGCCGCTGGAAGAATCTGTAGCTCAATTATATATTGACGGATACCGTTTATTGATACGTGCGCAATCCTTATCCCCGTCTTATTCTATGGTAAATAAAAACCTAGTCATCGCTTATCTCACGATATTCATGCAAGGAACGGCTGAGTTATATAAAAATCATAGCCATTGGACAAATGGAATCCGTACGCGCACCAATGAGATTTACCGTAAGTTTATCCAACTTGTCGTAGAGCATTATACCACCGAGCACAGCGTTTCTTTTTACGCCGCTCAATTAAATTTGTCGTTACCTCATTTCTGCACGACTATTAAGAAAGCGATCGGACTTACTCCTTTGGAAATCATCTCCTCCATTATCACGATGGATGCCAAGGCACAATTAAGATCAACAGACTTAACCGTAAAAGAGATCGCTTTCTCTTTAGGCTTTAACAACCTGTCTTTTTTCAACAAATATTTCAGGCAGCATACGGGAATGACACCTCAAGAATATAGAAGAATGAAAATTCCCTCAAGCACGTAGCCAGCAATCACTTCTTTAGTAAAACCATACCATCGATATCGGGCATCCATGAGCTCCATCCCATCGTGGGAGGATCATACGCAAAAACAGAAGATGCCAAGAAAAGTAAGGCGATTGATATATAGTTTCGCATGGTATAAAATTTTCATGTATAACGTTCTTAATCAAACAAAAATAAGAAAAGTGCATCAGACCGCCAAATCGGGATAAACGAAAAAAGGGAAGTATGCCTTTTTGACGTGACATACTTCCCTCATTTATATAAACTCTGTATTTGGGTTACCAGATAACTACCCGATCAGCCGGAGCCATAAACATCGGATCACCCTCTTTAATGTCAAAAGCGGCATAGAACGGGGCGATATTACGCAAGGCAGCGTTCACACGCCATTTTCCCAATGAATGCGGGTCGATCTTGGTACGACGACGGATCTCCTCGGGACGGATATTTTGTCCCCACAACGTCGCATATCCCAAGAAGAAACGTTGTTCATTCGTGAAGCCATCGATCGGGGCCGGAGTCTCTTTGCCCTTCAAGCTATTCAAATAAGCTTGGTGAGCGACCAACAAACCTCCGTGGTCGGCGATATTCTCACCCAACGTAAAACGTCCGTTGGCATGAAGCGTATCTATTACGATAATCTGGTCATATTGATCAACCAATTTATCAGCACGCTCCTTGAAACGAACAGCATCCTCGGCAGTCCACCAATCGATCAAATTACCATCCTTATCGTAGTTACGTCCCTGATCATCGAATCCATGCGTCATCTCATGGCCGATTACCACGCCAATAGCGCCATAGTTCACCGCATCATCGGCATCCGGATTAAAGAATGGAGGCTGAAGGATCGCAGCCGGGAAACAGATCTCATTCGTAGTCGGATTGTAATAAGCGTTCACGGTCTGCGGATTCATATGCCAACGAGACTTATCGACCGGCTTATCCACGTCCGCCAATTGATAGGCCATATCGAAGATGTTAGAACGGCGGACATTCGCCCAATAAGAATCGTCCTTGATCTCCAAGCCACTATAATCACGCCATTTGTCCGGATAACCTATTTTCACCGTAAAAGCGGCCAATTTCTCTTGCGCTTTCGCCTTAGTCGTATCGCTCATCCATTCCAAGCCATTGATCCGCTCGCTCAAAGCAGTCTGCAAATTCCCCACTAGCGTCAACATCTTTTCCTTAGAAGAAGCCGGGAAGTATTTCTCTACATACATCTCGCCGACAGCCTCGCCCAACGCACCGTTTACCGTATTCAACGAACGCTTCCAACGAGGTTGTTGTTCCTGCTTTCCGGACATTACCTTTCCATAGAACTCAAAATCAGCGTCTACAAAATCATCACTTAGGTACGGAGCCGCCGCACTCAATAAATTAAACGCCAAATAATATTTTTGCTCATCGACCGTCGTATTCTGCAAAGCCTTATTCATATCCTTATAGAAGTTGATTTGCTTCGCATCCAACTCTTTCAGCCCGGCTAATCCCATGGATTCAAAATATACATCCCAATCCAACGGGGATTCTATTTGCTTGAAATCCTCGTAAGCCAATTTATTATAGTTTTTCTGGGAGTCACGCAAATCCTCACGGCCATAAGAGATCTCAGCGATAGCCTTCTCTATTTTCATCACGGCATCCACCGCCGCATCCGCCTGTTCCGGGCTTGAGCCGGCCAACGTAAATAACTTATTTATATAAGCCCTGTAAGCGTCACGCATCTTAGCGGAACCTTCATCTTCCAACAAATAATAATCCCGATCGCCCATTCCGATACCAGCCTGATACAGCTGGACGATATTCATGGCACTATTCTTCTCGTCAGCGTCCACGAACAAAGCGAAGAACGGAGCCATGCCTTCCTTATGAAGCGTAGCCACCATCTTAGAGACATCCGATTTCGTCGCCAGCGCATTGATAGCGGCCAGTTCCTCTTTGATAGGAGCCACTCCATCGGCATTCAACTTCGTGCTATCCAATCCCATCGCATACAAAGCGCCGATCTTCCCGGCGACACTACCCGCCTCATGGGGCGTAGCGCTAAGTTCCTCGATCAATACCCGGAGCTGCTCTTGGTTATTCTCTAGTAATTGGTCGAAAGTTCCGAAACGAGCGTATTCCGGTTTCAAAGGATTATTCTTAATCCATCCACCACAAGCGTATTCATAAAAATCCGTACCTGCGGCAACCGTGGTATCCATATTCGCAGGATTAATAGCAGCGATCTTCACTACCTCTTTCTGAGGAGTGTTACAACTCGCTAAAGCGACTATCCCAGCCGCTAAAAACGGAAACATTTTTCTCTTTCTCATTTTGTTTAGTCTTTTGCCTTAAAACCTTACAAAGATACGATAAATACGCAAAAGAAAAACATGTACGTGTTTCTTTTAAAACATGTACGACTTTTTCCGAAAACACGTACGTGTTTTTCGAACGATAAAAGGATTTATATATTCAAGAATAAGTGTATCTTTGCCAATAAATCATTTATATCATGAAGAAACTAATAATCAGCGTTTGGGCATTTATCGCCCTTCCTTTATTCGCTCAACGAGACGCGAATATCCGTATTTATCTGGAGCAAGGTAACCAACAGATCAGTAAACATATTTACGGGCAATTCGCCGAACATCTAGGGAGTTGTATCTACGGTGGCTTATGGGTGGGACCAGAGTCCGACATCCCTAATACCCAAGGATACCGTACGGATGTCTTAAACGCGTTGAAGAAACTACAGATCCCGAACTTACGTTGGCCGGGCGGTTGCTTCGCCGACGAATATCATTGGATGGATGGAATCGGCCCCAAGGAAAATCGCCCGAAAATGGTGAATAATAACTGGGGAGGGACGATTGAGGATAATAGTTTTGGAACCCATGAGTTCTTGAATCTATGTGAGTTATTAGGTTGTGAGCCTTACATCAGCGGAAACGTGGGAAGCGGTACGGTTGAGGAAATGGCTAAATGGGTGGAATACATGACCTCGGAAGGAGACAGCCCTATGGCCAACCTACGCCGGAAAAATGGCCGGGATAAGGCATGGAAAGTCAAGTTTTTCGGCGTTGGGAACGAGAGTTGGGGATGCGGGGGCAGTATGCGACCGGAATATTATTCCGACCTTTACCGTCGTTACTCTACGTATTGCCGTAACTATGATAGCAATGTCTTGTTCAAGATCGCCAGCGGTGCCAGCGATTATGATTACAACTGGACCGAGACGCTGATGAAACAAATCGGCGGACGCATGGATGGTATCTCTTTACATTATTATACAGTAGGAGATTGGAACAATAAAGGCTCCGCTACCGATTTCAACACGGAGGATTATTACTGGACCTTAGGAAAATGCCTTGAGATAGAGGATGTCGTTAAAAAGCATATCGCTATCATGGATAAATACGACCCGAAGAAAAATATAGCCCTCATGGTAGACGAATGGGGTACTTGGTGGGATGTGGAACCCGGTACGATCCCCGGCCATCTGTTCCAGCAAAACACGATGCGCGACGCTTTCGTAGCCGCTCTTACCCTACATGTCTTCCACAAATATACGGATCGGGTAAAAATGGCCAATATCGCACAGATTGTCAATGTATTGCAATCCATGATCCTCACGAAAGGCAAGGACATGGTGCTTACGCCTACTTACCATGTGTTCGAGATGTACAAGGTTCATCAAGACGCTACCTTTTTGCCGATGGACTTAATCTGCGACAAGGAGAAAGTAAGAGACAACCGGGAAGTGCCGGTCGTAAGCGCCTCCGCATCCCGGGATTCGCAGGGTAAAATCCATATCTCGTTGGCGAACGTAGATCCCCGGCAAAGCGAGAACATCCATATCGACCTGCAAAACGTAACGATAAAGAGCGTGAACGGGCGTATCCTGACAGCGTCCTCCATAAACGACTATAACACATTCGATTCGCCGGAGAAGGTCAAGCCGGAAGTTTTCAAGGGAGCCAAGGTGGAAAAGGGAAAGTTAAGCGTCAGCCTGCCTCCCATGTCGATCGTCGTATTAGAAGTTTTATAAAAAGACGGACAATAACATGGCAATGTTTCTATAATTATTAACTTTGCCCGAAGAATTAAAAAACACATTAAAGAAACGCATTATGAAACCTACATTATTTGTATTGGCAGCCGGAATGGGTAGTCGTTATGGAGGATTAAAACAATTGGACGGCCTAGGTCCCAATGGCGAGACCATCATGGACTATTCTATTTTCGATGCTATTCGTGGCGGGTTCGGTAAACTTGTATTCGTTATCCGCAAATCTTTCGAGAAAGACTTCCGTGAGAAAATCATCTCCAAATATGAGAACCATATCCCGGTTGAAGTCGTATTCCAAGATTTGAACGATCTTCCGGAGGGCTTCACTTGCCCGGAGGGACGTGAGAAACCGTGGGGAACCAACCATGCCGTATTGATGGGCAAGAAGGTTATCAATGAGCCTTTCGCCGTAATCAACGCCGATGATTTCTACGGACGTGACAGCTTCGCCGTATTAGGCAAGCAATTGTCTGAGATGGATGGCAAGAAGAATGATTATTGCATGGTAGGCTACCGTGTAGGTAATACGTTGAGCGAGAGCGGTTCCGTAGCACGTGGTGTTTGCGCCACGAACGAGGAAGGTTATCTGACAGGCGTCGTGGAGCGTACCGCTATCGAACGTATCGACGGAGATATCCAGTTTGTAGACGAGAACGGAAAGAAGGTCGTATTGGAAGAAAATACGCCGGTATCCATGAATATGTGGGGCTTCACTCCCGATTACTTCGAGTATTCCGAGGAATATTTCAAGGAGTTCCTAAAAGCCAATATGGGTAATTTAAAGAGTGAATATTTCATCCCGTTGATGGTAAATAAATTGATCACGGAAGGAACAGCCCGTGTGAAAGTATTGGATACAACCTCCAAATGGTTCGGCGTAACTTACGCGGCGGATCGTCAAGGCGTTGTGGATAAGATCCAAGCCTTGGTAGACGCAGGCGAATATCCAAGCAAATTATTCTGATTATAAGGTCCTTATGGCTGATTCCTCAGCAGGAAGTAACAGCCGTGGCCTAAGACTCTTATCGTATCACCCTTGTGAAGCGATCTTTTCACCTCTGTGAAGCGATCTTTTCACGGGGGTGATACGATCTTTTCACCTCTGTGAAAAGATCAATACCTCCTAATGAAAACGATACTATATATATTTCCATTACCCAAAAGACCTAGTCCAAAGCTTTTGTATGTAACCATTCAGAAAGCAAATCCGCAACCTCTATATTATTTAAATCCGACATAGGGAAATGGGTATTGCCATGTAATCCTACCTCCGGTAAATGAATAACGGTGACATCCCCACCCTGATCATTCAGCATTTTTGCCCATATCTTCATCAAGCGCAAACGGCGTGTCCATTCATATAACTCCGGACGCTCATCGGTTTCGGGTAAATTATCTCCATAATAAATGACGATAGGGACCTTGGTATATTCCATGAATACGGACATAGGTACTTCAATGCCTTCCATTTTCTTGGAAAGCGTAATAAACTTAGCCTCCTCCGGCAATTGCCCTTCCGGAAAAGGAACCGCTCCACCCGGTTCGTATGATGCGATAGCCTTAATGTTTCTCGTCTTAAGCAATGTATTCCATCCAACGGGCCCGCCTTGCGAATGGGTAATAAATACGCCCGGGCCTATCTTGTCGAACAAAGCGGCGTAGGCATCCGAATAGACCTCAAAATCCGTCGTGCCAATAGTCGGCGTCATTTGACGAAAGTATTGGTCCAAGGTTTCCTTATCCCGCTTAAACTGTACTCCTTCAAAATAATCCGGCCAGATACCTACACGAAAACGGTTAAACCAAACCTCCTCGTCAAACGCCGGAGAAATTGTCACGCTCTCCGTACCTCTACCGGCGTTCCCTCTACGAGGCTGATCGACAAGATAGACACAAAACCGGCGACGTAAGAAAATATTCTGGAAGCCCTCACGCCCGTCGGGTGTGGTTTCCCATGTCTTAGAAAACTGCCCTACACCATGGGCGAATACCAATGGGTATTTCCTCGCTCCGACCGGCTTTTGATAAAATACGTACGCATGGTCGCCATGAAAAGTATGCCCTAATGAATCAACCAAGACCGTACCTCCAACAGCGAAGCTGCCTTGCTCATCCACCATCAGAACACGCTCATCTCGCTGTTTACATCCAACAAGCAAGAGAATGATACCAAGTATAAAAACAGGTCTCATATTTCCGATAGCTTAATCTATTTCTGTACTTTTGATTCCTGTAGCGCATTATAACGGCTTCCCACCACAGGGATAGCGGAAACGGCATCCTCTAATTCTCTCATTTCGCTAGCCGTGAAAATGATATCCGCAGCACGTAAATTCTCCTCCAGATGAGACAGCTTCGTAGTCCCCGGTATAGCTACGATCCAAGGTTTCTTATTCATTAACCATGCCAAGGCAACTTGTGCGGGCGTGATCCCCCGTGTCCTCCCAAAAGCATTCAGCACTTCCACGATCCGCATATTGGCACGGATAGCTTCCGGTTGAAAACGAGGTAAATCTTGACGATTGTCGTTTTCCGGATCAAATCGAGTATACTCGTTAATCAAGCCTCCCAAAAAGCCTCGATTTATCGGACTATAAGGAACAAAACCAATACCCAATTCCTCACACAACGGCAATACGCTCTCCTCCACGGCACGATGCATCAAATGATATTCACTCTGTATAGCCGTAACAGGGCAGATCCTATGGGCACGGCGGATGGTATCGGCATTCACCTCGCAAAGTCCGAAATGCAATACCTTGCCTTCTCTGATCAATTCGTTCACGGTCTCAGCGACGACCTCAATCGGAGTGTTCGGGTCCGCACGATGCTGGTAAAACATACCGAGAGTTTCTACTCCAAGATTGCGAAGCGAGTTCTCGCACACCTTACGTATATTGTTGGGAGAACTATCTTCCTCTGTCTTGATTTGTACGCCATCCACAAACTTATGCCCAAATTTAGTAGTTACAAATACCCGGTCCGAATAACCTTTCAACGCTTCGCCAACTAATCGTTCATTCGTTTGATAACCATAGCTCTCTGCCGTGTCGAACAAAGTAACACCACGATCGATGGCCTCATGTACCAAAGCGATTACTTGCTTCTTGCCGGGATGCTGGCCGCGATGATGATTCAATCCCATACAACCAAATCCCATAGCCGATACAACCATGGAAGCCGTACCACTTCCCAATGTCCGCTTTACACCGACCACGGCATTAGTTTTACAATCCAAGGCCGAGGGTCCTTGCCTGTTCACGCCCTCACAGGCAACCATTCCATTGAATACGGAAGAAGCACAGATCCCTGTTCCTGCCAATACCGCCGACCTCAAAAATCCCCGACGGCTTATCTCATTGTACTTTCTCATAACTTATGACCTTTCTAATTAATATTCCATTCACGGCAAAAATACTACGTTCCTACATCCAAACATGTATCAAAACCACAGATAGACATACCAATTTCATCGGTCATACTCCTTATCCGTCACAGCCCGGAGCTGTACGGCATGATTCTCGATCGCATGTTCCGTAATGGTCATACACACGATAGAGCTACCCGGTGTCGCCCCATTCCAATGGCGTACATTAGGAGGTGTCACGATCACATCACCCTTCCGGATCACACGTTTCTCTCCTCCTTCCTCTTGATAATATCCTTCTCCATCAAGTACTAACAAGGTTTGTTCGGCATCCGGATGGTAATGCCAGAAATTACGACTGTAAGGTTTGAATATAAAATGCGCGATCATCGTATTACCAGACTCCTTCAACAAGGAGACATAGACATCCCCCGTATTATACTCCGACGAAGCCTTTGCGTCAGCAGGGAAAATCAATGTCTCGGCACTTTGTTCACCCTCGCTAGAGCTGAGAGCTACAAGGTCAAAAGCTTCTCCCGGGGCTAAGACATGAACACGTTCCGGATTGAAGATACGCTCTTCTAGCATTTTAGGGTCGGCATTGAATGGTTTCATATCGGGAGCATCCACCGTTCCCCAATGAGACAGGAGAAGCTGCGCTTTAGGATAAGCATTTGCGATCTTTATGGCTCCCTCCAATCCTATATG
Source organism: Parabacteroides distasonis ATCC 8503 (assembly GCF_000012845.1). Classification (NCBI taxonomy): domain Bacteria; kingdom Pseudomonadati; phylum Bacteroidota; class Bacteroidia; order Bacteroidales; family Tannerellaceae; genus Parabacteroides; species Parabacteroides distasonis. The sequence continues at coordinate 1,836,064 of NC_009615.1, forward strand.
CCATGAATCATCCGAAAAATCAAAGAAAATCACGTCCGGGGCAGGTAATTCCAAGAACTCAGGAAGAAAGCGGGAATCTCCCGGTGCCCAAATTAAGCCATCCGGTGTTTTCATGAGGAAACCACAATAATCTTCAACCTTAAATTCACGCGTATATCCCGGATACTCATTTTGCCACGTATGGTAAGCCGGAGTTAACTTGATAGAAATCGGACCAACATTAAAAGTCTCCCCGATACGATGTCCGAAAGAGTTCAAACCCTGTGCTTCCATCAAAGAATCCATGTAGAATGTAGAATGATATTCCCGGCATACAGAAGACATTTCCGTACAAGTAGGAACACTGTAATGATCATTGTCGCAATGAGTGATCAATACCGCATCCAAATGGGGAACATCTTTAGGGGCGATCGGCATATTTATTAACAAAGGCATATCAAATCCCTTCAACATAGGATCGACCATCAAACACGTACCACGGCTATTAATCAGAAAGCCAGCGTTCCCCAACCAGCGTATAACCGTATGCCCGGTTGACTCAAAAGCCTCTTTGCAGAAAGGTTGTGATGCAGGAGGGATGGCTTGACCCTTTTCATTATAAGAAAACTGAGCCTTTATGTTTAAGACAATCCCCCCTAAAATTAAAATAGCTAAGATACTTGCTCTCATAGTATATTGAATTTAGAGTTTTAAATTTCTATGACAAAATTACCTAGATTCAACATAAAACGATGTGCACATATTACAGATGTTTGTAACGCTATTACGGTTTCCTACCAAAGAAATCATGTTTAGACCTATTCCTTTGATCATAGATATCGATATTTATTCTTATTTTTGTCCATCTAAAACTAATAGAAATAAATATGAGACGGATTCTTACGATGTTGTTTGTTTCGGTATTTATGCTTTCGCTATGCCCGCTGCATGCGCAAGAGACTGAGACATTGGTGCTGATTGATACGGATATGGGTAAGATTAAGGTGAAACTGTTCAACGACACGCCGTTGCACAGGGATAATTTTATCAAGAACGTAAAAGAACACCGTTACGATGGATTATTGTTCCATCGGGTTATCAAGCAATTCATGATACAAGGAGGCGATATCAACTCGAAAGACGCTCCCTTGGACGCACATCTGGGCGACGGAGATCTAGATTACACCATCCCCGCCGAGTTCGTGTATCCGAAATATTTCCATAAGCGGGGAATGCTCTGTGCCGCACGTACCCCGGATGAGGAGAATCCCGAGAAGGCCTCATCAGCGACTCAATTCTATATCGTAACCGGAAAGTTCTTTACGGAGATGGAGCTAGATAAGATGACCAAGGAGAAAGGCATCAAGTTTACGCCGGAGCAAAAAGAAGCCTATATGCTGGAAGGCGGAACGCCTCATCTGGACGGCAACTATACGGTGTTCGGAGAGGTTATACAGGGTATGAAAGTCGTGGATAAGATACAGTTCGTCGAGACGAACGCCGAAGACAGGCCCACGAAGAACATAAAGATCAAGTCAATGAAACTCATAGAAAAATAAGTAAAATGGAAAATCAAGCAACTGAGACAAAGGTGCTTATGCACACCAACAAAGGAGATATAAAGTTGAAATTATATAACGACACGCCATTACATCGTGATAACTTTATCAAGTTGGTAAAAGAAGGGCAATATAACGGCTTGCTGTTCCACCGTGTGATCAAGGATTTCATGATACAAGGAGGTGACGTAACTTCCAAGGATGCCCCAATGAACAAGCAACTGGGAGCGGGCGATCTGGGCTATACCGTTCCCGCCGAATTCCGTTACCCGAAATATTTCCATAAGAAAGGAACCCTTTGCGCCGCACGTACCGGAGACGAAGTGAACCCGGAAAAGGCCTCTTCCGCCTCCCAATTCTATATCGTAACGGGGAAAAAGTATTCGGAACAAGAGTTGAACCAGATGGAAAAGCAACTGGAAGGCCGTCTGAAACAAGAGATATTCGCCCGCCTGCAAAACGAGAACAAGTCTAAGATCATGGAATTCTATCGCAGTGGTAACAAGGAAGAACTGGCGATCCTTCGTGATACCTTGATCGGCAAGACCGAGCTGGAGGCCGAGAAGCGGAAAGACGAGGTAAAGTTAAACCCGGAACTCCGTGAGGCTTACAAGAATGTAGGTGGCGTACCGTTCCTCGACAATCAATACACGGTTTACGGAGAAGTGGTGGAAGGCATGGATGTCGTAGACGCCATACAGTCCTCCAAGACCAACAAGCAAGATCGTCCGACCGAGAATATCGTCATTAACTCCGTAGAGATCTTATAATGCGGTTATCGGCTTCATAAACCGACGAAGGGGCTTATCGCGAATATCAGTAATAAAAGAGCTATCTTGAGAAAGATCATACATATCGATATGGATGCCTTTTATGCCTCGGTGGAACAACGAGACAATCCGGAGTTGCGAGGAAAACCCCTAGCGGTCGGGCATGCGGAGCAGAGAGGCGTAGTAGCCGCCGCTAGCTACGAGGCCCGGAAATATGGGGTACGTTCCGCCATGGCGTCTCAAAAAGCCAAACGTTTATGCCCGGACCTGATATTCGTACACGGAAGGATGGACGTATATAAATCCGTCTCACGCCAGATCCACGAGATCTTCCACGATTATACGGATATCATAGAACCCCTTTCCTTGGATGAAGCCTTCTTGGATGTCACCGATAATAAACAAGGCATCTCTCTCGCTGTAGATATCGCCAAGGAGATCAAGAAACGGATCTGGGAAAACTTGAACCTGATAGCGTCAGCGGGAGTCTCCTACAACAAATTTCTAGCGAAAATAGCCTCGGATTATCGAAAGCCCAATGGATTATGCACCATCCATCCAAGCCAAGCCCTCGATTTCATAGCACGTCTTCCCATTGAGTCCTTTTGGGGAGTAGGCCCCGTAACAGCCCGGAAAATGCATACACTCGGTATCCACAACGGGCTGCAATTACGGGAATGTTCGGGGGAGATGCTTACCCGCCAGTTCGGAAAGGCGGGAATACTTTATTATGAGTTTGCCAGAGGTATAGACAACCGTCCCGTAGAAGCGGTACGAATCCGGAAGTCGGTAGGTTGCGAGCATACGCTAGAAAAAGATATCTCCCGCAAATCCTCTGTTATCATCGAGCTTTATCACGTAGCGACCGAACTTATCGGCAGGCTGGAACGTTCCGGATTCAAGGGAAACACACTTACCTTAAAGGTCAAGTTCCACGATTTCAACCAAATCACGAGAAGCCTCAGCCGTCCGGAAGAGTTAACAACCTTAGATAAGATCCTTCCCTTGGCCAAGGAATTGCTGAAAGAAGTGGAATATACCGAGCATCCCATCCGACTGATCGGCCTATCCGTATCTAATCCCGTAAAAGAGGAGCCTCATACGAAAGACCGTTGGGAACAATTAAGTTTTGAGTTCAGCGACTGGAAATAATACTTGCCCTAGAAGGATAGCTTCATCATAAAACGTATACCCTTTGTCTGGATGCCCGGATGATCCTTATAGGTCAGACGCCATACATAATCCAAACGCAAGAACTTAAAGATATTCTCGATACCGACACCCGCCTCCATATAAGGAGTAGACGGGTCCATCAGGTAAGAGCCCTGCGGGAATAAGAACAAGCCTTCATTCTGCTCACTGATATACGGATTATTCTTATCCGTCAAGTGTCCGAACATACCCCGGAAAGAAAAGACCTCTCTCCATTTTAACTTCTTGATAAGCGGGATACGGTTCAACAAGGCTCCGTTCATGAAATAAGTAATATCCCACGAAGCGTACTCATCGTTGATGAACTCCATCGCATTCATATTCGTATAAGATTCCGGTTGCACCAAATACGACAAGTTTGCGTTTGGCAAGATCAACAAAGGATAAGGGGCTTTTGTCCAAACTTTACCTGCTTTAGCGAGAATATCCACATAACCGAAAGCAGAGAACCAGAAGCGTTTCTGGATACCGATCTCCGTCTTCTGATAATCATACGAACTACCTAATACATCTTGGAAAGCCATCGTATGGTTCAAGGTGAATACCGGTGCGTCAAGCGTAATCGGATAACGGTAATTACGAGTCTGGTAGAATTTCTCATTCGGGGCAAAACGGAACTTAAACTCCACTTCCGACATCCGGTAGGAATCGGTAGCCGTGATCTGGCCATCCGGACCGATACGGTCGAATGCGGCGTAACCGGTTGAGTATTCCTTAAAATTCCGAAGTACCGCCCCATAAGCCCAGCCGTTATAATGTTCACGGTAATAGGTCAGTTCCATATTCCTTAAATAGGTGGCACGTGTATCCTTCTGCCGCTTCAAGGCTAAGAACATATTATCCTTGTTGGTATACATATACTGCTGACCTAACTGGTTAATATCATATAGGTACTCAAACCGAATAGAATGCACGGGAAATTCTTTCCGATAATCCTTCTTATCGATAAAAGAATATTCTACGATACCATCATATTTCAACTTGCGGTCTTTCGATCCATAAGCCAAATAACCATCCAAGAAAAGACGTTTACTGAACGCCGTTGTCGTGGTTCCACCGACACGGAAGCGGGCCCCCTCAATCGCGTTACCACTGATATAGGTGTTCATCGGACCAAACTCGAACTTGCTCTTCTCCGGAATCTTATTCGTCGCGATATAACCGGAGGTAAGGATCGAAACAACCTTCTCCGTCACATAGAAAATAGGAACGGAACGAAGTTTCGCCATTAGCAACTCCACGTTATTCTGCTTGCGAGTTCCCGCCTCAGTAGGACGATTCTCCTCCCAGAAATCCGCCGAACGGCGATAAGCTTCCATCGGTATAATAATAGGTGCGCTCTCCTCGAATACTTTAGGATCATCGGGTCCCTCAAATGCTTGATTCGAATAGATATTCAAACGGCGGGCATACATTCCTTTCGATTTCTCCGTCAATTTGAAGTCCACGTTGATATCATCTTTCGTAATGATACGAGTCCCATCCGGGGCACGGTCGAAAGTCTGCTCGATCGTCATTCCACCGACAAAATTCAAGTTGATCTTCTTCGGGACATTCAACTTAACCTTCTGCACGAAATAAGTAGAATCCAACGTGATAAAAAGATGTCCCGTAAAGCCGAACGTCTCCGGAGTAAACGGAGCGAAACCCAAATCCACACACTTCTGTCCGGCGACCTCCACCGTGTCTAGCAAATAATATTTATAGAAGTTAGGTCCCATCGTAGACATAGGGCTAACGAAACGGTTCAAGAACAAAGGAATATCATTCTGGAAGATATTCACTTCCCGGAATACCTCATTCAAGAACTGTTGCATACCGTCTCGTGAGAAGACCTCATCCACACCAGCCGCTTTCGTAGCCTGAACGACCCTCTTTTCCGTCTTCGGGTCTTTACGATAATAAACGGTCTGGATTTTCTCACGTTCGGATACCGGCAAGATCGTCTTTCCCACCTCCAACGTATCGATAAACTCAGTCAAGAAGTCAAACTTTCCCGCCTTTCCATCCTTTTTCGGTTTCGGTTGGTAATCGTTCATAGCGAAGACCATCTTCTCGTATTGATCATACCGAAAATAATCATGATTACGAGGATCGTTGCTCTCCCGACGTGCGATAGCGTTTTTGATAAAGGTAACCGCAGGATTATCCTTCTTCCGATATCTTTCCTTTCCCGGCTTGATGATCACCTCCGACAAATTAATACTTGTCGGAGCTAGCTGAATCTTCAAATGTTCCGCTTTACCCGGAACGAATTTCAATTCTTTCTCCGTATAACCCAAATAAGAGACCTGTAAAGTACGTACCTTAGATGAAGAGGAGAGCGTAAAAGCCCCATCCAGATCTGTCGTAGCACCTATCGTAGTTCCCTTCAAAATCACAGCCACATAAGGCAAAGGTTCTCCCGTAATGGAATCAGTCACGATTCCTTTTATCATGTAGTTCTGGCTCTTCGCTACCCAAGCGAACGCCAATAAAAGCCATATAAAAACAATTCTCTTCCCCATCAGATCTGACACCTCATTAAACTCCGCAAAAGTACAACAGGATCATTTATATAAATGTTCCAAAACACATGCAATATATTCCAATTAGCAACAAAACAGGCAAAAATACACACGTATATACGCAACGCCCCTCAGCAGTATAGGCATAGGCCTGTATCTATACCAGCGTAAGCCAACACCTATACCGGCGTGGCACGAACCTACGAACGACTAATCTGAAGCCCCTTATTCGACAAGCTCATCTCCACGAACCGGGCGTTCGAATTGGGTGGAGAAAGAGTTAATATCTTTCGGATTTGCAGGGCCGCACCCGGGTCTTTCGCTACGATATATAAGTAACCACCACCGCCTGCTCCCGGAAGTTTATATCCCAAGGCATAAGCCTGTATCTTGGAGATAATAGCTTCCACCGCCGCCGGATTCGTTCCGGAATCGAGTGCCTTATTTTGCTCCCAAGTCTTTCCGACCAATTTACCATAAGCCACGAAGTCTCCGCATTGGATCGCCTCGTACATATCGAGCGCATGGGCTTTCATCTCGGACAAAAGACCTAAATGCACCTCGCTATTCAAGAACATACCCCGTACGATTTCCGACAAAATATCTTTCGCCGTACGAGTAATTCCCGTATAATAAAGAAGATGACAAGGCCGGTATTCCGGATCAGTAAACAAATATTCCGGCAGCCAACGTACCAAAGGATTCTGATTAAAACCCTCGTTCGTTTGCAAGAGTTTCAAACCGTGCAATACACCACCGTATTGATCTTGCCATCCCCCGCCGGTAGTCAGCAATTGTTCTAAAATCAAGGTGCGGTTTCCGATCTCATTCTTATCCCAAGCCAAGCCACAAAAATCAGAGATAGCGCCCAGCACGGTAGCCGCGAGGATCGAGCTAGTGCCTAAACCGGAACCCGCCGGTATCGCCGCCAACAAGGTAATCTCGAGCCCGCTACCAAAAGCTTCCAGCTGGACATCCAAAGAAGCATAAGCCTCCGCCGAGAATTCCGGGACAAATCCCGCCAAGGCCAAAGCCGCTTTCGGGATGGAAAACGGCGATCCTACCTTATTATAATCACGAAGCTCATCCCATGAAGAGATAACCTCCATCGCTCCCAGATCGATCGAGCGAAGGATAATCTTATGGGTATCGGAAGGCTTGATATAGACTTGTAGTGGTGGTTGCCCGTTTAACTCGATCGCCACGTTCACCACGTTTCCACCCGCATATAAGCAATAGGGCGGCGTATCTGTCCACCCACCTGCCAAATCAATACGTACCGGACTACGTCCCCATACGATCTGGTCCCGATAGACATTCAAACACGGCTGCTGCTTACTTCCGAGGACGGAACCGACCAGCCCCTCCCGCAACAAAGCGAAAGCCTTTTGCTCCTCCTCCTTATACGCTACCCCCGAGATCTTCATCACCTGAGAACGGAACATATGATTATGTATCCTTTTCATCAACGGATTATCCTCGGGAAGGGCTTTCGGTAAGACAATCTTGTCTTTGGCGAAGCTTTCCGCTGCATCCGAAAGATCCAATTGATAGAATACACTTTTCTCATGATTAGCGGCCAATAATGACCAGTCTTTTTTACGGAAAACTTCTCGCTGAGCTACTAAACGGCGTAAATTCGCTTGATCGGACAAATCATTCGCCGATAATTTTCGGGCGGAAAGCCAAATATGCTTTCCCTCTTCCCTATCCAGCTCCGTAATCATCCAGCGCAGCACTTTTCCCAGCTCATCCACGGTTTGGCAAACAGGGAACAAAGGTGCGTTTTGTATATCCTCATTCCCTCCCAAGGTGATACCTCGCTCCATCGCCCAAGTCAAGATAGGTTTCCCCATAAACAAGGTAGACACATCAGACAAGGCCCCTTTAAACAAGTCATTAAAACCATAGGGCCTTGCCGCCCAATTGGTTTCCCCTACCGGGACAACATCTACACAGATACCTTCCGGCAGGGATAAGTTCCAATTATTCTCCGGAACACCCGTTATAATTTGCTGGCCACGTAACGTCCAATTCTCACCGATATAACTATTCTCTATCCATAATTCCGAATTCTCAGCGGTCAATTTCTGGTGTAACACCGCATTCTGCACAAACATGGCGGGATGTGGTTTCACCTTACGCTGCATGATCGCACGTTGATCCCTAACTAAGTTCTGTACCGCCAATGTAGAGGAAATCAACTCACGGCTAGTTCCATAATGATAGAACTCTCCACCCGGAAGCGGCAGAATCGCTACTGAAAGCTGATTTAACTCCGAGTCCGTGATACGTGGATTCTTCCCCAAGGCCAACCCGAACTCAGCATATAAATCATACGCCTTCATCGCCTTGCCATCTTCGGTATAGGAATGTTTCATTAATAACCGCACCGCCTTGTCGCTTAGCAGCCAGATACCGATATCCATCAAGAATAAATGACTACCCGCCAATTCCCCCAAAGTTTCCAACGAAGGCTTCTGTAGCATGAAGTCCAGAGTGTCCGGAGACTTACGGCTCGATACAAAAACCCCGTGATTCTTGGCCAACGAAGGCTCGACCCATAAACCGTAACAAACCACATCTACCTCAGGAATCTCCTGCAAAGGCTGGTTAGCACGGATATATACGTCACCGCTAGCGATCAAGGTATGAAGCGATTCCGGCGCCTTTTTCATGATCCGTTCATAAAGAGGTAATTGCAAAGACAATAAGTTCTGGGATAACCTCTGCCCTCTTGCCCAGCGAAACACAGGGATCGGAGTCAATATTTTCCCGGATGGCGCATATCCGGGCAAACGGCGGCTTTGCCCTCCGGCATGCAACAAGATACGCTTCTCCTGTCCCAACCACTCCTCCACGGATACATCAGGGGCCTCTTTTCGCCGGGAGGCCTCCAACAACCAAGTCGTTCCTCCCCCGGATCCCAAGCGGGCACCTACCGGATCCGAGGTGCAAAACCATTCCTCCGTACTTACATGCTCTATCGCATGGAAACAATCAACCAAATTTGGAGGTAAAGACAATAACTTTTTCATACCCATGATCATTCTAAGACTCCTTCTTATTTTTCGAAAGCAAAAGTAACTTAAATTTTCTATACGGATATCCATTAACCCTTTTTATTACAATTTGTATGGAGTTCAAACCCACTCAACTTCTTTAACACACCCATAAAAAAGTTTGTTTTTACTAAAACACACTATCAATCAATCCGTTTCCAGTATCTTGGTTGTTGTTTAATTAAATATAGGACATATGGTATACGGTTATGTAAGAGTCAGTACAGACAAACAAACTACTGAAAACCAGCGATTCGAGATTGAGAAATTCACAAAATCGAGGAACATGAGAATCGACAGGTGGGTAGATGAGACGATCAGCGGGACAAAAGTAATCGCCGATCGCCAACTTGGTAAATTATTAAAGCAAATACGTAAAGGCGACATCCTGATCACGACGGAACTGTCACGTCTCGGACGTAATCTTATGCAAGTTATGAGCTTCCTTCATCAATGTATGGAAAGAGACATCATTGTATTTACGGTAAAGGAAGGTTACGAACTCGGAAATAACATTAACAGTAAAATCTTGGCATTCGCATTTAGCCTAAGCGCCGAAATTGAACGCAACCTGATTTCGCAACGAACGAAAGAAGCGTTGGCTCGGAAAAAAGTGCAAGGTGCCAAACTGGGCCGTCCAAAAGGAGAGCGACCGGAAGCCTGTAAGCTAAAAGGTAAGGAAGAGATGATCTTGCAGTATATTAAAGAACATAAGACTAAAGTATATATCAGCAAGAAACTGGGAGTAAACCGGCAAACCTTGAGGGAATTTCTCAAGACTCATCCGGAAATTCCACGGAAATGGAAAAGAATACAGAAGGATTAACAACTCAAGCAATAATTAACGTATGTTAAATTAGTTTAGTTTAGCAGACTTATCGCTCGTTTATTTGTTTATTCCCATTAACTTGCGGAGGAATAAGATAGAAATATACTTGAAATATCCTAAAAAACATTTCATCCTTTATTCCTCTATCATTCATAAAACGCCGCAAGGTTAACATGTATTCAAGACATCAAACATTTGTTTAATCTTTTAATATAAATCTTATGGAAAAAACATTGGTTATTTTAAAGCCTTGTACCGTTCAGCGAGGGCTGATCGGTGAAATCGTAACCCGTTTCGAAAAGAAGGGACTCCGTCTGGCCGGCATGAAGATGGTTTGGCTAACTGACGAGATCTTGAGTGAGCACTACGCCCACCTGAAAGAAAAGCCTTTCTTCCAACGTATCAAGGACGCAATGAGTGTATGCCCGGTAATTGTATGTTGCTGGGAAGGGGTAGATGCCATACATGTAGTAAGAACCTTGGCCGGCACTACCAATGGTAGAAACGCCGCTCCCGGTACGATACGGGGAGATTATAGTATGAGCGTACAAGAGAATATCGTACACGCATCAGACTCACCGGAGACAGCCGAGATCGAATTGAAACGCTTCTTCAAGGATGACGAGATATTCGATTATGAGCTGAAAAACCTATTGAGTCTTTACGCCAATGACGAGTTTTAAATAAAAAAGAATAGCCGGAAACGAGAGAAATCATTCTCACCTTTCCGGCTCTCATATTTAGAAACCAACATCCTATTCTCCCGAACTGAATGAACAACCTAATTACTAATCTAAAAATCTAATACCATGAAAAACACACTACTATATCTATAACAGGGCATCCCTGCAAAATGTTTAAGGGATTTCATCCTGAAATTAGAAAGCCGATAAAAAACGTTTGTACACCTCCAGTTGCCTTTCAAAACAGAAAGTCGTCTGGGATAATCTTAAGCAGTTCGCTTTTAGCTGTCGATACTCCTCATCCGGCAAGTGGCTCATGGCTTGTACATTTTTAGAAAGTCGCTCATAATCTCCGGGGGCCGAGACAAGGCCCAACTGATTCTCCTTTACAATCTCCTCGCCCTCGCCGCCTCCACAAAACAAGATAGGAACGCCTAACGGCAGCAAATCAAATAATTTAGAAGGTACCGCCCCCCTTATACGAACCGTCAAGGGGATAATGGAGGCATGGTAACGTGTAAGCTCCTCACGCATCCGTTCCTTGGGCAAAGAGCCATGATAAAAGACCCCTTTATCATGTGTCCTCACATAATCCTCTATCTCCAAGGCTTGATTGCCCCCTCCAAATAAATGAAGCTCCGCTCCCATCCCTTTAAAATCGACACACTCTATCAACTCCAATATATTCTGCGCCACGCCCAGCAAACCGGCATAGACGATCCTGAAAGGCTTTCGAGAAGAAGGGGTTTGATTCGGTAAAACAAAACGATGCTGCAAATTCCGATACAAGAACGAGGCCTTGCCCGGCTCATACCGTTTTATATAATCCACGATCTCCTTACTCTGCCCTTGACAGGCCGTGGCCTTACGATAAAGGAACCGCTCGATACGCCCCATCACCCCATGATAAACGCCCCCCTCTTTCATGGCCCCCAGCTCCACGGCCGACAATGGCCAAAGGTCTGAGACGTTCAGTACCACCTTTTTCCGGTAGCAGCAACGAAAAAGCAACATGGCCGAGGCCGCCGCCAAAACAGGAGGGGTCTGGATGATCACCTTATCATAAGATTTTATACGCTTACGCTTGAGAGCGAAACACCAAAGGGTCGTGGCGAAAGCGCACATACTGGCAAGACGGACCAACGGTTTCTTCGAGATCGAGGCATACGTCCAGTACCTGAAGACCGTTATCCCGTTTACATCCTCTGTCTTGGAAAAAGCCCCCCTATATCCATCAAAGATACGTCCCTTGGGATAATTGGGTAAGCAAGTCAACACATCCACCTTTATCCCTAAGCCAGACAGTCCCTCCGCCATGTTCGTAATGCGTGAGGGTGCCGCACCGATCTCTGGAAGATAAGAGGGAGAAACGATCAAGACCCTCATTCCTTCCGGTTCAAAAATTCCACGATCCTTCCGCAAGCCAATCCATCCCCATAGGGATTAACCGCCTTGCTCATCGCATCGTAATAAACAGTATCATCAAGCAACGCCGAGACCTCGCTCACGATCTTATCATAGTCCGTTCCGACCAGTTTCACCGTACCTGCCGCGAGAGCCTCCGGACGCTCGGTCGTATCACGCATCACCAACACGGGCTTGCCCAATCCGGGGGCCTCCTCTTGGATACCGCCGCTATCGGTCAGCACTATCGTTGATTTCTCCATCAGATAGACAAACGACAGATATTCCAATGGCTCAATGAAGAACATATTCTCCAAATGAGAAAGATCCTCGCCGAATACCTCGTGAATCGGCTTGCGCACATTAGGATTCAAGTGCATAGGATAGACAAAATCCACCTCCGGATACTTCCGGGTCAAGTCCTTGATAGCGGTACACATATGGATGAATCCATCACCGAAGTTCTCCCGGCGATGACCCGTGATCAACACCAATCTCTTACCCTCAACCAGACGGTTCACGTCATACCCCGAACGTAAAAGCACGCCTTCCAACTCCTTGTCCAGCTCAGCGTCCGTCTTTATCTTAGTCACCACTTGCCGTAAGGCGTCTATCACCGTATTGCCGGTAACCAAGATTGAGTCCGGATTCACGTCCTCTCGCATCAAGTTCTGCTTGCTCAACCGCGTGGGTGCGAAATTATACGTGGCGATACGCCCCGTGACCTGACGGTTCATCTCCTCCGGCCATGGGCTATAGATGTTGTGGGTACGAAGGCCGGCCTCTATATGACCTACAGGTATCTGTTGGTAGAAAGCGGCCAAGGCGGCCGCCGTGCTCGTGGTGGTATCCCCATGCACCAGCACGACATCGGGTGTCGCCTCACGCAACACGTCACGCATACCGGTAAGGACACGGGCGGTCACGTCATATAAGTCCTGACCCTGCCTCATGATATTCAAATCATAATCCGGCGTGATCTCGAACAATTTTAACACTTGATCCAACATTTCCCGATGCTGTCCGGTAACGCACACGATGGTCTCGAACGACTCCGGATGTTTTTGGAACTCCTTCACCAGCGGAGCCATCTTGATCGCCTCGGGACGGGTCCCGAATACTAACATTATTTTTCTCATTACTGCGTATTCTTCTATTTAGCGAACGATTATTTCTTGAATGTCCCGCAAAAGTCCAGCACCTCCACGTCATCCCGATAATTCAACCCCGCAAACTCCCTATGATTCACCAAGAAGACCACTATATCCGCCTTCTCGTATGCCTCCTTATAAGGGGTCAGCTTAAACAACTTATGCTCCGAAACGTTCGGCTCCACCACCATGATATCAGCGTTGTTGCACGATTGCAACACCTTCGTCGTTATTCCCTTGGCCGGCGATTCACGTAAGTCATCGATATCAGGCTTGAAAGCCAAGCCCATCATTGCCACCGCCGGCTTACGCCCATGCTTCAACTCAAACCGCAGCATGGCGTTCCTCACTTTCTCAGCGCACCAGAAAGCCTTGTAATTATTCGTCTCACGGGCCGTCGAGATCATACGGCTCTCCATCGGAAACTCCGCCGTGATGAAATAAGGGTCCACCGCTATGCAATGACCGCCAACTCCGCAACCCGGCCGTAAGATATTCACACGGGGATGCTTGTTCGCCAAATCGATCAGCTCCCACACATTGATCCCGGCCTTATCACAAATAAACGACAGCTCATTGGCGAAAGCGATCTGTACGTCCCGGCTTGAGTTCTCGGTCAATTTACACATCTCGGCCGTCTTGCTATTCGTTGGGTGAAGCGTACCCTTCACGAACTGGCCGTAGAACTCCATCGCCTTACGGGTGGAGGCCTCGTCCATGCCGCCGATGACCCGGTCGTTATGCACCAACTCATGGATCACGTTACCCGGAAGCACCCGCTCCGGGCAATAAGCGATATAGATCTTGCCCTCCAGTTCCGGCCGCTCCGAGAAAATCAACCTAGCCATCCGTTCGGTCGTCCCCACCGGCGATGTAGACTCGATCACGTACAAATCCCCCTCCTTCAACAAAGGAAGCACCATACGGGTAGCCGACTCAACGAACGATACGTCCGGCTCATGATCCCCCTTGAAAGGAGTGGGTACCACCATGAAATAAGCGTCGCTCACCCGAGGCTCGGTGTACGCCTTGAAATGTCCGGAGGCCAGTACCTCCCGCAACATCTCCTCCATACCCGGCTCGATGATATGCAATTTCCCCTGGTTGGTAACCTCCACCACTTGAGCGTTAATATCCACGCCGGCGATCTCCACCCCGTGCTTTGCGGCAATAATAGCCGTGGGCAGGCCAATATAGCCCAACCCCATGAAACATGCTTTCATAAGAAATATGTGTTATTTTTTAAGTAAGATATTAGGCAGATCAAGAATGGTCCAATAACGATCAACCGATTGTATAAGAAAGTCTCTTCACAAAATGAATACGAATTGTCTTAGATAGGTGAAAACGGTTATACGTAAATGACACTTGGTCATCTACAATCTCGACAGAGGATGCGCCGGCCACTCTTATCGCCGCGATACTCGTCACTATCTCATTTCGTGAACAAGATATGATCTCCACATCCGGAGCCAGATGGATCAAGCTTACGGCTTTCACGGCTGTTGAGACAGAATCCTCTATCCTAAAACGATCCTTATCAATCGTAAATTTTCGCAGATGCCTACCCAATGAGCCAAAACCATCATGCCAAGCCTCTACCTCATTCGGAGAATCTTTAAGAAGCGTCACCCTTGCCCGCCTCCCCACACGAAAGCCTCCCCATACCTCGCTAGAGTTCTTATCCCCTAGCACCACCGTATTATGGGCCGCCGTGCCACGCTCGTATTGCCTACGGGCTGTCTTTTCATACGTAGAAATTCCGGTATCCATAACGAAAGGCTTACCCCCTATCCGCAACTCATAATTGAACGTATCCGCATGCGAATGGCCGGGTTGGTAAGAGGCCCTTATGTCTCCAACATCCACGATAGCCTCCCAATGGCCCGCCATCAATTTTCGATAGCCACACGCTCCCATCGGAAGCTTTTCCCAGTCCATATCCAATCGCTTAGCGTATGCAAACAATTGAGTCGGAGAAGGCGCGATTCCCTCAGCGGAATCATTCAGGAGAGGTATCGTATTATCTTTATAAACGACAGAGGCTAAATGTCCCAACATACCACCGGCTTTTTCTCGTAAGCGTTCATTCAAACCTTCCTGCCCTATAAACCGCAAATTATTTACAGAGACATTATAGCAATCCAGCAATCGATCCAATAATATACAATGATACATCGGTGATTGCTCGTAATGAGCGCCATCCGGAAGGAGTTGCTCTTCCAGTTCCCGCAACAATAAGCCTTTCGCCTTTTGATAGATCGGCTCATCCTTAAAATAAAGCCCGGCCCATAACAAGGAGAAAGCGTCTTCCAATAAGTGATTCCCTAAAAGATGATATTCCAGATTATCCAGTAAAATCTGATATTGGGCATACAAGGAGGAATCCCATTTTCGTTTATTCTCAGCCAGAATATAAGGATGATATTTCGACAGGAACTTGATCCAATTGATGCCTCGTAAAGCGATCGGATAAGGTTCCAGACCATTCCTATTCCCCTCTATTTCATCGACAAACTTATCGATCCAGCAAACGGCCTGTTCGAAAGATATAGTTTCTTGATGAAGGTAGTCCATATAATTTAGATTATAGGACCATAACTTACCAAAGCTCTCATCGTTCCATCCTAGAAAAGCGGATTCCGTACCCAAGAAAGAGAAATGCCCCGTAACACTATCCAAGTCCGTATATTTCGAGATGAAAAGTTTAAAAGACAAAGGATGTCCCACTCTCGGTAATGACAATACATACCGAAAGCTCCTGTATTTCCTAATATATGCCCGTAGCCTATACCAGACTTGATAACGAACTTGGCGAGATCTCAAGTTCCGAAGAGTAGAAATATATAATTTTAGAGATTCACCCAACATCTCTCTTTCAAGCTCGTAATGCAAGCGAAAGTAGCTTTCGTCGTATTCAATATACTCTCAAATGGAATCAATGGCTCACCGCCCTCCCGGATACGTTCATTCAACAACGTAAATTGACGTTTTTGCCCTTTATCCATACCGGCCTTCATCGATGAGAAACCCTTAAAACCATACCCGGTCAATTTACGCCAGTTATCCAAGACCAAGACCCTCTCCTGAGAAAAAACCTCCACACGTTCCTTGGCGTACGATTTCGAGCCGTTCGCAAAGTAATTGATCACGGCGTTCGTCCCATTCGCGTAACGAAGCAATATGCTGGCATTATCCGTATTCTCCTCCGGATTTTCGCCTAACGCATTCATGCAGACCGCCACGACCTCCGAGCCCGCCAAGAAGGAACATAGATCGATAAAATGGCAAGCCTCTCCAATGATCCGCCCTCCACCTATCTCAAGATCATGCACCCACACTTCCCGCGGGATAAATCCGGCGTTCATCGTCGCCACTATATTTTTAGGTCCGTCACCTAGCAATCGCCTCATCTTCTCGGCGAACGGAGAGAAACGCCGGTTAAAACCAACCGTCAAGGTCGTGCCCTCAGGAGCCCCTTGATAAGCCCGTATGATATCATCCAATTCCGTCTCATTCAAGCATAACGGTTTCTCCACGAATACGCTTTTCCCATTCCGTAAAGCCTCTATCACCATCCGGGCATGCAGGTTATGGCGTGTCGTGACCATCACCAAATCCACCTCCGGATCTTTCAATATATTTTGATAGTCCGACGTGGCGTTCTCCGCCCCCGCCTTCCTCGCCAATATCTTGGCGGACAATCCTTGGGCGCTCGCTATATACTTGATTCTAGCATGGGCCTTAGCCAAGCAAGGTATGATCATGGCGGAGGTATAATTACCCGCCCCAATAATCCCGATCTTGCCATTTCCACTCACAAAGGCATTACTGCCGATAGAGACAACTGACTCCATCTTCGAATCAGCGGGAAAACGTAATATGGAAGCGATCGATCCTTTCTTACGCATATCGCCGTAAATCTCCTCATAATCGGCCAAGTCCACCTCTTCCGTTATCAACGACTTGACATCCAACGATCCGGAAGAGATCGCGTGGAGTATCGTCTCAAAATTACGCTTTTCCGTCCAGCGGACATAAGCCAACGGATAATCGTGCCCCTTGTTCTCATATTCCTCGTCATAACGTCCGGCCCCATACGAGCAAGATACCTGAAAACTCAACTCCTTCTTATAGAAGTCATCCCTTCGCATATTCAATCCGACAACACCCACCAAAACGATCCGTCCCCTCTTACGGGACATCTCACTCGCTTGATGGATCACCTCATGGTTTTGCGTGGAGGCCGTGATCAAGACACCATCCGCACCGATACCCCCCGTATAATCCTCCACGAACCTTACCGGATCCGTACCTCTGCCCGGATTAACAGCCACGATTCCCTTCGAGGCGGCCATATCCACCTTCTGCTGGTCAAAATCCACCCCGATAACCTTACAGCCGTTCGCTCTCAACAACTGCGCCGCCACCAGACCGATCAATCCCAGACCGACCACCACAACCGTCTCTCCCAACTGAGGATTCAGCAAGCGGATTCCCTGCAAACCAATCGAGCCAATCACCGTAAAGGCCGCTTCCTCATCCGTTATATCATCCGGCACCTTCGCCACCAGATTCTTCGGCACACAAACAAACTCCGCATGGTTCCCGTTCGAGGCCACCCGATCGCCCACCTTGAATTCCGCAACACCTTTCCCGACTGCTACTACACGTCCGACATTGCAATATCCCAAAGGCAAAGGCTGCCCTAGCTTATTGAACACGGCCTCCAGTGTCGGTTGTAAACCATCCGTCTTTATCTTGTCCAAAACTTGCTTCACCTTATCCGGTTGTTGCCGTGCCTTATCAATCAGGTTCGCCTTTCCGAACTCCACGAGCATACGCTCCGTTCCTAAAGATACTAGCGTACGAGTCGTTTGGATTAAAACATAGCCGGATTTTACTTGAGGAACAGGAACTTCTTCCAAGATGGTTGATCCGGATTTGAGGTCTTGAATTATTTGTTTCATAAAGAATTATATATTTTCAATATTTCATTTACAACATCAGGTACATTTTCTCTAAAATCTATAGTCTCATATTTATCCTTCTTATAGATTTTCAACACTTTATCCTTTAAATCTAAATAGTTTCTGTTTTCAAAAAGTAATGTTCCCGCAGGTCTCTCACATACATCACTTGCTATAGCAGGAGTATTTACCCACAAAGCCTCTTTTACAGATATCCCCTCGATATCAGTAGTAGTAGGACGAATAAAAACATCTGAAATCTTCCAATATTCAAATGCGTTTTGTATTATACCAGAAACTATCTTCACATACTCTTTTAAATGATAATTCTCAATTCTTTTCTGAAGCTCCTCATAATATTTTTTATTACCTATTTCTGGCAAACAGAATAACAAACCTGCATTAATACCATCCTTCCTTAAATCATAAATCAAGTCTATCAAAAGATCTAATCCATATAAATCCAAACCATCTTCAACAACCAAACGAAAAGCATTTGCAGAAATCAGATAATTACATTTTTTTCTAAATTCTAACACCCCCTTTGGCAATCCACAAGACTCAGACTTCATCGGAGGAATAAAAGCAGGAATCACATGCAATCGATTTTCTGACAATCTATACTTTTGAACAAGAATATCTGAATACTTTTTACTATTCAAAATAATAAAATCCGCTCTATGAAAAAACGATGTAAACACAAATTGTTTAAACGAAGACTTCATCCTCGCTATTCTTTGATTATGTAATGTCACACCAATCTTATGACGAATTCCAAATAGCAAAAGGAGTAAAAATATTACATATGAATTTGAATGAACATGTATAATCCTTCTTCTCTTCCACAATAAAGAAAAAATATAAAATGGCAATGAATGTATATTTTCTATATATTCAAAACCTTTCACTTTAGATCCATAATTTATTAGAAAGATTAATCTATATTTATTTAAGCCATGTATTAATCGCTTAACATGAATAGACACACCTCCTAAAGGCGGAGGATAAACTCCTAGAATATTAATAATATTAATAGAATTCATTACAACTTATTTATTAGATATTAAATATTCATCTATAGTAATGAAAGAACGAGGAGAATTACTGAAAGATGGATCCTCCTAGCGTCAACCTTTACCTCGGCTATTCTTTCACGAATAACCTTATACCACTTTTAAAGATATTACAGGGCACTTTATTCTTTTCACAAAAGGACTTAAGAGAGTCACTACTTGGTGATACCTCTGATTGATACTAAAAAAATCGTTCTAAATATTCGATGCTATACATAATTTTTATTTTTTGTAAGTAACGAATGTATTACTTTTAACTATGAGCCCTTTATTGAGAGTTTATCACCAAGTAAACTATAATAAGTAATAAATATTCACACTCCGGAATCACTTCCATATTGATTTAGTTTATTAGTTCCTTTATTACAAAATTTTCTATATCTACATCCAAATCAGAAAGAGAACGAGCATTGCGATAAGTATCTAGAGCACCATCACACAATTTCCGATGGTAATCTGTATCTACACATAGTTTTAAAATGGATTTTTTAAGATCCAATATATTTTTATCCCTCACTAATATGCCATTTCTATCATTTTTTACTGTAAAAGGTATAGCTGAATTGTCAAACGCTATCACTGGCAGTCCGTAAGACATTGCTTCAATTAACACCATACCATAACCTTCCAACAAAGACGGAAATACAAAACAATATGCTCGAGAATAATATGACTTCAATTCTTCATCTGATATACGTCCTACAAAAGTTACAACATCCTCCAACCCATATAAGTGAACCAAAGACAACAGACGTTTATAGTATTTTTTGTAAGAAAGATCTCCCACAATATCCAAATGAATCCCAGATCTTTCCTTTTCAGACATCTGTCCTATTGCCTCCAGTAGATATAAAAGTCCTTTCCGTTGATATACAGTACCAACAAATAATAACCGTTTTAACACATAGCAAGAAGATGTTGGAACATCTTTCTTGAATGCCATTTCGAGAAAAACAGTACGACTATCTGGTCTCATCTGCTTTATCAAGGAATGCGTATATGGATTGGGAGTTATAACAGCGAAAGACACCCCCAGCCCCAGCCATTCCAACATGTATTGTAATAGTCTTTTTATTCCAGACATTTCCTGATACCGAAAATGATGATGAATAACGTAGACTTTCAACTTAGGATAAAATATTCTGAAAAAATAAAGCAACCAAATAGATTGAGCAAACCAACTGCTATTTAAGAATACAGCATCGTATGAACCGATTCTCCTACACGACCAGAGTATGTATGCAGGCAACAACCACTTATTAATGTGTCTAGTATGATCCTTTGTAAAAAAGGACATATCTATCTGTCCAGAAAAAAGTATTCTTTTAAAAAGATAAGAATCATATAATTCTCCTCCTGTCGTAGGATATAGATAATTCCCCGATGGATATAACACAAGTACTTTCTTTTTCTTTTTCATTTCCATATTATTATGTTTGATATAGACAATGTAAACCATATTATCAGCAGGGTATATATAGTATTAGAAAGAGCTGAAATATCTCCACTTGTAGCAAACTCTATTGTTAAAATATAAGCAATTCCAGAAGCATTTGGAAATCCTATCCTCTTTGTTAGATTAAATATTATAATAAGAAGAAAAGTCATCAGAAACAGGTTAAAAAGAAATATGTAAGGAGATTTAACATATGACATTATTAAAACCCCTATGACACCAGGCATAGTTGAACTGTTTTCTAATTTTGAATGCTTTATTTGCTCTTCCACATAGAATCCAGTACTCTTAAACTCAGGTCTGTATCCCCAATAATGTAATGTATCATAAAAGTAAAAAAAATCGGGGATTAATTCCAAATCATAAACATTTTGTGACGAGTTCTGTAAAATATAGGCACTGTTGGAAAAACTACTTATTCGTCCACATAATTTCCCAACCATTATATCAATGTTTGAAGTTTCACTCATCCCTCCTTGTCCCCTTAATTGTGCACGAACATTATAAGCGGAAGAGACAACAATCGGAACCAAATAGAGTATCGCTAATACAAACAAGAAATTTCGCTTCACAAAAGATTTCACCTTCTTGCCTTGCCTAAACAATAAGATGAGTAATAGAATAAAGAACCCTCCTAAAGAATGAGCAAGAATCGTGTGAATAGAAAACAAAAGAACAGTTACAGCAAGATTTTTACGGCTATTGGAAATCAGCAAATAAGCAATAACCCATGGACGTACCATCAACTTGAAGAAAGCCGAACGGATATAAGAAAAAAATCCGCCGTCTATTTCTATCGAAGTTCCCATTTGGCCATATCCAGTAAAGAGTAGACCTATATGAACCAACAATAAAAGCCATGTAATATTGCGAATTATCGCAACCTTGAACTTATCGGGTACATTTTCTGTCTCTTTAGACCTATACCGTTTATACAATCCATATATACCTATATAAGGAATGATAGTCAATACAGCTATAACCAACAAAGCAGGTAACGGAAATAACACATCACGTTGTATGAAATCCCCGTTATACACTCCCAATATAATGGTATACAAACAACTGCCAATTATTGCCAACATATATGGCAGTAAAACCAGCTTTGCACCATATGTATCTATTCTTGAGACATCAGACATAAAACTAATAAAATTGCTAACTGTTTATGATAAGATTCAACAATAGTTAACGACAAAAAGTATAAAAAAAACGTGCAATATAAGGTGATATATAGAATGCTATCCAAAAAAGAGTCTTCCTCTTAAAAGAGAAGTTTTGATGAAGAATAGCTTTTCTCACACCTTCAAAATCTTTTTTAAATGTTACGATATATGGGTTTTCTCCTGCAGATGTTAGGATAACACATGCTTGCCTATATCGTAAAGCAGGATAAATTTCTTTAAATTGATTCTCTGATAATTTGCAACGAAGTAAATCGCAGAGTTTTTCACATTGCTCTACCAAAATTTTCACAGGACGACGTGTTAACGAGCTGTAATTTACATTTTGGACATAATGATAAAATGCTTTTGGTACATATGCCATCTTTATAGGATGTGCCAACAGGCATACACTGACATAAGTATCTTCTCCATATGACAACCCTTCCGGAAAATTCACATCATATTTGCTGTAACAAGCTCGCTTAACGAGCTTGTTACAGCAGCTGCCATGCAGCTGCTGGAACACATCTTTTAGCATCACACAATGCTCTAATATAAATAACCGTTGCTTCACGTAAGTAGATTTCTTGGAAGTATCCCGCCATACATCACAAATTATCATATCTGCATTTTCTTCTTTTGCCTTTCCGTATAGTTCCTCCAGCATATTCGGTTCCACCCAGTCATCTGGGTCAGCGTGTATCACGTACTCGCCTCTTGCATTGTTCATTCCACACTGTCGAGCGGACGCTACTCCACCATTCTCTTTATGGAATACACGGACACGATTGTCCTTCCGGGCATACTCGTCGCAAATTTCTCCGGAACGATCGGGACTCCCATCATCTACCAGCAAAATTTCATAGTCTTGAAAAGTCTGTGCTAGCAGGCTGTCTACACAACGCCGCAAGCAGGATTCCGCTTTGTAAACAGCAACAATAATAGAAATTACAGGTATCATTTGTTATATTTATTAAACATTTTTTACTTTGAATATTATAAACCATACAGCCTATCTTAGCTAACTTTTTAATGTATCATACAACCTATATATCACTATACTATTTTCTCCCATTCATCATACTTTGAATTCTTCGAATAAAGCGATTCAAACCAAGTCCTAAAAAATAAAACATAGATAAAAGAATGAGTGTATACAAAATTGTAATAAACACTCCATATACAAAAGAAGATAAAGCACTTTCAAATGAGTGCATTGGGACAAATTTCAATACAGAATAAATAAGTATTATACTAACAATTGCAACACTTAAATGCTTAACGTACATAATTATATACAATTTCAATCGTTGTTTCAAAGCTTTTCGAAACAAATAATAAGGTTTCCAACAAAAAACAACAAGAAATAAACTTATCAACACACCCAACAATACACCATTTAACCCCCAAAAATATCCTAATAACACAGACAAACAGATATTGATAGAAGCCTCCGTAACTGGAGCAAAAATATCACCAAACAAACCATAAGCATTGATATAAGCATCCACGGTCGTACGGTTTAATTGAATAAACAAAGTAACAGTCATCAATAGCAATGTCATGGTATCCATCACATATTCATTACCCACCCAAAGTATTATAAATAAAGGAGTCAACATAAACACTCCAAAACACATTATACAAGTGAATAGAAAACGAACAGAGAATAATTCCTCAAACACCGACATAATCTGTTTACGATTTCCCTCTGCCACTAAATTCCCAATTCCTGCGTTCATGCTATTAAAAATGGCAGTCATCAAAGTTTGAATCCCAAGGATAACCAACATGTAATTGCCATATAACGCCACTACAGTTAGTGTAGTGTAGGCGTAAATAATGATCGGGCTAGTTTGTGTCAAAGCAAAGCTACCGATCTTATGAAAAAACAATTGCTTAACTTTCTTAATAATAGCTGGATACTTTCTCGATAATTCCCGACCTCGTCCTAATTTAGTTTCTAGAAATGGATAAGTCTGCCGGACCATTCTATTTAACACCAACGAAGCTACGATCGCAAACACAATCTCCAATACCAACCACCATACATAACCGTCTCTCAAATATCGAATCGCCAATATCTGACAAAGGGTTTTAATCAACATCGAGGCCTTATAGCTATACTGGATCTTATACTCTTTCTGGTCAGCGGATAAAACGATCTGCTTATAATTAACAAAATAACTCAGCAATGCACTAACTAGCAGCACTCCGAAAGAAGCATACGCATACCATAAGGGTAACGGCATCTTAGCGAAGATCCAAGGGAAAAACGCCATCAACACGAGACTTCCCACTATCACGATCCATGCGATACGCCGATACAACCAGCCTTGCAAGGAAACAATCTCATTGATAGCAACCGTATCCTTCTCTAATAAAGGCTTATATAATGTACAAGCAATGGCTGATCCTATTCCTAATTCCGCAAGGTTCAAGAACTGAAGCAAATTGGTAGCCGTAGTATTCAGTCCCAAGATCTCTGCCCCAAGATAATCCAAGAATACCTTACGGGAGAAAAATTGAAGAACCAGATTAATAAAATAAAAAGCCAAGGCTACCAAACTATTTTTTATACTTTTCGAAGTTCGTGAGTCTGTTACCATTGCTACAAAGAATTGTGTTTAATACAAAAATTGCTCTCCATGATAAAGAGCATACGCACGTAGAGGAACAGCGTATTCTTCGCTATCCGCTTATTATTCTCTGATTTACTAGGAATAAAGACAAGTACACAAACCACTCCCATCCCGCCGGTAAACCAGTAGGGCAAAAAACGAGTGTCTTGATTTAAAATGAGTTTAAACTATATTTATCGTGATAAGTCACCGAGACAAATCCCTCAGCATAACACAAATAGTGGAGTACAAATCCGGAACCTCCTTTTGAAGACTATAAAGTATCACGCTTGCGTCAATATCAAAATAATGATGGACAATGATATCTCTCATCCCTTTAATATCCTTCCAGTTTACAGCCGGATATTTAAGAAGTAATTCCTTATTCGTTATTTTGTCTAGATTTTTGATTGCCTCACCTACAGCGACAAGTTTCATACAAACACTATCCAATAGAATCATACCAGACTCATTCATATAAAAATCATCAACCTTATGAATATGCGAAGTTCTTGCCATTATCATTGAAAGAGTATCCTTTATCTGCGACAAGGTATCCAAGGCCAACTCCGTATCAAACATAGATTCCCTCCCTCTCGATTCGTTTACGAAGCAACTGATTCATCCGGTCTCTAAGACGGATGATATCCACCGGGCTTCCCAACAATTCTTCCAATTCATTTTTCAAATGGGAGAGAGAGAAAAGCCCTTGCGCCTCACCCTCGTAATAAATGTCCACATCACTGCTTTCCGTCTGTTGATCACGAGCTACAGAGCCAAAGATACCCATCTTCAAGATTCCGTACTTTTTGCCTTTACGAACCTTGAAGTCTCTTAATAACGCTAGGATCTCTTGTCTCGACTTCATAAGAAAATAGAATATTGACAAAGAAACAAATAAATATCCAATTATGCAATCATTCATAAACCAAAACACCTACCCCTCCCCCAGCACATACTTCACGATCGCCCGCCGGATATTGCGCAAGCTCTTGCCTTGCTTGAAGGGGAGCAGGGGGATGATGGCGTTGATGAATTCCTTGCTCTTGATAAGTTTGGCCGGTTCCACGCAGTCGCAAAAGACCTCGTTGAAAAGGTCGGTCAGCACCGTTTGGCAGAGGGTGGCCACATCCGGGCATTGGGCGATTCGCTTTACGAAGTCGTGACGCACCTCCTCGTCTTGGATATAGGAGGCTAATAAATCACACGGCTCCGGATCCGGCCTCACGTCTTTTTCCGAAACGACCTCCGGCTTTTCTCCCGGGTCCAAGCAAATATATTGAATGGCAAACATGGCGTTGGGCAGCACCTGTATGTTCTCGCCATGGATGTGCAGCACACACGGGCTCGCTTTCTCTTCACTCATATCTTCTTCTTTTTCCTGTCACCGAATTACTTTTATGCGCAAATAACTTACCGATAGGTGCAAATAACTTACCGGACCGTTTTTTCTCACTCTTTTACCTTTCCTTTACCAGCCTAAACTTTAAATCAAACGAGTTAATGAAAGAATGTATCATGTCCTTTTTCAACGCCCCCATCTCCAATCAAGTGCCGAGTGGCGTGACCAGTGTCAAACAGTTGCATACCTATATCACCTCCAACGAGTGGCTGAAAGAACGAACGCTCAGCGTACAGGACGCTTTGAGCGACGAGAAACGGTTCCGCAAACTGAAGCAAAACTTACTGCCATACGTCACACCGGCCGGGGTCTTCTCCTATCGCAAGGAAGACCGCCTGTTATTCCTTTCCGGAGAGTTTGTCATCGATATCGACCATCTCCCCTCGCCGGAGGAAACCCTCCACTGGCGAGACACCTTGTTCGCCGATAATAAACTGAGACCGGACCTAGCTTTCGTCAGCCCAAGCACCACAGGCGTGAAACTGCTCGTCCCCTACCGGCTCTCACCCAAGGCTTCCATAGAGGAATCTTTTGATAAGGCACGGCTATCGGCATGGGAATACCTGAAATGGAAATACGGATTGAATGCGGATGCCTCAAACGCCGATCTCTCACGGGCGTGTTTCCTCTGCCATGATCCCTCCGCTAAGCTGCGGGAGAGTTGATAGTTGACAAGTGACTGTTGACAGTTTAAATCATAAATTATAACTTATAAATCAAATGAACCCATTATCAGATTTAGAGCGGCTTGTCGCCGCCATCGAACACCAAGGGGCGAACATCGCTCCCACTTACCAAGAGTATATGCCGATCGCCTTCGCCACCGCCAACGATTGCGGGGAAGCGGG
The DNA here is from genome assembly GCF_000012845.1 of Parabacteroides distasonis ATCC 8503. Lineage (NCBI taxonomy): Bacteria > Pseudomonadati > Bacteroidota > Bacteroidia > Bacteroidales > Tannerellaceae > Parabacteroides > Parabacteroides distasonis. Next base: position 1,862,756 of record NC_009615.1, read on the forward strand.
AAGGACGTTCTTTCATCGCATCTGCCGCCTGTCCGAGAAATACGTCTACGAAGAAGCGGACAAGCTATACGACCACGCCCTCAAAGCGGGCAACGGGCGCAACGGATTAGGCTCCGTCTTCCACTGGGCCGAGATTGCCGGCGTAAAAACGGACAAGCAACTGGCCGACACCTTCCGCCAATACCCGAGGGAGAACAAGAATCCTTCAAACCTTCAAGCCCCTCTCACACCCACACACGCACATACGTACGCACGTGAGGACTTGCCACCCGCTTTCCCGAATTATCCGTGGCCCCCGTTCATCAAGCAGATGATCGATTGCGGGAACTCCATCGCCCAGCGTGACATACTCCTGCTGGGAGTATTCACCGTACTCGGGGGCACCTTGAACAAGCGGGTACGGGTGTTATACGGACAAAAATACATGTATCCATGCCTACAAACCTTCATCGTAGCGCCTCCCGCCTCCGGAAAAGGAGCCTTGACATGGGTCAGGCGCCTAGCTGAACCTATTCACGAGGAGATGATGGCCCGCTACAAAGACAGCCTAAAGAATTATCGGGAGGAAAAGAACCGATGGGACTCACTCGGCAAGAAACGCTCCGAGACGCCCGAGCCGGAACAACCGCCCCTCAAGATGTTCCTCATAGCCGGCGATAACTCGGGTACCGGTATCTTAGAGAACCTCATAGAGGCCGACGGCGTGGGGCTGATCTGCGAGACCGAGGCTGATACCGTGAGTACCGCCATCGGAGCGGATCACGGCCATTGGAGCGATACCTTGCGTAAATGCCACGACCATGAGCGACTGGCCTTCAACCGGCGTACTAATCATGAGTACCGGGAATGCGATGAGTCTTATCTCAGCGTATTGCTAAGTGGAACCCCGGCGCAAGTAAAGCCGCTAATCCCCTCGGCGGAGAACGGCCTGTTCTCTCGCCAGTTATTCTATTTCATGCCACCTATCGATGAGTGGATGGACCAATTCGATTCGGAAAGCGAGGATTACGGCCTACGCTTCGCCACATGGGGAACACAATGGAAACAGGTACTGGACCTGATCAACGGATCGGTCCAAACGATCCAGCTAAGGCTATCCGAGAAACAGAAAGAGCTGTTCAACCAACGGTTCGCCCAGTTATTCTCCCACGCCGGTTACGCCTATGGAGGTTCCATGCGAAGCGCCGTCGCCCGTATCGCCATCAATACCTGCCGGATCCTGAGTATAGTAGCCCTGTTGAGAGCCTTGGAGAAATTCCTCCCTCCCCAACAAAAAATTTTCAATTCTCAATTTTCCATTTTCAATTCCCCCGGTCTCTCCCCCGCCCCGGAGATACCCATCGAGAATATCAAGGATGGTATCGTCCCCAAGCTGGACCTGCGGGTCACCGACGAGGATTTCCAAGCCGTACTCACGCTCATAGAGCCTCTTTACCGCCATTCGAGCTACGTGCTGGGCTTCCTGCCTACCTCCGAGGCCATCCCTGTCCAGACCTCTCCTGAACAGGCTTTATTCAATGCCCTCCCAATGATGTTCTGCCGTCGGCAGGCCGTGGAGGAGGCAGCGAAGAACGGCATACCCGAGAAAACACTCGACTCCTCCCTCAAACGGATGCTGGAGAAGGGAACACTGATCAAGACCGCACGGGGCGAGTACGCTTTCTCCTCGCACGTGTGTGTGCGTGAGGGACGCCCGAAGGAATGAAGGAATGAAGGAAATGCCACTACTGTCATTGCCCGTAAGCACTACCGTCGCAGCCCTACGCCAGTACTGGCGTTGTCTGATGCCAGTACCGGCATCGCCGCTCGCCTATACCGACGGGTGGCGGTGTCTCCTCTCAAGGACGACCCAAGTAACGGAAGATCAGCTCCACTTGCAGGGAGGTGAAGACCCGTTGCCTCGAGCGGTAGCCCGTATCACCAAGCTCCCGGGTCAGACGATCGTTATACCGCATCCATTCCGCCAGCCGGTTCAGGGCCGAGACGGGGCTGATCTCGGGGGCGTAGGCCATGGCCAGCTCCCGCTTGGAATAGGGCCGCACGGGCCACTCGTCGATTTGTGTATATCCTGTTCGCATATCGTTCGCATTTTTAAGATTTATCTTATTGGTATAAAGATACTTAAAACATACGACACGAACAACTATACGGATGTTTATTTTTCAGCATATCTCCTCTTTTATCTCCCTTATTCATCCACTGTCAGCGGTATTCATTTCAGAGGAAACCGAATGTCGTACATTCGTTATCGAAAACAAATCGATTTCATTTTCAATTTTCAATTATCAATTTTTAATTATCAAATCTATGGCTTTAAATTACAGCGTGTCCCTTCGGACCAACCCTATCAAGAAAGACGAGCCGGCGAAAGCGTACGCCACGGCACAGATCAATGGTGAGCTATCGCTCAAGCAGCTGAGCCGCCGGGTATCCATGCAAACCACCGTCAGCCGGGCGGATGTGGTGGCGGTATTGATCTCCACTGTCGAGAACCTGCTCGATGCCCTCCAAGAGGGGAAACAGGTGGATTTCGGCGAACTGGGTAAATTCCGGCTCCATATCCTCAACGAGGGTGCGGAGAGTCTTGAGAAATTCACATCTACAAACATCACCGGGGTTAGTATCCAGTATATACCGGGCGAGGACTTGAAGAATGTCTTCGCCGGGCTGGAGTTCCAACCTGTGGCTACTCGCAAGGCTCAGCAAGCGGTGCTCCGTGCGGAGAAGGCTGGGGAGACTACCGTGGATATCTCGAAGAAGCCGGCTGCTGGGGGTGGGGATTCGGAGTCGCCTGATGAGATCTAACGTGTCACTTTTGGCTTGACCCAAAAGTAACCAAAAGGTCAAGGCTGACGCTGACGGGCTACTTCGAGACCTACGCTCGCTGTCGCATCCCAACTCGCTACGCTCAGACAGGGATGCTCCTCACGCTCGCTACGGTCTCTTCGCTTGACGCCCGTCCGCTGAGGCCGTCCGAAGGAAAGCGAAGCTTTCCTCTTATATCAGCCGGGATTCCTAATTCATAACTCATAATTTAAAATTCATAATTCATGAAAAAGTCCGTATGGAGTACCATTATCAAAGTGATCATCGCCGTAGCTACCGCCATCGCGGGAGCACTTGGCATCCAATAATGTATTCTCTAATTTTCAATTTTCAATTATCATGGGTAAGGCTTATTGTTTCTACCAGAATTACAGGGAGGTTCGCCTCCTTGTAATTCATTGCTCGGCTACACGATATGACAGGGATTTTCCTGTGGAGGCGCTCCGTTCATCGCACAAGGCACGGGGATTCGCCGATATCGGCTATCATTTCTATATCACACGGGACGGGGAATTACACCGCTGCCGGCCGGTCAATCAGATCGGGGCGCACGCAGCCGGATGGAACGACAAAAGTATCGGTATATGTTACGAGGGAGGACTCGACGAACAAGGCCGTCCAGCTGATACCCGGACCTACGCCCAGCGGTGTACCTTGATGGATCTGCTACGGCAATTACGAAGGGACTATCCGGAGGCACGCATCCTAGGACATTACCAATTAAGCCCTTACATACGCAAGGCTTGCCCTTGCTTTGACGCAAGGGAGGAGTATCTCGTCTTATAAAATAGATACCGGCTCGTCATTCACTCGCTAGATTGTCCGGTTTCACGACTTACTTTGTAAAAATACCCCCTATCTCTTTCAGCTCTTGCTCTTTATGATGCCTCGTTATGAAGCGGTTGATCGTCAAGTGAAGGATAGACCATAAAACCAAGTTCAAGAGCAAGAGGTAGGTGGCGTTTACCTTCATGGCCAATAAGACATTCAATACGATGAAAAAAACAGATACGCACAGAATCGTCACCATCACCATCCGTACACGCATACCCGTACGAAGCAGCTTGTGATGGAAATGATTCTTATCGGGCAAGAACGGGTTACGATGATTACGAAGGCGATGAAGCACCACACGGATCACATCGAGTAAAGGGACCAAGACCGTGGAGAAAGCGATCACCATATAGGGATTTGGTAACTCCGGTGAGACTTGGTTCGACACGCACAGATGGATGATCAGGAAACTGATCACGTAGCCCAGCGTAAGACTACCCGCATCACCCATAAAGAGCTTATGGCCACGGTTTGCGTTGCCAAAGACGTTGTAACACCAAAAAGGCATGAGGACTCCCAGCGTACAGATGGCCAACAAGGCGTACACATACTGCATGCGGATAAAGAAGATCACGCTCAAGACCGACAGGGCGATACTGCACAAACCGGAGGCCAAGCCATCGATACCGTCTATCAAGTTAATGGCGTTCGTGATATACACCACGATAAAGACCGTGACGGGGATCCCCACCCAAGCGGGAACCGAGTACACACCGAACAAGCCTCCCAAGGAACCGAACCAATTACCGGACAGTACTAATAATAACGCCGACACGATCTGGACGGCGAACTTGTAACGGTAGCCAACACCCACTAGATCGTCGCAGACACCCACTAGATAGAGTAACGTCATGCCCACGAACAGAAAGAGATACTCATAGAGCATGTTGAACGACAGGCTCGATGAGCCCATATCCCAAAAGTACAGGCGGAAGCCTATCACAAGGAACATGGACATCAGGATCACCGGAAAAAACGACAGGCCGCCCAGACGGGGGACCGGCGTCGTATGTACCTTACGGGAATCCGGGACATCATATAACCGTTTCTTGTGGGAGATCACCAAGATCCTCGGGATGATCACCATCCCGAACAGCACGGAGAAAAGGAAGCCCGACAGTAGTAGTAATGTTATTTGCATGATTTGCGTATTAGTTATTTCTTCTTGTCACCGGCCTCGAAACCGTAACCATAGCCGTAGCCATAACCGTATCCCTTGCCGTAGCCGTATTTCTTGCCGTAACCGTAGCCGTAGCTGTTCTTGCGCTTCGTCATGTCCAAGCCGTTGATCACCGTCGCGAGCTTCGGGAACTTTCGCTCACGCCGCAACACGTTGATGTAGCTGAAACCGGCCTTCGGTGTCACGTCCGCACGGCAGACGTACACGCACATGTCGGCCACACGGCCGATGATCGCCGTGTCCGTAACCATGCCGATAGGGGCTGTATCCAAGATGACATAGTCGTAGCGTTCCTTCAACCGGGCGATAGCCTTCTCCAGCACGTCACGGGCGACCAGCTCAGTCGGGTTCGGGGGGATGGGACCGCCCGGGAGGATATCGAGGTTAGGGCTGATATCGGATCGCTGGACCATGTCAAACAACTCCACGTGATCAGGGTCGCTAAGGTAGTTCGTGATGCCCTCCATCTTACGGGAGATATTGAACACCTTGTTCAGGCCCGGCTTGCGGATGTCCATGCCGACCACCACCACCCTCTTGCCCAAGTAAGCCAAGCTCACCGCCAAGTTGCCAGCGACGAAAGACTTGCCCTCGCCCGGTTGCGTGGAGCTGAAAAGGATCACACGCTCGTCCTTGCCTAGCATGAACAAGAGGTTCGTGCGCAACCCCCGGAACATCTCCTCCATCAGGTCGTTCTTGTTCTCACGCACCACGATCGAGCCCTCACCCGTCTTCTTGACCAACGGGAGCTCCGCCAAGATAGCCACGCCCGTGATCGCCTCGACGTCCTCACGGTTCTCGATCTTGTATTTCAACAGGTCATGAAGGTAGACAATGCCCACCGGGATCGCCAGGCCCAAGATCAACGCCGCAAGCATGAAAACCATCCTCTTCGGGGCGACAGGACGCTCATCGGCGAGCGGCTCCTCGATGATGCGGCCGTTGTTTGCCGTGGCTGCCAGCGTGATGGCGTTCTCCTCACGCTTCTGCAACAGCATGACGTACAACGTGGCCTTGATCTCCTGCTGGCGGGAGATCGTCATGAACTCCTTCTCCTGCCTCGGGGCGTCGCTGATGCGGCTCTCGAACTTGCTCGCCTGACGGTCGATGTCCGCCTTGGCGATCTGGAGACCCTTCAAGACACTGTTCACCGTCGTCCTCACGTTGCGGCGCATAGCCTCGATGCCGGCGTTCATGTTGATGATGGCCGGGTTGCTGTCCGAAGAGGTGCGCAACAGGCGCTTGCGCTCGATGATCATCGTGTTGTACTGGTCGATGACAGAGGTGAGGTTTTGATCCCGCAGGCCCACGTTGGCAGGGATCACCTCGTCCATGTTCGCAGGATCGTCGATATAATTGCGGAGATACTGCACCAAGTTGATCTGCGTGGCGTTCTCCGTACGTTGTTGCTCATACCTCGAGCTTTCCTGCAAAGCCATCTGGGCGTCGCTCGTCAAATTCGTCAGGCCGGAGCGTTGCTTGAAGGCAGCGAGCTCGCTCTCCGTAGTGCCCAGCTCGCCGTTGATGATGCCGATGCGCTCCTCGATGAACTCAGCCGTCTTCTGCGCCACCTCGTTCTTCTCGTCGTTGGCGTCCTGGTTGTAGAACGACACCAAGCGATTGATGAAGTCCACGCCTCGTCGCCTCACCGTGTTCCTCAAGGATACCTTGGCGATCGTCGTCGTCTTGGACGAGGGTGTCACGCTCAACTCCTTGCCGTAAGCCTCGGCAGTGGACGTGGGCGTATGGACGTGGGCCACCAGCTCGATCTCCCCGCCCTCCAACTCGGGTATGGAATCCATGCCCGTGAAACTGAAAACCCCCACGGGGGTGGGCAATATGGCGGGGAGCCTGTCGAAGCCCTGCTCCATCGTCTCCTCGTCACCCTCCTTGTCGATCTTGTACTCCGCTCTCACCGTTAGCTGACCCTCCTTCGTGTAGCGCATGCGCAGCTCGACGGGGGCCACCAGACGGTCCGCCTCCTCGGGGGTGATGAACACGTTAACGGGGGAGTTCTTGTATAACGGGGGGTTGAAGCCCAAGGCGTTCGACTCCTCCATGTCGATATATAGGCCCATGTCACTCACCACCTTCTTGATCAACGTGCGGGACCTCAGGATCTCGACCTCGTTGTCGAAGTTGCTCGTCATCGAGAGCATGCCGAGGTCCTGTATGGCGGCAAGGCCGCTGGCGGCGTTAGCCCCCTTCTTCTCGTCCTCCTTGATCAGCACCGACGACGTGACGTTATACACCGGCGTCTGGTAACGCAGGAACACGTACATGCCGATACAACAGGCCAGCACGCTCGCCACGAACCAAGGCCAATAAACCATATACTTGAAAAACACGGCGTAAAGATTGATCTCACGATCCTCCCCCTCCGGATTGTTATTATTATTATTGCTTGTATTTATACCATCGTCCACCATCTCTCTAAATTTTCAATTCTCAATTCTCTATTTTCAATTATTTAAGTATGTTCACCAACAGGCCGGCGATCGAGACCAAGATCGAGATCGAGCTCACCCACAACGTCGTGCTGTTACCGATATCGGAGTTCTTCGCCTTCGTCTCGTTCGGCGTGACATAAAGGATGTCGTTCTGTTTCAAATAATAATACGGGGAGGTCACGATTCCGGCGTTGTTCAGGTCAAGGTTGATGATCTTGCGCTTCCCGCTCTCGTCCTCGCGGATCAGCTTCACGTTGTCACGTACGCCGTAGATCGTCATGTCGCCGGCCATCGCCAACGCCTCCAGAACGTTCACCTTCTCGTTCCCGATCGTGAAGCTGCCCGGACGGGCCACCTCGCCCAAGACCGAGATCTTGTAGTTCGCCATGCGCACCGTCACGATGGGCGCCTCCTTCAAGTAAGGCCTCAATCTCTCACGGATCAGGCTCTCCGCCTCGTTCTTCGTCAAGCCGCCGACCCTCAGCGTACCGATCACAGGGAAGTCGATCTCGCCGGAGTTGTTCACGAGGTATTGCTGCAACGTGGGTTGCGTCGTCGTGTTGATGTTCGTCAGGGCCGCGTTCAACGGGGTCTGCACCGTCAGGTTGAACGGGGCCGCCGCCTGAGGGTCCGTCGTGTTGACCGTGATGCTCAACAGGTCCTTCGGCATGATCTTGGCGTCATACAGGGGAAGCGTCCCCTCGAAATCGTTCACCGCCTCCGGGTTCTGGAGGTAGGGCACGTTCTTGTAGGACGTGCACGCCGCCAGCAAAAGGGGCAGCGAGAATAGGAACAGTAGTCTTTTGATCTTCATATTATTTTGTTATCGTTTTTATTTCTTTAAACACGGATGACACGGACTTAACGGAAAAGGCGGGACAGGAAACCTTTGGGTTTCTCCGGCTCGTATTCCGACTCGTATTTACGCGTCAAGTCCTCATAGCTCAGTCCCTTGGTCACCATCTCGTAGATCGTGCCCCAGTCCGGGAGGCCGCCGAGGTTGCGGTCGTCGATGAAAACGTCCGCCTTCAGCTTGCGGGAGAAGTGGTTGTTCCGGTCTCTCTCCTCCTCCGGGTAGTCACGGTTCACCGCGTAGAACTCCAAGCCACGCTCACGGCAGAAGGACAACGCCTCCTCCAAGAGCCCGCCCTCACGGACCGTCCAAAGGATCAGCTTATGCCGATCCGATTGCAATTTCCTCAACGTCTCGATGGCGAAAGGAAGCTCACGACCGATCGCCGGATACTTGTGCTCGACGATCGTACCGTCGAAATCTACCGCTATTATCATCTCTTTAATTCTCAATTTTCAATTCTCAATTATAAAAGGGCCGGACCACCGGACGGCCGGAGTGGTATATGTTAAAGCGGGGTCAGCCTATCGGCCAAAGCCAAGGGGTCTCCTAGCCGCTAGAGACGGCCATTGCCATCCGGGGGATCCGACCGTTTCTTTTCTGCCCTTATCTAATTCTCGCTTAACCGGGGCAAGCCCTCCACCTCGCCGGCGTGCCATTCACGGTAGTCCGCCAAGGGAAACCCGGGGACGGTCAATAGCTTGTAATCCGACCCGTCTCTTCTCAAGATATGCTTGCGGGTATATGAGCGGAGCGAGCGATCCGTAACGGACACCATCACGATCGGGAACGGGTAGGCGAACAGGCGCAACGGAGTGGTCTCGCTATCCGGGAACGCACGATGCAGCTGGTAGGCCGAACGCTCGAACGCTACCCAGTAGGGACCCGTGCAATACAGGTGTATTGAGTTTCGGTTCGCACGCTCACGATCCATGATCTCTGTCAAACGCTCACGCAACAGGTTCATCAGCCGGATGCCCGAAGGGACGCCGCATGTCTCTCTCTCTTCTCTCATATCTTTTATTCATCGCCGTTCCCGTGCCCGAACCAGCGGTCGTAATCCCGTAAACGACGTATCAACACGGACTTGCTCCTCTTGGGCGAGGCCTCCTCCATCCAAGGGCCAACCAGCTCGTGCGCCATGCGCTGGTAGAGGCTGCTGTCCGTACAGCCGTACAGCGTGACCAGCAACAAGGCACGGGATTGCGGCGCTTTTATCACCGGGAGCATGCTGCGCATCGTGGAGAGCAAACGATCGAACTCATCCGACTCGCCCAAAAGCAGATAGGCTGGAAGGAGCAAAGAGTAAAGCTTGCAACGGATCACGTCGGTCTCACCACGGAGAGAGGCGTAGCCACGCAGGACCTCACGGGCCAGACGGGCATCCTCATCCACTACCACGCCAGAGGCGTGGTAACGGCCCAAGGCCCCGTGCAAGCCCTCCGACAGACGGTCGTTGTCCAAATGGGTATACACGTGCTTGCCCCCCGTGTTCAGCTCGATCAACTCGTACTCCCCAGCTCTCACCTCGAACAAGGGGACCCACAGACAGTCGAGGATACGCACCATCACGTCCTTATGCCCACCGCCCGGCTGCACCACCACCTCCGCCTCCATGTCGGTAAAAGGGCCGGAGGTGATACGCACACGGTCGCCTTTCAACAAGCGGCCGCTATCTGGCACGTATACGGGAAGCTCGTTGGAGTAAGAAGCCGCGACCCAACGCAAGGTATCCATCTCACGATCCGAGAGGTACGGGAAATAAGACCGCCCGCCGGAGGAAACCCGGGGGAGGAAATTATACAGGGGAAGCGTACGCTTCAGGCTAAAGATCTCGTTCTCCGAGGCGTGGACGAACACGTAGTTGTACAGCAGGGGCCGTTTCGTGTTGACCATCTTGCCGCCCACCTTCCTCGCCTCGACATACGAGGGGGAGAAATACTCGAACAAGGCCTCCCCACGACGCTCACGGCGGGAAAGCTCAGCGTCCAGCCCCTTCGAGGGGCTGATCCTGTCACGCCCGCCACCGGCGGTAGGGAGCGTGAGCACGTACCAGCGGACGGCCTCCTGGTCACGTCGCTTCAGAACATGCGCCATGAACCTATCCGAGCACTTGCCTGTTAATATATCCATCTCTATGATTATCTTTTCCAGTGGTTATCCCATGGTCCGAAAACAGACCCCACGGCAATTCAGAGCCCTACCAAGAATCATTTACATCATCTTGATAAACAGCGTTTTATATTTTTAAATATGGCATTACTGAAAATTACCATCTCTCGAAATCTTAGGCTACTTGGGGAGTAGCCTAAAAGGTGCGAGAACGGTTATCACCCGGTTGTAGAGACGGGGCACGCCCCGTCTCCCACTGTCTGATAGTAGCTTTAAGTTACCATTTGGAGGGGATGAGACGGGGCATGCCCCGTCTCTACAGGAATACACACAGGTTATAAGGCATGGTGGAATGATACCGGGAACAAGAGGTCATTTCACCCGCATCACCATGTCTATACGTCTAGGATAAAACAGGAAAATCAAAAAATAGAGAGGATCAAACGCCTACAATGAGTAAACAAGCGCATTTGTTTGCTTGTTTTTAGTTATTTTTTACTACATTTGCGCCGTGAAAGAATACGCTACTCCCCAAGTAGCCTACTCCCTTTACCCTACTTTCGGTACATGATTGTACACACTCTCAAAACAAATTTTATTCACCGCAGACATCTTTTCCAACGAGAAACTTTTCAAATAGATTTGCGTAGTCTTGATCGATTTATGGCCCAATAGTTCGCTGATCATCTCAATCGGGACATCCTGTTCCTTCAAAATCATCGCAAAAGAATGACGGATCGAATATGAGGTGATCGGGATAGACACACCGCAGGCTCTCGCCAACCTCTTCAAATTCCGGTTAAAATGGGCCAAAGCGGAAGTGTACTCCTTGTAGGCTTCTTTTCCCACTTTTATCCCTTTCAAGAAAGGAAACAAATAGGGTGAGTCCTTACCTACATCACTTGACAGTTCCCTCAGCGACTCCCATGCGGTAGATTGTACCTCTATAAGCATCGGAGTACCCGTTTTCTGGCGTTTATATTCCAAAACCCCACCCCGGACATTCTCCTTTTTCAGATGAGCGAAATCCACGAATGCCATACCGCAAAACTGGAACATCAGGCACAATGCCTGCCGTGTTTTTCTCAGTTCCGGATCATCTAATGAGGCCGTCATCAGAGAACGTAATAAATCCTGTGGTAACGCCTTTTTGCGTTTGCTCTCTATACCCGTGAAAACTCCCTTAAATAAATAAGGGATATAGGGGGCCAACCCTTCCTCCACCGCCATGTTGTACACACAACGGATCCGACGCATATAGGTCGACACCGTGTTCCATGTACATCCTTTATTCAACAAAAAGGCCTGATAACGCCGAAGGTTCTCCTTATTGACATAGATATAGGGAATTACCTCCAACCCACAAAACCGCATGAATGAGTTCAATGCATCCTGATAGCTCTTCGCCGTGGAATAACGCCCATCCACACGCAATTTATAGATATACAACCTCATCCCTTCTACTAAATCCTTTTTCTCCATACTATCGCTATTTTTTCGTGATAAAACTTAGCAAATGTAATACAGATCCGGGAGGTTGAGCATATACAAAAAAAGGCGAACCAACCGGTCCGCCTTTATAAAATCTCCATTTCTAGATTATTTCAGTCCTCTATTCTTCAGCAACGGATCCGTACCCGGTTCCTTGCCACGGAAATTCTTGTACATATCCATAGCGTCGTCGATACCGCCCGGGGTCAAGACATATTTACGGAATTTATCGGCACATTCTTGATTAAAGATGTCGCCGGTTTCCTTGAATGCCTCGAAAGCGTCGCAATCCAATACCTCAGCCCAGATGTAGCTATAATAGCCGGCGGTGTAGCCGCCACCCATCGTATGGTTGAAGTAAGTCGTACGGTAACGGGAAGGGATTTGTTTCAGCAAACCACGACGGCCTAACGTCTGTTGCTCGAAATCCATCACGTTCAAGTTGGCCGGAACATTATTCGTCTGGTCAACGAACTTGATCACCTTCTTATCCGCAGCGTCACCACTGATCGCATGGAAATCCATATCCAGATAAGAAGCCGCCAGATACTCCGTCGTAGCGAAACCTTGTCCGTACTTACCGCTCTTATCCAACTTCTCGATCAACTCGGCCGGGATCACCTCGCCGGTCTGATAATGCTTAGCGTACACCTTCAATACTTCCGGCTCGAATACCCAATGCTCCATAACCTGTGAAGGCAACTCCACGAAATCACGAGGAACACCGGAAACACCGGAGTAATGCACGTCACGGAACAAGCCGTGCAAACCATGACCGAACTCATGGAACAATGTATTCGCCTCATCAGCGCTCAACAACGCAGGTTGTCCCGGAGCGGGCTGGCTAAAGTTACAAACGATCGTTACGACCGGAGCCACACGCTTGCCATCCTTATAAGCCTGCGGACGATAAGAACCACACCACGCACCACCACGCTTGCTAGCACGAGGGAAGAAATCGAAATAAATAACGCCCAAATGAGAGCCATCCTTATCTTTGCACTCAAAAGCCTGCGCTTCCGGATAAGGCAACGGAATATTACGGATCGGGGTGAACGTGATACCATATAACTTATTAGCTACATAGAAAGCACCCTCACGAACATTATCCAACTTCAAGTAAGGACGAACCTCATTCTCATCCAAATTGAATTTAGCCTTCTTGGCCTTCTCGAAATAATAACGCCAATCCCAGCCCTCGGCCTCGAAATTGCCGCCTTCTTTCTTGATCTCGGCGTTTATATCGGCCAATTCCTCTTTCGCTTTCGCCAAAGCAGGCTTCCAAACCTCATCTAACAATTGATAAACCTTATCCGAGCTTTTCGCCATACGATCCTCCAACACGAAAGAAGCGTAATCATCATAGCCCATCAACTTCGCTTTCGCCAAACGAGCGGCAACCAAATCACGAACCACTTCCTTGTTATCGTTCTCATTATTATTATTACCACGGTTGATATAAGCGTTGAACATCTTCTCACGCAACTCACGTTTATCGGAATATTGCAAGAACGGCATCACGCTCGGGTTCTGCAAGGTAAATACCCATTTGCCTTCCATCCCGGCATCCTTAGCCGCTTGAGCGGCGTTAGCGATCAAGGTCTCGGGCAGACCGGAAAGATCCTCCTGCTTGTCGATCACCAATTTAAAAGCGTTCGTCTCTTTCAGCATATTCTGTCCGAAAGTAAGCTGTAGCATGGAGATCTTGCTATTCAACTCACGCAATTTAGCCTGATCCTCAGCGGAAAGATTAGCGCCACCCCGAACGAAGTCCTTATAAGTCTCCTCCAATAACTTCATTTGCTCCTTATCGAGACCCAACTCATCCTTCTTATCGTATACCGCCTTCACACGAGCGAATAATTTCGGATTCAAGTTGATATCATCACTATATTTTGACAATAGCGGCGACATCTCACGGCTTAACGCCTGCATCTCATCATTCGTATTCACGCTATTCTGTCCACCGAAAACGATCTGGACCTTCCGAAGCAACGCACCCTGCTCATCCAAAGCGACAATCGTATTCTCGAACGTCGGCTCCTCCGGGTTATTCACGATCGCCTCGATCTCCTTGCGTCCCTCTTCCATGCCTTGCAATAGGGCCGGTTTGTAGTGCTCGAACTTGATTTGATCAAAAGGTGGAACTCCAAACGGGGTGGTATATTCCGCAAAGAACGGGTTCTCACCCTCCACGGTCTTCTTTTCGGAAGTACCGCAGGCAGTAAGCATAACGGCTAATCCTGCTGCCATAATTAATTGTTTCATCTTTACTGATTTTTTGATTTATGAGTTATAAATTGTTCTGCTCATTTTAGCCCTCTGTTCTCCAACAGCGGATCGATGCTAGGTTGTTTGCCACGGAAATTCACGTACATGTCCATAGCGTCGTCGATGCCGCCCGGGGTCAGTACGTATTTACGGAATTTAGAGGCAACCTCCGGGTTGAAGATATTACCCGTCTCCTTATAAGCTTGGAAAGCGTCGCAATCCAACACTTCCGCCCAGATATAACTATAATAACCGGCTGTATATCCACCTTCCATCGTATGTCCGAAATAAGTGGAGCGATAGCGAGACGGAATCTGACGGATCAGACCACGATCGCCCAAGACCTTCGCCTCAAATTTCTCGATATCCAAATCGGCAGGGATCTCTTTCAATACATGATAATCCATATCCAGATAAGAGGCGGCCAGATACTCCGTCGTAGCGAAGCCTTGTCCATACTTGCCACTCTTGATCATCTTGTCTACAAGGGCTTGCGGTATTACCTCGCCGGTCTGGTAATGTTTAGCGTACACTTTCAATACCTCCGGCTCAACGGCCCAATGCTCATCGACTTGCGAAGGTAGCTCCACAAAGTCACGAGGCACGTCGGACACGCCATAATAATGAACATCGCAGAATAAACCGTGCAAGGCATGACCGAACTCATGGAATACGGTCTCGGTCTCGTCGGCCGTCAAAAGCGCCGGTTGTCCCTCCGCCGGTTTGCTGAAATTAAATACGGTAGTAACCACCGGGGCTACCCGTTTCCCATCCTTATACGTTTGTGAACGGTAACCGCCGCACCATGCGCCACCTCCTTTGCCCGGGCGGGTAAAGAAATCCATATACAATACGCCCAGATGCGTACCATCTTTATCCTTGCACTCGAAAGCGAGAGCGTCGGGGTCCGGTTTCGGGATGTCCTTGATCTCGGTAAACGTGATACCGTATAATTTATTGGCTACATAGAAGATGCCCTCACGTACATGTCCCAACTCAAAATAAGGACGCATCTCGTTCTCGTCCAAGTTATATTTCGCTTTCTTGGCTTTCTCGAAATAATAACGCCAGTCCCAGCCCTCGGCCTCGTAATTACCGCCTTCCTTCTTGATCTCGGCGTTGATATCGGCCAATTCCTCTTTCGCTTTCGCCAAGGCAGATGGCCAGATTTTATCAAGCAAGTCGTACACGTTCTTCTCGTTCTTCGCCATATTCTCTTCCAATACGAAAGCGGCATAATCCTCATATCCCATCAATCGGGCTTTCTCCAGACGAGCGGCAACCAGCTGCTTAACGACCTCCTTATTATCATTCTCATTATTATTGTTGCCACGATTCGTATACGCCTTGAAGATCTTCTCACGCAAATCACGCTTATCGGCGTATTGAAGGAAAGGCATCACGCTCGGATTATGGAGGGTAAACACCCACTTACCATCCAGACCATTCTCTTGGGCCGTTTGCGCCGCCTTGACGATCACGTCTTCCGGCAGACCGGATAAGTCCTCTTTATTATCGATCACTAATTGGAAATCGTTGGTCTCTTTCAGGGTATTCTGTCCGAAAGTAAGTTGGAGCATGGATATCTTCTCGTTCAGCTCACGCAACTTCGCCTGCTTATCCTCCGGCAGATTGGCTCCTCCCCGGACAAAACTTTTATAGGTTTCCTCCAACAGCTTCTTCTGTTCCTTATCCAGATGGAAGCTCGCCTGATTCTCATATACGGATTTCACCCGGGCGAAAAGCTTGGGATTTAAGCTGATATCATCCGAATGTTTGGATAAAAGGGGATAAAGCTCACGTTCGAGCTCTTGGATCTCGTCCGTGGTATTCACACTGGATTGGCCACCGAAAGCATACATTACTTTAGTAAGCAACTCGCCACTTTGGTCTAAGGCCACGATCGTATTCTCGAATGTCGGCGCATCCGGATTTGCCACGATCGCCTCAATCTCCTTCGACTGCTCTTCCATGCCTTTCAAAAGAGCCGGCTTGTAATGAGCCACCTCTATTTGGTCAAACGGAGGCACCCCGAACGGTGTCGTATACTCCGCAAAAAACGGATTGGGTGTAGCGCCTTCCGCTACATCGCTTTTCTTTGAGGAGGAACAAGCTCCCAAAATAACCGCTAAACCTGCGGCCATAAGCGTTTTATTCATGCCATTGTTATATTAGAATTACAATGGACAAAGATAACGAAGTTTTGCGTTACAATTCTATTTCAAATTGTTATTATTTAGAATCCGGAAAAAGATTTTCACAATTCACACAAAAAAGATCCCCAAAGGGAGATCTTCCCTTCGGGGACCCAATATGCATTCATTCAATGTTCAATCGAATCGCTCTCTATACCGTCCTCGATATTTTCATTTTCGATCGTTTCTTGTAAATCTTGAATGTCATTAGACGTGTAATCATCCGACAATACCGAATTGGTAGACATGGTCTCATCGTGAAGATCATCGCTCTCATCCCATAACGTTTTCATTATATTCTCTGGCATATCTCTTATATTTTAAAGTTATATGCCTATTCAACAACCTCGACAAAGAAATTGTTGTTCCAATAAAAATAGTTCACTAATTTTAGCGAGATTAACGCAAGAAATAATATGAATCGAATTTGTAGTCTTTTTGGTATTCAGTATCCCATCATACAGGCGGGAATGGTTTGGTGTAGTGGTTGGCGGCTAGCTTCAGCGGTTAGTAACGCCGGTGGATTAGGATTGATCGGGGCAGGCTCCATGCACCCGGAAGTGCTCCGGGAACATATCCGTAAATGCGAGGCGGCGACCGACAAGCCTTTTGGCGTGAATGTCCCGCTGATGTATCCGGAAATCGATACCTTGATGCGGATATTGGTGGAGGAAAAAGTGAAGATCGTATTTACCTCCGCCGGCAACCCGAAAATATGGACAAAGTATTTGAAGGATCATGGCATGACGGTCGTTCACGTGGTAAGCAGCTCTAAATTCGCCACGAAATGCGAGGAGGCCGGAGTGGATGCCATCGTTGCCGAAGGCTTCGAGGCCGGCGGGCACAACGGACGGGAGGAAACAACTACGATGTGCCTGATCCCCGCTGTCCGGAAAGCGACCTCTCTCCCCCTTTTGGCGGCAGGAGGTATAGGAAACGGTCAAGCGATGCTAGCGGCACTCGCACTAGGGGCCGACGGCGTACAGATAGGCACTCGTTTCGCCCTAACCAAAGAAAGCTCGGCACACGAGAATTTCAAGAAACTATGCTTGAATCTTAAGGAAGGCGATACGAAGTTATTATTAAAGAAACTGTCTCCTACCCGTCTGGTAAAAGGAGATTTCGCTACGGCAGTGGAAGAAGCGGAAGCCCGGGGAGCGTCCGTGGAAGAATTACGTGAGTTATTGGGCAAAGGACGTGCCAAGAAAGGAATCTTTGAGGGCGACCTAAAGGAAGGCGAGTTAGAGATCGGACAGGTAGCGTCTTTATTCTGGGAGGAATTATCCGTGGAAGAGGTGATGAAAGAATTGATCCGTGACTTTAAGCTATCCTTAGAGAACGTAAAAACACAGTTGTGTTCGTGAGAAAACACAACTGTATCTGTGGATAAACACAACTGTGTTCAAGAGAAAACACAGTTGTGTTCCTTATCATAATCGATACTTATACAATTGCGCCATGACCTTTTGGTATTGGTTTTGCAATTGCAGGTAGTTTTGCACGCTTTGGTAATAGGTCGTCACATCCACGAAATACTCGATCATAGAGATTTGCCCGGCCTGTATAGCCTTGTTCAACAAGACCAAGCTATTCTGCCTTTTCAGCACATCCTTATATTCATCGATAGATTTCTTTAAGGAGACAGACTGGTCATATAGCTGCCTCAACCCATTCTCTACCGTGAAAGAAGCGCTCTCCAACTGCATCTCCGTATAGCGGGCCTGAGCCTTCGCCTGTTTCACGTTATTACGGTTCGAGAACAACGGGATGGTGATTCCTACCAAGAAACCATTGAAACGCTCTCCACCCGAGGCGGGATTCATACGATACCCTAACTCAAAGCCGGGCAGACCTTTCGCCTTATTCACGCTCACCTGCCGAAGAGCTGTCGTCTGGTCGCTACGCAAGGTCTGTAATTGCGGATCGGATTGCATCGCCTCCGTCCGCAGCTCATCAAAGGAAAGCACATCCTTATCCGGCAAGGCGTAAACCGTATCCGTAAACTCGATAGCGATACCGCCGTTCAGGGTAGCCAGCTCCTGCAGCTTGGCAATACGGGAAGTCTCGTTCATCCGGGCCTCTGTCCGAGCGTTCAATAATTCCAGATCGATCTTGTTTGTCTCAAGGATATTCGCATTTCCTTTCTCCAAACGAGTCGCATAAAAAGCGGAAAGTTGCTCGGCGTTCCTAAGACGGGTATCCAATAGGTTCTTCTGCTGGTTCAACAGCACCAAATCTAGGCAAACCTCTTTCACCTGCAACAAGATTTGCTGACGAAAAGCCATCCCTTGACGATCCAAACCCGCGGATTTCGCCTTCGTCAGCTTATGCTTCCGGACATATACGGACGGGAAATCAAAGCTTTGGGAAGCCACGAACTCGCCCGTGAATCCCATCCCTTCTTTATTCCCCCAGAAATGCGAATAAGAGACCGAAGGGTCTGGCAAATTATTATCCAACTTCGCCTCCAGCTTCTGCGACTGGACCAACTGGCTGTTCGCCTGTAAATCCTTATTGTTCGCCTCCACGCTCCGGAGCACGTCCTCTATAGAAGTCTGGGCGGAAAGGCCGCCTGTCAATACAGACAAGGCGGCGACTATAATATATGATTTCATAAAACTTATTCTTTATTCTTGTTCATTATCAGATAAACAATCGGGATGATGAATCCGTTTAAGAACGTAGAGGTTAATAAACCACCCAAGATCACCGTCGCCATCGGGCTTTGGATCTCATTCCCGGGAAGATCGCCATTCAACGCCAACGGGATCAACGCCAAGGCGGAACTCAACGCCGTCATCAAGATCGGGTTCAAACGGTCTAGGGAACCTTGTATCACGGACTCACGCAATCCCATTCCCTCTCCACGCAAATGCGTATAGTGGCTGATCAGCAGCATACCGTTTCGGGTAGCGATACCAAACAAGGAAATGAAACCGATAATCGCCGGGATACTGATCTCGCCGGAAGTAAGCCATAGGATAATCACGCCACCGATCAACGCCAACGGCAGGTTCAACAAGATCACGCCACTCTCCTTCACGTCCTTGAACTCATTGTACAGTAACATGAAGATCACCAATAACGACATCAACGACGTCAGCAATAAGGTACGGCTGGCCGCCGCCTCGCTCTCGAACTGGCCACCATATTCGATATGGTATCCCTCCGGCAAACGGATATTAGCCTCTACCCGATCCTGTATCTCATTAACCACACTTCGCAAGTCACGTTCCGATACATTGGCGCTAATCACGATCTTACGTTGCACATTCTCACGATTGATCGTATTCGGACCGGTCACCGAACGGATATCGGCCACGTAGCTTAGCGGCACTTTCTGTCCGGCGGCATCGATCATCAGATTGCTAATATCATCCATCGTGGCACGGCTAGCGTCGGAGGTCTTCACGGTCAGGTCGAAGCTCTTACCATCGTCGTACACCTGACTTACGGCCTCTCCTCCCAACATCACGTTGATATATTCCTCGAACTCCGGCAGGGGAATGCCATATTTAGCCAGCAACTCACGTTTCGGGGTGATTGTCAACTGCGGACGCTCGATCTGCTGCTCTACCTTCAAGTCCACCAGACCCGGGATCGTTTGGATAGCGGCCTTGATCTGGTTTCCGATCGTAAACATCAGGTTCAAGTCCGTACCAAACAGCTTGATAGCGATATTCGCCTCCGTACCGGAAAGCATAGCGTCGATACGATGGGAAATAGGTTGCCCGATCTCTATATTAGCGCCGCTGATCGTAGATAACTTCTTGCGGACATCATTCATCACCTCATCCCGACTACGGTCTTGCAATTCGAAAGGAGCCTCGATCTCGGAAACATTCACGCCCAAGGCATGCTCATCCAATTCCGCACGACCGGTCTTCCGAGCCACAGTCTTTATCTCGGGTACTTGCAACAGCAACGCTTCCGCACGGCGTCCGATCTGATCCGACTCGTCCAAGGAAATTCCCGGAAGCGAGCTTACGTTGATCGTAAAAGAACCCTCATTGAACGGGGGCAAGAAACTACGTCCCAAATGAAAGAAGATCACCAAGGCGACCACAAACAAAGCGATCGTGGTACCTAGCACCCATTTCTGGTAAGCCAACGCTAACTCCAAAGCCCGTTTATACACCACCTTCAACTTCCGGGCTATCCAAGCCTCACGCAGTTCCTTCATTCCCGTCGCTTTACGGTTCAGCAAATAGCTACAAAGCACCGGGGTCAAGGTAAGCGCCACCACCGTAGAAGCAAACAACGCCACGATAAAAGCGATACCCAGCGGAACCAACATACGGCCTTCCATACCACTCAAGAAGAACAAGGGCACGAAGCTCACCACGATAATCAAGGTAGAGTTCAAGATCGGCATACGTACCTCACGGGAAGCGTCGTAAACCACCTCCAAGGTAGAGCGTTGCTGATCCGGAGGCAAGAGCCGGTTTTCCCGGATTCGTTTATACACGTTCTCCACGTCCACGATAGCGTCATCCACCAAGGAACCGATAGCGATCGCCATACCTCCCAAGCTCATCGTGTTAATCGTCAATCCCATGTAGTGCAATACGATGATAGAGACCAGCAAAGATAACGGCAAGGCTACCAACGAGATCACCGTCGTACGTATATTCATCAAGAACAGGAACAAGACGATCACCACGAAGAAACTACCCTCAAACAAGCTCTTCTTTACATTATTAATAGAGTTATCGATAAAATGACTCTGGCGGAATATATCCGTAGAGACATGTACATCCGCCGGCAAGTTCTTCCGCAAATCGACAACAATCTCGTCCAGCTTCTCCGTCAACTTCTCCGTACTCGTATCCGGCTGTTTGGTCACAGTAATCAGCACGGCTGGCTTTGTCCGCTCGGAAGCGGTTCCCAGCTTCGGGCTTTTACCGCCGATCTTAACCGTAGCGATATCACCCAGCGTAACCGGATACTCATTCACGGTCTTCACCACACCCTGAGCGATCTCCTCCGCCTTCGAAGTCGATAAGACTCCTCGGATGATGTATTCGTTCGAGAACTCATACAATACACCACCATTGGCGTTCCGGTTCATATTCCGACAAACATCCAACACCTCGTTCAACCCTACACCGTAGTGCTTCATACGAGCCGGGTCCAACAAGATCTGGTACTCCTTAATATCGCCACCGATCACGGCAACCTGCGCCACACCGCCCGTAGACAACAAACGGGGACGGATCGTCCAGTCGGCGATCGTACGTAAGTCCAACAAAGACGTGGAATCGGCGGTCAAACCGAGGATCATCATCTCACCCAAGATGGATGACTGCGGGCCTAAGGTCGGTTTACCTACGTTCTCGGGAAGGCTCTCACCCAAGACAGCCAGTTTTTCGGACACGATCTGACGAGCCCGGTAAATATCCGTACCCCAATCGAACTCTACCCAAACCACGGAGAATCCGGTGGTAGACGAGGAACGCACACGCCGTACGTCCATCGCACCGTTCACGGCAGTCTCCACAGGGAATGTCACCAAGCGTTCCACCTCCTCGGGAGCCATACCGTTCGCCTCGGTCATGATCACGACCGTTGGGGCGTTCAAGTCCGGGAACACATCCACGTCCGTATTAAACGCCGTGTACGTACCCCAGATCATCAGCAATAGCGCACAAACCAAGATTACCAACCGGTTGTGCAATGAATAATAAATTATCTTATTTAACATGCAACATCCCTCCTATTAATGGCTATGGCTATGAGCCGGTATCGCGTTAGAAGCGGAAGACAACTTGATCTGGTAAGCGCCACGGGTCACGACCTCATCGCCCGGTTTCAATCCGGAAAGGATCTGTACCTCCGAGCCGTTATTCGCTCCCAGCGTCACCCATTGCTTCTTATAGCCTTCCTCATCCAGACGGATAAATACCGAATAAACGCCCTGCTCCTCGATAAGGGCGGAGAC
Organism: Parabacteroides distasonis ATCC 8503; assembly: GCF_000012845.1. Taxonomy (NCBI): domain Bacteria; kingdom Pseudomonadati; phylum Bacteroidota; class Bacteroidia; order Bacteroidales; family Tannerellaceae; genus Parabacteroides; species Parabacteroides distasonis. Next base: position 1,884,909 of record NC_009615.1, read on the forward strand.
AGGCACGCTCAAGACATTCTCCATCGGCTTTGTCAACAAAAAGATCTCCACGAAAGAACCGGGGATAACCGCTCCTTTATTATCGAACTCGAAAGTCACCGGTACATAGAAAGAGTTCATATCGGAAGCCTTTCCATACGATAACAACCGTCCACGCAAATCAGACAATTTATAGAGAGCGTTATCATACGGAGTCATGAAATTAGCGGTTTGGATCATGGGAAGATCGTTGTAATACCTCTCAGACACGTCCGCACGCAATACCAAACGATTGTTTTGCGAGATCGTAGCCAAAGGCTGACCTACGGATACATAATCACCCTCTTTCACTTGGATGTTCTTCAAGTAACCATTCAAGGGAGAGACTACAGACACACCTTTCGCCGTCTGTTTTCCCGCTATCGCCTCATAAGCGACCTTGGCGTTCTCGTAATTCAAGCGGGCCTGCTCGAAATCCTTGGCGGATACGATCTTATCGCCTACCAAGGCTTGCATACGCTCGTATTCCTTTTTCGCCGTCTCATAAGCGAATTTAGCCTTTGCCGCCACGTCTCCATCAGAGAGGGCGTTGGAAGCGATACTCAACACGGCCTGTCCCTTGCGTACCGCCGTACCATCCACGAATGGCAAGCTACCAAACGAGATCACGCCGGGGACGGTAGCGACGATCACGGACTCCTCCCCTTGCGCCGCCATTACTCGTCCGCTCGTCTTAATCACATCCGTGAAAGGAGCGGGATTAACCGTTACAGTCTGCAAACCAACGGCCTCGGCTAAAGCCTTCTTAAAGACAATCTCGCCGGGATGGGTACCACCGGCCTCATGCTCATGCTCATGGTCATGGCCTTCGTGTTCATGTCCCTCATGATCATGATCGTGAGCCTCTAATTCATGATTATGCTCATCGTGTCCGGCTTGCGACGCATTTCCCGCACAACCGGCAAACAGGTAAGCGCACATCGCACCTACCAAATATATTTTCTTCATTGTGTAAAAAATCTTGATATCGTTAATAATAAATAGATAGGGGCAAGTCTGTCCTCACCCGCTCTCACAAACGAGGTATCAAGACATAGGAGGGGCACGAAGTCCCGAGGCACTCACTATCCAAGCGTCGTGCAGCGACTCAATGTAGGGGGCGTTCTCGTGATCAAGGAGCTGTCCGCAAAACGCCGGTTCAGGTGGATAAATGTAATCAAATAAAACGAGTAACGGCATCAGATGTATATCCACATCTCCATCCATAAAATGAGAAATATGCGTACTGAAATAGGCCAAGTTATGCCCGTCGCAACCGCAATCATGCGTATCTGTGCTTTTATCGCCATGCGCTTGCTCTGCGGTCAAGGATTGATAACAAGGCATCCCGTCCCGGTGATGATGGTGAGGGATAACCACAGAAAGCAACGCCAAGATGCCGGCCATCAGCACCACGTATTGTACAATCCTCTGTTTCATTTTCTCACGCATGGCACAAAGATAAGGATATTTTTCCGTTTTTTACATGAATGTTGTAAGTTTGCGGTAAATAAAAAGATAGATGAAGTTTGGAGTAAATAAAAAGATATTATTATATACCGCCGGTTGCGTATGGATTTTCGCCGGTATCAATATCTTACGCATCGGTATCGTCACATGGTTAAACGATACCCATTATTGGTTATTCAAGATCGGGGAAGCGACCATCGTTTTCTTGCTTTTCTTCAATTTGGTCTTTAAACGGCTTTTCTATAAACATTCCGAACGGATCTCCCGGAAAAACGGGAAACATTGCCCGTTCTCTTTCTTCGACGTGAAAGGTTGGATTATCATGATCTTCATGATCGCTTTCGGGATCACGATCCGTGCGCTCCATTTACTGCCGAATTCTTTCATTTCTGTATTCTATACGGGATTATCCACGGCGTTGATCATAACGGGATTCTTATTCTTGAGACAAGGAAAAACCGTTGGGAATTGAGAATTGAAAATTAAAGATACAACAATCAATAATTCTCAATTCTCAATTCTCAATTCTCAATTTTCAATTCCCAAGCTTTTCGCAGATCAACTCAGCCGCCTTCTTGCCGCTCATCAGCATGCCGCCAAAGATCGGTCCCATACGGAAGCTACCGCTTACGCCGTTAGCGGCCATACCGGAAACGAATAATCCCGGGTAGATCTCCTTCGTGTTCTCCACCGTCGTCTGCTCACCCAGCTCCACATTCAAGGAACGCTCGCCGATCACGCCTCCGGTCGGTGTATTCAATTGGATATCATTCTTACGGGCTACCACACGGGCGATCTCGCAATCATGCCCCGTACCTTCCAAGACAGCCTTTGCCATGATCGTCAACGGATCCACGTGCATCCCCTCACGGATTACCGGAGCCCAGTTCACTACCACACCGGCTACGGCATCGTTATGAAACACCACGTCCTCTACCGAATAGCAGTTAAAGATCGTAGCGCCCGCCTTCGTCGCCTGATAAATCAAAGCGGAAGTGGTATGTACCGAATCCATGATATACGTGCCGTTAGCACCCTCCTTATAACTTACGCCCAATTCCTTGATAATCGGCATAGCCTCTTCCTGCACCACGATATCGTTGAACATCATAGCGCCGCCCCACATACCTCCACCGGGAGCCAGCTTACGATCAAACAACGCCACCTTCTTACCGGCTTTCGCCAAGAAATAAGCGGCCACGATACCGGAAGGTCCCCCTCCCACGATCGCTACATCCACAGACAAGTTGCTCTTCAACTTCTCGAAGTAAGAGTCAATGATTCCACTTGAAACAATCTGTTCCATCTTAATAACTAATTAAAGTTTAAACATCAGGGAGCACATAGAGGTAACGCCCCCTTTATTTCCTAGTTCTACCTTATTTTCCCTTCGCCGGCATTACCCGGATCAGGTTCGATGGGTATAATCTCAGCCCGTATGACTCGGGCACCCCTATGTGAAAAGTCGGGGGCAAATGTACAAAAAATTAGTATATATGTACTCAACAGAGCCATAAAAGGCAAAAAACGCTCAGCCAAACAAAATGTAAGAAGCTTAATCTTCTTCCGACCAGTCATCAGACCAACCGAATTCTTTATCCCGGAATAATTCAGCTAATCCCGAAATCTGCTTGAACCGAAGTAACTCATTTTTATCCATTCCAATATTACGCATGATCCACTTATCAGACATCCCAGATTTGACCAACTCCGTAACAATCTCCGTCATAAGTTCCAAGTTGTGCATCCCTCGAGCCCTGTTATGGCGAATGGTTGAAGCCATTCGGTTTGAAATATCTTTCTCAATCACCGTTACAGGCAACATTCCTTTCTCACGATCATAAATCCTTTGAGATTGCTTCATAACCAGATAACGATGATAACCATCTACTATCTCATATAAATCATCCTCTTCAAGATAATAACAGACGCAAGGCATCGTATAGCCATCCTCCCAAATGGAAAGTTCCAATAATCGCATTTCCGGTGGTGCCATGATATTAGGGTTATAGCTGTTGGCTACAATTTTTTCTATAGGGACAGCCCTAACACCATATGCCGGACTAACAAAGTTTCCCATGCTTATAAAAATTATATTTGTCCATTACTTCTTTTCTCATATCCCTTTCTCGTTTTGTCTGGGAAAAACCCATATACTTACATGTATGATCGTTTTTCAAAATACAAACACACATACGTTTGTAAGTAGGGATTTCTTTAAACTCAGGTATATTGATATCATCGATATACTCCATCCGTACCGGTTTCTTATCCGTATGGTAAGCGGTACATTCTTCCACAATGATAGGAATATTAGCCGCCCGTAACTTAGCGATAGTCTCCTCACTGAGGCATCCTCCTTTTTCTCTCCAGAATTTACGGCTGACTCTTAACTTATTCAAATAGTTCTCACGAGTTTCTTCGGGTAAAGTATTTAGGAGAAAATACATATATTTCTCCCAAGAGAACCCGGCTGGGCACTTGATAGCCCTCCATCCCATAGCGGAGGTATTCCCATATATACCGGCAAAGCCAACACCGTTTACACGTCCAACCATCCTCCCCCACATGTCGGGATCGACAACTTTGTAAATGAACAGTGTGGATATCGCTTGGGATATGAATGGGCTCGCCACACGTTGCCGGGACAAAGGCACCCCTGCTTGATAATACAAATCATACAAATGATTATATGTCCAACCGAACTTTCCGTTCGCTATCCAGATATCCTGAGTTTTCCAATCATAAATAGGATATGCGTTATATATAGAATAATTCATTCTGCGAGTCCATTTATAATTAGCTAGTTTTCTGTAATTCTTATCACTATGTATGGCCCGCCACCTATTAAAACTCTCTTGGGTACGGATACCAACAAGGCAACATATACGCCGGCCCATTTTCCGTTGATACAACCAAAAAGGGAACATATTCTGAAAATCATAATCCCACATGTCCTCCTTGAAAAAGTCAAAGTCTTTCGCCCGGAGACATGAATGGGGCATCTCTCGAACCCAGATATCCCGGTACTCCTCGCTCCAAGGTCTCCAATATTGTTGAAACATAGATGTACATGTCTGGACTTTAAAAGGAACACAACAATGATAAATATCAAGGATATCGGAATTAGCGGCATAAACCTTTTCCACATATTCGATCGTCTGGCTGTATTGAACCTCATAATCCATATGAAATACACCTAATTTTCGTCCCGGAGCGTATCTACGAATATAATCTACACACAAATTCAACAGTACACCACTATCCTTTCCGCCGGAAAAAGAGACGTATACGTAATCGAAATAATCAAAAATGATCTTCAATCTTTTCTCTGTCGCCTCGTACACATCCATTCTTCGCATCATGACTCTACCTCCGGTAAATAATGCATTTTATCATAATTTTTCCACTCAACACATGTCTGGAACTTTTTTTGTGAGAACACTTTTACATGACGTTTATGCACAACAGCCATAAGTGAAGCTTGAGATGAAAAATCCTTTATGACTTCTTCAAGAAGTTCACTCAATACCGAAGGATCATCACCACTCACGAAATAATTGTCTATAGAGTAATAGAGATGTCCTTTTTTTACAGGCATAAAACCAACAACAGCTGTTTCATGAAAGGCTATATACCAAACGTGGCTACGAGATGTTTTAAAAGGGTAATTGTTATTTTGTCGCAAAATGGCTGGATTCATGACCAAAGGTGCGACAAGTTCATATAACAATTTGTCCGTTCCCTGCAATGTCATAATTTTCATGGTCTGCACTTAATAATATTACCATGCAAATTTAGGCATTATATATAGATACCGTAGCCACAAAAACACAAAAATGTAATTTACTCTATTTATATTTAGTCACTCGCTCATAATCGATAACGCCTTTCCAATTCATACAAAAAGCGAAATCATACAGATGGCCCTCGCTATCCGTATAGCATTTCATATCCCGGGGAACATCTTCGAATTGCTCCTCCACGATACGCATATCTGCCGGCATCTGCAAAGGCAACAAAGCGGAAGGCTCGGCTTTTCCACTGATGATATCCAAGACCGCTTGGTTTTGTACACCGAAGTTCACCAGAATGGCATCCGCCGAACCCTCGAACTCGGACATAATCGTAGGCTTATCCATCTCCAAAGATACGATTACAGGCTTACCTTTCATTTTAGCCTTTGTCTCCAAAACAGAAAGCATATCCTGCTTATTAGCTGTTTTCACGGACTTACCTTTATAAGAACGGTTCGTGAAATTCTCAAACGGATCTCCCCCCGCCAAACTTGGGTTACGGGCATAGGTAGCGGTATAATCATTATACTGTAAACTGATAGGCATATAACCGTTTCCACCTTTCTCACAATCGGATTTATCATACCCCGTACCACTGTTCGGGCTCGTCATAAAGACGATGGCGAAATCCGCCTCATCGGGATTATCAACGACCGTAAGATACCATGACCGATACCCTCTACTAAAGCTTGCGCATTATTATTCCAGCGAGCCGCCACTTTCGGGCTTTGCACTCTCGTAACCAATACATGACGAACATTATCCTCGGTGAGGAATTTACGCTGCGCATCGGAAAGATCGGATGGCTGGGCTCCACTCTCATCAAAAGATTTGCCATTGTAGGTAGAAGTTCCAAACCCTTTCGAGGCACCGGGGATAGATTGATGGGCGCTATAAAGCATCAATCCGGCGATTTCCTCTGTAGATACTGTCCGGCCAAATCAACGGCACGTTCCTCGGGCGTAAGACGCCAATCCTCATACGGATCAAGCCGCCCGTTCCGATTCAGATCTTTGAAGGCATATCCGTCAACAGTAAGAAGTCTCACCCCCGAATTGGCGGAATATCCTAATACAGCTCCTTCTTGCTGGGTAACGATACGGATAGAATCTTTCTCCACCTCCGTCCACTTCGTGCCCGAACAAGCACAGGTGGAAACTAACAAGGCGCCCAACATACCATGGGTCAGCCGAACAGTAATAAAAGGTTTTCGCATACTTTCTTAGTTTTAATAGGTTAATCTCTATTCAATAATGGTTTCTCAAGAATACGATTTATCCGAAATGAGGCGGACGCTTATTCAATCTGCGCTCGATAAAGCTTTTCATAAATTCCACGGTCTCGTCGATCCCTAATACGGATACATCGATCGAGAAATTATAAGAAGAGGCCATTCCCCATGTCTTATTCGTATAATAATTATAGTAAGCCGCACGGGATTTATCAGTCTTCTCCATCATGTTCTTCGCCTCTTCCACCGTCACACCATGCCTTTCCACGGTCTTTTGGACCCGGCTCTCCACTGAACTATGGATAAAGAAGCTCAAACAAGCCGGATTATCCCGGAGGATATAATCAGCGCAACGCCCTACCAAAACACACGACTCAGTCTCCGCCAATTTACGGATAGCGTCACTCTGTATCTTAAAAAGACCGTCATTAGACAAAATATCATTATAAGGCGTAAACATCCCTCCCATAAAAGAAGAATACCCCATCGTAAAAGCGTACGATAAACCACTGGAGGCACGTTCGTCTGCCTTCTCGAAAACATCCTCGCATAATCCACTCTCACGGGCCGCCACGGTAATCAGTTCCTTATCATAGTAACCGATACCCAACTCCTTCGCCAAACGTTGTCCGATCTCGCGGCCACCGCTTCCGAACTGGCGGCCTATCGTCAATATGATTTTATTATCCATAGATTTCAAGTTTAATTCAACCATCTACAAACGTACAAAATTATTTTTAAAGCCACGATAATAATATAATAAACACTAAAACAAAAAATAATCAAAGTTTATACTTACATTTGTTTTCGAATAAATTTAGTACACTCAATTTATCATGAATAACATTCATTCCAATACAACATTTCTTAATGAGGCTATAGACAAGAAGACCGATGTAGAAGATGAAAAGACCGACTTGATTTTGGCCAATATGATTGATTTGCGAAAAACGATGTCGGATGTATTGTCACTTCTTCTTGGAGCCAAAAAAAACTCGGTTATTGACCAAGCGCTATTCCGCATCTTACAATTTTTCGATGTGGATCGGGTGTATATCGGAACATTTGACGAACAAACTCATACTGTTGATTTTACGAATGAAGTTACTTGTGATGGCATTATCTCTATGCGAGAGGATTTACTGCGTCAACTCCCGCAAGACGAGATTCCTTGGTGGTACGACAGTATCAAAAAGGGCATGGATATCGTTATTCATGATGTCTCTAAAATGCCGGAAGAGGCGAAGAGTGAGCAGCATCTTCTGATTTTGCAAGAGGTTTCATCCTTATTAGTCATCCCTATTTTCAAGCAAGGCAAACCATCCGGATTTATCGGCTTTGATTCTGTAAAAAAGAAACGGAACTGGAGTGCCTTAGATATAGAGAACTTACATATGTTGGCTGATATCCTTTCCATAGCCATTGAAAGAGGGGAAGTTCAAGGATTAGTAGAACATACGGCTATGCAAGTCATGAAAAGCGAGACGAAGTTTAAGATCATTTTCGACAAGATGCCTTGGGGCGCCGAACTTTATGATGAGAATGGAGTGTTGGTAGATATCAACCAAGCGGATCTCGATATTTTTGGTGTTACCCGTGAGCAGGCCGTGGGACTGAATATGTTCGAGAATCCTAATATCCCGAAATATGTAAACCAAAGCCTCAAAAACGGAAAAGATATATTCTTTCCTCTTAATTATGATTTCAAGGTTGCTTCTCAAAACGGCTATTACGATAGTCATCATGATTCTAAAACAAAGCATCTGTTGGTAAAAGGAGTCACATTAAAAGACTCTCTTGATAATATATTCGGCTATATTTATATTGTATTCGACGATACCGAGAATCACATCAAGCGGGAACAAATCGAAAATAGCCTAGCCCGGCTAAAAGTATCAGTAGATACCGGGGATTCCATTCTTTGGGAATACGATGTAGAGAATGATAAATTGACCGTAGATTTTGGCCTCAATGAAGACATTAATAATAATGAGGGGCTAAAAGCGATTCATGATTACAACTTCAAGAATCAAGAAGACTATAAATCCTCAATCCATCCGGATGATTTTGACCGGGTATATAATAAACAGTTCAAACCTCTCCTGCAAGGGAAGATCAATAACTTCGTAGCGGCCTACAGGCGTATCCTCAATGGCAAAACATTCTGGTTCAACTCCAATGTACGCTCCTATAAATTCAACGATGACGGAACGCCTAACAGGATCGTAAGCTATACCTCCAACATAACCCAGCAACGGGAAAAGGAGATCGAGCTAATCAAGGTAAAGGAAGCTGATAAATTGAAGTCCGCATTCTTGGCGAATATGAGTCATGAGATACGCACGCCGCTGAACGCTATCGTCGGGTTCTCAAATATAATCGCCGAGATTGATGATGAGGTAGAGCGTCAATCTTATTTAGATATCATTCATAAAAACAATGATTTGCTACTGCAACTGATCGATGATATCCTTGATTTCTCTAAAATCGAGGCGGGAACCATGGATTATCATTTCGAGGAAGTGGACATCAAGGATATATGTGGCGAAATCGCATTGGCAGACTCTATAAAGATGCCTTCAGACGTGGTTCTTATCTTTGATCTCGGCTCCCCATCCGTAATCGTTAAAACCGATGAGCGGAGGGTTATGCAAGTGATATCTAATTTCGTGAATAACGCTATCAAATTTACCACAAAAGGAAGTATCACGATTTATTATGAGATAGAAGGGGATTTTATCCGAGTCTGCGTGAAAGATACAGGTATCGGTATCTCCGCGGAAAACCAAAGACGTATATTCGAGCGATTCATCAAGGTAGATACTTTCCAGCAAGGTACGGGATTGGGATTAACCATCAGCCGAACCATTATCGAGGCATTAGGAGGTAAAATCGGCGTAGACTCTGAAGAAGGGGTGGGTTCCACTTTTTGGTTCACTCTGCCTTTGGACACAAAACGGACTGATATTGAGCTTTCACCGGATATCCCCGTCCAATCCGAAGAAACGCCCCGTTCAGATAGGCATCATTCCATCTTAATCGCCGAGGACGTTTATGAGAATTATTTCCTTTTGGAAACCTTGTTTGGCAAGCAATACCAACTTTATCATGCGCTAAACGGGCAAGAGGCTATCGATATGTTCGAGACATATCATCCGGACCTAATCCTGATGGACATAAAAATGCCGGTTATGGACGGATTCGAAGCGACTCGCAGAATCCGCACCTTATCCAAGACCATTCCGATCATAGCGCTCACGGCATTCGCTTTCGAAAGGGAAAAGGAGATCGCCAAACAATGTGAATTCACGGATTATGTAGTGAAGCCCATTGATATAAAAGAACTAAAGAAATTAATCGTTAAGGTATTGGCATAAAAAAGCGTGTTGCGACAATCGCAACACGCTTTTTTTTACTTAGGCATCGGAGCGGCAGAAGGAGGAGGCGTTCCCAATCCCCATTCCTTATTCGCTTTCGGCCCCATCTCTAACTCTAACAAACCACCAGCGGCGATATCGCTATGATTGAACCAAGGCTGGTTCAAGGTTACGCCGTTCAACTTAGCGGATTGTACGTATTTATTCTCATCGGATGCGTTATTCGCACGGATCTCGAACGTATTGCCGTTACCCATATCCACTTTCACGTCGGTAAACATCGGGCTACCGATATTATAGGTAGGAGAACCCGGAGTCACCGGATAGAATCCCATCTGGCTGAAAACAACGAAAGCGGACATACCACCACCGTCCTCATCGCCCGGCACACCCATCAAATCATTGCGGAACCATTGATTCAATAAGGTACGAATACGTTTCTGGGTCATCCAAGGCTTACCCGCATAATTATACAAGTACGGGATATGCAAGCTCGGCTCATTCGCCATAGAGAACATACCTACGTTACCCGTATGATCCGGAAGCGTGGAATAGAATTGCCATTTAGACATACCCAGCGGCGTATTGAACATGGAATCCAAGGCAGAGGTAAACGCCTCATTGCCTCCGATCAAAGAGATCAAGTCACCGATATTATGCTGTACGTCCCAACGATAAATATATCCGTTATTCTCATCGTAATAATCACGGGCACCTAGACCGCCATCATAACGGTAATCCAATGGATAGATAAACTTGCCATCCTTATCTTTCGGATGGAAGAAACCTGTCTCCGGATTAAATACGTTCCGGTAATTGTAAGAGCGACGCAAATAATAATCCGCCTCGTCTTTCTTTCCCAATTCTTGAGCGATCTGGGACAAGCACCATTCATCATACGAAGTACCTAAAGTCACGGCGATCGGCTGACGTTTTTCCCAAATGGATACGTTAGGCACCGTCTCTTTCTCTCCCGGTCTCAATGCGGGAATATAGCCATGTTCCTTGTAGAAATCATCCAACCAACCGGCGGGAGCGGCAGACCACGGGATCAAGGTCTTTTCCTCGATACCTTTCTTACAAGCGATATAGGCTTTTTCCAGCTCAAACCCACGCAAGCCCTTGCGGTAAGCGTCGATCACGGTAGCGACAGCATGGTTTGAGTTCATACGGCGTGTATCTCCTGTCACCTCCGGGAAGGTAGGCATCCAATCGGTACCCATCTGCTCCGCCATCAGGAGATAAGAGTTGATGATATCGTTCTCACGCTCATTATCGATCAAGACACGCAGGGGATGTGTAGCACGGTAGGTATCCCAAATCCAGTCGTCCGTATAGAAAGACCGTCCGCCATCCTCATGGATCTTTCCGTCGAAAGCACTGTAATAATGTCCGTCCTCGCTCAAGTTTATCGGGCGTTCGTAGCAACGATATAAAGAGGTATAGAATACGGTCTTCTCATCCTTGGTACCGCCTTGTACTTGTATTTTACCTAAAGCGTCGTTCCAATCGTTGCGGGCGATCTTCGCTACCACATCCACGTCGTAAGCGGCGATCTCACGCTCCAGATTCTTCTTCGCCTGTTCCTCGCTGATAAAAGAGATACCGTAGCGAACGCCAAGTTTCTTCACGTCCTCCCCGAAGGAAAGGGCGATAGCGGCATTGATACCTTCCACGGAAGTCTCGTTATAGTTGACACTGCCGTTCGACAATACCCCCGCTTTCACAGGCTTCTGGTTCGTCTCGGCATATAAAAAGACTTTCGTTTTCTTATCTATATATTGATAACCGCTTACGGCGTTACCATTTACTTGTAGCTGTCCGTTACGGCTGTTAAATACCAGATAAGCCGGTCCCTCTTTCTCGAAAGTGAGCGAATATACGGCACTTTGATGGGACGGGGCGAAGTCCACGTCGATTTCCTCATTATCCAGATATACCTGATAACGGTACGGCAAAATCTTCTCCCGGTCATAGCTATAAGCGATCACGGGTCGCAAGCCGGATTCGTCACCTTGATAAGGGCATAAATTGAACGCAGAACGCTCACGATGGTTTGTCACGATAATAGGCAAACCGCCCAGACGGTCACCCGTGAAGTCCGCACGCTCCGGATATACACGTAGCATACTGTTCGGCAAATGCACGGTCGGGAAAGTAGGCACCAATAAATGGCTGATGTTTCCCATATAAGGATTCACGTAATCCACCGGGTCCATCGCAGAAGGAGAAGTCCCTCCGCCACCGGCACATGACACCCACAGGAAAACGGAAGCCAAAAGGGCCATCGAAGTTTTAAGCTTTGTCTTCATTTTGTCGATTATTAATTCGTTAATTATTCTTTGCTCCTCAGCCGGGTACTTTCCCGGCAATCCGTGAGACGTTGTCTCACGGGTAACAGAGCAAACCGCTCACTGGTAAGGGAGCTATTTACTCAGCCGTCTTCGGACGATTTTCCGGGGCAGCTCCGAACTCCTTATTCGGCGTGTTGCCCATCACAAAGGTAAGATTCCCTCCCTTCACGATATCATCATACAGAATATAAGAATTGTTATAAGGTTTACCATTTAGCAACACGGATTGGATATATACATTCTCCTTGCTGTTGTTCTGGGCTACGACCTCGAAAGTCTTACCCTCCGGCAAATGAACGGAAGCCTTATCGAATAACGGGCTACCGAACACGAATACGCCATTGGAAGGATTCACTTGGTAAAATCCCAAGGCAGACATGATATGCCAAGCGGACATCTGGCCACAATCCTCGTTTCCGATGATGCCTTCCGGCTGGTCGGTATAGAACACATCTTGAATGTAACGAACTTTCTCGGCTGTCTTCCATTGCTCGCCGGCGTAAGGATACAAGTAAGTAACATGATGGCTCGGCTCATTTCCATGGGCGTACATGCCGATCAAGCCACTGATATCCGGAGAGGCGTTCTCCCCTAACTCACCTTCCACCAAGAACAAAGAATCCAGTTTCGAGATAAACGGAGCGTCACCACCCATCAACTCGATCAAGCCTTCCGGATGCTGGGGCACGAAGAATGTATAATGCCAGCCATTTCCCTCACAGAAATCGCCTACGCTATGTATGGACTGGATCGGATCGTACGGCGTACGCCAGCTGCCATCATTCATTTTCGGACGGATAAAGTTGATATCCTTATCGAAATACTGCGTATAATATTTACCACGTTTCAAGTAATTTTGGTAATCCTCCGTCTTGCCCATTTTTTTCGCCATCAAGGCGATACCCCAATCATCAGCGGCATATTCCATCGCGATAGAAGTAGCCTCACGTACCTTATCACAAGGGATATAGCCTTTTTCCAACACGTACGGCACCCCGTTTTGCTTCTCATAGACAGATGAAGCAACCATATAACGATACGCACGGTCGGCGTCAAAGCCGGTAAAACCTTTCAGATAGGCATCTGCGATAATAGGCACAGCGCTATATCCCGGCATTTGGTCCGTCTCACCACCAATCAACGGCCAGATCGGTAATTTCTCTTGCTGGTCGTAAATGCTTAACATCGAGTTCACCAAATCCGACACATATTGAGGCTTGATAATCGTGAACAACGGATGCAAGGTACGATACGTATCCCATAGAGAGAAAGTGGAATAGTTCTTCCAAGTATTGTTCGTATACACCTTATCGTCATGGCCACGGAAATCGCCATTCGCGTCGCAATACAACGTCGGAGCGATAAACGCATGGTACATGGCGGTATAGAAAATCTTCTTGGCACGCTCATCTTTCGTATCGATGGAGATACAAGACAATTGGTCATTCCATTTATCGATAGCCTCGTTACGAACCTCGTCGAAATCCCAATGAGAAAGCTCCGTACGTAAGTTAGCCAAGGCATTCTCACAACTTACGGAAGAGATAGCGACCTTTACCAAGGCGGTCGGGGCATCTCCCTTAAAGGTAATCACTCCCTTAACGGACTCGCCCGTCAACTCATCATTACCTGCGGCCTCATCATCGTTGAATACAGCCAAAGACTCGATCGGCTGATCACATTTCAACGTAAAGAATACTTTGTGACGTGGGCTCCAACCTTTGGAAAAGCGGTACCCCTCGATCGTGTACTCATCAATCTTCTTCAAATAAGTGTCATACGCTTTATCACCGATACCCTCCTTCAAGTTGATCAAGAGGCGATGCTCACTTCCCGACGGATACGTATAACGATGTAAGGCTACACGCTCGGTCGCTGTCAACTCCGCCTTTACGCCATTATCCATCAGCAAAGAGTAATATCCCGGAGCTACGGCTTCGTTGGCATGTTTATAATAGGAAGAAGCGGCTCCCTCTATATTATCTTGCTCGCCACGGGCGGTACGTACCTCGCCCGTATAAGGCATCAGAAGGATATCCCCCAGATCAGAACATCCGGTTCCGCTCAAATGCGTATGACTAAATCCGATAATGATACTATCGGAGTAATGATAACCGGAACACCAGTCCCATCCCTTAAAAATATTCTGAGGACCTACCTGAACAGCTCCAAACGGAACGTTCGCCCCGACAAATACGTGTCCGTGCTCTCCCGATCCGATATAAGGATCTACATATGCGGTAAAGTCTGTCTTGTTTTCCATCTTCTCCGGTGTAGCACAGGAGTATGCGAAAAATGTCAGGCATATCGCTATGCCTGACATTAATGGTTTATGAATGAAATTCATCTTAATTGCTTATTTCTTCTTTTTACTAGGTTTTACGGAAATAGGGGAAAGTTTATTGATCCCTTCCTCGTTTACGGAGAATGAGTAAGGCATATCCTCCGGATTAATACCACGATTCATATTCGGCTTGTCACCCATCTTGAAGTCAATCACGCCACCCTTAAACAAATCGTTATGATCCAAATAATTCTTGGTGTAGTTCTTGCCGTTGAACGTCATAGATTCGATATAGATATTCTTATCGCTGTTGTTCGGGGCGTTGATCACCAAGTTGTTTCCATTCTCAAAATGGATCGTAGCCTTCTTGAACAGCGGAGCGCCCAACACATATTGGGTCGTACCCGGAGCTACCGGATAGAATCCTAACGCTGAGAATACATACCAAGCGGAAGTCTGGCCATTATCCTCATCACCGCAATAACCATCCGGACCCGGAGTATACATCTTATTCATTACTTGACGCAACCAATATTGAGCCTTCCAAGGTTGACCCGCATAGTTGTATAAATAAATCATATGCTGGATCGGCTGGTTACCGTGAGCGTAGTTACCCATATTCATCACGGTCATCTCGCGGATCTCGTGGATCACACCACCGTAGTAGCTATCATCGAACAAAGGCGGCACAGCAAATACGGAGTCAAGCATCATCACAAATGAATCCTTACCGCCCATCAAGTCGATCAATCCCTGAGGATCGTGGAATACAGACCATGAATAGTGCCAGCTATTACCTTCCGTGAAAGCGTCACCCCATTTCAGCGGAGAGAACGGAGCCATGAACTCGCCATTCTCATTCTTGCCACGCATCAACTTGGTTTCCTTGTCGTACAGGTTCTTATAGTTCAACGCACGACGGGCATATAAATCCAATTCCTTTTTCGGACGGCCTAGTTGTTTAGCGATCTGCCAGATACACCAGTCATTGTAAGCATATTCCAATGTACGAGCGGCATTCTCGTTAATCTTCACATCGTAAGGAACATATCCCAACTTATTATAATATTCATGCCCCAGACGTCCTGTAGAAGAAACCGTCGGATGAACGTTTTCCGTACCATGGATCAAACCTTTATATAGAGTCTCCAAATCGTCAACCTTCACGCCTTTCATATAAGCGTCTACCAAGATAGATGCCGAGTTATTACCGACCATGCAACCACGGTGGCCCGGACTTGCCCATTCCGGGAAGAAGCCGCTTTCCTTATACGTATTGATCAAACCCTCTTGCATTTCCTTGTTTACAGACGGGAACATCAAGTTCAAGAATGGGAACAAACTACGGAACGTATCCCAGAATCCGGTATCGGTAAACATATAACCGGGTAATACCTCACCATTATACGGGCTGTAATGAACCACCTCGCCTTGAGCGTTGATCTCATAGAACTTACGAGGGAACAACAATGAACGATAGAAGCAAGAATAGAAAGTACGGTATTGATCCAAATCTCCACCTTCAACCTCGATCTTGCTCAGATGCTCATTCCAAACATCCTTACCTTTCTGAACCAAAGTATCAAAGTTATCGTTACCTAATTCCTTCATATTGATAGCGGCCTGATCGAAGCTAATAAATGAGGAAGCCACCTTAGCGTGGACGATCTCACCTTTCTTCGTCTTGAAACCGATAACGGCTCCTACATGGTCACTCGTTTGTTCCTTCGTTCCCTCTTTCAAGGAAGCGTCAGCAAATGTAGCCTCGTATGTGAAAGGTTTATCAAACTCGATCACAAAGTAATTCTTGAAATTATCGGGAACCCCACCGCTATTCTTCGTTGAATAACCGATGATCTTATTCTCCTCCGGAATTACCTTGATATAAGAGCCCTTATCCAAGGCATCCACCACGATATAAGAATGCTCGTTTTCCGGGAAAGTGAAACGGAACATAGCCGCACGATCTGTCGGCGTTAATTCCGTCACCACATCATGCTCCGCCAAATATACCTTATAATAATAAGCCTTGGCGATCTCCCCTTTGTGAGAGAACCAGCTCGCACGTTTATCTTGGTCGAACTCCGGTTTACCAACCACCGGCATGATCGCAAATTGTCCGTAATCATTGATCCACGGACTTGGCTGGTGGGTCTGTTTAAAACCACGGATCTTGTTAGCCGTATATACATACTGCCATCCATCTCCCATCTTACCAGTCTGAGGAGTCCAGAAATTCATACCCCACGGACGAGCGATCGCCGGATAGGTATTTCCTGTAGACAACTCATAGGAAGATTGCGTCCCCATTAGCGGGTTTACATACTCTACTGGGTCAAAAGACTCATTCACAGCCGCTGCCGCAGGTTTCCCCACCCACATCAGCATCGCCGCTAAAGCTAAAGCCCAAACGCTTTTTTTCTTCATGATATAGCTATTTAATTAATAATATAATTTATCCGTTTTTGTGTTTTATATTCATAGTTAGACTACAAATATCCATTTAATTAACATGAATAGAAAGTGATCCTCGTGTCATTTATTTAGAAATATCCCTTTCTTTCTTATGAATTTCTGGCATTATACGAATATAGGTGCAAATCTAACAAAAAGAATTAGAAAAAAGAAATCCAATGAGCCAGATCATACTCTGTTCATCGCACTTTTATCACTATCGAAAAAGATTAAATATCACATGCTAGTTCCGTACGAACTATGTCTATTCTAGAATATAATATTACATATAAATGTAATCAATCTAAACTTAATTTAAAACAAGAGCAAAATGACAAAGAATGAATCTAAGCTATTATCCCTTCAAGGGATAGCTAAAGCCTCAGCGTTCTGTTTGTTGCTTTCCGCTTTTTCTGTAAACGCCGCCATGGCCGCTCCCGCTCCCGCAGGCACGGTTGATGAAGTAATGGCAGTGCAGCAAGGCAAGAAAGTAACAGGTGTGGTTATTGACGGTACAGGTGAGCCTGTTATTGGCGCTAACGTGGTGGTGAAAGGCACTACAAACGGTACGATCACTGATTTCGATGGAAATTACACGATCGAGGGTGTGTCCGCAAACGATGTGTTGGTCATTTCTTATATCGGTTACTTATCTCAAGAGGTTCCTGTAGGTAATCAATCGATGATCAAGGTGACATTGAAAGAGGATACCCAAACATTGGATGAGGTTGTAGTAGTAGGTTACGGTACGATGAAGAAATCTGACGTGACAGGTTCTATCTCTACGGCTAAAGGAGATGATTTGGTAAAGAATCAAAGCTTTAGCGCATTGGATAACTTGCGTGGTAAGGTATCTGGTGTAAACATCTTCTCTAACTCTAGCCAGCCGGGCGCTTATTCAAACCGTGTGGTTATTCGTGGTATCGCGACAATCAACTCTTCTTCTAATCCGTTGTATGTAGTGGACGGCGTAGTAATGGAAAACTTCGACTTGGTGAACCCGAATGATATCGAGTCTATGGAGGTATTGAAAGACGCTTCCGCTGCCGCTATCTATGGTGCCCGTGGTGCCAATGGTGTCATCATGGTAACGACCAAACGTGGTAAGAAAGATGGCGAAGGTGTCGCTATTAGCTACCAAGGTTCTGTTAGCGTGAGCTCGATAGCACGAAAAATGGATTTGCTAAATGCACAAGAGTGGACAGACACTTTTATGAAAGGTCTGGAGAATGAGAACAAATGGTTAGGAACCAATTGGTCTTTAAATCGTACCGATTGGTTTACCGACCGTAATTACTTTGATGCAAACGGTAATCCTATTTACGATACGGATTGGCAGGATGAGGCAACTCGCACGGCTGTTTCCCACAACCACCAGTTGAATATTCAACAAGCGGGTAAGAACTCTTCTATGGGTGCGTTCTTGAACTATACCGATCAACAAGGTATCATGTTGAACACCTATAACAAACGTTTGAACGCTAAGATGGCTTACGACGCAGATCCTACAAAATGGTTATCTACATCTGTAAACGTATTGGTTAACCACACGTGGGGCCGTTATACTCCTGAAGATGGTGGTGGACAGGAAGCTCGTCGTACCATGATCGAAATGTTGCCTTGGCTACCTGTATATGAGCCGGGTACAAATAAGTATACGACTAGCACGTCTCCTTCTTTGAGCGGTTTCAACTTGGAGGGTATGTCAAACCCAGTATTTATCTTGAACGATCAGCGTAGAATGAAATATAACACCCAGATCTTCGGTAACGCCGCATTGACATTCCACTTAGCTGAAGGCTTAGACTTGAAGACTCAATTTGGATTGGATAGCCATAATATCACTTATCGTGGTTATTCTTCTGTCGGTTTGAACAATATCTCTATGCCGAATGGTTGGGCCGAATATGAGAACTGGAATACTTTGTATTGGCAGGAAGAGACTTATTTAACCTATAATAAGGTGTTAGGCGATCATCGTATCAACGCTATGGCCGGTTTGTCTTGGCAGGAACGTACTTATAGAAGAAATAAGTCTAAAACGGAAGGTTTCTCCGACGACTTCTACGAGGATTACAATATGATCGTAGGTACAACCCCTAAATCTCCTGAATCCGACTGGACTCGTTGGGCGATGAACTCTTATTTCTTGCGTTTCGCTTATACCTATAAAGATCGTTACTCCGCTACCGTAACAGGTCGTATTGATGGTTCTTCCAAGTTTGGTGATAACAACAAATATGCATTCTTCCCATCAGCCGGTTTGGCATGGAATGTCTCTCAAGAGGATTTCTTGAAGGATAGTAATTTAATCAGTAACTTGAAACTGCATACCAGCTATGGTTTAACTGGTAACTCTGAGATCGATCCGTATAAGTCTTTGGGTAAGATTAAGTCGGAGACTTTATTATTGAATGGTACACGTGCGCCATATTCCTATATGGAAACGATGCCAAACCCGGATTTGAAATGGGAAAAGACCGGACAATTTGATGTTGGTTTCAATTTAGGATTATTCCACAATCGTTTGAATTTTGATGTGTCTTACTACAATAAGAAAACAACCGACTTGCTGTTGGATTGTCCGGTGCCTCACTCAACAGGTTTCTCTACAATCTTCAAGAACATCGGTTCTGTTCGTAACCAAGGTTTAGATATCATGGTGAACGGTACTCCGGTACAAGGCGAATTTACTTGGAACTCTACGGTGAATTTGAACTTTAACAAGAATGAGATTCTTCATTTGGGTGACACCGACGCTGATGTTTACTTGTACGACTGGGTAGGAGGTGGTTCTATCCTTCGTGTTGGTGAAAGTATGGGTAGTTTCTATGGTTTGGTACGTAATGGAATCTTCACGGAAGAAGATTATAAGGCTGGCAAATGCGAGAAAAACCAAATCGGACGTCCAGACCGCTCAGAGTCTCGTGAGATCATTGGTAAAGGTTTACCAGATTGGACTGGAAGCTGGGTCAACAACTTTTCTTATAAGAACTTTGACTTAACGGTTGACTTCCAGTTCGTATGGGGAGTTGAGACTTTGCAGCGTTTCATGCACTCTACTTATGACCGTTTTGGTATGACTAATGGCTTGAGCAATATTCTGTATGACGGTTATAACGGTACAAATGCAGGTACGATGGAGCAAGCTATCTTCTTAGCTTATGACAAACCTCATGGTGGTGGAGATACAACGACTGACTCACAATGGGTAGCTAATGGTTCTTACTTACGTTTGAATATGCTTCAGTTAGGTTATACATTTGACTCAAGCGTAGCGAAGAAGGTAGGTTTGTCAGGTTTACGTCTGTATTTAAGTGGTAATAATTTGTTCCAGATTGTTTCCAAAGATTTCTTAGGTTACGATCCAGAGAGTACATCAGAGGTAAGTAGTTCTAGTGGAGTTTCTTCTGGTAGCCAATTTGGGCAGAACATGACATTCTTCTCATATCCGAGAGCTAGGACATTTACATTTGGTGTTAATGTAACATTTTAATTAATCTCATTAAATTAGACATTAAAAAATGAAAAAAATATCAACAATTGCGGTTGCCTGTGCCGGGTTATTGAGCTTTACGGCTTGTAACAACTTTTTGGACGAAGAGCCTAAGTCAACATTGACTGATGTCGCATACTATAAGACACAATCTCAAATGGAATCTAATGTAAACTATTTGTATCGTACGGGTGCGATCGGTAGTTATGTGGATTTCGGTAGTGCTTATATCGGGCCTTTCGCTTCTATTCAAGAAGAATTGACAGGATATTTCTCTAATTCTTATGAAGGACAGGAAATAGTTTGCCGTTATACCAGAGAATTGACCCGTCAACAAAACACGATGCAGTTAGCATCTAAGATGGACAAGGTTTGGGATGACTGCTATCGCGGAATTAACGTGGCAAATGGAGCGATTAAGCATATGCCAGAGGTACCTATGGATCAGGCTACTGCAGATCGCTTGACGGCTGAGGCTAAGTTTTTCCGTGCTTTCAACTATTTTTACTTAGTAAAGACTTTCGGAGCGGTTCCATTCTATACAGATCCCTATGAGCTGGCTGAGAACATGGAGCTTCCCCGTACGGAAACCTCAACCATCTATAACCAAATCGAAAGCGATTTGAAGGATGCTATGAATGTATTGCCAGAGGCTACTTTCGCCGCTAATGGTCATCGTATCACGAAGTATGTGGCCGCTATGACGCTGACTGATGTTTATATGTATCAGCATAAATATGCAGAGGCTGCTGAAACTGTGCGTATTGTCGTTAATTCAAATCATAAATTAACAACAAATGATGATTTGGCGATGAATAGCGCATTTAACAAATTGCGTTCTACAGATGACTTGGATGAGGCTATCTATGCCTATGAGTATGATAATCAGATTAGTCCGAGTAACTGGTTACCTACTTATGCTTTTGATGGTGACGCTTCTAGTAACGGTTTGTTTGGAACATATGCCATCACCCAGAAAGTACATGGACCGAATGACCGTTATCTGAATATTTATGAATCAAACGATTTACGTCGTCAACCGAATCAGTTCTACCACTGGACTTATACAAATCCAAAAACTGGAAAGGTTTGGAATTCTGTAGGTAACGCTGCTTGTTGTTGGTATTATTACGATGAGGATGCCTTACTTACTACAGGTCGTGGCACAAAAGACTGGAACGTATATCGTTATGCTGAAGCTTTATTGGACGCTGCAGAGTCAATCGCTCAATCAACTGGAGTGACTGCTGAAGCGGCCGGCTATTTGGCTCAAGTGAAGGCTCGTGCGAATATGGAAGGTAAAACCGCTGCGGAGATTGCATCATCTTTACAAAGTATGGGTAAACAAGCCTTCATCGAAGAGTGTTGGACTGAGCGTCTACGTGAGTTGCCTTTGGAATTTAAGATGTGGGATATGTGTGTACGTACAGGCATGTTCCCGAATATTTCCGAGACAACCCCGGGACAAGTAACCTACATTCCGTTAGTGGGTGCTAAGAACGCATCTGGAGCAACAATCAAAGAATCCGACCTATTATGGCCGTTATCCGTGAACGAGATCCAGCGTAACCCGAGTCTGACTCAGAATGAGGGATATTCTGCAAAGTAATATTTTTTATTTTAATAACTGATGGTTTTAAAGGGGAGGATGAGTTTTTCATTCTCCTCTTTTTCATTGTCCTCTCTTTTCGATTTGTCTGGCGATTATCAATTTATCATTTTGTAAATGAAAGTCCTTGAGGATTGCTTTTTTAGAACTGAGGCACGTATCATCTACGAAAAACAAGAAAAAATATTCGCAATCTGCTGTATTATAACATATTGTTAAAAAAGCACCTTTTATTCTAGCGAGATTTATTCATTCTAATTCATATTTACAGGGTAAAAGACCCGTTTTCATTTGAATACGACACCCATTTCTTCCCAATCTATCACTTCATACTACCGCTCTTATCACTTAACGCCACCGTATACGTTGGCCAACGGCACAGTTTGCATCGGTTAATACTACTTATTGTATCGGAAAATGATGGTTTTTTGAAGAAAATAAGGTCCTGAATGTCTTTTTTTTCCTAAAGTTTAGGCTGGTTGAGTCTTTTTAAAAAAGAGGGCTGTCAGAGAAATGCTTCTTTTTAACATGAATTGTCAAGGTTTTCGGTATTTTACTTACTATTCATATACCTTAAAAAGCAGAGAAAACATAATAATTGTACACTAATATGAATGTGGCAATGAATAAAAAGGAGAGAATGAAAAACTCATCCTCCCCTTTAAAACCATCAGTTATTAAAATAAAAAATATTACTTCGCAGAATATCCCTCATTCTGAGTTAAATTCGGGTTACGCTGTATTTCATTTACAGGGATCGGCCAGTATAGGTCTGTCTCCTTGAACTTAGCACCACTACCATTCGTAGCACCGATCAAATCAACAAATTGAACCTCACCCTTGTTTGTAGCGGAGATTTGAGGGAATTTACCTGTACGAACACAGTCATCCCAAATCTTCATTTCCAATGGGAACTCACGTAAACGCTCTTTCCAGCACTCTTCAATAAAAGCTTGCTTGCCTAATCTTTGAAGCTCGGAAGCGATTGTAGAAACATCCTTACCTTCCATATTAGCACGTGCCTTAACTTGTGCCAAATAGCCGGCAGCCTCAGCGTTTACACCACTAGACTGAGCGATAGCTTCAGCGGCAGATAATAATGTTTCAGCATAACGATAGAAGTTCCAGTCTTTCGTACCCTTACCAGTCTCTAAGATAGCAGTTTCATCGTACCAGTACCAGTTACAAAGCATCTTCATATCCAAAGTTGTTCCATCAACCGGATGTGTATATGTACGATGGAAGAACTGATTCATCTGGGCACGCAAGTCTTTCTCACCATACACATTTAAATAACGCTCGCTAACACCATACACATTTACCCACAAAGAGTACTTGTTTCCAGTAGAAGAGTTGGCGAAGAATGTCGGAGAAATCAAATTGAATGCGTGAACAGGGATATTACCGTTAGGAGAAATAGCCGCATCATATTCACGGGCATAAATAACCTCTGGCAGATCATCTGTTGTACGTAACTTATTGAACGCACTACCTTCCGCAAGGTTATCGTTAGTAGCCAAAGCGAATTTTCCGCTATTGATTACATCTTTCAATGGAGTAATCGCATTAGCGTACTCGCCTAGTCGCATGTAAACATCGGCCAGCAACATATCAGCCGCATATTTTGTCACACGGTGACTATTTCCCGCGAAAGTAGCATCAGGCAAATTCTCTACAGCAAACTGTAAATCAGGAATAATAACAGTTTTGTAAACCTCCGACGCAGCTGTACGAGCCGGATATTCAACCAAAGTAGCATCTTCTGTTGGCTCTGTAATCATTGGAACATCACCAAACATCTTCACAAGATAGAAATAGTTTAGCGCACGGAAGAAACGAGCCTCTGCTTTATACTGAGCTTGTCCGTCCATCTCTACGCCATCCACATATTTAATAACTGCGTTAGCTACATTGATCGACTTATAACAACCTTTCCATGTGTCATTAGTCAAATAATTACAACAAGATTGCGTAAAGTTCTGACGAGTCAACTGGCGAGCATAAGAACAGTCTACTTCCTGGCCTTCATACTCATTCACAAAATAACCAGTTACCATGTTCATTACTGACAAGCTAGAACCTCTATAAGCGCCTGTCATATTACCCATCTTATCGGGAGCACCGTCACGATATAGATAATTGACATTGCCAATAATATCAGCACTTGTCTTATAATAGGTATCCAGCGTCAAGGATGACTTTGGTTCCTCATCCAAAAAACTGTCACATGCGGTAAATCCTACCAATCCCGCACATAAAATAGCCGTTGTTAATATTTTTTTCATCGCAATTTTCTGAATAATTAATTAATTAAAATGTTACATTTACACCCAACGTAAACGTTCTAGCTCTCGGATAAGAGAAGAAGGCCATATTCTGACCAAATTGCTCTGGAGATACCGCACCATTAGATGTAGAGATCTGGGATGTACTTTCAGGATCGTATCCATTAAAGTCTTTCGCCGTGATCAAGAATGCGTTGTTCACATTCAAATATAGGCGTAAGCTACTAAACGGAGTCTTTGCCAATTGATTTGAGTCGAAAGTATAACCTAACTGGATTAAGTTCGCACGTAAATAAGAACCATTAGCCACCCATTGAGAGTCTGTCAATGTATCCTGTCCTGCGTGACCACCGTTGAACAACCAGATAGCTTGCTGCATAGAATTAGGATTCGTTCCATTATATGCGTCATACAAGATATTTGTCAAACCGTTAGTTTGTCCGAAACGGTCATACGTAGAGTGATAGAACTGTTGCAAGGTCTGAACACCAGCGACAAATTGTAGATCCAATGTGAAATCCCAATTCTTGTAACGTAATGTATTGATCATAGATCCAGTCCAATCAGGTACACCTTTACCTATGATCTCACGCTCAGAAGAACGTTTCGCACGACCGATCTGTTTCTTCTCACAGTTACCAGCCTCATAATCCTCGATCGTATAAACGCCTAAACGCTTATAACCATAGAAACTACCTACACTCTCACCAACACGTAAGATGGAAGCACCACTTACCCATTCGTTCTTCAAGATATCCTCGTCATTATCACCTAATGATAAGATCTTATTCTTATTAAAGTTGGCATTGATAGAGGTTGTCCAAGTGAAGTCTTTCGTATCAATATTGCGAGTAGACAACATCAAATCCAAACCTTGGTTACGGATAGAACCGATATTCTTATAAACTGTCTCGAAACCTGTTGTATGAGGAACCGGGGCATCCAATAACAGATCAGAAGTCTTCTTGTTGTAATAAGAAGCATCTAACGTGATTCTATTATTGAACAAACCTAAATCAAAACCTATATCGAATTGAGCGGTTTTCTCCCATCTCAGATCAGAGTTTGGTAATCTATTCAAATAAGAATAGGAATTACGTGTTCCATTCAATAATAAGGTTTCGCTTGTAACTGTTGCCAAAGATTTGTAAACACCAATCTCAGAGTTACCGGTCAAACCATAGCTAGTATGCAACTTCAAGTTGCTGATCGTATTTTGATCAGACATAAAGTCTTCTTGCGTGATGTTCCAAGCCAAACCTGCTGATGGGAAGAATGCGTATTTATTATTCTTACCAAACTTAGAAGAACCGTCATAACGACCAGTAATTGTAGCGGAGTAACGATCCTTGAATGTATAAGCGAAACGTAAGAAATATGAGTTCATAGCCCAACGTTCCCAATAAGTCTTTGGAGCATCAGGCTTCGTACCTGCGTCCATATTGAAGTCCTCAAAGAAATCGCTAGTGAAGTTCTCTGTATACATTCTAGAATAGTCATATTTACGCTCCTGCCAAGACAAACCGGCCATAGCATTGATACGGTGCTCACCAATCGTCTTGTTATAAGTCAAGTAAGTCTCTTCCTGCCAATAAAGAGTATTTGCGTGATATCTTTCAGCACGTCCATGTTGGTCATATGCCAAATTCACCAAGTCACTTGGCATATATTTGTGCAAAGTCTTAAAGTTAGCGTCAACACCGAATTGAGTCTTCAAATCCAAACCTTCGATGATATGGAATGTCAAGGCTGCATTACCGAATACTTTTGTATTATAGTTCATATTCTTATAAGTCTTCAAGATATGAACAGGGTTAGACATTGCCTCAAAGTCCATCGGCATACCTTCTGGAGTATTAGTAGAAGTATACTTTCCATCGTATTGAACCGGCATCCAAGGAACCATCTCGATCATAGTACGACGAGCGTCCTGTCCACCGCCATCCTCAGGAGTAGAGTTGCCCCAAGTATGATTTACAGCTAAATTGACCGCTGTAGACAACCATGTCGTAGGATTGGCGTCATAAGCGATCTTCGCATTCAAACGTTTTGAATAGGTATTCAGCATGATGCCTTGGTTATCAGTATAGTTCAAGAATGCACCCATAGATGATTTCTCGCCACCTTGCTGAACATTCAATTGATGGTTATGAGAGATCGCTGTACGAGTTGCCTCATCTTGCCAATCTGTATCATAAAGAGGATTACCGTTAGAATCGAAGAAACGACGATCTGTAAACCAATCCGCACGATTAGTAGACCAGTTAAATGGATTGCCATCCTTATCAGATCCCCATCTATTCTCATTCTCAATACCTTGCATAAAAGCATCGCACCACTCCTGCGCATTCATCGTATCCATCTTACGAGCGCGATGAGCCAAGCTTACAGAACCAGAGTAGCTAACCTTCGTTCCGCCTTCTTTGTTACCACGTTTCGTAGTAACCATGATAACACCATTGGCACCACGAGCACCATAGATAGCGGTAGCGGAAGCATCTTTCAATACCTCCATAGACTCGATGTCATTCGGGTTCATCAAATAGAAGTTCTCCATTACTACGCCGTCCACAACATACAACGGATCAGAAGAGGCATTAATTGTCGCTTGACCACGGATAACAACACGGCTACCATAAGCACCCGGCTGGCTAGAGTTAGAGAAGATATTTACACCGGCAGCCTTACCACGCAAGTTATCCAATGCACTAAAGTTTTGAGCTTTTAACATCTCTTCTCCTTTAGCTGTAGAAATAGAACCTGTTACATCCGATTTACGCATCGTACCGTAACCTACTACTACTACCTCATCCAAAGTCTGTGTATCTTCTTTCAATGTAACATTGATTGCAGATTGGTTGCCTACAGGGATCTCTTGAGATAAATAACCAATATAGGAAATCACCAAAACTCCGTCGGCGGGCACACCCTCGATCGTATAATTTCCATCGAAATCAGTGATCGTACCGTTTGTAGTGCCTTTCACCACCACGTTAGCGCCAATAACAGGCTCACCTGTACCGTCAACAACCACACCTGTTACTTTCTTGCCTTGCTGCACTGCCATTACTTCATCAACCGTGCCTGCGGGAGCGGGAGCGGCCATAGCGGCGTTTACAGAGAAGGCAGAAAGCAGCAAACAGAACGCTGAGGCTTTAGCTATCCCCTGAATGGATAATAGCTTAGATTCATTCTTTGTCATTTTGCTTTGTTTTTTAATTAAGTTTAGATTGATTACATTGTCTATGTAATTTTTATCGTTATAGATGGACATAGTTCGTACGGAACTAGTGCGCCATTCATGGTCTATATCATTAAAAACTGGGCAAATGTATAACTTTTTTTGTAAACTAGACTTAAATCTATAGTATTTTTTTAATAAAAATGACACATTTATCACAAATCACCCCTTGAAACCAAGAATATCAGCCCCTAAATGTACTAAAAATATATTGTTCCGTACGGACTTACAATAGTATCATCGTCTTTCTATCACATAAATAATTAACTATCAAATATTAGCAGTAAAAACACTTTAAATTGGTTACAACAAACAAATGTTAAATTTATTGAGATTCAAGGCTAGGCGAAAATGACACTAGTATGGCTTCTATGAAAAAAACAGATAATGTATTCAGAGACTGGATAATATGAAAAAATTTAGCCCTCCTTTATAAATAAAAGAAAAACCACATTATCTACAATATTTCTACCAAGAAAGCGCCATAGACTTATTCCCACAAGGCTTGAAATCCAATAAGGCATTACCCGAAACAGAGTCTCTCATGACACTCTTCACCCATCACTCTAACACAAACAAGTCTTCTGCTTAGAATAATACCGATTTATTTGGGATTAAATCCTATCAAAACATTCAATATACAAACATAAGACAAACTGGATAAGGGCGGGCAAACCCCGCCCCTACCATGCTACCAAGATAATTTTATAAACTTATTCTCCCACGGAGCGAAACTCAACGGATTCCCCGAAACTGGGTCTCCTACGACATCACAAACCGTAGTTTTCACAAAATTAATTTTATCTGAAGCTACAGAGAAAGTAGCGGGCTTCCCGCCTATCTCACGCAATTGAAGCATAACAGCGTTCTCGCCTTCCACAGGCCTCATGTTTACCAACAACAAGTTCTCCGGTACGATCTTGAAAATGG
This sequence comes from Parabacteroides distasonis ATCC 8503, assembly GCF_000012845.1. Taxonomy (NCBI): domain Bacteria; kingdom Pseudomonadati; phylum Bacteroidota; class Bacteroidia; order Bacteroidales; family Tannerellaceae; genus Parabacteroides; species Parabacteroides distasonis. The sequence goes on from NC_009615.1 coordinate 1,913,455, forward strand.
AAGCCGATTGGAGAGGCTCCACCTTTTTATCTCCGGCAGGCAAAACACGGGTCAAGAACGGAATCCGGTTTTCCCAAGCGAACTTAGTCGCATACTCAATAGAGTTGTCTTTCGAAGAGTTGATGAAGTAACTCCATTGCATCTCTCCCATTTGGTCCGCATTGAAATTGGTTACCCAGTAGTTGTTCATCGGCCATGAATACATATTCGTGGACTGAGGTACGGCTCCGGCTTTATACCGCCCCGTATTGATCGCCCCAAATTGCATTAATGGTATTTCTTGGCTACCCATCACGACCTGTGACTCTCCATTACGAGCCGTAGCGAAGTTTTGCACCGTGTACCAATCGTTAGAGGAGCCCGGGATTTGGTCTACACCCGCCTCAATCGATCCGCCGGGTACATCTAAATGGATCTTTCCTCCTTCAACCTCAAACGGGAAAGCGATATAAACCGCTTCCGGATCTGTTACCGCTTTTTTGCGCAGGCGATAAACTACCTCGATTTTCTTTGTTACGTTAAATACACGGAATTCCACCATCAAATTATTCGGCTCACGTCCCGCTACCGTCTCTCCCCGGAAACGATAGGTATCCCAGACATCGCCTTTCTCATATTTCTCGAAACGCATCTTCTCTGGGCGACGGCGGAGGAATTGGGGAGCACGATATTGTTCCATCGGATGACGGCTATCGATAATCTCATAAATAAACTCTCCCATCTCCCATTCCGCATCCGGCGTAACCAATTGTTTGTTCAAATCCTTATCACATAATTTACGAATCGTACCTTTACGGGTATTGAAGTCGATGGCATACCAAGGATTCTCCACATGTGTCTCTTTTAAATCCGTTGCGCCCTGTATTTCCGGACGTGGCGCATCCTTTACCTTTATATAATACTGCGCATATCCCAAAGCCGGGACATCTTTCACGTAAAAGTTCCAATAAGTACCATCGGAACGGCTTTCGCCGGCTTGTGCGGGAATTACGTTGCCAGCCGTATCCACGATCTCGAAAGCCTTGTCTTTCGGAAGAATCTGATGATCGACATAAGCTTTAGCGATACCGCTATAACTCCAGTTGAGCGTATTGAATACAGCGATAGACGGAACATCGCTTTTGGGCACGAACGATTGTAATATACCCATAGTGGCCTCTCCCAGCAAACCGGAATGGCGATAGGCTTCCCACGCATACGATTGTTTCAAGGAGCGTTGTTCCCAAGTTTCCAGTCCATAAGCATTACGTACGCTCTCACTATGCCCGAAAGTATGCTCATCATAGAACAAAAGAGCTTTGTTGATGTCCTGAATTCGATCATTGATGTCTGTCGGCAATTGAGCGCCTAGCATTTTGGCGAATGACAATCCGGCTTGGTTCGCGATAATATCCGAGTGAGTCACACGAGATATGGCGGCCTCGCGGGCACCGGAACCAAAACCATCCGTCCACCAATCCGGCCAAGCTCCACGAATGGTCTCGATACGATCCGCATATTGGCTCTCTACCGTCTTAAAGAACTCGCTGGCTACCGCCGTGCGTAATTTCGGCCATTCATACTTCTCATTCCATTTTTGTAGCATCTCACAACTTTTCGTGGATGGAGGCGCATTATCCGTAAAATAACCCGAATGCTGGGCGGCCAATATATCATACGGATAGTTTTTCGCTTCCATTTGATCCAGATACGCTAAGACCCGTTCCTCGAACTGCTCAAAATCATCGGTATGGATACCAAAGAAATTTCCTTGGTTATAATGCTCGGCACGATAGGTCAAGACCTTCTTCCCGGATGGAGATTCCCACCAGAATACGGTAGGTTTATCAAAACAGATCAACGCCCGGTGGCCATGGGTTCCCATATTCACATATTTCACGCCGGCATCCGCAAAATACTCGCTGAAGCACCAACCGATTCCATTCACGTCGTCTTGCATAGCTACCTCGGCACGCATCCCATTCTCACGGAATTGCTTGATCGGATAAAGGGAGGCGGCGAGCGTTTGCTCATCGGGTAATTCGTCAAAGTTCAAGTACATCGTAGCTAATTCGATACGACCCTCTTTTACCCGCTGCTTCAGGCGAGCGATCTGTTCCGCCGGACGGCATTTCAAATATTCGCTAACCGCCCAAGCGATCTCGCAAGTCCAACGGAATTTAGCGAAATCCGGATAATTATCCGTAGCGTCGCAATAATCCAACGCATAATCAATATATCGTAGATGTTCCGCTAGGATTTCCATTTGGGAACGGGTATAACCGATATCCGTATGCGTGTGTTGCACCATATTCATTTGCCAATGGCGAACCGGTTTTACCGTCACCATAGTCTCCTCTTTCTCTTTCCCACTTGTCAGCGTCAACGGTAATTGGCGAGTCGTGCTAACCTCGGGTATCTCGATTCGGAACACATTATCCCCGGACACCAGTTTCTCTTTACGGCTTTGCTCGCCTAAACGGATCGTTACTGTAGAAGGCTCTCCTTCATGTTTCACGGAGATCTCGACCTTTTGGGTCAGTCCGTTTTTCGATTTATAAACCGCCGGCAATACACGGCTCTTGACATCCGATAATCCCGGAGACGCATGGACCGACAATGTCCCAATCAACAAAGCCAATCCTGCTGATAAATAAGTTCTTTTTTTCATTTTATCGTGTTTTTATGGATATAAGTCCTATATACAACATACATATTAATAATAGCATCAAGCCGGCTACCTGCCCGAACATATCGGCTAAGCCTCCCATACAAGGCGTAATCAAGGCGCCTCCCGATACCCCCATAATCATCAAGGCCGATACCTCGTTGGATTGCTCCGGACGATGTTCCAACGCGAAAGAGAACAGGATCGAAAACACATTCGAGCAAGCCAAGCCAACCAGTACGATCATAACGCCCATGCTCCACAAGCTATCCGAGATAAGCAATCCCACGAAAGCAAGGATAACGATCAGCATGCTTCCCCTTAAGAAAGGTCGTGACGAGATCCTCGCCAACAATATAGCCCCCAGGAAAGAGCCTCCCGTACGAGCGGCGAAATAAAGGCTACTCCCTAATCCGGCCTCTTGCAACGGCATGGATAACTTTTCCATCAATAGCTTGGGGATCGTCGTATTCAGACCGACATCGATCCCGACAATACACAGAATCCCCAAGAAAAGCATCCGTATCCTAGCATCTTTACATAAAGCTAATGTAGAGGCGAACGAGGCTTCTTGCTCCTCTCCTTCCTCTTTACCCGGAATAGCCGTTATCAACCAAATGATAGACAACAAGGTAGTCACCGAATAGACAATGAATATCAACTTCCAATCCCCCCAAAAAGAGGAAGCGACCCCCGCAATAATCGGACCTAAGAAGGAAGATACCGCCTTAATAAACTGCCCTAACGTAAGCACGCTCGTTACCTTATCCGGATTTACCACCCGGGCTACCATCGGGTTCAAAGATACTTGCAAAATCGTATTTCCAATTCCCAGCAAAGCGAACGCAAACAAGATACAAGCAAAGTCATAGAAGAAAAGAGGTATCAGCATCGCCAAGGTCGTGATGGCCAAGGCAGCGACTACCGTATTCCTACGCCCGTGCCGTCCCATCCAGATACCGGTGGGGACAGAGAACAGGGCGAACCAAAGAAAGACCATCATGGGTAATAGGTTCGCCAAGGTGTCGGACAAACCAAAATCCATCTTCACATAATTCGTGGCAATTCCCACGACATCCACGAATCCCATCACAAAAAAGCCGAAAAGGATCGGGAATATAGCGGAGTTCGTACTTTTAGTTCTCATATCCATCTTTTGGTTGGCTACCCATTTCTAAAACCAAATGTCCACCTTGAATAATCTCCGAGAAAGGAATACGAGTATCCGTCAATGGTTTCCCGTTTAAGTTCATCGATTGCACGTAATCATTTTGCTTACTATTATTACGGGCCTCAATCACGAATTCCTTCCCTTTATAATAGCGGTCATTCAGCCGGATCGTAATCTTATCGAATAAAGGACTGCCCAAAGCGAAAGAAGGCGCTTGATCCGTCAAGCCTTTCATATCGAATAAGCCTAAGGAAGAGATCACGTACCAAGCCCCGAGCTGGCCTTGATCCTCATCTTGTCCGTAGCCATAACCGTGGATGCCATCCGTACCATAGAACTCATTCAAGATCGCCCGTACCCATTTTTGCGTAAGCGAGGGACGACCGGCCTCGTTGAACATCCAAGGGATGTGCAAGCACGGTTGGTTTCCTTGGTTATACAAGGTTTGCAAACCGGCGAAAGCCCCTACTTCCGTGCCTCCGCTAAAGATTAATTTACGAGACACCGTGAAGATGCTATCCAACCGATGGTTAAACACGTCTGCGCCTACTTTCGCGACCAAGCCTTTCGCGTCGTGCGGTACATAGAATGTATATTGCCAAGCGTTACCTTCTTGGAATCCGCGCCATACTTGCATCGGATTGAAGTCCTCGATAAACGTACCATCCTTCTTTTTAGGACGGACAAAATTACAGGAAGGGTCATAGATACGCTCCCAGCCTTTCGATAAGTCCATCAAACGGTTATAATCGTCCGTCTTACCCAGTTGCTTCGCCCATTGGGCCACGGCCCATGCGCTATAAGCATATTCCAAGGTATGGGAAGCGGAGAACATGAAAGCCTCGTCCGGCCCGTCCCCCTTATCCAAATGAGGCACATAACCATATTCCACGAAATAACGGGTATCGATCTTTCCTGCGCCCAATGGACGATTCTCCCCATCCAACTCATTCTTCAAGCAAGCCTCATAGGCCGTATTCACATCGAAATCCCGAATGCCACATTGATAAGCGCCAGCGATAATCGTACTTAATAAATTCGTACCAACCCCGGAGACATAACGGCTATTAGCGATTCCATCCGCCAGCCAGCCGGCGTCCTTGTACACCAACAAATGGCTACTTATATAATCCGAATAATATTCCGGATAGGCCAAAGCCCAAACCTGCGTCAGATTCCATTGCGCTCCCCAAGCGGCATCGGTATTATATAAGTTATGTATCGGTTTCCCGTCTTTCAAAGGGATTTGTCCTACCGAGCCATCATTTCTCGGATAAGCGCCATTCACGTCGCTAGCCAATCCGCGGCCCAATAAAGCATGATACAAACCGGTATAGAATTTCACCTTATCCTCTTGCGCCGGAGTCTCTACCCGGATACGTCCCAAATATTCTTCCCATGTTTGGCGAGAGATTTCCCTTGCTTCGTCAAACGTAAGGGTAGCGGCCTCCGTCTCCCTATTTAACCGGGCATTCTCCACGGATGTATAGGAAAGACCTACTTTAGCGGTTACCGACTCTTGATCTTGGGTACGGAATGTCAAATAAAGTCCGGCTCCCACACCCGTCGCTTTTCGTTCATCCGGACGGATATCCGCCCCGTTGAAAGCGCCATATCCAACGGGAGCCTTATCCAGCACCGCCGAGAAATACAAAGGAACCGATGCCCCGGGCTGGTATTTCCTCACATATTCAGGCTCGGTAATCACCCAGCCCTCGATACGCCCGTCTTCCGTAAAAGTAATTTCCGCGTCCCGCACGGCTCCGCTTTCTCCTTGGCGGTTTCCTATATCGAACAAGATACGGCTATCCTCCCCGGCCGGAAACGTATAACGCTGGATAGCGACACGAGGGGTAGCGGTAAGCTCCGCCCGGATCGAGTAATCTTTTAGGAGAACGGAATAATAACCGGCGGTAGCGATCTCGTCCGCACGATCAAAACGGGAACGGTATCCTATACCTGTCGAGTCGTCTACCGCCCCGGGAATTGTTTTCAATGAACCCGTCGTAGGCATCAAGACGATTCCACCGATCTGAAACTCATGCAAGCAGGGGAAACCCTCGATCGATTGATCCCGATAATCGTAACCGGTAGCCTCCCAACCGGATTTATTCCCGATATGCCCGTTCGTAGAAGGGGCCGGCTTGGCCATACCGAAAGGCATCGCTCCCGGGGTAAAATGAAACCAACGGCAATGCGCCGTGCCGATCCGAGGCTCTACATATTGGCTAAGCTCCTCTTGCTGGACCTTCTTGCCTTGTGTCACGCAGGATGTGAAAACCCCGCACAGGAACAAGAGGAAACAGACCGGCTTCATACTATACTTTCTCATAATTTATTTAGATAGATGGTTTAACGCAAAAACATAAGCACCCATAGCGATCGAGCGGTTGGCTCCTTGCTTGCTGAAGGTCACCCCTATCCGTTTACAAGGATCGTATCCTACCTTGCGATTCGTACCCGGGACTAGCACCTCGACAGCCTCTCCCCGGGCAAAACCGGCGAAGCTCTTCTCGTCGTCCAAGTCATACACCTCCTTTTGCAAGCGCCCGAAACGAGCACCGTCCATCATTCCCGTCTGCGCGTTCATCTCTTTCAACAAGACCGGCAGGATGTACTTGGAAGCACCGGACAAACCACCGCCTATCACGATAAGCCCATCGATCAAGGTAATAGCGGAAGCCAACGCGTCCCCAGCCATCTCACCCAACTCCTCAAACGCGGCGATAGCCGCTTCCCGGTTACCCGGACGAATACCCTCGGCGATCTCGAAGATCTCTTTCGGGGTACGCGCCCCCGCATCACCGCTCCGCTCCGCATAGACACGCATGACCGCCCGTATGCTGACGCTCTCCTCCACGATATACTCCGGGTACTTCTTGTTCCGCAGGCACCATACATATCCTCCCGCCGCGTTATCACCCCGCAAAAGCTCTCCATCGATGACAACCCCGGCACCAAAGCCTGTCCCTAGCGTGACACCTAGCAAATTCTTATATCGTTTCGTACTTCCCGCCTCCCGCAAACGGCGGTTGATCTCCGGGAGCACTCCCGTCAACGCCTCTCCGTACGCAAACAAGCTTCCGTCGTTATTGATAAATACCGGTATCCCGAATATATCTTCCAGAAACGGGCCTAACGCTACGCCACCCCGGAAAGAGGGGAAGTTGGGTAAATCGCCTATGATACCGGCTTGATAATCCGCCGGACCAGGAAAAGCGAAACTGATAGCGACCGGAGCTTCCGGCAAGTCTGCTTGAATTGCCTTAAAACCCTCTACCAAATTACCTAAACACTTATCCAAGCAATCCGCGCATGCCGGAAGAACTACCGGATCGGCTATCTCTTTTCCACCTTGGATGGCAGAGAAGACAAAATTCGTTCCTCCCGCATCCAATGTCATTACTATTCTATTGTCATTTGTGTACATCATATATTCCTTTTCTTTACTTAAAGAGGTCCCGCCAGTGCCACAGCAGTGGCACTACTTTGCCATTAGAGGTGACACAACCTTGCCTTCGAAGTGGCACAATCGTGCCATCAGTAGTGGCAAAGCAGTGCAATGCCTATGGCAAACGGTGATTATTGCCTAAAACGTACGTAAGCCTTTATAGTACCACAATATTTACCTACAGACGATCCATACGGACGGATCGTATATTCACCCACGCAAGCCGGGATGATAAAAGTCTCCGCGTAATGAACGATGAAAGGTTCGAATGCGCCTGTCGGGCTCTCCACGATCAACTCATCTCCCTTGATTACATTCAGTACTTGCACCCCTCCATTCGTATTGTGAGGCACGATATCCGTGAACCAATGACGGCGGGTCTCGATGAACTCGTTCTCATGCAAGCCGGTCCGCTCCTCCCGCCAACCGTCTCCCTCGGCGATCATCTCCACTTGGTTGATCAAGTTATGACGGACAAACTCCGTTTGCCGCTCCCATTGGATCACTTTCGAGCCGTGGCCGATATTAATAGGTCGAGGCAGTCCGTCCAATCCCAAGCGGCCCCAGTCCCAAAGCTTAAACGTAAAGATACTTGGCGTAGCGCTAATCTCAAGCACCATGGCACCGGCTCCCGAACAATGGACCGTTCCGGCGGGGATCAGATAATGATCATGGCGTTTGGCAGGCCATTTATTGACATATTTCTCCGTATCGAAAGGCTTTCCGGTCTGTTGGGACTCGTTTAGGGCAGCGATCATCTCGTCCGGGTTGACACCGGTTTTCAATCCCAGATAAACGGTAGCGTCCTCCTCGGCATCCAGCAGGTAGTAGCTCTCGTCCTGCGTATAATAAATCCCGAACGTATCCCGGATATATTGGGTGACCGGATGCACTTGCAAACTTAGGTTTCCTCCTCCCATCGTATCCAAGAAGTCGAAACGGATCGGGAAATCTTGTCCGAAACGAGCCTCGACCGGCCCGCCCAGCAAGTCTCTCGTCTTATAGAATACCAAGTCATTGGAAGGGATCTCAAACAGCTCTCCGGCAACTTTCAGGTATAAACTATTTTCCTCGGGCACGCAATCAAAACACCAACCGAAGTTATCTTGCTTTTTATTCAGATCACAGACCTCTTTCATCCATTGGCCGCCCCAAGGAGCCGGATCAAAGAAAGGTACTACCCGGAACGGAGTATGCGCCGTTTTCTCTAACCCTTCTTTCAATGTCTCCCCGGAAATCATCTTAGGTGTTCGGACGATATGGGTATCCAACCAATAATCGACCTTAGGAAGGACTTTCTTCTTCAGATTATCGCAAACAATCCAATCAATAAAATATCCTCGCTTATAATGGTACGACGGGGCTTCCTCCCGGTTTTCCACACCTAGCCCGTTCACCTCTTTTCTACGGGAACGCATCTGGATCTCCCAACGAGCCATATCCGCATAGATCAATTTGTCCGGAGCGGAAACGATCTCGGCGGCGGCGTGGCCATAAACGATTGTCCAGCCTTTTCCATCACGCAAGGACTCCCGGCAGGCGTTCACCTTCTCCTCATCCAAGAAATCCGTATAAGAGAAATGAGCCCGGCGGCCAAACAACCGGTCATCCGTCAGATAAGGATAGGTCATCGCCTCTATATCTTCTGCCGATTTAAATAAATCTCGCGTATTGATAAAACGATCGGGCGCGAGCGCTTGCAGTTCACGCATCAACTCCTCGTGATGAACCCCTTGGTAGCATTCCACCACCCAAACTTGTGATCCATTCGTTTCCGCATGTATCTCCGCCAATCGCTTCCGTATCGATTCCCAGCCTTTCCACAAGGTACCGTCTACAACGGTGGCCGGCATTTTATCATAATTACTTTTTCTCATCTCTTTTGACATTTAATATTGCACGCTTGTATTTAACTCTTATTTTTCTCTGCCCAATCCCTTAATAATTCAATCGCCTTAGATAACACTCCGGCCGATCCCTTGAAATTACCAGAGCCGCTGGGGACACCGCCTTTGCCATACCATTCGTAGAATCCGTCATTTTGGATCACACGCTCGATCATCGGATGGATCTCCGCATAAGCCTCCTCAACCATTCCATTAACGACAAGCTGCTGGATCATCCGACCGCCAAACCATGTCCAATCCCCGCCATTCTGATACAGATAAGCCTTAGACATTCCTCCATGGAAAAAACCATCCGGATACACGGGATATAAGGTCAGACCAATGCTTGGCATACCCGACAGGCGAACATTCTCAAGCATCTGGGCATTTACGGTACGTATCTCGTCTTTCGATAATAAGCCGGCCTCTATAGCGATAGCCGTCCCACCATGATAATGAATGGCAAGTTCATCAAAACCTTCCGGAATCGGAGATTTCTCCGGATAAATATGAGGAATGAACTTCTGGCGCTTTACATCCCATAGATGAGCCCGCACATTTCTCTCGATTCCCTCACGCAGACTTTTCCAACGGGAGGCTTGCGGAGAATCAGGAGCCATTTCCAACAAATAATCCAAGGCGATTATGAACATAGCGTTATCATATACATCGATAGCCGGATCCGACAAATCATTCATATCACATCCGAAATCGTCATTCGGCTGTACATCGCCCCAATCAGCGGTCATTGCTCCATAAAGCAATCCATATTTCTCATTATATCGTTCCCGCATCAGATAATCTACCATCGCGTTCATTCGCTCGAGAACGGTCTTCCCGACAACTTTCTCATTCAATATCTCCCGATCACCCGTCTTACGAATGTATTTACCTACGATCTGAATCAAGGAAGATTCTTGGTCCGTCTCTACCGTATTCTTAAAAGCGACATGTTTCGGAGCGGCATTCGAATAATAAGGCGTATCATCATACCATGTAAAATCTTCTTTCAGCACATAACCATCGATCATCTCATCATTCGGCTGTTGAAGAGCGAAAAACAATAAAATAGCTTCCCGCAGTTCGTGTGGATCACTCTCCTCGCAAGCGATCTCTATAAACGTATTCATATCACGAGCCCATATCTGGGAATAACCGCTACCTGCGTTAAAACCATTGCGGATGGTAGCACGAGCCATACTATCGACCTTCAACAAATTCGTATCAGACAATATCTGATTGGCCAATCGCTGTCTATCGGTTAATCCCGTACAAGACAAAAAAGATACAAATACAAAAGAAACTACAACTAGAATTTTATTCATGGCATTATGTTATGATTTATGTCGGCAAAATTATTTCAATAATCCAGAAAGAAATGCTACATTTGTTCCGATTTACTTGTACAATCTTATGATTTATAGATCATGGTCAAGATAAAAGAAGGATTTAAGGGAGAACGGCTCGTTTCTTTACCCGAGGAACTATTGGCAAGCTACCGGAGGGAACCGCTCATCAATAATTTATATGTACGCAAGATAGGTTTCTTCCCACGTGTTAAATATCATTTTCTCCAAAAAGAACATGGCTGTGACTACGCCATGCTTATTTATTGTACGGAGGGAAAAGGATGGTATCGTATCCTCGGTAAACAATATACCGTGGAGAAATACCAATATATCATCATCCCTCCCGGTATCCCCTACTCATTCGGGGCAGACGAGGGAGATCCATGGACTATTTACTGGTTACACTTCCAAGGGAAGCTTTGCGATCAATTCCTGCCGTCGCATCCGGTTCCGGTCACTATTTCGCCGAATGAATATTCCCGTTTACAAGATCGGTTACGGCTGTTTGAGGAGATATATAGCAGTTTCTCCATGGGATATATTAAAGAATATATGATTTATTCCTCCATGTGCCTTTACAATTTTCTGGCCTCTTTCATCTATCTGGAGCAATTCCGCCATATCATGATTCCCTCGCAAAAAGAATATCCGTTCACGGCACGGGTTATTCATTATATGCGTGAGAACATCCAGCAGAATCTTACCTTGAAGGAATTAGCGTCTTATTTCAAATATTCCCCTTCTCACTTCTCTGCTCTCTTCTTTGGCGAGACCGGGGTCTCGCCCATGAATTACTTCATACGCTTGAAAATACAGAAGGCTTGTGAATATATCGAGCTAACGAATATGAAGTTGAATGAGATCGCCACGCATCTGGGATTCGAGGATGCCGCCTACTTCTCGCGTACGTTTACGAAAGTTATGGGTTGCTCTCCTTCCGTTTATCGTAAAAAGGAGATGGAGATATAGAATTCGTTTGGATTTCTAGTATTTCTCATAAGAATAAAATATATTTGTACAATAGATATTTAAACGAACATAAAGTAAGTAGTTACTATGATAGACCTAACACAGTTCACCCCTTGGACTCTCTTTACGGATCTTGGATTCATTTCGATACTTCTATTGGTTGGCAAATTCATACGAGTCAAGGTAAAACTGATACAACAATTATTCATACCCCCCAGCTTGATCGCGGGCTTGCTAGGACTGGCGTTCGGACCTAATGGACTGGGGTGGATTCCGCTTTCCAATGACTTAGGTACTTATGCGGCTATCCTTATCGCCTTGGTGTTTGGCGCGTTGCCTTTATCTTCCCCGAACGTCTCCATGAAAGAAGTAGCGAAACGAGTCGGACCGATGTGGGCGTACGCTCAGGTGGGTATGTTATTGCAATGGGCATTAGTAGGCTTGTTCGGATTGTACGTGATCAAGCTGATCTGGCCGGACCTGAATGACGCTTTCGGCATTATGCTGCCGACAGGTTTTTATGGCGGACACGGCACGGCCGCCGCTATCGGGTCCGCATTCGAGGGATTGGGCTGGGACGAGGCTCGCAGTTTAGGCATGACTACTGCTACCGTAGGGGTTATTTGCTCGATCATCGGAGGTTTACTGATGGTCAAATGGGCGGCCAAGCATAAACAAACCGCTTTTATCTCGGATTTCGACGATCTCCCGGACGAGCTGAGAAGTGGGTTGCTGCCAGAGGATAAGCGGGATTCCATCGGAGAAGCTACGACTTCCTCCATATCCATCGATACGCTGACTTTCCATGTGGCTTTGGTATTTGTCGTGGCTTTTTTGGGATATATGGTTAGCCAAACCGTAAAGGTATATTATCCGGTATTGGAGTTACCTGTTTTCAGTTGTGCCTTTATCATTGGATTAGTATTAAAGAAATTCTTCGACGCGACAACCATATCCAGATATATCTGTCCACAGACGACCCAGAGGCTGAGCAGTTCCTTCACGGATATGCTGGTAGCTTGCGGTGTAGCGTCTATCAAGCTAGGGGTGATCGTAAAATATGCCTTGCCGCTTATCGTACTCATCATAGCGGGCGTGGCGATCGTCTGGTGCATAACATTCTTCTTAGGAAGAAGATTAGCCAAGACTTTCTGGTTCGAGCGAATGATTTTCGCTTGGGGATGGTGGACCGGCACGATGGCTATGGGCATCGCCTTGCTGCGGATCGTAGACCCGAAACTTTCCAGCAAAGCGATGGATGATTATGCGATGGCTTACCTGCCTATCGCTCCCATAGAGATCTTATTGATCACCTTCGTCCCCATCCTTTTCGTAAACGGATTGGGAGTTTGGTTGCTATTAGCCTGCTTGGTCCTTTCCCTACTTATCTTGCTGCTGGCGTGGAAGATGGGATGGTGGATTACTCGCTCTTGATACTATTTACCGGGTTCTCGTTCGCCGCTTTCCAGTTCTGGAAACTCACGGTCAATAACGTGATTACGGTTACGATCAATAAGGCGATTAAGAATACCCACCAATGAAGTGGAGTCTTATAAGCGAAACCCTCGAGCCACATCCTCACGCCCTGCCAAGCGATCGGCGCCGCTATCACGAAGCAAATACCTACAATCCTCAGATAGGCCTTATTAAACATCAGCAGGATCTCCCCTACCGTAGCTCCATGTACCTTGCGGATACCTATTTCCTTACGGCGGTATTGAGTCTCGAACACCACTAAGCCAAATACCCCGACCAAAGAGATAATAATCGCCAGCAAGCTAAAGATCGTAACCAGATCGCGTAGGTTCTCCTCTTTCTGGTAAAGATGATTAAAGATCTCATCATAGAACTCGATATTGAACGGATAAGAAGGATCTAATTCTCTCATCGTCTCCTGGATGTGACCTACTACGGCATGAAAGTCCGATCCGGCTTTCAAGCGGATATAAGAGATTGGCAAAGAATAACCAAAGTTTCCGACCAAGAAAGCGATATTATCCTCTCCACCACGAAGCGAGGTGAATTTCACATCGTCGGAGAAACCGATAAGATGACCGGAAGAATAGCTATCGAACGCGTCCCCCACTTGCATATCCAACCCCTCCATCGCCGTACGATTGAATATATAAGACACATGATCCGAAAGTTCGTCCGCCTTTGAGAAATCTCTCCCTTCTATAACCGGAATCCCCATCACCCGCAAGAAATTGGAAGATGCTATAATTATGAAATACTGAAAGTCCTTACCCTTATAATTACCGCCATTCGTGTTATACCCGTCCTTAGAGCCCACTTTCTCCATAGCGAAAGCTACATCCTCGATCCCCGAATTCTCTTTCAAGCGATTCACATATGTATCGTGATGCTTATTATACATTGTCTCATTCAGCTCCACGATAGCTACCTGATCCTTATCGAATCCTAAAGAGAAATTCCTCATATAACTATTCTGGATTTGCACAAAGCAAGCCCCGATAATCAACACGATCGAAACAACGAACTGGACACAAATCAATGTCGTACGTAACTTACGCCCGGAAGGAGATAACCCGAAGCTGCCCTTCAGCACCAAGGCCGGAGGAAAAGAAGTTATATAATAAGCAGGATAAATACCCGCCAGCCAACCGATAACCAACGCTACGATGCCACACAAGAAAACGATCGGAAGATTTGAGACCAAACTCAAATCGGCCTCGATAAAAGGTAACGCTTCCGCCCAATCCAATCCCCAAACGATAACGAGACTTACCAGCCACGCCATAAAACTAATAAGGGCTGCCTCTATCAATAAAGATCTGCGCAACAAAGTATCCGAGCTACCCAATACCTTCTGCGTATTGATGCTTTTGATTCGCAACGGAGTCAAAGAAGTGCTAAAGTTCGTGAAGTTAATAGCCGCGACAATGACAATCAGAAGGGCTATACCGAACAATAAGGCCGTGACTTCCTTGTTTCCGCTCCGGAATGTACCACCGTCTTGCGTCTCATTCATATAATAAATATCAGTCAGCGGGACGAGCCGGATCTGTTCTCCTTCATGGTAAATCTTCTTGAAATCAAAATGACGGTTGAAATTATCGGCAACCTCATCTGCCATGGCAGGATTATCAAGCAATAAATAACAAACCCAGTTACTTGAGCTAAAATTATTGATATTATAATCCGGATCGATCGCCGTATAGACCACGTTCCGAAGCTGCGTGTTCTCCGGGAAATCCTTATAAACCGCACCAATCGTAAAGAGTTTAGCCGATTTAGTCCAGATATTTTCTTCCGCTCGCAACGTCTTACCAACCGCAGAGATGTCTTCCCCAAACAACTTGTCAGCCAAGCTTCGGGGTACCATTACTTTCTCAGGATCTTTCAAGCAATCGATATCGCCTTCCACGATCGGGAACGCGAATATCTTCGGTAAACTAGCGTGGCAGGTTGTCACGATTTCCTTAAACCCAAACGGTTGCCCGTTTCTATCCACCGAGAGATAAACACCATTCTGGCCAAAAGAAGGAGTCAACAATGTACCCGCCTCTATATGCGGGGAAGATTGGATGACAGCCTCCACAAAGGCACGGGGTAATATTGTCCCGAAAGTACCCGGAATGGTCAAGTCCACCCTAAAAATCCGCCCGGACGTAGGATGGCAACGATCAAAAGTCCGCTCAAAATTAATCTGTATCAAAATCACGATAAAAGCGGCGAAAGCAACCGCAAGACCGGCTACGTTCAATGCGGTCGCCATTTTAAACCGCCTCAACACACTCAGAAAGTTCCGAATAATCGTTTTCATCTTATTATTATAGTTTCATTTATTATTCCGTCTTAATGCTATCCACCGGGTTCGCGTTCGCCGCACGCCAGTTCTGGAAAGTTACCGTAAACATCGTTATTAAGGAGACTATTAATAGAGCGAACGCAAATATCCACCAATAAATAGGAGTTTTATAAGCGAAACCCTCTAACCATTTCCGTACGCCATAATAAGCCAAGGGAGCCGCTATGATAAAGCAAACGCAGACAATACGGAAATAAATCTTATTGAACATAACCAAGATCTCATGAACCGTGGCCCCGAATACCTTACGAATGCCGATCTCTTTCCGGCGATACTGGGTCTCGAATATAACGAGGCCGAATATACCGACAATAGAGATAATCACAGCCAACAGGCTAAACAATAAAATCATCGTACTTAAATTCCGTTCCTGATGATATAAATGATCGAAAATCTCATCATAAAATTCCACCTCACAAGGATAGGTAGGGTCCAAGCGAGCCACCGTCTGGCGGATATGATCCACCACACCCACGATATCGCTTCCCGCCTTCACCCGGATAAACGAATACAGCATCAAGCTGGGTTCATTGATAACAAAACCTAACTCGGAGACGCCCTGTCGCAAGGAGGTGAATTTGACATCATCCACAAACCCGATCAAGGAACCATCGGCCGATTCCTCCTCAAGCCATGGAATCCGCATGATATCATTCGGCTCCATGCTCCATTTATCCCGCATTTGTTTATTGAATACATAGCTATAGCTGTTGCCTTTCTCATCAGACTCGGTAGGCATCCGCCCCCCGATCAAGGGAATACCCATTACCTTGAAGAAATTCCAAGAGACAGCGAGAGACGTAAAACCGACACTCTGTTCCTTATAGATGCCAGACCACGTACGGTAACTATCCTCCGACCCGAACTTCTGGCGACAAAACGCCACATCCTCTATCCCCGGATATTCTTTCAATCCGCCCACGTAACTATCCTTATGGTTACGCATAATATTCCCATTCAACTCGACAACCACTACCTGATCCTTGTCGAAGCCTAAAGAGTACTTTTGCATGAACCTATTTTGCTGACGAACGAACATGGCTGATATAATCAACACGATAGAGACCACAAACTGAAAACCGATCAATGCCGTACGCAACTTCTTCCCCGAGGAAGAAAGCCCGAAGGAGCCTTTCAAAACCACTGCCGGAGGAAAAGATGTCATATACAAAGATGGATAGATCCCCGCGATAAGACCTATTATAACAGACAATGCTGCCAAGCCTCCCACCAAACCGGGATAAGCGGACAGTGCCGTATCCGCTTGCACGAAATACAACCATCCCATATGTCCTAATCCCCAAACGATAAACAAAGAACAAAGGAAAGCAAGCAAGCTAATGCCCACGGCCTCAAATAACAGGGAAGCACGTAATATGCCGGCAGAACTCCCCAGCACTTTTTGCGTGTTGATACTCTTGATGCGCAAAGGCGCCAAAGAGGTACTAAAATTCGTGAAGTTGATACCCGCCACGATAATCACCAGAAAAGCGATCAGCATCAGTAGCCGGGTTTTCTCCGCACTACCGCTTTTCACTAAACTTCCGCTGGAATCCTCGTTCATATAATAAATATCGGTTAGGGGGACCAGCTCGGCATGTATATCTTTCGCCATATCCCCATATTGCTTCGAATAGTCAAAATGGGCATCAAAGTTCCCAGCCACTTCTTTCGGGGAAGCAGAAGGATCTAGCATCACGTAACAGAAATAGTTACTACTTATCCAATTCGTCAGTGCGTAATCCGGAGACATCTCTGTATAAATCACGTTTTTCAACTGTGTGTTTTCCGGGAAATCCTTATAAACACCTCCTACGACCAAATATTTCACACCCGGTTTTGTCCAGATCCCACCATCGGAAACGATCTGCTTTCCAATTGCCGATTCCTTTCCAAATAACCGGTGAGCCATACTTTCCGGTATCAAGGCTTTTTCCGGTTCCGACAAGCAAGAAGATTCTCCTTCACGCATCGTAAACTGGAACATCCGGGTAATCTCCGGATGGCAAGTTATGATCGTCTCCTTGAAACCTTGCTTTCCCTCTTTTCTTGTAACAGTCACATACATCTCTCCTATATACGGATTAATTAACGTACCGGCCTCAATATGCGGGGAAGAGTGGATAAACGACTCTATCAACGGGCGGCAATGGATCATGCTCGCTCCATCCGGGAAAGAAAGCCCCATCCGATAAATCCGGGTCGAGTTCGGATGACAACGATCGAAGTTATGCTCAAAGCTTACTTGCATCATGATAATTAAAAACGCGGCGAAAGCGACCGCTAATCCCGCTACATTCAAAAAGGTAGCTACCTTGAAACGTATTAATACATTGATGAAATTGCGTATGATTGTTTTCATAACTTACTCTATTTTATTGATACTAAAATCGACCCAAAAAGAGTATTCCTTAAATAAGATGGCTGATATTCATTCGTTTCAAGATATTCAAAGAAACCTTGTTCAACGCAATTGTCTCAACCTCTTCCGTACGGAAAAACTTACTTAAACCTTCGATCTTAATCATGGCTGTATTTGTTTTAATTTATTATACTCAAATCCATCTAATAATATTCAAATAACGTGCCAAACTACATATCAAACTAATATTCAATAAATTAATTCTCAATTCATAAAACAGAAGTGTCCAATAATTGGACACCATTGTACAATTATTGGACACATACTTTTCTATGAAAACAGCAATATGATTCTACAAAAATCTTCTATTCATTCTTAATACTATGTACTGGATTCTCATTCGCCGCACGCCAGTTCTGGAAAGTGACAGTCAATATCGTGATAACCGCTATGATAGCAAAAGCGATCAAATACACCCACCAATACATAGGAGTCTTATAAGCGAAATTCTCAAGCCATCGATGTACCACATAACCGGCGATAGGCGCCCCCAAAACAAAACAAACACATAAGATTCTTATGTATGTCTTGTTAAACATCACGATAATCTCCTCGGTAGTAGAGCCTAATACCTTACGGATACCGATCTCTTTCTTCCGGTACTCACTATCGAATACGACCAAACCGAATACCCCTACCACCGAGATAAAGATCGCGATTAAACTAAATAAGGTAATCAATGAACTGAGGCTTCTCTCTTTCTCATAAAGTCCGTTCAATACCTCATCGAAGAAACGGACATTAAACGGGTATTCCGGATCAAATGATTGAAGCGTAGTCTTGACATGTTGCATAGCCCCCCGTAAGTCAGAGCCGGCTTTTACCTTTATATAAGCGTAATTAGGTTGGTTTCCCCAATTATTAGTACCCCATACAAAAAAGGCCATAGGCGTTACCTCCGTACGGAAAGAGGCGAATTTAACATCCGGCATAAAACCGACAATCTCCATACTATCTATTAAAGATCCTATCTCCAGCCCATATTCTGTCCGGGCACGTTCGTTAAAGACAAACGTGCCATAACGTTTCGCCTTATCTTCCTCCCGGAAATCACGACCTTCCGATATTTTCACATTCATCACCTTCAAAAAAGAAGGTTCAACCGGTAGACATTGGAATTGTATATCCTTATCCCGGTATTTACGTCCCCATCCCATGTATTGGTCCTGACTAGAAAGGAGCATCTCCGCATATGTAACCTCTTCGATACCGGAGAAAGATTTCACTTGGCTGGCGAAGGCATCCCGACTTTTCCGGATATTGTTATTCATATTCGTAATAATTATCTCATCCTTATCATAACCGAGAGGGGTGTTTTGCATATAATAATTCTGCAAATACATGAATGTAGCACCAATAATTAATCCGAAAGAAGCTACATACTGCACTCCTATCAATGCATTTCGTAATTGACGTCCCTTCGGAGACAAGCCAAAACTACCTTTCAACACTAAAGCCGGTGGGAAAGAAGTCATATAATATGCTGGATATATACCGGCAAGAAACCCGGTAGCTATTGAGATAAAAGCTGTAGCCAAAACCAATCCGATATGCATTGATAACGAAATATCGGCATTTATCAATGAGGCTATTTCCGTCTTCCCCGCAATATAAACTAATAGCAGTCCTAACAAATAAGAGATTATACTTATTAACACCGCTTCTAAAATCAAAGCAAAACGGATCACAGATTCTTTTCCCCCTAATACTTTTTGTGTATTAATACTCTTAATACGCATCGGGGTAAGTGCCGTACTGAAATTCGTGAAATTAATTCCGGCGATTACCACGATCACGATAGCTATGGCAAATAATATCATCAAAGTTTGCCTGCTGGCTTTCGGGGTCTGGTCATATTTTACATCAGTCGTATAATGAACATCAGGCAACGGATTAATACGGAAAGTCATTCCAGATCCCCCCCATGAGAAACTATTATCCTTTATTAGAGCAGGATCAAAATGTGCCTTGAAATTTTCAAATAACCCCTCGACATTCTTCGGATTGTCCAAACGGATATAGAAAATATAATTCCAGTTTCCCCAGCTTTGGGCGTTTTCCTTCGGGTCCATCTTTTGATAAATACAATTCCGTACAGATGAATTCCGTGGATAATCCTTATACACTCCACCTACCGTTAGATGATCTCCATTCTCAAACTTCAATTGCTTGCCTACAGCCGATTGATTCCCAAAAAACTTCTGAGCCATGCTCTGCGGCAACAAAACAACGTTTGGCTCCTGTAACGCCTCCGGATTTCCTTCCTGAAATTTAAAGTCAAATACCTTCGTGAATTCAGGATAAACATTTATACATTGTTCCTTAAAAGTATTCCGTACACCATTCTCTTCTACAGAGAAAAACAAGTCCCCTCCCCAAGGATTCGCCAAGGTCCCAGCTACGATATGAGGCGAGGATTGGATAAAAGCATCGGCCAGCGGACGGCAAATAACTGCCTGCCCACCATCCTCAAACATAGCTTCTACCCGAAATATAGATTCCGTATCCGTATATCCTCGGTCAAAATTCTGATCATACTCGACTTGCATCATAATCAAGATGAAAGCAGAAAAAGCCACAGATAGTCCTAATACATTTAAAAGTGTCGCCATCTTGAAACGGCGCAATACACTCAAGAGATTCCTCAAAATAGTTTTCATACGTAATTTTATATTACCTGTTATATTATTCGTTCTTAATGCTACGGACCGGATTCTCATTGGCGATATTCCAAGATTTCAGGATCACGCATCCCCAAATGATCGCTAGAACCAGTAGAGCCGTAGATATGAAAATAAAAACAGTCAGCGGTATCTTATCCGCGAATTGCCTCAACCAGCTCTCTCCCACGACTCGTGAGGCTATCACTCCTAAAAGGATAGCCGGGAAAGCCGTGACCAAAACGTCCTTAGATAAAAGACGTAAAATATTCGGGGCCGTCGCTCCATTCACCTTGCGAATCGCTATCTCCTTGCTCCTACGGTGCATCTCGTCCGTAATATATCCTAATAATCCCATTAAGGTGATCAGCAAGATAGCGATCGAGGCAACAAAGACACCGTCACGGAAATGACGGGTTCCCTCATACTGAGACTCTATAATCGTTTTCAGCACCGTAAAACCGACATCCTCATCCGGGAATAGTTCCGCAATCCGATCATTCATTTCCCGCAAATATTCCGGAGTTAGCTCGGAGACACGAACCGTAAAGTTACAATAACTCATCCGGTCACTACCAAACATGATGACCGGTAACTGGGGAGTGAAGAAGGAATTCACCATGAAATCACGGGTTACACCCACTATTTTTCCTTTTAAATTACCCTCATCATCATAAATATATTTACCGATCGCAGCATCCGTCCACCCACGTTTACTCACGAATGACTCATTCACTAAAATATCCCCGTCACCTTTTAGTGGTTGCCCCTCAAGCAAGGGGATTTTCATCAGAGAGAGATAATCGGCATCATAGTTTACCTGTCGGGCCGTGAACAGCCAGTTTTTCTCATTATCCAGAATAGGGAAACCACCATAACCACTTAGAATGTCCATTGACGAAAGCCCCGTAGCCGTGACATAAGGTAACTTCTTGAACTCGGCGGTAAGTTTGGCCGTTTCCGGATCATCCATATTATTCAAGGGGGCATACACTATATTTTCCGGATCATATCCTAAATCATTATTCATTAGCCGATCATATTGCAATAACACGATCACCAATAATGTAATGACAAACGCAATTCCCCCAAACTGGATAAAGAGCAAACTCCGCTTCCATCCCTGCTTACCCGAAGTAGATACCCGGAATACTTGGGTAACCGGGATAACGCTGAACAAACGGGCCGGTAGCAAGGCGGACAAAATGAATATAGCCAAGATCATGATCGCAGGAAGCCATATAGTCTGCGCATTCAATAAAGTGCCCAAAGTAGGAACAGCCGCCATATCCGCTACATATTCCCGGAAAGCGAATAAAAGCAATGCCATACATACAAGAGCCACTACAAATAAAGCCGCCGTCTCAAACAAGAACATATTGAAAATGTCCTTGCTGGAAGCTCCATTACATTTGTGTACTCCTACGGATCTCGCCCGGATCGGCAGAGAAGATACCGAGTTCAAGATATAATTCATCGCCGCCACGAATAACAAAGCGAAAGCCAGTACGCTCATGATCACCACCATCCGCTTCACCTCGGTACTTTGCGTATATATCTCCGAGACCGGCTTGATATAAAGCTCCATATCAAAACCTTGTTTCCTCTCTCTTTCTACATCTATATATTTAGGCAATAAAGCCGGTATTTTCTGATTGATTTGTTCCGGGAACACACCCGGTTTCAGGCGGATATAGCCCAGATAACTATCGTCGGCACCCCAACCGGCATAGGCACCGAACTGGGTTTTCATATTAATGAAAGAAGCGACAGCGTCAAAACGTAAATGACTATTTTCCGGTATGTCACGGAATATCCCGGCCACCGTATAAGGATAGTTTTTTCCGTACAGCAGTTGTTTCCCGATCGGATCTTCCTTGCCAAATATACGTTCAGCCATTTTTTCCGATAAGAAAACTTGATCTTCGATTCCCAACAAACGATCATCCCCTCTTAGCACCTTGATTCCCATCGTACGGAAAAAGAGGGAATCCGCCATCATCAAACGGGGCTTGAACCGATCCTCACCATGATACAATACGGCTCCGTATCTTCTCCGGCAAACCGTCGCATACTGTATCTCGGGGAACTCTTGCCGCAAAGCCTCCGGGATCGGGGCAAATAGGATACGAGACCCATCTTCCTCTCCCGTTTTATCATCATTGTATCGCACATGCACGCTATACAAATCTTCCACTTGGTCAAAGAATGTATCGAAGCTCAATTCAAAAGCGACCCTAGCGAACAGGATCAATCCCACTCCAAGTCCTAGTGTCAAGGACAGAACCTTGATCACATTTCCCCCTCGGCCTCGAAGTAAATAACGGATTGTATAATATAGCTGTCTCATCGATTTGTATTTAAGTTAAATTGAAAGCTAACCGACCTTCACAGGCCAATTAGCTTATAAAAAACTCTTGTGTGTATGTGTTTATGTCATGTTGACTAAATAAATTCACTAACGGAAGAAACAACGCTACCGTCGAATAAATTGATCACACGGTGGGCGAAACCCGCGTCGTGCTTGGAGTGCGTCACCATTACGATTGTCGTTCCCTCCTTATTCAGCTCGGTGAGCAGCTGCATAACCTCGGCACCGTTCTTGGAATCCAAGTTACCCGTTGGCTCATCGGCCAAGATTATCTTCGGGTTGGAAACTACCGCACGAGCGATCGCCACACGCTGCTGCTGACCTCCAGAGAGTTGCTGAGGGAAGTGAGCCGCACGGTGGCTGATATTCATCCGCTTCAAGATATCCGTTACCATCTGCTTACGCTCCGACGCCTTGATCTTTAGATAAGTCAACGGCAGCTCCACGTTCTCAAAAACGTTCAACTCGTCTATCAAGTTGAAGCTCTGGAACACGAAACCGATGTTTCCCTTACGGACCTGCGTACGCTCTTTCTCTTTCAAGTGTCCTACCTCTTGGTCGCCCAAGTAATAATTTCCCTCGGAAGGATTATCCAGCAAACCCAGAATATTCAACAACGTAGACTTACCGCAACCGGAAGGTCCCATGACAGCGACGAACTCGCCATCTTTTACCTCCAAAGAAACCTTATTCAACGCAATTGTCTCAACCTCTTCCGTACGGAAAAACTTACTTAAACCTTCGATCTTAATCATGACTGTATTTGTTTTAATTGTTATCTAACTATTTAATTTACCATATCTAATTCAAATAGTGTGCCAAACTAACTAAATATTTAATTCTCAAACAAGTAGTATTTTACTTTCCAAAACAGACTGTCCAATTATTTGACAGTGGTGTACAAAATTTAGACACTACTATCCAATATCTCGACATAAAGAAACACCTCCCAGCTTCACAGATGAGAGGTGCTATTGTTGACTTATCTACATAGTAAAACCTACATGTCACTACTTGATCTTATCTCTATATCTTTTTCCTCCGGCATGTCGAAGTTCTCAATGACTGTCAAGAGAAGCTCCTCTTCATCAACATTTATAGAATAAGAAACTGTATTTTTACCCTTCGAGAAACGGATAAACCAACTAACCACCCCATCGTTCTCATTCTCGATCACTTGATAAGCCTCTTCCTTGTCCCGCTCAAAAGCGGATTTAATTTCTTGTTGTAATGCGGCGTGGCCCTCCACGACGAAAGAAGAGACTATCTTATATACCTTTTTAGTTTTCGGATCTTTATTCGTTACTACGCTTTTATCGATCGTCTTATCCGCTTTACATTTCTGCACGACAGCCTCCAAATTCTTCTGTGCCCATAACTCTGTACTGAAATTTCCCACCAAAAGGCATAATGCCACCCAAAAACATTTACTTGCTTTCATAACTTCTTTTGTTTATTAGTTAATTTACTATTTATCCAATTCCAAGATCTTATAAACCTCCTTACGTACCTGAGTATCCGGAATATTCCTCAGTAGAGTCTCCCGTTTCTTCTCGAACCGCTTATTCATCCTTTCCGGCAAATAAGCTATTTCATCCGCATTTCTTAAGAGCTGATCCGCATTCTTCTCCATCGCTTCCGCCGCTCGGGATATGACCTCCAATTCGGGTTGTATCTTCTTTATATCTGTCATTACGACACCATTGCGCACGATGTAGCTTCCCTCATAAGGGTTAAAAGAAGCATTTTGATTCATAAAGACCGTATTCACCAAAAACAACAAAAGAGAAGCCGCCACGCAAACTGCGATTGCCCATCCTATTTTTCGTTTATAAGAAATTTCCTTAGCGGGTAGCCTCAATTCCGGAGTCTCGCTAAAATCCAAGGCAATGCCACTCTCGAAATATCCGAATACCTCCCGATAACGTTCCAGATGGGCGGGAATATCCGGACGGGCGAAAAACTCATACAACACTCGCTCCTCCTCGTTCGAGGTCTGACCCTCGAAGAAGCGGTCTAATAAATCCTCTATAGACCTGTATTCCTCTGTTTTCATAACGTCTGCATTTTAAAGAATTGCTCTCTCACCCGTTTACGGGCACGGGAAAGATTCATACGTACCGCCTCGGGGGTACTTCCGGTCAACCCGGCGATTTCCTCCACCTCGAAACCATCCACGTGTTTCATGCGAAGAATGGTCTGTTGAAGTCCCGGTAGTTTATTGATAAGCCGCATTACATGCTCCAAACTGTCTTTTTGTTCCAGCTGGGTATAAGGCGTGGAAGCATCGCAGATAAAGAATTGTTCGCCCGCCTCACCTTCCGTGCGTTCACGGACTTTCATCCGGTTTAGGCAAAGGTGCTTGGTGATTTGTACGGACAAGGCCATTACATTATTATAATAGTCCAACTCGCCACGCATATACCACAGCTTCAAAAAGACTTCCTGCATGACATCCTCGGCATCCTCCGGGTTATCCAGCAGCCTTCTCGCATAATAAAGGAATAGTTTCTCCCGCAAAGGCAATATCTCTTTTTTAAACTGTTCTTGTTCCATTCTATCTTAATGACAATCGAGAAAAGAAAACGTAACATGGCTGGAAAAAATAAATTCAAGGTCTTTGTCATTCTAGTATTATAGTCGTGCCACCCTTATGGCACGATAATGCCACGGCGATGGCACGATGATGCCATAGCGATGGCACAACGATGCCACGCTAGTGGCACAGCCGTGCCACTATAACGGCACTGGCTTGGCACTGTAAGTTATTACTAAATAGCCCTATACATCACAGATACGGATACACTTCTCCAAGGAAGCGATCTTGTCTTCTTGGGCGGGGACGAACTCCTGCCCAACGAAGCCTTTATAGCCTGTCTCCATAAGAGCCTTGATGATAGCCGGATAATAAAGTTCCTGCGTCTCGTCGATCTCGGCACGGCCCGGACTTCCACCGGTATGTACGTGCGAGAAATAAGGATGGTATTTCCGGATATTCTCGATGATATTCCCCTCCATGATCTGCATATGATAAATATCATATAGTAACTTAAAATTAGGGGAACCGATACGGCGACAAAGCTCCGCACCCCAAACCGTATGATCGCACAGATAATCCTTATGACCGACACTGTTCAAAAGCTCCATGGTCAAGACGACCTTGTGTTTCTCCGCTAACGGGATAAGGCGCTTCAACCCCTTCTCGCAGTTCTCCCAGCCTTGCAAGTCCGTTACGCCATTACGTCTGCCGGAGAAGCAAATCAAGTTTGTCAATCCAGCGTCCGCCACCATCGGGATCACCTTCTCATAACTGGCGACCAACTCGTCATGCAAGGCCGGATCATTGAAACCTCGATCTATTCCAAGCCCGGCCCCTTGCGCCATCGCCACCGTCAGGCCATGTTTTTGTACGATCGGCCAATCTACCGGGTCCAGCAACTCAACGGATTCAATCCCTATATGCTTGCAGATCTCACAGAACTCATCCAGCTTATAATCGCCGAAACACCATTTACTTACGGAGTGGCGGACATTTCCTTTCAAGGGTTCCTTCACGTCTGTTTTCTTTTTCGCGGCGGCTGCCGCCTCGATACCTGTAGTCGCCAAAGCCACGCCTCCAGCTAAAAATGTCTTGATAGCCGTTCTTCTTGATATGTTTTCCATGTATTCGAATTTGATAGTTAATAGGAGACAAATATAAGAAAAATCGGATATAATATCCTGAGGCGTTGGTATTACATCCAAAAACACTACTTTTGCATCGGAAGTCACTCTACATGAAAAACACATCATATACAAAACGATCTATTTATCTGATCCTATTCTTTATAATAGGATGCACTTCATCCCTATACGGAATGGAAGGCGCAGGTGTGTATTTCAAGGCGAGCCTATGCGGAAAAATCTATAAGCATTTTTCCTTTCTTGTAGAAGAGGACATCCGTCCGAGAGATGACTTTAAGGAAGCGGAATGGTTCCTCACCACCGTTGAGGTAAACTACAAGTTTAATAAATATCTTCTGGCAGGAAGCGGATATATGTCTCTAGCACGATACAAGGCATCCGACGAGTTACGAAACCGATATTATCTCTACGCTACGGGGACTTATTCGGCCGGACGTTTTACCCTCTCTGTCCGGGAACGTTTTCAAAGTACCTATAAGGTTCACGCCGAACATCCCAAGAATTATCTGCGTTCGATGCTGACCCTCTCCTATAAGATCCGCAAGAGTGGTTTCTGTCCTTTTGCCTACACCGAGGTCTTCAATGATACGCGAAATAAGATGCGGTCCGATAAGATCCGTTTCTCCACAGGAAGTAATTACCAACTAAACCCGAACAATAACCTCCAACTCTATTATCGCTACCATATATTTAATGTAGACGATCCCGTGAATTACCGCCATGCGATCGGTATCTGCTATACCCATCGTTTTTAATAAGAATTTTCGTACCTTCGCGTCCCGAGTGCTTGATAAACCTCGTTAAAAACAAGAAGACATGCAAAAAACAGTTACAGTACCTTTCATGCTGCTAGGTATACTTTTTAATATATGCCTTGTAGCGTCCAATCTTTTAGAGACAAAAGTAGTGCAAGTAGGCGGTATAACGGCTACCGCAGGTTTGATCGTATTCCCGATCTCGTATATCATCAATGATTGTATAGCGGAAGTGTGGGGATTCAAGAAGGCACGGCTAATTATCTGGAGTGGCTTCGCCTCTAATTTCCTAGTGATCGCTTTCGCGCAATTGGCGGTATTATTACCGGCCGCCCCTTTCTGGGAGGGGGAGGAAGGTTTCAATTTCGTCTTCGGGATGGCCCCACGTATAGCGGTCGCCAGCTTGATAGCGTTTTTGGCCGGTTCTTTCCTGAACGCCTATGTGATGAGCAAAATGAAAATCGCCTCCAACGGAAAGAATTTCTCGTTACGAGCGATCGTATCTACCCTTATCGGTGAGAGCGCCGATTCCCTGATCTTTTTCCCGATCGCCTTCGCCGGATTGATCCCGGCCGGAGAATTGCTTATCATGATCGGGACGCAGGCGGTACTTAAATCCTTGTACGAGGTTATCATCCTTCCCGTCACCATCCGTGTCGTAAAGTACATCAAGAAAGTAGACGGGAATGATGTGTATGATCTTGGTACCTCGTATAATATCCTAAAGGTTAAAGACATTTAGGCCGGGACCAAACAATGACCGGCCTTCATTTGAATAGATGCGACCAATCCTCCCTTTGCTGCGGCATATAGGACTTCATTCCCAATAATTCAGCCGCCCGGCAATTCACGGAAGCGTCATCAATCAGCATAGTCTCCTCGGCTAAAAGATTCGAGTCCTTCAGTACGTACTCAAAAATATCCGCGTTCGGCTTCAGCATATGCAATTCGTAAGAGAGGTAAATCTTATGGAAGAAATCTTGGGCACAAAGACCTTGATAAGAGAAATAGGTATCTTCGGACCATTTCCAATGAAGCTCGTTCGTATTGCTCAGAAGCATCGTATTATAGCGTTCACGAAGCTCCAATAGCAGACGCAACTTATTTTCCGGGACGTCTCCCAACATGGCGATCCATGCCGTGTCGATTTGTTCGTCCGTCAGGGGCTTCCCCGATAAGGCACGAATATCATCGCGAAACTGTTCCACCGAAATCGTTCCCAACTCTAATCGCTCAAACAAGTCCTTATGTTGATAGTTATTCGTGATCTGCTCCCGGATATTCTCCACGCCCAGATTCTCGAAAGCCTCGATACAACGGTTGCGAGTCAGGTTAATAAGCACACCGCCCAAGTCTATAATCAAGTTCTTTATGCCTTCCATATCATTTCTTTTTATACCAGCTACGACGTCTGCGATGTCGTCTTTTCTGTTGATAACGATTGATCCGCTTGTAAACGACCCAGACAAACAACAAGCCGAAAACAGCGAATATCAATATAACAATCCAAGAGTTAAGATTGTCACCTTTTACCCGGCTCCACATTTCCAGAACCACCTCCGTCTCGTTCCCGAAATCACGGATCATGGCACAACGTTCCACGACCTTCCGGTCCGGATATTGAGCCGGGTCTATCTGGACACGCTCCGCTCCCGGTCCGAAGAAATAACTTACGTCCGAGAACTCGGTCTGCGTCGTATCGATCTTTTCCGCCAATATTTCCGGGGTGGCCACGGTGCTGACATATCCGGTCACCTCCATATTACGGCTGACGATGTCCGGACGGCATAGATAGTCCATAAAATAACTGGCCGCCTTCACGTTGCGAGCGTATTTAGGGATCGCCCAACCATCGTACCAGATATTACTACCCTCCAAAGGAACCTCATACCCCAGATCTACGCCTACGGCACTCGCCTCTTCCATGGCCCAGACCGCGTCGCCGCTCCAAGTGAAATTCAGCCACGCCTTTCCTTTCGTCATCATCTCCTTACCGAAATCGGCCTCCCAACCGGCGATATTCGGTTTCATCTTCTTCAAGTATTCCTCGGCGATAGCGATCATTTCCGGGGAGCTATCGTTCATCAATTGCTCCACCGTGATCGTACCATTCGCCAATTCCCTCGCATGGGCGTATATGATAGCGGTTCCATAAGCGTCACGATAACTATCCTTCATCAAGATCTTATTCCTGAAACGAGGGTCCCAAAGGCATTTCCACGACATTACCTCGTCCCTCGAGACATCGGCTTTATTATACAACAGGCCGGCGGTTCCCCACATATAAGGAACCACGTAGTCGGTAGTCTTACGGCCCGGCTGACTTAACTTATTCAGTTCCTCTTGGATATAGGGAGAGACATTGTTGATATAATCCGGTGTCTTCCCGAAATTACGGTCGATCGGTAGCAAGAGATTTTTCCGCAGCATGCGCTCAAGGATATACTCCGAAGGGCAAATCAAGTCGAAATCCTCATGCCCCCGTTCGATCTTGGTCAACATGATCTCATTGATATCAAAGACCTGATAGATAATCCGGACCTCCTCACCCGTCTGTTCCTTATACCATTTCGGGAAATCCGTCAGGACGTCCTCGTCGATATAATCTCCCCAGTTATAAATCTTCAAGATCTTACTTCTCTCCTCGTCCGAGCGCCCGCAAGAAGTGAACAGCCCCATAAGCAGGGCCAAAACAGACAAAATCGATATAAATTTCTTCATTTTCATTTACGCTCGCTTCGCTTTCTCAGCACGTTTATTTATAACAATCAACAATACTAACACGGTTACGAATATAATCGTTGAGAGGGGACGCAACTCCGGGGTCAATCCTCCTTTCCGGGCATCCGCATAGATAAAGGTGGAAAGGGTTTCCAAGCCCTCATTACCAATCGTAAATATGGTCACGGCGAAATCGTCGATAGAGAGCGTGAAGGCAAGGATAAAACCACTGATCATACCCGGACGGATTTCCGGGAAGATCACCTTCCGCAAGGCTTGAAACGGAGTCGCCCCCAAATCCAACGCCGCCTCGTAGATATTCTGGTTCATCTGTTTCAAGCGGGGCATGACGCTTAATACCACATACGGCGTACAGAACGTGATATGCGCCAACACGACCGTCGTCAAACCTTGAGAGATCCCTAAGCTGACAAACAACAGGAACAAGGAAATACCGGTGATGATATCCGGATTCAACATCGGGATGTTATTGACAAAGCTCACGGCGTTACGGGCCCTTGTCTTCAAATTAAAGATCCCGATAGCGGCCACGCTTCCCAACAAGGTAGATACCGTAGCGGCTATCATGGCGATAGCGAACGTATTCCAAAGGGCGCTTACCAACGAGTGCTGCACGTTGCCGGCAAAAAGGGAGCTATATAATTTCGTGGAGAACCCGGTCCAGTTACCCAGCACTTTCGCCTCCGTGAACGAGAAGATCATGATAATCAGGATCGGCGAGTAGAGCAACAAAAGCAAAGCCCACAGATATCCCTTAGCTAAATATTTCACCATCAGATAAGCCCTCCCTCATTCGCCGAATCACTGCTCTCATTACTGAACAATCCCGTGATTCCGATTAATAACAACATGATAAGAGAAAGCGCCGCCCCGTAGTTCCACATACCGTTATTGATATTCTCCTGTATGGTCGTACCGAAGAGCTTGATATTGTTCATCGTCAACAATTCGGCGATGGCAAACGTAGAGATGGTCGGCATAAACACCATCATGATACCACTCATCACTCCCGGCATCGATAGTGGGAATACGGCCTTGATAAATACCTGCGACGGATTCGCCCCCAAGTCTTGCGCCGCCTCTATCAAGCTGTGATCCATTTTCTGGAGCGTATTATAAATCGGGTAGATCATAAAGGGCAAGAAGTTGTACACCATGCCAAAGATCAAGGCCCCCTCTCCCAGCGGGAAATTCAAGAAATCGAACAAAGCCACGGTAGCCAACGTACGGATCAAGATATTGACCCACATCGGAAGGATAAACAAAACGACCATCGTACGGGAAGTATTAAACCGGGCTTGGCTCAATATCCAAGCGGCCGGATATCCCAGCAGCAGACAAAGGATGGTCGTTATCAAAGCGATCCCGACTGAATACACGAAGGTGTTGATCGCCTCGGGATGGATCATGAACTTACGGAAGTTGGCGAAGGTAAACATCCCCTCGTCATTCGTAAAGGCGTAATACACGATCAAGAAGAGCGGTATCACGACAAAGATGGCCAAGAACAGGACATAAGGAATGGTCCAGTTCCTTCGTCTCATAAAAAATGCAGAAAACGTATTGATCACTTCCTTCCCTTTTTAAGCATGAATAATTCGAATTTTATCCGGGGCGATCGTTATGCCGACATGATCTCCATCATCCCATACATCGTTGGTATCGACAAAGATGTCCTCGTCCCAATCCGTAAACACGGTCAGATGATAATGGTTGCCTTTGTAGAGGATAAATTTTACTTCTCCGGTCAAGCGACCGTCTTCCTCGTTATCCTCCAAGATCACATCTTTAAAATCGATCTCGACTTTCACAGGCGTATTTGGCTCTATATCGGTTACTTCCTTACATTCGAACGTACAGCCTAGGAATTCCACATGCGTAGCGTCGATAAGCTTTCCCTCGAAGGTATTGCAAATACGCTCTTTCTTCATTACATGGATATCGAAAGGCTTGATAAGAAGCCCGACCTCGCTACCTGCCTCGAAACAGTGGTAATCCTGTACCATGAACTCGTATCCGTTCGGGGTTTGCACCATCATCTCGTAATGCACACCCTTAAAGATGGAGGAGGTTACCGTACCCGTCAACATCGCCGCCTCCGACGGCTCGAAGATGTAAATATCCTCGGGGCGCAACACGACATCTACCGGCATTTGCTCCCCGAATCCCTCATCCACGCACTCGAACTCATGACCGGCGAAAGAGACTTGCCTATCCTTGATCATCGTCCCGTTCAAGATGTTACTCTCACCGATGAAATCAGCGACGAACGAATTGACCGGCTCGTTATAAATATCGATCGGGGTACCGATTTGCTGGATCTTTCCCTCGCTCATGACAACGATCGTGTCGCTCAGCGTCAGCGCTTCCTCTTGGTCGTGGGTCACGTACACGAACGTAATGCCTAAGGACTTATGCATCTCTTTCAATTCCATTTGCATGTCCTTGCGCATCTTCAAGTCCAAGGCCGCCAACGGCTCATCCAGCAATAACACCTCCGGCTCATTCACGATAGCGCGAGCGATCGCCACACGTTGCTGCTGGCCACCGGAAAGGGAATCGACATCCCGATCCTCATAGTCTGTCAACCCTACCATTTTCAACGCCTGTTTCACTTTCTTCTCGATCGTGGCGGAAGGAAGTTTCTTCAGCTTCAGGCCAAAGGCGATATTATTGTACACATTCAGATGTGGAAATAAAGCATATTTCTGGAATACCGTATTTACGGGACGTTTATGCGGCGGCGTCTGCGTAATCTCCTTCCCGGACATCGTGATAACGCCCTCGGAGGCCGTCTGGAAGCCGGCTATCAAACGCAACAGGGTAGTCTTTCCGCAACCGGAAGGCCCCAAAATGGTTACAAACTCGCCCTTGCGGACCTGTAAATTTACATCATTCAGCACGGCCTTCTCGCCAAAATACTTCGATACGTGCTCCACGCTGATAATGCGATCCGATTTTCGTATTGACATTCTCGCTTGATCTAATTAGAATTAAACAATCATGAACAATGTTCTTATTTATTTTTGCGCGAATGTACAGATTTTAATAAGGCCGGGCACTATCGTTTTTACAAAATCTGACCTTACACCGGGTGAGAAGCGTCGCATTTCTCCAAGATTCGACCGCGCACCCGACGCGGGCGGGATATTTGGGAAATATTCAATCCACGTATATCCGGTAGCTCCCCGATCCCAATCGGTACACAGCCTTCCCATCCTTCAATCCCACGGGCGTGATCCCCTCCTGCCCTTTCTCCATACGAACGGACTTCTCCGATTTGGCGGGCAGATATAAGGTAGCCGTCGTATTAGCGGGAATGGTTGCCTCGTATATATAGCCCTTCTTTTGGATTTGCCATCCACTCTCGATACGGCCATAGGCGGAATCGTAATGACCCCGGATGAACGAGAAGGTTCCGCCGATACGGGGTTGAAGGATGATGTGCTTATAGGCGGGTTGTTCCTCATCCCGCTGGATACCCAAGGTATAAGCTATCATCCACTCCTCGATAGCGCCATACGAATAATGGTTGAAAGAGTTCATATCCACAGGGCCGAAGCCATTTACCAACGTGTAGGAATTCCAACGTTCCCAAATCGTGGTAGCGCCTTGCAGGACAGGATACAGCCATGAAGGATAGGCGGTTTGCTCAAACAGCTTATAGGCGACATCGTCATAACCATTGTCGGATAATACCAAATTCAGGTAAGGCGTACCGATAAAGCCGGTCGTAAGCGTATAATTATGTTTCTTGATATTCTCTACCAGATACCGGATCGCCAAGGGTTTGTTTTTCTCATTGAACAGATCGAACTGGAGAGGAACCACGTATGAGGTCTGCGTATCCACGATCTTCGCCTCGGTAGCCGCCGTTCCGGGCCACATACCTACTTGCGAATCCTTGCCAAAGATAGATTCCACCGTCGGGGCGAACGTGCGTCCTTCCTCGTTTACGAACAAGTCGTTAAAGGACCTCTTCACGTTCTCGTAGAAAGTACGGAAACGCCTTTGGTCCGCATCCTTCCCTAAACGTTTCGCTACCTGCTCCATAATCAAAGCGTCGTAGGCGGAGTAAGCGGTGTTCGTCAACATGGAATTCGTCGG